>JAKFUL010000015.1 GCA_021732665.1 Acetobacteraceae bacterium
CCCTGGCCCGCACCGCGCTGGGCTCCGGCAATGTGCAGGCCAAGCCGCGCGCCACCCCGCGCCGCGCCGTCACCCCGGCCGATATCCTGGCGGCCGAGGCCCAGGCCGCCCAGGCCGAGGCCATGGCCGCCGCCGGCCCCAAACGCCCCCGCGCCCGGAAACGCGCCGCCCCGCTCTCGCCAGACCGGCTGGAGACGCTTGTCGCCGCCGCCCGGAAAAGCCTGGAGGACGACAAGGCCGAGGACATCAAGGTGCTCGACGTCACCGGCCGCTCCTCCTTCACCGACCGGATCATCATCGCCACCGGCCTGGCCGACCGGCAGATCAGCGCGATGGCCACGCATCTGGAGGAGGCGCTGGCGAAGGAGGGCATGAAGCTCAAGCGCAACGCCATCGAGGCCAGCCCGGACTGGGTGCTGATCGATTGCGGCGACATGGTCATCCACCTCTTCAAGCCCGAGGCGCGCGACACTTTCCGGCTGGAGAAGATGTGGGGCGAGGACAGCCCGAAGGCCGATAGCGGCTCCGGCTACGAACCCGGTTGAAGGCCAGGCTTCTGGCCATCGGCCGCATCAAGCCGGGGCCGGAGGCGGCGCTGTTCGCCCAGCACAATGCCCGGCTGCGCCCCCCGCTGGAGGTGGCGGAATTCGCCGAGGCCCGCGGCAGCCCGGCCGAAATCCGCAGGCGGGAGGGTGCGGCCATCCTGGCGGCTCTGCCGCCTGGCGCGCTGCTGGTGGCGATGGACCTGGGCGGCGCCGCACCCACTTCGGAAAACCTGGCCGCGCTGACCACCCGCTGGATGGAGGCAGCGCGGCCCCTGGCCTTCGCCATCGGCGGTGCCGAGGGGCTGGACGAGGCGGTGCTCTCCGCCGCCGCCCACCGCCTGTCCCTCGGTCCCCTCACCTGGCCGCATTTCCTGGTGCGCGGGTTGCTCGCGGAACAGCTCTTCCGCGCGCAATGCATCCGCGACGGCCACCCCTATCACCGCGCGTGGCGGCCATGAGCATCGTCGCCGTCTCGGGCGAGCCGGAACTGGCGCCCGTCGTGGCGCGCTGGCTGGTGGGCGAATTCTTCGACTATCCCGGTGGCATGACGGTGCCGGCGATGACGCATATGATCCTCACCCCGCGCCAGCCCTTCGCGGAGTGCTTCGTGCTGCTGGAGGATGGCGAGCCCGCCGGCACCGCCAGCCTCGCCACCGAGGATCTGGAAGCGCGGCCCGATCTTACGCCCTGGCTCGCCGGCGTCTTCGTGCGGCCGCAATCCCGCGGCCGGGGATATGCCAGGGCATTGGTGCGGGCGGTGGAGGGCCACGCCCGGGGCCACGGCATTTCCACCCTCTGGCTCTACACCGGCGGCGCCGCGCCGCTCTATGCCGGGCTGGGCTGGCGCGCGATGGGGCAGGAGCGGGATCGCTGGGGGCCGGTGACACTCATGCGGCGCGACCTCGGGCCTCAGTAGGGCGTCTTGTCGGCCTTGTCGGCCCAGGCCTGGAAGGCGGAGAACGCCTCCGCCGCCATCAGCCGGCGCAGCGGCAGGGCGCGGGAATCGATCGGCCGGGCCACCTCCTCATAGATCGCGGCGTCGTCGAAGCCGATGCCCGCAGCCTCGGCGCGCCCATTGCCATAGACCACCTCGGCGCAGCGCGCCCACCAGATGGCGCCGAGACACATCGGGCAGGGCTCGCAACTCGTGTAGATCACGGCGCCGGAGAGGTCATGGCTGCCGGTGCGGGCGCAGGCGTCGCGCAGGGCCATCACCTCGGCATGGGCGGTGGGGTCGCGGCCGGGGACGACGTTGTTGCGGCCCTCGCCGATGATCACGCCGTTGCGCACGACCACGGCGCCGAAGGGGCCGCCGCCTGCGGCCACGCCGTCGTGGCTCAGGGCGATGGCGCGGGCCATGAACGCCGCGTCGCTCATTCCGCCGGCGCGTGCGTCACCGGCACCACGGCACCCCGGCCACGGCTGAACTTCGCCGCCAGCCCGTCGAAGGCCAGGTAGAGCACAGGCGTCACGAACAAGGTCAGCACCTGGCTCACCGCCAGCCCGCCGACCACGGCCAGGCCCAGCGGCTGGCGCAACTCGGCCGCCGCACCCCAGCCGGCGGCGATGGGCACGGCACCCGCGGCCGCCGCCAGCGTCGTCATCAGAATGGGGCGGAAGCGCAGCACACAGGCATGGCGCACCGCATCGCGCGCGTTCTCGCCCGCGCGCTGGCGTTGCAGCGCCACATCCACCACCATGATGGCGTTCTTCTTCACCAGCCCGATCAGCAGCAGCACGCCGATGACGGCGATGACCGAGAGGTCGAGGTTGAACACCCACAGCGTGGCGAAGGCGCCCAGCGCCGCGGCCGGCAGGCCGGAGAGGATGGTCAGCGGGTGAACCAGCGATTCATACAACACCCCCAGCACCACATACATGATGCAGACCGCCGCCAGCACCAGGAAACCCTGCCCCGCCAGCGCCTGCTGGAAGACCTGGGCCGAACCGGTGAAGCCGGTCACGATGGTCGGCGGCAACCCGATCTCGCGCTCGACCTGGCGGATCGCGTTCACCGCATCGCCCAGCGCCACGCCCGGGGGCGTGTTGAAGCCGATGGTCACCGCCGGCAACTGGCCCTGATGCGCCACCGTCAGCGGCCCCGAGCGGCGGTCGATCGTCGCCAGCGCCGAGAGCGGGATCAGCCGCCCGGTGTTGGAGCGCAGATACAGCTTGGCCAGCCCATTCTCATCCCGCTGGTCTTCCGGCAGCGCCTCCATGATCACCGGATAGGCATTGGCCTGGCCATAGATGGTGGAGATCTGGCGCGCGCCGAAAGCCGAGAACAGCGCCTGCCGCACCTGGTCCACCGAGACACCCAGCGCCGTCGCCCGGTCCCGGTCCACATTCACCAGCACCACGGGGCTGTCGAGCTGCAGATCGGTATTCACGTCCTGCAATTGTGGTGAGCGCGAAAGCGCCGCCTCCAGCCGCGGCGCCCAGTCATACAGCTCGTCCAGCCGCAGGCCCTGCATAGTGTAGAGGTAGAGCGTGCGGGACTGCCGCGCGCCGAAATTGATGTTCTGGATCGGTTGGATGAAGGTGCGCATCCCGGGCACGCCCGCGGTCTGGCGGCGCAATTCCTGGATCACCGCCTGCACGTCCGGCCGCTGCGACCGCGGCTTCAGCTGCACGAACATGCGGCCCTGATTGATCGAGGCCGACCCACCCACGGCGCCCAGGTTGGACACCACCGCCTCGACATGCGGGCTGCGCGCCACGATCTCGGCCACCCGGCCCTGCATCTCCGCCATGCCATAGATCGACATGCCGCGCGGGCCTTCGGTGTTCATCGTCAGAAGGCCGGTATCCTCGATCGGGAAGAAGCCCTTGGGGATGTGCACCGCCAGCCAGCCGGCGGCGCCGACCGAAGCCAGGAAGACGATCCAGACCACGAATTTGAACCGCAGCGCATAGCCCAGCGCCCAGCCATAGCTCCGCTCCACCGCCACGAAGCCGCGCTCAAAGAAACGGTCGATACGCCCGGGCTTGCTGTGCGCCGGCATTCGGCTGGCCATCAGCGGCGTCAGCGTCAGCGAGACGATGAGCGAGGCGATGACCGCCAGCGACACGGTGGCGGCGAAGGCGTTGAACACCCGTCCGACCACGCCGCCCATCAGCAGGATGGGCAGGAAGACCGCGATCAGCGACAGCGTGATGGAGAGGACGGTGAAGCCCACCTCGCGGGCGCCGCGCATGGCGGCGGCCATCGGGTGCATGCCCTCCTCGATGTGGCGGACGATGGCCTCCAGCACCACGATCGCGTCATCCACCACCAGCCCCACCGCGATGGTCAGGCCCAGCAGCGTCACGTTGTCGATGCCGTAGCCCAGCGCATACATGAAGCCGAAGGTGATGCAGAGGCTGATCGGCACCGCGATGCTCGGGATCAGCGTGGCCGTGATGCGGCGCAGGAACAGGAAGCACACCAGCACCACCAGGCCGATGGCGATCAGCAGCGATTCCTGCACGTCATGCACCGCGGCGCGGATCGAGACCGAGCGGTCGAGGAACACGCCGATGGAGGCGCCGGCCGGCAGCGCGCCCTGCAGCCCGGGCAGCGAGGCCCGCACACCGTCGACGACATCGACGGTGTTGGCATCGGGCTGGCGCAGCACCGCCAGCACCAGCGCGCGCTCTCCATTCGCCCAGCTCGCCACGCGCTCGTTCTGCACGCCATCGGCCACCTGGGCGATCTCGTTCAGCCGTACAGGGGCCGAGGCGCGGCCAGCCACCACCAGTTGCCCAAAGGCCTGGGCATCCTGCGGCTGGTCATTGGCGCGCAAGGTCAGTTGCTGCCGGTTGCCCGTCAGCAACCCCACCGGCGCGTTGGAATTGGCGGCCGAGATGGATTGGCTGACGCTGTCGAAGGCCAGCCCCATGGCGGCGATCCGGTCAGGGTCCAGCCGCACGCGCACGGAGTAAAGCTGCTCCCCGAAGGTCTGCACCTGGGCCACGCCCTGCACCCGGCTCAGCGCGGGCGCGATGATGGTGCTGGCGATGTCGTTCAGCCGGTATAGGGGCGTGTCACCACCGCGCAGCGTGAGCAGCAGCACCGGCGCATCGGCCGGGTTCACCTTGCGGTAGCTGGGCGGGATGGTCATCTCGATCGGCAGGCGGCGCTGGGCGCGGGTCATCGCCGCCTGCACATCCTGCGCGGCACTGTCGATGTTGCGGCCCAGCGCGAATTGCAGCGTCAGGTTCAGCGTATCCTGGCCGGAGTTGGAGCTCATGCTCTCCAGCCCGGCGATGGTGGAGAATTCACGTTCCAGCGGCAGCGCCACCGAGGTCGCCATGGTCTCCGGGCTGGCCCCGGCAAAGGTCGCGTTGACCTGAATGACCGGGAAATCCACCCGAGGCACAGCGGCGACCGGCAGCCGGGTATAGGCGATCGCGCCGGCCACGACGGCCGCCACGGTCAGCAGGCAGGTCATGATAGGGCGGCGAATGCACAGTTCGGAAATGTTCATCGCGCGCTCTCCAGGGTGGAAACACGTTGCGGCGTGGCGCTGCGGTCGACCACCCTAGACCCTTCTGTGACGCGCTGCGCGCCATCGACGATCACCCGCTCGCCGGCGCGGATGTCGCCCCGCACCACCGCGCGATCACCGAGCGAGCGATCCAATGTCACCACCCGTCGCCGGGCCACGCCCTCGACCACGACGAAGACATGGCGCCCCTGCTGCCCGGTCTGGATCGAGGCCGAGGCAACGGTGATCGCGTTCTGCTGCACGGTCGCCACCACGGACACCTGCACATACTGGCCCGGCAAGAGCCGGCTATCGGCATTGTCGAAGCGGCCCTTGAGCGTGATCGTGCCGGTCGCCGTGTCCACCTGGCTGTCCACGAAAACCAGCCGCCCCTCGGAAGGCGGCCCGGTGTCGCCATCGGCGGTCGCCCGCACCGGCGGCGGGGCCTCGCTGCGCATGGCGGTGCGGATCATCGGCAGCCACCGTTCGGGCACGTTGAACTGCACCAGGATGGGGTTGGTCTGGGTGATCGTGCCCATCGCCACATTCTCGGCCTGACGGACGAAGTTTCCCACGCGGAGCGGCAGGGCGCCGAGTTGGCCATCCACCTCGGCGGTGATCGAGGCGAATTCGATGGACAGGCGGGTCTGCGCGATCAGCGCCTGGGTGGCCTGCACGGTGGCGGCGGCGGCGGCGGCATCGGCCTGCGCCTGCTCGTAACGCTGCTGGCTGGCAAAGCTCTCGCCGCGCAGGCTCTGGTAGCGCACGGCGTCGAGCTGGGTGCGGGTCGCCTGGGCGCGGTCGCGCAGCAGCTGCGCCTCCTGCTGCGCCAGCAGCGCCTGGTTCAACCGCGCATCGAGGGTGAACAGCAGCTGGCCGCGGCGGACCGTCTGGCCTTCCGCCGCATGAAGCTGAGTGATCTGCCCATCCACGCGCGGGCGGATCACCACCACGCTTTCCGACTGCACCGTGCCATTGGCAATGATCTGCACCGGCACCGGACCGACGATCGCCGCGTCCGTCGTCACCGGAATGCCGGGAGGACCCGCGGGAGGAGCGCCTTGGCCGAAGGCAAGGGCAGGGGCAAGTACAGCAGCCAAAATCGCAGCGTAGCGCAGCATCCGGTTCTTCCCGATGATATCTACCCAAGCCAACGCGGCCCCAAGAGGGGCGCCCAAGGGAATCGACCACCTATTTGTGTCCGGCCGCGGCCTTGTACGAATCTTTTGTGCTGATCATGGATCGAATTTAACAGGTCTGGCGCCAACAATTCAATTTGCGCTGCCGAAGAAACCCTCACCGGGGAAGCCGCGCTGTGCGATGCTCAGGCTCTGGGATGAGGAACACCATATGCGCCGCCTGGTCACGATCCTTTTCCTCCTGCTGGCGGCCGTGCAAGCGCCGATCGCCGCCTGGGCGCAGATGCCAGACCTGCCGGGTCTCGCCGATGATTCCGAACGCTACCGCGCCGAATTGCAACGCCGCTTCCCCACCGGCGGCACCGCCCAGTCCCGCGTCGCCTCGGAAAACCGCGCCGCGGCGGCCGAGCGCGCGAATAACTGGCCCGCCGCCGCCGCCGCCTGGGAAGAACGCGTGGGCATGGCCGAGCCACGGCCGGAGCACTACCTTGCCCTTGCCCGCGCCCAGCTCGCCCGCACCCCACCCGAGGCCGGACGTGCCCTGCAGGCCGCGTGGCTCAACTTCATGGCGGTGCCCGCCGGGCCGCCGGAAATCCCGTCCCTGCTGCTGATGGCACAGGCACTGGGTCGGCTGGACCGGCTGCCGCAGCAATTGCAGGTGCTGGAGGCGGTGCGCGTGCGCGCCCCCAACGACCCGCGCTATGCCGCCATGCTGGCCGAGGCCCGCCGCGCCGCCGGCCTGATCGTTGCCCGCGTGAACACGAATGCCGAGGCCGAGCCGCCCAGCGCCTGCATCGCCTTCACCGCCCCCCTGGCCCAGCGCAATGACTGGCAGCCCGGCGACTGGCTGCGCGCCGAACCGCCGATTCCCGGCCTTTCGGTGACGCGGGAGGGCCCGAACCTCTGCGTCGCCGGCCTGCCACATGGCCGCACCACGCGGCTCCTGCTGCGCGCCGGCCTGCCGGGCGAGGATGGGTTGCGCCTGACGCGCGACACCGCGGTGCCGGTGGCCATGGCCAACCGGGCGCCGCGCATCGCCTTCGACACCCAGCGCTTCATCCTGCCGCGCGGCCAGCAGGCGCGGGTGGGCCTGGGCACGGTGAACCTGACGGGCCTGCGGCTGCAGGTGCTGCGGGTTGCGGAGCGCTCGCTGGTGCCGGCCATGCGCTATCGGGCCACGGTCGACAGCCTGGCCGAGGCCGAGGCCGATGACTACGGCGAGAACACCGGCCGCGAGATCTGGCAGGGTCAGGTCGATCTGCCGCCCATGACCCCCAACACCACCCAGCGCGTGGTGCTGCCGCTGCCCGACGTGCTGCGCCAGGCCCAGCCAGGGCTGTATATCCTGGTCGCCCGCGCGGGCGACGGCACGGGCGCGCGCCGCGTGCAGGCCGGCTCGCTCGCCATCTTCGTCACCGATCTGGGGCTGACCGCCTGGCGCAGCCCGGCGGGCCTCGCGGTGCAGGCGCGGGGTTTGCAATCGGGCCGGGTGGAGCCGGGCACCCGCCTCTCCCTCATCGCCGCCAACAACGAGGTGCTGGCCGAGGCGGAGGCCGATGCGGACGGTCTGGCGCGCTTCCCGGCCCCGCTGCTGCGCGGACAGGGCCCGATCGCGCCGGCCGCCATACATGCCCTCAAGGGCGATGATTTCGTCGCGCTGAACCTCGAAGCCGCCAGCTTCGATCTCTCCGACCGCGGGGCCACGGGGCGGGCGCATCCCGGCCCGCTCGACGCCTTCGTCTATTTCGACCGCGGCATTTTCCGGCCCGGCGAGACGGTCAACGCCACGGTCCTGCTGCGCGACGCCGCCGGCGCGCCCAGCGACATCCCGGCCCGGCTGCGCCTGCGCCGCCCCAATGGCCAGGTGGCGGCCGAGGCCGTGCCGACGCGCGAGCCCGGCGCCGCCCTGCTCTGGCCCATCGCCCTGCCCACCGGCGCGCCAGCCGGCACCTGGAAGCTGGAGGTCCTGACCGACCCGGCCCAGCCCCCCGTCGCCACCGCCGATTTCCGCGTCGACGCCTTCGTGCCCGAACGCCTGGAAGTGACCATGGCCGATGCCGGGCCGCTCATTCCCGGCACCCCGCTGAACATCCCCGTCACCGTGCGCTTTCTCTACGACGCGCCGGGCGAGGGCATGACGGGCAGCGCCACCGTCAACTTCATCCCCAGCCGCACCCCCTTCACGCAATGGCCGCGCTTCGAATTCGGCCTGGTGGATGAGATCACCGAGCCGCCGCAGATCACCGCCGAGATGGCGGAGACCGACGCGCAGGGCCGCGGCACGCTGACCATCGCGCTGCCCCGCGCGCCCGACAGCACGCGGCCGCTGACCGCGCGCATCGACCTCAGCGTGGAGGAGCCGGGCGGCCGGGCGTCCAACGCCTCCACGACCCTGCCGGTGCGTTCGCAGAACCGCATGATCGGCGTGCGGCCCGGCTTCACCGATGGCGCGGTGAATGAGGGCCAGGAGGCCGGTTTCGAGGTCATCGCACTCGACGCCGCCGCCGCCGCCGCGCCCACCACGCTCAACTGGCGCCTGGTGCGGGAGATCCCGGAATGGCGCATCGTGCTGAACGAGGGCACGCCGCGCTACGCCACGATCTGGCGCAACGAGCCGGTGGAGACCGGCACCATCGCCACCGGCGCCCAGCCGGTGCGGTTGGCCCGCGCCCTGCCCTTCGGCCGCTACCGTCTCGAAATCACCGAGCCCGCCGGCCTCGCCATCACCTCCACCCGCTTCCGCAGCGGCTGGGCGGTGGGCGAGAGTATCGACACCCCCGACAAGGCCGATATCGCCGCCGACCGCCAGGCCTATGCCCCGGGCGAGAACGCGCGCATCCGCATCCAGGCGCCCTTCGCCGGCGTGGCCTCCGTGGCGGTGCTGACCGACAGGCTGCTGGCCATCCAGGAGGTGGCGGTGCCCGCCGGCGGCACCGAAATTGCCATCCCCGTCAACGCCGCCTGGGGCGCCGGCGCGCATGTCGCCGTCACCGTCTTCAGGCCGGGCGAGCAGCGGTCCGGCCAGCCCGCCCGCGCGCTCGGCCTGGCCTGGCTGCAGATCGACCCTGCCAGCCGCGCGCTGACGGTCGCGATCGAAGGCCCCGCGCGCATCCTGCCCCGCCAGCGAATCACCATACCGGTGCGTGTCGGCGGCGCGGCCGGCGAAGCGCGCCTCACGCTCGCCGCCGTCGACGAAGGCATATTGCGCCTGACCCGCTTCGCCACCCCCGACCCGCTGCGCCACTACACCGGCCGGCGCCGCCTGGGCGTGGACATTCGCGACGACTACGGCCGCCTGATCCCGCCGCCGGAGGGCGACCTCGCAGCACTTCGCCAGGGCGGTGATGGCGATGACAGCCTGGGCACGCTGGAAATCCCACAGCGCAATGTCTCGCTCTTCTCCGGCGTGGTGCGGGTGGGCGCCGATGGGCTGGCCCAGGTGGAACTCGACATTCCCGATTTCGCCGGCGAGCTGCGCCTGATGGCCGTGGCCTGGGAGGGCAGCCGCGTCGGTTCCGCCGGCCGGGCGCTGACCGTGCGCGACCCGCTGATCGCGGAGGCCATCCTGCCGCGCTTCCTGGCGCCGGGCGATGAGGCCCGCCTGCCCATCCTGCTGCACAATCTGGACCTGCCGGCCGGCGCGGTGAACGTGACCCTGGCCGCCGAGGGCGCGATCAGCCTCAACGGCCCGGCCCAGCTTGGCCAGAACCTGGCGGCGGGGCAGCGCGTCACCGCCGCCTCCGGCCTGCGCGCCACCGGCCAGGGCCAGGGCATCCTTCGCCTGACCGCGACCGGCCCGGACAATTTCTCGGTGACGCGCGAGGCGAGGATCACCGTGCGCTCATCACGCGCCATCATCACCGAGGTGGCCGGCGCCGAATTGCCGCCGGGCGTGGACCGGCCGCTGCCGCTGGCGGTGGAACGCTTCATCCCCGGCAGCTGGCGGGCCACGGCGCGCTTCGGCGGGCCGGTGCGCTATGACGTGCCGGGCATCCTGCGCGCGCTGGAAGCCTTCCCGCTGGATTGTCTGGAACAGGCCGGCTCGCGCGCGCTGGGGCTGAGCGCGGCCGGTGCCTGGGCCGGCGACGATCGCGGCGCGCGCCTGCAGGCGGCGGTGAATTCCATCCTCAACCGCCAGCGCTATGACGGCAGCTTCTCGATGTGGTCGGCGCAGGGGCAGACGGAGGAATGGCTTTCCGCCTTCGCGCTGGAGGTGCTGCTGCGGGCCAAGGCGGCCGGTGCGGCGGTGCCCGATGCCGCGCTGAACGCCACCCTCCAGGCGCTGGACGAGGCGGTGGAGGAGTTCGAGAACGACACCCCTCCGGGCCTCGCCGCCCAGGCCTATCGCCTGCATGCGCTGGCGCTGGGCGGCCGAGTGCGGCTGGGTGCCGCGCGCCGGCTGCTGGAGAATCTCTCAGACCTGCCCAGCCCGCTCGCCCGCGCCCAGCTTGCCGCCATCTTCGCCCGCGGCGGCGACACGGCGCGCGCCACACAGGCCATGCAGGCCGCGCTGGCCGCCCCCGATCGCGGCTTCTGGGCGGTGGATTACGGCACCGCGGCGCGCGACTGGATGGCCATCAACGTGCTCTTCGCCGAGGCCGGGCTGTTGCCCGGCCGCGCTTCCGAGGTGCGCAACCGGCTGCCCGGCCCCGAGCTGACGCCGATGGCCGCCACCACCCAGGAACAGGGCTGGGCGCTGCTGGTAGCCGCCACGCTTGGCCGCACCGGCACCCCCGTGCGGGTGGCGCTGGGCGGCACCGCGCTGGAACCGGCGGCGCTGGTGACGGCACCGCTCACTGGCCCGACCACCGCGCGCAACCTGGGCGAGGCCCCGGTCTGGGCCAGCGCCTCCATCACCGGCATTCCGGCCCAGGCGGCGTCGGCCGGGCGCAACGCCATGCGCATCACCCGGCGCTTCCTGACCCTCACCGGCCAGCCGTTGAACCTGGACCAGCTGCGCTCCGGCACCCAGTTCATCCTGCAACTCGAAGGCCGCGCCGAGGATGGCCAGGACCACGCCGCCATGGTGCAGCAGGGCTTGCCCGCCGGCTGGGAGGTGGTGGCCCGCCTGCCCGCCGGCGACGTGCCCGGCCTCGCCTTCGTCGGCACGCTGTCCGAGCCGGTGGCGGTGCCGGCGCTGGATGATCGGGTCTCGGCCGCGCTCGCCCTGACCACGGCCGAACCCGGCTTCCGCCTCGCCTGGCGCGTCCGCGCCACCACCCCCGGCCGCTACGAGCTGCCGGGGGCGGAGCTTTCCGACATGTATCGCCCGGCCTTCTTCGCCCGGCAGGGCGCGGCCAGGATCACGGTGCTGGAGTAGCCGCCAGCCGCGCCAGCAGCCGGGCGCCGAAGCCCGTTGGCATGCCCCTGGCGGCCAACGGGTTGCCGGCCTCGGCCAGCTCCACCCCGGCGATGTCGAGATGCGCCCACGGCGTCTCGCCCACGAATTCGCGCAGGAAGGCGGCGGCGTGGCAGGCATCGGGTTGCCGTCCCTGTCCGGCCGGGGCGCATTGCAGGATGTCGGCGATGTCGCTGCGCAGGTCCAGGCGGTGGGCCTTTCCGATCGGCATGCGCCACAGCAGCTCGCCCTCCTCCCGCCCCGCCTGCCGCGCCGCCTCGCACAGCGCATCGTCATTGCCGAACAGCCCGGCATGGTGGTGGCCGAGCGCCATGACGATGCTGCCCGTCAGCGTCGCCACATCCACCACCGCGCGCGGGCGATGGGCGGCAATGGCGTGGTGCAGCGCATCGGCCAGCGCGAGGCGCCCTTCGGCATCGGTGTCGACAACCTCGATCGTGCGGCCGGAGAGGCTGCGCAACACATCGCCGGGGCGGTAGCTGTCGGCGCCGGTGGTGTTCTCGGCGATGGCCAGCACCGCCACGGCGGCCAGGGGCGAACGACCCAGCGCCAGGGCCAGCATGGCGCCGGCGCAGGCCGCCGCCCCCGCCATGTCCGCCCGCATCGCCGCCATGCCGCGCGCGGGCTTGATCGAGATGCCGCCGGTGTCGAAACACATGCCCTTGCCGACCAGCGCGATGGGCCGGCCCTCCTGGCCCGATACCCCCGGCCATTCCAGCGTGGCGAGGTATGGGCCGGAGGCGGCGGCGCGGCCCACCGCGCTGAGCGCGCCAAACCCCTCGCGCGCCAGCTGCGCCCGGCCGCGCACCGAGATCCTCAACCCGAACGCCTCCAGCGCCCGAAGCCGCTCGACGAAGGCGGCGGGGGTCAGGCGGTTGGCCGGCTCCGCCACCAGGTCCCGGGCGAAGAGATTGCCGGCAATGGCCGGCGCGCCGAGCGACCAAAGCCGCTCCGCCGCCCCTGGCACCGCGGTAAGCACGAGCAGATTGCCGCGCGGCTTCTCGCGCACCCCCCAGGCGCGCAGGGCGGCGCCTCGGGCCAGCGCCACCGCGGCGGCCAGGCTCAGGCCGCGGGCATCGATCTCCAGCCCCAGGCCGCCCTCGGCCATGGCCGCCCAGGCCCGTGCGCCGGCGGCCTCCGGCCCGTCCTTCATGTCCAGGCGGATCGTCTGGCCCTGGCCGTCGAAGCCATCGGCCAGCCCTGCACCGGCGCGGATGGAAGCGCCGCCCGGGCTGTCCGCGAACCGCGCCGCCAGCGGCAGCCGGTCCTCAGCCCTCGAAATGATCCGCCACCAGCCTGTCCAGCAGCCGCACGCCGTAGGCGGTGGCGCCCTTGGGCGCGGTGGGCAGGTCCTTTGTGGCCCAGGCGGTGCCGGCGATGTCCAGATGCGCCCAGGGGCGGCCCTGCACGAAGCGCTGGATGAACTGCGCCGCCGTGATCGACCCGCCGGCCCGGGTGCCGACATTCTTCATGTCGGCGATGTCGGACTTGATCTGCTTGTCATAGGCGTCCGACAGCGGCAGGCGCCAGCACAGCTCGCCGGTGGCCTTTCCGGCCGCCTCGATCTGCCCGGCCAGCACGTCGTCATTGCTGAACAGCCCGGCATGTTCATGACCGAGTGCCACGATGATGGCGCCGGTCAGCGTGGCCAGGTCGATCATCCATTTCGGATCATACTTGGTGATGGCGTAGTGGATGACATCGGCCAGCACGAGCCGCCCTTCGGCGTCGGTGTTGATCACCTCCACCGTCTGGCCCGACGCGGTCTTCACCACATCGCCCGGGCGCTGCGCGGTGCCCGACGGCATGTTCTCCACCAGGCCCACCAGGCCCACGACATTGGCGCGCGCCTTCCTGCCGGCCAATGCCGCCATCAGCCCGACCACGCAGCCGGCACCGGCCATGTCCCATTTCATGTCCTCCATGCCGCCGGCCGGCTTGATGGAGATGCCACCGGTGTCGAAGGTCACACCCTTGCCGATGAAGCAGATCGGCTTCTCGGCCGGCGCGGGTTTCTTCGCCCGGCCCTTGGCCGGCGCGCTGCCCAGGCCGTTCCAGTGCATCACCACCATCCGCGCCTCGATGGCCGAACCCATGGCCACGCCCAGCAGTGCGCCGAAGCCCAGCTTCTTCATCTCCTTCGGCGTCAGGATCTCCACCACCACGCCAAGCTTTTCCAGCGCGCGGCAGCGCTCGGCCATCTCGACGGGGTGCAGGATGTTCGGCGGCTCGCTCACCAGGTCGCGGGTCATGAACACGCCCTCGGCCACAGCCTTGAAGGGGGCATAGGCGTTCTTCGCCGCCATGGGCTGGTCCACGGCCACGGCCAGCCTGGCCAGCTTGGGCTTGTCCTCAGGCTTTTCCATGGTGCGGTAGAGGTCGAAGCGGTAGCTGCGCAGCACGGTGCCCAGCGCCACCCGCACGGCGACCGGCATCTCCACGCCATCGGCGGCCAGGGTGGCCTCGGTCTCGGCGCTGATCAACGGCCAGATGGCGCCGCCCACCGCCTCGGCGCCATCGGGCGTCAGCGCGCCCTCGGCGCCCAGGCCGATGGCGACCAGCTTGGAAATGCCGGGGGCGGGCGCCCAGACCGTGGCGCTCTGCCCCTTGCGGCCCTTGAAGCCCGCGGCCTCCAGCGCGCGGCCCACCGCGCCGCCGCTGGCCTCGTCCAGCGCGGTGTGCAGGGCCGAGGGGTTGCCGCCCTCGGCCAGCAGCACCACCAGCGCGCCGGCCTTGGGGAGTGCGGATTTGACGAAGGTGATCTCGGGCATGCGTGGCGTCCATCGTAATGCGATGGACCACATTAGTCGCAAGCGTCACCCTTGCGCATCCCCCGGCGCCCGGGCAACGAGACATCATGCACGAAGCCGAACACCTGCTGGAGATTGCGACCGGTCTGGCGGTGCAGGCCGGCCACGCCATCATGGCCGTGCGCGCGCATGGCTTCGAGGTGGAGCGCAAGGCCGACCAATCCCCGGTGACCGTGGCCGACACCATCGCCGAGGCGATCATCCTGGAGGGCCTGCGCGAGACCGGCATCCCGGTGGTGGCGGAGGAGATGATGGCCGCCGGTGCGCTGCGCGAACCCACACCGCGCTACTGGCTGGTGGACCCGCTGGACGGCACCAAGGAATTCGCCAAGGGGATCGATGAATTCGTCGTCTGCATCGGTCTGATCGAGAACGGCTACCCCGTGCTCGGCGCCATCGCCCTGCCGGTGGCGGAAAGCGTCTATGGCGGCATCGTGGCCGCCCGGCTGGCCTGGAAGCAGCAGGGGGGGCCACGCGTGGCGATCCAGGCCCGCCCGGCGCCCTCGCATGGCCTGACCGTGCTGGACAGCCGCAGCCACCCGAACCCGGCGCGGGTCGAGCGCATCCTGGCCGGCCACACCTTGGCCGAGACCCGGCACATGGGCTCGGCGATGAAATTCACCCTGATCGCCGAGGGCCTGGCCGACGTCATCCCCCGCCCCGGCACGACGATGGAATGGGACAGCGCCGCCGGCCAGGCCCTGGTCGAAGCCGCGGGTGGGCGGGTGACCGACATGACCGGCACCCGCCTGGCCTATGGCAAGCCCGATTTCAGGAATGCGGGCTTCATTGCCTGGGGCGCCGCTTGACCCTGCTGCTGGACGACCCCTACGCCGCCGCCGCCTTGCTGCGCACGGGCGAATTGGTCGCCTTCGCGACCGAGACCGTCTATGGTCTGGGCGGCGATGCCCGCCAGGCAGCGGCCGTGGTGGCGATCTTCGCCGCCAAGGGCAGGCCGCATTTCAACCCGCTGATCTGCCATTTCGCCGAGGCCGGCGCCGCCTTCGACGAGGTGTTGCCCGACAGCCGCGCCCGCGCCCTCGCGCAGGTCTTCTGGCCCGGCCCGCTGACCATGGTGCTGCCCCGCCACCCGCGTAGCCGGGTGGAACTGCTGGCCGGCGCCGGGCTGGAGACGCTGGCGGTGCGCGTGCCCGCCCACCCCCGGGCGCTCGAATTCCTGCGCGCGGCCGCAACGCCCGTGGCCGCGCCCTCGGCCAACCGCTCCGGCCGCGTCAGCCCCACCACGGCCCGGCATGTTCTGGAGGAACTTTCGGGCCGGATCGCCGCCGTGCTGGATGGCGGCCCTTGCCAGGTGGGGCTGGAGAGCAGCGTGCTGGACCTGACCGGCCCGATGGCCGTGCTGCTGCGGCCGGGCGGCGTCTCCCGCGCCGCCATCGAGGCGGTGATCGGCCCGATCGGCGCGGCGCTGCCGATCAACGGCGGCCCCACCCCCACGCTGCGCAGCCCAGGGCTTATGCTCTCGCACTACGCGCCCAACCTGCCGGTGCGGCTGGAAGCACGGGAGGTGGCGGCGGATGAGGCGCTGCTGGGCTTCGGCGCGGCGCTGCAGGGCGCGGGGCTGGCCTGGAACCTCTCCGAAGGCGGCGACCTGGCCGAGGCCGCGGCGCGGCTGTTCAGCGGCCTGCGCTGGCTGGATGCGGAAGGTACGAGGCTGGGGCTGCGCCGCATCGCCGCGCAGCCGGTGCCGAAGGAGGGGCTGGGCGCCGCCATCAATGACCGGCTGACCCGCGCCGCGGCGCCGCGGTAGCACCTTCCAGGTAGCGCCAGCGGGCGTTCAGCTCAGCGCAGCTGCAGGTCCATCCCGCGCGTCAGCTCCGTCCAGAGATCGCGCACCCGGATGATCACCGCGCCGAAATCCTCCGGCCCCAGCCAGACCGGGTCGGTGTCCAGCGCCAGCAGGCGGGCGCGCAGCGCCGGGCGGTGCATGGTGTCGCGGAACACTTCTGTCAGTCGCGCATGCACCGCGGGCGGCATGCGGGCGGGGCCAAGAAGGCCCACGAAGCCGGACCAGCCGCGCCCCACATCCTGCCCCTGCTCGATGAAGGTGGGGATGTCCGCCATGCCCGCCGCCCGCGTATCGCCCAGCGCCGCCAGCGCCCGCAGTTTGCCGGCTTGGATATGCTCGCGCGTGCTGGTCAGGCTGTTGATGCCGGCATCGACCTCGTTGGAGAGATAGGCGGTGACCATCGGCGCCTCGCCCCGATAGGCGACATGCGTCATGCCAAGGCCGAGGCGGTTGTTCATGGCCAGCGCGAAAACATGCGCGGAGGACCCTGCCGCCCAGCTGCCCAGGTTGAGGCTGCGCCCGGCCGCCGCCTGCTGCTTCGCGTATTCGATGAACTCCGCCAGATTGCGGGGCGGCAGGGCTGCGCGGCACATGAAGATCAGCACCGTGGTGCCCATCTGCCCGATCGGCGAGAAATCCCGCACCGCGTCATAGGGCGCATTGCCCAGCACGATGGGCGACTGCACCAGCGGCGTGATGGTGAAGAGCAGCGTGTGGCCATCCGGCGACGCCTTGGCCACCGCATCGGCGCCGATCATCCCTGCAGCGCCGGATCGGTTCTCGATCAGCACCGGCACCCGCAGCATCTCGCTCATGCTCTCGGCGCAAAGCCGCGCCCAGACATCGGTGGCGCCGCCGGCGGGGAAGGGCACGATGATGCGGATGGGGCGATCCGGCTGCCAGGCGCCTTGCGCGAAAGCGGGTGCCGCCAGCAGCGACCCCAGAATGGCACGACGTTGCATGCGGGTTTCCTCCTTTTATGGAGGCAGCGTAACCCTCTATTCCCGCTCCCGATAGGCGGGAAGCGACCAGCCGCGCTGGATGGCCAGCGCGCGGATGGCGAAGGCCAGCAACATGCCGGAGAGGAAGGCAGGCTCCCGCCATACACCGTTGAGCCTGAGCGCGATGAACAGCCCGGCACCCGCCAGCGCCGCCAGCGCATAGATCTCCCGGTGCAGGATCAGCGGCACCTCGTTGCAGATCACGTCGCGGAAAATGCCGCCGAAGGTGGCAGTGACCATGCCCATCAGCGTGGCCGCCCAGGCATCGGCGCCTGCAAGCAATGCGATCTCGGCGCCGAGGACGGCATACATCGCCATGCCCAGCGCATCGAACCACAGCAGCGCCTGGTTCTTCACCTCGAAGCGGGGCGCGGCGAAGAAGACGAAGATGGCGACGAAGGTGGTGATGCCCAGCAATTCCGGCGCCCGCAGCCAGAACAGCGGCAGCCGCCCCAGCAGCACGTCGCGCACCGTCCCCCCACCCAGCCCGGTGACGGCGGCCAACATGATCAGCCCCACGATATCCATCCGCTTGCGTGCCGCCGCCAGCGCGCCGGAGACGGCGAAGGCCACCATCCCCACCGCGTCGATCACCCCCAGGATGGGTTCGAGCGGGATCACGCCGGCACGGGCTGGGCTGCGAGCCAGCGGCCGCGCCGCCACAGCAGCAGCCCCAGCATCGCCATGGCCACGAGCACCAATCCCAGCGCGATCACCGCCAGGCGATGGGCAAGCCCGAAGGCCTGGCCATTGTGCAGGGCCATGATCCAGGCGCGGATATGGTCCACGCCATCAGGCAGCCGCACCTCCTCCAGCCGGCCGGAAGCGGCGTTGACATAGGCCGCGGCTCGGCCGGAGGGCCAGCGTTGCGCCTCGGGCAGCAGCACCAGCAGCCATTCCGGCGCGTCATCCTCCGGCGGCTCGGCCCAGGCCAGGCGCCAGCCGGGCAAGGCGGTCCGGACCACCGCCATGGCGCCGTCCAGGTTCACGGCGCCCGTGCCCTTGGCTGCGGAGACGCGGAATTGCGGCGAATGCGGGGTGAACGGCTCCAGCAGCCCGCGCGTGGTGTCGGGGAAGCTGAGCGACAGGCCGGTGATGGTGGCGATCAGCAAGGGCAACAGCGCCCAGAACCCCACCACTCGATGCGCGTGCGACAAAAGCCGCCGCCCCCGCAGCCCGCGACGGGGCACAATGGATTCGCGCAGCGGCACAGCACCCCGGTTCAGCCACAGCCGCAACCCGAGGCCGAGCATCACCAGCAACGGCAAGGCCGAAAGCCCGACCAGCAGCTTGCCCGTGCGGCCCGACAGGGCATTCGCGTGCAGATCATAAAACCAATGCACCACCGCCCCGCGCCAGGCCAGCACCGCCTGCACCGCGCCTGTCGTTGGGTCGAGATGCACGATCCGCCGCCCCACATCGGTCAGGAAGAAGACCCGGGCATGGGCGTGGTGCTCATCGGGTGCGAAGAAGCGCCAGGGCACGTCGTTCATGTGTTTGGCGGCGGCCTCGTACAGCTGTTGCAACGGCAGCGACGCGCCGGCGGCCGGCGTGGGAAGCTCCGCCGCCTCCAGCGCATGCCAATAGACCAGCACCGCGCCGGTCAGCCCAACCAACACGAACCAGGCGCCCAGCATCAGCCCAAGCCAACGATGCAGGCGCCGCGCGGACACGGGCTACTCCGCCGCCACCGGCCGGGCGCGGGCCACCGCCGCGCTCTCCCTCGCGCTGCCGGCGCATAGGAGCGAAAGGCCCAGCAGGCAGGCCACCACCGGCAAAACCAGCCAGGGCAGGCCGAAATCGATCAGCAGCCCCATCGGCACCGGGGTGACGGCGGCGCCGAGCGGCAGCGAGGAGCTGACGAAGCCGAAGACCTTGCCGATTTCGCCGGGCGGGCAGGCATCCTTCAGCATCACATCGCGCGGCGTGCGGCTGGTGCCCATGGTCAGCCCGGCCAGCAGGCCGACCACCGGGAGCAGAACAGGCGGCATCGGCAGCAGGCCGAGCATCAGGATGAAGGCCATCGAGCAGAAGGTCAGCACGAGGACCATGTTGAACAGGTTGCGCTTCGTCTTGTCGGCGATCCAGCCGCCGACCAGGATGCCCGATGTCGCGCCCACCATGTATCCGGTCAGCACGGTGGAGGCGAGCGCGACAGGCGTCCCCCACAGCTTGCCCAGCACGGTGATGACGAAGCTCTGAATGCCCGAGCCCGCCATGGCGCTGAGCATGAAGAAGGCGAAGAACAACAGGATGGGCTTGTTCAGCAGCAATTCCCGCCCGCCCATGCGCTTCGCGTCTTTTGGCGGCTTGGACTGGTCGCGCAGCACCGCGCTCTGCCACAGAATGCCCAGCACGACGGGAATGCCCAGCAGCCCGACCAGCAGCAGCGCCCCGCGCCAGCCCATGACCGGCAGCAGCAAGGCGATCACCGGCGGCGCCACGGCAAAGCCCAGATTGCCCGTGAAACTGTGCAGCGCGAAGGCGCGGCCCAGAAATTCCTTGCGGATGGACCCGGCCAGGATGGCGTAGTCCGCCGGGTGGATCACGCTGTTGCCCACGCCGGAGAGCACCGCCAAAGCCAGGATCATCCAGTACTCCGTGGCAAAACTCATCGCCGAAACCGACAGCGCCATCAGCAGCGTGCCGCCGACCAGAAACCCGCGCGCGCCGTATTTGTCGACCCAGAACCCCACCGGCGTCTGCAACGCCGCGGTGGTGCCGCTCATCAAGGCCAGCGACAGCCCGAGCATGGCATAGGAGACATCGAATTCCGCCCGCCAGGTGATGAACAGCGGCGCCAGGCACAGCATATAGAAGTGGCTCAGGAAGTGCCCGGTGCCGATCAGCCCGATGATGCGCCCGTCCTGACCCTGCATGGCCGTACCCTTGTCCAACCTTCGGAAACTGGCGATGGGACGGAAAACCGTCAACGCGGGATTTTCTTACGCCACGTTCATGCTCTCGCGCAGAAAGCCGATCAGCGCATCGAAAACCGGCGATTGCCCGCCTTCATCGCCGAAGACGCACATCTGCGCGGTGCCGAGTTCCGGCAGGTCGGGCACCTCCGCCACCCCCGGCAGGAAACCATGCCGGCCCAGCACGGTCAGCGCGAAGCCGGCCTGGGCGGCGGCCGCCACGCCCAGCAGGCTGGGCGAGGTGAAGACGACCTCGAAGGCAATTCCGGCGCGGGCCAGGGCGGCCAGCGCGCGTTCGCGGAACATGCAGCCCTGCGGCAGCATCGATAGTGGCAGTGGCCGGTCGGGCAACGCGGAAAACCCAGGTGCCGCGACCCAGACGATATCCTCGGTGAACACCAGCCGCCCCACCGTCTCGCCATCCCGCCTTTTGCCCAGCACGAGGTCGAGCCGCCCGCGTTCATGCTCGGCGCGCAATTCATGGCTGCGCCCCACCTCCACCTCCAGCCGCAGATCAGGGTAGGCGCGCGAAAAGCCCGCGAGCATGGGCGCCAGGCTATTGGGGATGAAGTGATCCGCCACGCCCAGGCGCAGCCGCCCCATCACCGGGGGGGCGACCATGCGGCGCACCGCCTCGTCATTCAGCGCCAGCATGCGCCGCGCATAGGCCAGCAAGGTCTCGCCCTCGCGCGTCAGCGTGACGGCGCGGCTGGTGCGGGCGAAGACAGGCTTGCCCACCAGATCCTCCAGCCGCTTCACCTTCAGCGAGACGGCGGATTGCGTCAGGCCGAGTGCCAAGCCGGCGGCGGTGAAGCCGCCACGTTCAGCCACCGCGACGAAGCCGCGCAGCAGGTCGAGATCGAGGTCGGGGATGCGCATCACCGCTTTCTTGGGCAGAGTGCCGCTGGAGACAAGCCATGCGTGAACGCGAAGCCCCTGCCCTGCGGGAAGAATTCCCCCATCACAGCCCCATCACCACCCGCTGGGCCGACAATGATGCCTTCGGCCACATCAACAACGTGCAGTATTATGCCTTCTTCGACACCGCGGTGACGCGCTGGTTGGTCGAGCGCGGCTTCCTGCATGTGACGGAGGGCGAGGTCATCTGCTTTGTGGCGGAGACCGGCTGCCGCTATTTTCGCCCCCTGGCGTTTCCGGAGCGGGTCGAGGTGGGCATGCGGGTGGCGCGCCTGGGCACCAGCTCGATCCGTTATGAACTCGCCGTGTTCGGGCAGGGCAATGATGCGGCGGCCCAGGGCCATTTCACCCATGTCACGGTCAGCCGCGCCACCGGCCGGCCTGTGCCCATGCCGCAGGCGCTGCGCGAGGCCGCCGCCGGCCTGATGATACAAAAATAACAATGATCGCCCCGGCTTGCACCGGCCGGCGCGCGGCACGACGTGCCACGTGAAACGGAGGCCGCATGATCGACAACCTGTCCGAGGAACTGGAAGCCTATCGTGCCGGCTGGCGCATTCGCGTCCCCGCCGAGCGGCAGCAGGCGATGGAGCGCCACATCGCGCATCTTCGCGACAGCGGCGTGGGCACCGGCGCGCTGCAGCCCGGTGCACGAGCCCCGGCCATCGCGCTGCCTGATCAGCATGGCAATGTCTTCGATGTCGCCACGCTGCTGGCCCGCGGCCCGGTGGTCGTCACCTTCTATCGCGGTGGCTGGTGCCCTTACTGCAACCTGGAACTGAAGGCCTATCAGACGCTGTTGCCGCGCATCGCCGCCGCCGGCGCCTCGCTTGTGGCGATCAGCCCGGAAAAGCCCGATGACGTGGTGGAAACCGCCGGCAAGAACGCGGCAACCTTCCCGGTGCTCAGCGATGTCGGCCAGGTGGTGGGCCGCGCCTTCGGCGTCACCTACGCCTTCACCGAGGAGCTGCGCTCGGTCTATCAGGGCTTCGGTCTGGATATTCCCGGCAAGAATGGCAGCCCCGATGACTGGTCGCTGCCGCTTTCCGCCACCTATGTGATCGGCGCCGACGGGGTGATCCTGTGGGCCGATACCCGCACCGATTACCGCGAACGGACCGACCCGCGCGAGGTGCTGGAAGTGCTGGAGAAGCGCGCCGCGGCGTGAGCTACGGCACCGGGCAATAGCTCTGCTTCAAACATCGAAGCGTGAACGTGGTCCGCGTGTGGCGCACTCCGGGTAGGCGGTAGATTTTCTCCCGCAGCAGTTTCTCGTAGCCCGCCGTGCCACCCACGGCGGCCTTCAGGACATAATCGTATTCGCCGGTGACCAGCCAGGCCTCGATGATCTCGGGCATGTCGGCCACCGCGGCCTCGAATTGCCGCAGCGTTGCCTCATCATGCTTCTCGCACATCACCTCGATGATCACGGTGTCGGGCAGGCCAAGTTTCCGTTGGCTGAGCACGGCCATGTAGCGTTCGACGAAGCCCTCGGCCTCCAGCTTGCGCACCCGGGCCCAGCAGGGGCTTGCGGAGAGGCCCACCTTATCCGCCAATTCCGCATTGGTGATGCGGGCATTGTCATGCAAAGCGCGGAGGATTTTTTGGTCGATCTGGTCCATCTGGCAAAAAATCCTTCCGATCCTTCGGCGGCGCACAATAGAATTCGGCAGGATTTTGCCGTGGCTTCGGTGCATTCTTCCAACTCATTGGGGAATGGTCCATGAGCCGCATCGAACGCGTGACCCTGGAAGACCGCTGGACCTCCACCGGCGAGGAAACCCTGCTGACCGGCACCCAGGCCCTGGTCCGCCTGCCGCTGCTGCGGCGCCAGATGGACGACGCGCTGGGCTGGAACACCGCCGGCTACATCACCGGCTACCGGGGCTCGCCGCTGGGCGGCTATGACCGCGAACTCGGCCACCACCGCAAGCGCCTGGCCGCGGCCGCCGTGGTTTTCGAGCCCGGGCTGAATGAGGACCTCGCCGCCACCGCCTGCTGGGGCACGCAGCAGCTGGGGCTCTATCCCGGCGCCAGGAAGGAAGGCGTCTTCTGCATCTGGTACGGCAAGGGGCCGGGGGTGGATCGCTCGGGCGATGTGTTCCGCCACGCCAACCAGACCGGCACGGCGCCGCGCGGCGGCGTGCTGGTGCTGGCGGGCGATGACCCCTCCTCCAAATCCTCCACCGTGACCAACACCACCGAACACGCGTTTCTCGACGCCGAAATCCCGCTGCTGGACCCGGCCGATGTGGCGGAGGTGCTGGAATACGGCATCAAGGGCATCGCGCTGTCGCGTTTTTCCGGCTTGTGGGTGGCGATGAAATGCGTGGCGGAGACGATGGACGCCACCATGTCGCTGGTCGTCGACCCGGCGCGTTACGCCACGGTGGACCCGGCGTTCTCGGCGCCCGACGGTCTGCATATCCGCCTGAAGGACTTCCCGCTGGCGATGGAGGCGCGGCTGCGGGGCTACAAATTGCCAGCGGCCATCGCCTTCGCGCGCGCCAATGGCCTCAACCGCATCGTGGCCGACGCACCGCGCGCGCGCTTCGGGATCGCCGTACGCGGCAAGGCCTACAACACCATGCGGCAGGCATTCTCCGATGCCGGCATTTCGGAAAACATGCTGCGCGAGCAGGGCGTGCGCGTCTGGAAGCTGGGCATGCCCTGGCCCTTCGACATCGAAGCAGCGCGCGACTTCGCCCGGGGCCTGGAGGAAATCCTGGTCATCGAGGACCGTCGGGCCCATGTCGAGCCGCTGCTGCGCGACGCGCTGTTCGAGATGCCGGGACGCCCGCATGTCTCCGGCAAACGCGCCCCTGATGGCGGCCCGCTGCTGAGCGAATTGACGGAACTCGACGCCGGGCAGGTGCTGCGTGCCCTGCATGCCCGGCTTCCGGCCGAACTGCACACGCCACAGATGCTCGCGCGCATCGCCGAACTCGACGCCCTCGCCGCCTCTGCCCTGGCGCCCGTGCATATGCGCGCCCCGCATTTCTGTCCGGGCTGCCCGCACAACACCTCGACAAAAATTCCAGAGGGCAGCCACGGCCTGGCAGGCATCGGCTGCCACTACCTCGCCAAGGACATGAACCGCGACAGCGACCTCTTCACCCATATGGGCGGCGAGGGCGCGCCCTGGATCGGCCAGCGGCATTTCACCGAAACCCAACACGTCTTCGCGAACATGGGCGACGGCACCTATGCCCATTCCGGCGTGCTCGCCATCCGCGCCGCGATCGCCGTGAAGGCGCGAATGACCTACAAGATCCTGGTGAACAGCGCCGTGGCCATGACCGGCGGCCAGCACCCCGAGGGCGAGGTCACCGTGCCCCGCATCGCGGCACAGATGGTGGCCGAGGGTGCCCGCGAGGTGGTCGTGGTCGGCGACGACCCGGAGCGGCACCGCGGCAACCCGCTCATCCCCGCCACCGTCGGCTTCGAGCCGCGCGAAAACCTGGACGCCGTCCAGCGCCGGCTGCGCGATGTGGATGGCACGACGGTCATCATCTACGACCAGGAATGCGCCACCGAACGCCGCCGCAAACGCAAGCGCGGCCTGGCGGACAAGGCGAGAAAACGCGTCATGATCAACCCGCGGGTCTGCGAGGACTGCGGCGATTGCTCGGTCAAATCCAACTGCATCGCGGTGGAGCCGATCGAGACCCCCTTCGGCCGCAAACGCCGGATCGACCAGTCCAACTGCAACCAGGATTTTTCCTGTCTGGAAGGTTTCTGCCCAAGCTTCGTGACACTGGTCGGCGCCGAACCTGTGAAGCCGCCCGCCCCCACCGCCCTGACGCCACCCGCCGAACCCGCGCGCGCCACACAAACCGAAGCCTGGAACCTCGTCATCGCCGGCGTCGGCGGCCAGGGCGTGACCGCGCTCTCCGCCATTCTCGCCATGGCAGCACACCTGGAGGAGCGGCCGGTGCGCAGCGTGGACGCACTCGGCCTCGCGCAGAAGGGCGGCGGCGTCTTTGCCCAGCTTCGCGTGGGGTTGCCGAATGGCGAGCCACTGCTCAGCCCGCGCATCGGCCAGGGCCAAGCCGATCTCATGATCGCCGCCGACCTCGTCGTGGCGCATGGCCGCTTCGCCCGCCCCATGCTCTCCCCCAGCCGCAGCGTGGCGGTGCTGACCGAAGGTGTTGCGCCCACCGCAGAATTCGTCCTCGCCCCCGAGACGAAGATGGACGCCACCGCCATGCGCGCCAGCCTGGACGCCGCCTGCCGGGAAGTGGTGGCGCTGCCCGCCGCCCGCGCGGTGGAAAACCTGTTCGGCGACCTGATCTACCTCAATGTCTATCTGCTGGGCGCGGCCTATCAGCGCGGGTTGGTGCCGCTGGGCAGCGCCGCCATTTTGCGCGCGCTGGAACTGAACGGCGCCGAGATCGCCCGCAACCAGGCCGCCTTCACGGCCGGCCGCCACGCGGCGCTGACGCGCGAGACGCCGGCGGCGCGGGAGACGCTCGACGCGATGATCGCGCGGCGCGCGGCCGACCTCACGGCGTATCAGAGCCGGCGTTACGCCGCCCGTTACCAGGCATTCGTGGCCCGCATCGCCGCCGCCGAGAGGGCCGCCCGTCCCGGGGAAGATCGCCTGACCCGCGCCGTGGCCACCCAGCTCTATCGCCTTATGGCCTACAAGGATGAGTACGAGGTGGCGCGGTTGCATTCGCTGCCGGAGTGGCAGGCGCAGTTGCGCGACCGGTTCACCGGCACGACGCGCATGGAAATGCACCTCGCCCCACCCTTCCTCGGGACCAGAAAACGCGCCTTCGGCCCCTGGATGCTCAAGACCATGGGCATCCTCCGCCATGGCAAATTCCTGCGCGGCACGGCGCTGGACCCCTTCGGCCGCACCGAGGAACGCCGCGAGGAAGCCGCCCTGCCGGCCGAATTCATCGCCGGGCTGGAGGCCCTGCTGCCCCACCTCGCCACCCACCACGCACAGATCTGCGAATGGGCCGAGGCCGCTTCCGGCATCAAGGGCTATGGCCCGATCAAGGCCCGCAACCTGGCCGCCACCCGTGCCACAATGGACGCGCTGCGCAATTCGGTGACAATGACGCCCGAGGAAACCCCGGTGCCCCATGTTCGAGCTGCCTGACGAAACCATCGCCGTCCGCGACATGGCCCAGGCCTTCGCGGCGGAGAAAATCGCCCCCCACGCCCAGCGCTGGGACGAGGAACGCCACCTCCCCGTCGATGTCCTGCGCGAGGCCGCCGCCCTGGGCATGGCCGGCCTCTATGTCCGCGAAGAATCCGGCGGCACCGGCCTCACCCGCCTGGACGCCGCCACGGTGTTCGAGGCGCTGGCCTATGGCTGCCCCACCATCTCGGCCTTCCTGTCCATCCACAACATGGTGGCCTGGATGATCGACCGCTTCGGCAATGACGCCCAGCGCGCCGAACATCTCCCCGCGCTGCTGACCATGGAGCGCATTGCCAGCTATTGCCTGACCGAACCCGGCAGCGGCTCCGACGCCGCGGCGCTGTCCACCCGGGCCGTGCGCGACAATGCGGGCTATGTGCTGAACGGCACCAAGCAGTTCATCTCCGGCGCCGGCGTGTCGGACCTCTACCTCACCATGGTGCGCACGGGTGACGACGGGCCGGGCGGCGTCTCCGCCATGCTCATCGCCCGCGACACGCCGGGCCTCAGCTTCGGCCCGAACGAGAAGAAGATGGGCTGGAACGCTCAGCCCACCCGCCAGGTCATCATGCAGGACGCCCGCATCCCCGCCGCGGCGCTGCTGGGCGAGGAGGGCCAGGGTTTCCGCTTCGCCATGGCTGGCCTGGATGGCGGCCGGCTGAATATCGCGGCGTGCAGCCTGGGCGGCGCGCAGCGGGCGCTGGACATCGCGCTGGACTACGTGAGGCAGCGCCGCGCCTTCGGCCGCCCCGTCGCCGATTTCCAGGCGACGCAGTTCCGCCTGGCCGACATGGCCACCGAGCTGGAGGTGGCGCGCAGTTTCCTGTGGCGCGCCTGCGCCAGGCTCGATGCCCGCGCCCCCGACGCCACGCAATTCTGCGCCATGGCCAAGCGCTTCATCACCGACACCGGCAGCCGGGTGGCCGATGAGGCGCTGCAATTGCTGGGCGGCTACGGCTACCTGGCCGATTACGGGGTGGAGAAGATCGTGCGTGACCTGAGGGTGCACCGCATCCTGGAGGGCACGAACGAGATCATGCGGGTGATCATCGCGCGCGGGCTGCTCAAGATCTGATCTTTTCCCGCTTGCAACGATGCCGCGCCTGGGGCTTCATGTCGCGCATGCGGTGCATGTTGACCCTGATGATCGCGGCATGGTTGCAGTTTGGGTGGCACATCACCCCTGCGGCGGCGCAAATGCGCGTGCTGGTGGTGCCGGCAGATGCCTCCGTGGCGGTGCCGCCGCGCGGTGCGGCGCTTCCGGCGGGGAGCCCCCGCCCGGCGCGGCGGGCGCGCATCACCCGCCAGGAGATCCAGGCCGATCGCGGCAATGATCTGCTGGGCGGTGGCACCGGCCTCGCAGTGCCCTTCCTGGCGATCCTGCCGCTGGCGGCGGCCGTCGCGCTGGCCACCTCGCTGCCTGGCGGCGGCGGTGGAACCTCCAGCCCCGCCAGGACGCGCTGATCAGTCGTAGATCTGGGCCATCGTCTCGGCCACAAGGCATGGGCGGGCGTTGCCCTCCACCTCCATCTCATTCTCCGTGGTCAGCCGCACGCCACCCGCTATCGGCTCCACCGCCTTGACGGTGAGATGCAGCCGCACCCGGCTGCCTGCGGGCACCGGCGCCGTGAACCGCACCTTGTTGCTGCCATAGTTGATGGCCCGGCTGCGCTTGACCACGCGATAGATCAGCGGCGCCAGCCGCGGCAGCAGGGAGAGCGTGAGGAAGCCATGCGCGATGGTCCGGCCGCCGGGCATCTCGCGCGCAGCGCGCTCGACATCGACATGGATCCACTGATGGTCGCCGGTCGCTTCGGCAAAGAGGTCGATGGTCTTCTGATCCACCACAATCCATTCGCTGGTGCCAAGCTTGCGGCCCACCCATTCGGCCAGGGCGGCGGGGGTTTCGATCTCGATCATGCGGGCCTCTGTTCTGGCGTTTCCGGGGCGAATTCTAGCGCGCCCGATGATTTTTCCACAGCCCTGGCGATCATCTTTACCACCCGGTAATTCAAGCCTGGGCAGAGTGTCCATGTCCGGCAATAGGCCGGGCGGCGCAAGCCCAGGGGAAAAGCCGATGGCACTGAACAGCATCAACACCAATCTGAGCGCCCAGGTTGCGCTGCAGTCGCTCAACCGCACCAATGATGAGCTGTCATCGGTCCAAAAGCGCATCTCCACCGGCTTGCGCGTGTCGGACGCGAAGGATGACGGCGCGGCCTTCGCGGTGGCCGAGCGCATCCGCGGCGACGTCGCCGCCACCACCTCCGCCAACCAGCAGCTGGGCGGGGTGAAGGGCCTGCTGGAAGTCACTCGCGCCTCGCTGGAAAACGTCTCTGCCTCCCTGATCAAGCTCAAGGAGCTGACGGTGAAGCTGGCCGACGGTGCCATCACCACCGAACAGCGAACGCAGTATCAGACGCAGGTGAAGGAACTCACCAACAACATCAAAGCCTTCATCACCGATGCAGACTATAATGGCCGCAACCTGCTCGATGACCCCGCGACCTTGCCGCTGAAGGTCGTCAGCAACGGCAATGCCGGCTTCTACACCTTCGATGGCTACAGCGCGGTGGCGGGGATCTTCAATAACGTCTCGGACGCCAACAGCTACACCCAGGGCGACGCAGCGGCGGCGTTGACGCCCAGCGGCAAGCTGTCAACCGCCATCACCAACACGCTCACGCAGCTGAACAATTTCGGCAGCTACTCGCGCTATATCGACAGCCAGATCGACTACAACAAGAAGATCATCGACGCGCAGGAGGCCGGCATCGGCTCGCTGATCGACGCCGACCTGGCCAAGGAATCAGCCAGGCTGCAGGCATTGCAAATCCGCCAGCAGCTGGGCAGCCAGGCGCTGGGCATCGCCAACCAGTCGCCGCAGCAGTTGCTCAGCCTGTTCAAGGGCTGATCGCGCTCAGCGCGGCGCGGTGTTCCAGAACCCCGCCGGTGGCACCACGCCGGGTTGACCCAGCGGCGCGCCCGGGGCAGCGGCCGGCACCGTGGCCGGCCCAGGCAAGGCGGGCGGCACATCGCGATTCAAGCTGCGGCCGGGCGAGGCGACGGCGGGCAGCGCGCTGCTCGCGGCGGGCAGGCTGCCCAGGCCCTGCGCGGCCGGTAGCGGCGCGAATGCGGGCGAGGCCGCCGGCGCGAAGGCAGGCGCCGCCGCCGGGCTGGTCAGCGGCTGGAACGGCGGTTCAGCAGCGGGCGCGGCCGCCGCGGCCGGCACAAGCGGCGATTGCAGGGGCGCGAAGGCGGGCGCCGGAGCAGGCGCCGCGAAAACGGGCGGCGGCGTCAAAACCACGGGCGCGGCCGCCGCCGCTGCCCCCTGGGCCGCCAGCGGGCTGACAAGCGGCGCGAAGGGCGAGGGCGCCAGGGGCGTGGAAGCCGCGGCCGAAGCCGCTGGCAGCGGCGCCTGGAACGCCGCCTGCGCCGGCAGGGAAGATAGCGGCGGCAGGCTGCGCGGCGAAGGTCGCGGCACGGGCTCGGGCTGCGCGAAGGGATTGCCCGCCACCGTTGCCGTCCGCCCAGGCAGGCTGCCCACCGTGCCCAGATCCAGCCCCGGCTCAGGCGGCCGCGCCGGCGGGAAGGCCTGGCCGGTGATCACCGTGCCCCGCGCGCCGGAAATCGGCGCGCTGACCGGAATCGGTCCCAACGGCGAATTGCGCTGGGCATAGCCCGCCGGCACGCGGCCGATCAGCCCAGGGCCGCCGCCAAGCGCACCACCGCCGCCGCCGGTGCAACGGAAGGCCACCTGGTAGCTCTCGGAATTGATGCGCGTGCCCAGCAGTTCGGTCTGCCGGCTCTGCGCGGTGCAGAAGGAGGTCGCCTCGGTCAGCCCGCGCTCCACCGCCGTGGCCAGGGCGCGGCCGCGCGTCTCCACAGCATAGGTGTCGGGCCCTATGGCCACGATGCCGCTCGTCTGCGTGTTGCCGCACCCCGCCAGCATCGCCGCCAAAACGACCGCCATAAACCCGCGCATTCCAATAGCCTCCGGCCCCGCTGTCGTTGTATTACCCGCGCCGGGCGCTCCTGCCAAACAGGCAAATGCCATGGGCGGGCCAGCGCCCCGCCGGACGTGTCGTTTCGGCACCCCGTGCGTTGCAGGAATATCACGGGAGTTTTCATGCCGTATCGCCGCTCCATCCTGGCCGCAGCCCTCGCCACGCCCGCCCTGGCGCAGGAAGCCTGGCCCAGCCGGCCTGTTACCATGATCGTCCCCTGGGCACCCGGGGGTTCCAACGACATCACCGCCCGGCTTCTCGCGCCCCCTCTGGAAGCACGCTTCCGCCAGCCCTTCGTGGTCGAGAATCGGCCCGGCGGCGGCGGCAGCGTGGGCATGGGCATGGCCATGCGCGCCCGGCCCGACGGGCTGACGGTGCTGATCTCCTCGGCCTCCAACCACGTCTTCCACCCCATCATCTCCAACGAGATCGCCTATGATGTGCGCGAGGTCTTCCAGGGCGTCGCCATGCTGGCCGATGTGCCGAATGTGCTGGCAATCAACCCCGCCGTGCCCGCGCGCAGCGTGCCGGAGCTGATCGCCTGGATTCGCACCCAGCGCGGCGGTGTCTCCTACGGCTCCTCGGGCGTGGGCTCCTCCAACCACCTCTCGGGCGAGTTGCTGCGTCTGCGCACCGGCCTCGACCTCACCCACATCCCCTATCGCGGCGGCGGGCCGGCCATCGCCGACCTCATCGCCGGCGTCATCCCCATGGCGATCATGAACCTGCCCACGGTGACGCCTCCCGCCGAGGCCGGCCGCGTGCGCATGCTGGGCGTGGCCACCGCCGAGCGGGTATCGCTGCGGCCCGACCTGCCGACGATCCAGGAACAGGGCATTCCCGATTTCGCCGTGCGCAGCTGGGTCGGCGCCTTCCTGCCGCGCGGGACGCCGCGGGCCATCATCGAGAGCCTCTCGCTTGCCTTCAAGGAGGCGCTGGAGTCACCGCTGGCCAAGCAGCGCCTGCGCGACATCGGCAGCGAACCGATCTTCATGGACCCGGCCACGACCGACGCCTTCGTGCGTGAGGAATACGGGCGTTGGGGGCCCATGGTCAGGGCGGCGAATATCCGCATCGAGTAGGCATTGCGCCACGCCGAGGCCTTGCGCTCGCTGTTGCTGGCGGACCCGCTGCGCCTCCACATTCTGACATGCTTGCGATCATTGGCGTTGCCCGACGCATGGGTGGCGGCGGGTGTGCCGCGCAGCGCGGTGTGGGATGCGGCGCATGCCCGGCCACCTGGCCGCTCCTTCGGCGATGTGGATGTGATCTGGTTCGACCCAGCGCGAGAGGATGACACGGCGTGGGAGGCGGCCTTGCGCGCAATGGAGCCGGGGCTGGACTGGTCCGTCACAAACCAGGCCGCGATGCATGCGGCCAATGGCGACCCGCCCTATACCAGCGCGACGGACGCGATGCGGTTCTGGCCGGAAACGGCGACAGCCGTCGGCATCCGCCTGGAACGCGATGGTGCCATCAGCATCGCGGCCCCCTTCGGCCTGGATGACCTGTTCGGCCTGATACTGCGCCCCACGCCGGCTTTTTTGGGCACCCGCCGCGCCATCCTGCAACGCCGGGCGCAGGAGAAACGCTGGCGCGAAACCTGGCCTAAGCTCTCTGGCGAGGCCATCGGTGGCATGCCAGCATCCCCGGCATGAAGCTCGCCCCGCACAACCGCTACGACCATTCCGCAATCATCAACCGCCCGACTTACACCTGGCCGGGTGGCAAAAAGCTGGCCCTCATGCTCGTCAACAACATCGAGCATTTCCATTACCGCGAGGGGCTGGGCAGCGACAGCACCGGCCCCGCCCAGGTGCAGAACCAGCGCGCCTATGCCTGGCGCGATTACGGCAATCGTGTGGGGCTGTGGAACCTGCTGGGCGTTCTCGACGAACTCTCCCTCCCCTCCGCCCACAACTGCAACTCCACCGTGCTGGATTACTGCCCCGAGATCGGCCCCGCGTTGCTCGCCCGCGGCGATGAGCTGATCGGCCATGGCCGGACCAATTCCGAACGTCAGGATGTTTTGTCTGAGGCCGATGAGCGCGCGCTGATCCTGGAAAGCCGCGACACCCTGGCGCGGCACAATGGCGGCGTGGCGCCGCGCGGCTGGCTCGGCCCCTATGTCGCGCAATCCGCCGTCACGCTCGACCTGCTGGCCGAGGCCGGCTTCACCTACTGCCTGGACTGGCCGGCCGATGACCAGCCCTTCTGGATGCGCACGCGGGCCGGCCGCATGCTCAGCGTGCCCTACGCGATCGAGCTGAACGACAGCCCGGCCATGGTGATGCGCCACCACACAGGGCGGGAATTCGCCGACATGATCACCGACCAGTTCGATGAGATGCTGGTGCAGTCCCAAAGCCGGCCCACGGTGATGAGCATCGTCCTGCACCCCTTCATCCTTGGCCAGCCGCATCGTCTGCGCCCGCTGCGCCGGGCATTGCAGCATATCCTGGCGCATCGCGAGGACCTCTGGATCACCCGCCCGGGCGAGATGTTCGACTTCATCGCGGCCCAGCCCGAGGGCCTGATCCCATGAAGCGTGTCTTCGAACACTATGGACGGAACCCGCCCGATGCCGCCTGGCCGAACGGCGCCCGCCTCGCGCTCAACTTCGTCATCAACCATGAGGAAGGCGGCGAACGCTCCGTCCCCGATGGCGATCCGCATAGCGAAAACGCCCTGACCGAAGGCTCCACCGGCCTGCCGAAGGGCCGCGACCTCGCCGCCGAGAGCATGTTCCAATACGGCAGCCGCGTGGGCTTCTGGCGCCTGCACGGCCTGTTCACCCGCGCTGGATTGCCCTGCACCATCTTCGCCGTGGCGAAATCCCTCGAACGCACGCCCCAGGCCGCCGCCGCGATCCGCGAGGCCGGCTGGGACGTCGTCGGCCACGGCCTGCGCTGGGAAAGCCACGCCGACATGGACGAGGCGACCGAGCGCCACGCCCTGACCGAAGCCACCCGCATCATCGAGGCGACCACCGGCCACCGCCCGCAAGGCTGGTACTGCCGCTACGCCCCCAGCCTGAACACGCGGCGCATCCTGCGCGAGCTGGGCTACAGCTACGACAGCGACGCCTATGATGACGAGCTGCCCTATTGGGACGACGGCCATCTCGTCATCCCCTACACGCTGGTGAACAACGACGTGCGCTTCCAGCGCGCCGCCATCACCACGGGGGACGACTTCCACACCTATATCATGGGCGCCGTCGAAATGGCGCTCAGCGAGCCTGGTAGCCGCATGCTCAGCGTCGGCCTGCACAACCGCATCATCGGCCACCCCGCCCGCGCCATCGGCCTCAAGCGCATCCTCGATGCGGTGAAGACCATGCCCGAGGTCTGGGTCTGCCGCCGCCTCGACATCGCCGAACATTGGATGAAGCACCACGCCCCATGAAGAACCTGCCCAACTGGCGCTCGCTGATGTTCGTCCCGGCGGCGCGCGAGAAATTCATCGCGAAGGCGCATGAGCGTGGCGCGGATGCCATCATCCTCGACCTTGAGGACAGCATCTCGCCGCCCGAAAAACCGGCCGCCCGCGCGGCGCTTGAAGGCGCCATCCCCCGCGTGTCGCAGAACGGCGCCGACGTCGTGGTGCGCACCAATCGCGAACTGGAATGGACGGTTCTCGACATCGCCGCCGCCGTCCGCCCCGGTGTCCGCGCCCTGATCTGCACCAAGATCATGGGGCCCGAACATGTTCGCCTTCTCGCCGAGCTGATCGACGCAGCCGAGGCGCGCCAGGGCATGCAGCCCGGCTCCACCGGCATGATCCTTTTGGTCGAGGACGCTGCCGCCGTGCTGCGCGCGAAGGAGATCGCCACCGCACACCCCCGAATCATCGGCCTGGGTGTGGGCGCCGAGGACCTGGCCACCGACATGGGCATAGAACCCTCGCCCGACGCGCTGGAATTCCCCAAGCGCCTGGGACTGCTCAGCGCCAAGGCCGCCGGCGTGCTGGCCATGGGCTTCATCGGCACCGTGGCCGGCCTCACCGACCCCGAAGGCTACCGCGCCAATCTCCGCCGCTCCCGCGCGCTCGGCTTTGATTGCACCACCTGCATCCACCCCATGCACGTGCCCATCATCAACGAGGAATACGGCGTGGCGCCCGAAGCCGTGGCCCGCGCCCAACGCATGGTCGCGGCCTTCGACGAAGCCCTGGCCCAGGGCCTGGGCGCCGTCACCTTCGAAGGCCAGATGATCGACATCCCCGTAGTGGTGCGCGCCCGCGCCCTGATCGCCCGGGCGCGTGCATAGACATGGCATGGCTGTTGCGAAGCCGCATCTGAACAGGGGTTACGACCGAAGATACGCCGCGCACTCATGCTTGCCGCCGCAGGCCTCGTCCTCCTCGCCGGCCCTGCCGCCGCACAGAACGACCCGGCCACCATGCGCGTCGTCGGCAATTTCTCCGCCAACCGCGCCCATGTGGAAGGGATCGAACGCCCCTTCTCCGCGCAGCTTGCCCAGGCCGCGGGCATCCGCACCAATGTCACCTTCAACCCGATGGATCAGCTCGGCCTTCAGGCCGCCGACGCGTTGCGCCTGCTCCGCTCCGGCGCCTTCGACGTGATGAGCGTGCAGATCGGTATGGCCAGCCGCGACGATCCCTTCTTCGAAGGACTCGACCTCGTCGGCGTCTCCACTGACATGGCGCAGCTGCGCCGCGCGGTGGAGTCCTACCGCGAGGCCTTCGACCGCCGGCTGCAAACCCGCTTCAACAGCAAGATCCTCACGCTGTGGCCCTTCGGACCGCAGGTGATCTACTGCAACGCCCCCATCCGCACGATGGATGATTTGCGCGGGTTGCGTGTCCGCACCTTCACCCCCTCCATGGCCGCTCTCATGCAACACTTCGGCGCCACGGCGGTGACGCTGCAATTCTCCGAGGTCTACCCCGCCCTGCAACGCGGCGTGGCGCAATGCGCCATCACCTCCCCCACATCCGGCAATTCCGGCAACTGGCCGGAAGTCACCACCCACTTCCTGCCGCTCTCGCTCGGCGGCGCGGTGCAGGGCCACTTCATCAGCATGGATATCTGGCGCCGCTTCAGCCCCGAACGCCAGGCCGCGCTGACCGCCGAATTCCGCCGCCTGGAAACCCTGATGTGGGACCTGGCGGAAACAGCCAACAACGACGCCGTCAATTGCAATGTCGGCCGCGACCCCTGCACCGCCAACCGCCGCTTCGCCATGCAAATGGTGGAGATCTCCCCCGCCGACCAGGCCCGCGTGCGCGCCGCCGCCCAGGAAGTGGTCCTGCCGATCTGGCGCGACGCCTGCCTGCGCGTGGACGCGACATGCCCGGCGACATGGAACCAGACGGTCGGGCCGGTGGCGGGCTTGGCGATACGGTAGGGGTAAAGGCGGATGTCCGACATCACCCAGCAGGCGGCCCAGCAGGGTCTCGACAGCTTCATGGCCACCTTCGGCCGCGTGCCGCCGAATTTTTCGCTGCTGGCCGAACATGCACCGGCGGCCTTCGCCGGCTATGGCCTGATGCGCGCCCATGTCATGCGCGACCGGGAGGATGGCGGCGCGCTCGACCTCAAGACCAAGGAGCTGATCTTCGCGCTGCTCGACACGCTGGTGGGCCAGACCACGGGCGCCCGCAACCATGCCATCGCCGCCATGAAACTCGGCCTCACTTTGCCGGAACTGGCCGAGGGGTTGGTGCAGGTCCTCATGGTCGGCGGCATCACGACATGGAACATCACGGGCGCTGAGGTAATGCGCCACTGCGCGGAATACGCCTCATCGCAGTGACGCCCAGAGCATGATCGCCGTGGCCGCCTGGCCGGCCAGCATCAGCCCTGCCCGCGCCACCCCGGGCTTTCCCGGTCCAGCCGCCGCAGCAGCGCCGACCATTCGCGTTCCCCCGCCGCCGAGGCCTGGCTCTCGAATTGCCGCGCGGTCGTCTCGCACACCTCCGGCGGCGGCAGCGGCAGGGCGCGCCCATCCGCCATGGCGGCAAGCTGCACCTTCGCCGCCTGCTCGAAGTAATAGGCCAGGATGAAGGCCTCGGGGATCGTCCGCCCGCAAGTCAGAACGCCATGGTAGCGCAGCAGAAGCGTGTGGTGGTTCCCCAGATCGGCCACCAACCGCTCGCGCTCGCCCAGGTTCAGCGCCAACCCTTCATAGTCATGTGTCGCCACGCGGTTGAAGAAGCGCATGGCGAATTGGCTCAGCGGCAGCAGCCCCTCCGGCCTGGCGGCGATGGCGACCGAGGCATGCGCATGGGTGTGCATCACGCAATCCACCTCCGGCCGGCCGATATGGATGGCGGAGTGGATGACGAAGCCCGCGGCATTGGCGTCGAACCGGTTGGGCGCGACCTTGCGACCCCCATGGTCGATCTTCACCAGGGATTCCGGCGTCACCTCGTCAAAACTCAGGCCGAAGGGATTGATCAGGAAATGATCGGGCTCGCCCGGCACGCGGACCGAGATGTGGGTGAAGATCAGGTCGTCCATGCCCATCAGCGCCAGCAGGCGATAGGCGGCCGCCAGATGCAGCCGCGCATCGGCCTCATCAACAAGCCGGTGCGGCGTGTAGCCGGCGGTGGTGTCGCGGATTTCGGCAGGGGCGATCGTATCGGGCATGGCTGCATCCTTTCCGGGCGAAATGCCTGCAACCCGAAACATGCGGCGCCTCCAGCCCGCTTGCCAAGCCTGTCGCCAGGTTTCAGGCTTCGCGTTCGCAAACCTTTGGGGCGGCCATGACTTTGGAGATCATCCCCGTTCATCCCGGCTTCGGCGTGGAAATCCGCGGCATCGATCTGGCCGGCGACGTGTCCGAGGCCGATTGGGCCGCCATCACCCAGGCGTTTCACACCAAGGGCGTGGTGGTATTTCGCGGCAACAAGCTGGATGAGGCGGAACACATCGCCGTCTCCCGCCGCCTGGGCGATCTGCAGATCCATGTGCTGACGCAGTTCCTGACCACGCCGTTCCCCGAGATCTATGTCCTGTCGAACGCGCTGCGCGAGGGAAAACCCATCGGCAATCACGGCGAGGGGATGAACTGGCATTCCGACTGGTCGTACCGCGCCGAGCCCGCCGTGGGGTCCGTGCTGCACGGGCGCGTCTGCCCGCCCGAGGGCGCGGATACCCTCTTCGCCTGCATGCACCTGGCCTATGAGGCGCTGGACGAGGCCACCCAGGCCCGCATCCTGCCCTTGCAGGCCGTGCACTCCTACGCCGGCTATTACGACCGCGCCTTCCCCGACCGCCCCCTGACCGCGGAGCAGCGCGCCGCCACCCCCGACGTGGTTCACCCCCTGGTGCGCCGCCACCCCGGCAATGGCCGCCTCGCGCTCTATGTCGGACGCGATGTGGTGAAGGAAATCGTCGGCCTGCCGCCCGAGGAAAGTGCCGCATTGCTGGACATGCTGAACGCCCATGCCGTTTCGCAAAAATTCATCTATCGGCACCGCTGGCAGGAGGGCGACATCGTCGCCTGGGACAACCGCAACACCATGCATCAGGCCACGCCCTATGACGACACGAAGTATATCCGCCTGATGCACCGCACCACGCTGGCCGGCGAACGGCCAATCCCCGCCCTCGCTTGAAAGGCCAGACCATGATCCAACGCCGCACCCTGCTCGCCGCCAGCCTCGCCACCCCCGCATTGGCGCAGACCCTCACCCGCGTGCAGCTCCGCCTGAAATGGCTGCCGCAGACGCAATTCGCCGGCTTCTACCTCGCCGTCGAGCGCGGCCATTACCGCGCTGAGGGGCTGGACCTGACCATCAACCCGGGCGGGCCGAACATCCAGGGCGAGACCATCGTGGCCTCGGGCGCCGAGCAGTTCGGCCTGACCGGCGGCACCGATTCCTTCTTCGCCGCGCGCGAGCGCCAGCTCCCGGTCCTGTGCATCGGCATCACGCATCAGATCACGCCCTTCGTCTTCGTCGCCAAGCGCGCCAGCAACATCAACAACCTCGAGGATTTCCGCGGCAAGCGCGTCACCGCCTGGTTCACCGGCGCGCACCTGGTGCTCTACGGCATGCTCGCCTCGCGCGGGATCACGCGGGAGAGCGTGAACATCCAGCCGCAGCAGGTCTCCGTCACGCCCTTCATCAATGGCGAGACCGATGTCTGCGCCGCCACCTGGTACAATGAGCTGAACATCATCCGGGCGCGCCTGGGCGGCGATGCCAACCTCCGACTGTTCGCGGCCGAGGATTTCGGCATTTCCATCCCGCGCGACACGCTGGTGGTGAATCAGGCTTTTGCCGGCGCCAACCCGCGCGCCGTGGAGGGTTTCCTGCGCGCCAGCATCAAGGGCTGGCGCGAGGCCAAGGCCGAGCCGGCGGCGGCGCTGGAAAGCGTGATGAAGATCGCCCCCACGCTGGACCGCGCGCACCAGATCGCCATGCTGCCCGAGGCCATCCGCCTGATGCAGGCCGGCCCCGCCGCCACCCAGGGCCTCTTCGCGCTCGATGCCGGTGTGATCCTGCGCGCGCATGACTTCTTTGTGGAACAACGCGTGTTGCAGGCGCCGCTGGACCTCGCCGCCGCGTTCCGCCCTGAATTCCTGAACGCCATTCCGCTGGCTGAGCGCATGGCGTGAAGCTTTCGATCAGCGGCGTCGGCAAGAATTTCGGCGCCGTCCGTGCGCTGGACCGGGTGGACCTCGACATAGCACCCGGCGAGTTCGTCACCCTGATCGGCCCCTCGGGCTGCGGCAAATCCACCCTGTTCAACATGCTGGCGGGGCTGCTGGAGCCCGATGCCGGTGGCAGCATCCTGCTGGATGGAAAGGCCGGCGCCCTGCTGGGACGCACCGCCTTCATGCCGCAGCGCGACCTGCTGCTGCCCTGGCGCAACGTGCTGGACAACGCGCTGCTGCCCTGTGAGATCGAGGGCCTGCCGCGCGCCTCCAGCCGCGCGCGGGCGGAAAAAATGGCGGTGGATTTCGGCCTGCGCGGCTTCGAGAAACACTACCCGCAGCAACTCTCCGGCGGCATGCGCCAGCGCGTGGCGCTGATGCGCACCTTCATGTTCGAGCGCGACCTGATGCTGTTGGACGAGCCGTTCGGCGCGCTGGATGCGTTGACGCGTTCGATGATGCAGCGCTGGCTGCTCGACATCTGGGAGCGCTATCGCCGCACCATCCTGTTCATCACCCATGACATCGACGAAGCGATCTTCCTGGCCGACCGCGTGGTGGTGATGAGTACCAGGCCCGGCCGCATCAAGCTCGACCGCCCCATCGAACTGCCGCGCCCGCGCGACGCGCATCTGCTCACCGCGCCCGAATTCACCGCCATCAAGCGCGAGCTGCTGGACGCGGTGGAGGAAGAAAGCCTGAAGAGCTTTTCCGCGTGACCATGCTGCGCGCGGCCCTGCCGATTCTGCTGCTGTTCGCGCTGTGGGAGGCGGCGGTGATCGGCCTCGCCATCGACCCGTTCTATTTGCCGTCCATCCGCGTGGTGGCGGCGGCGATGCAGGCGCAAGCGCCCTTCTACCTCGACGCCTATCTGGTGACGCTGAGCGAGGCCGCGCTGGGCTTCGCCATGGGCGGGCTGGTGGGTGTGGGCTCCGCCTTGTTGTTCACCCGGCTGCCGGTGGTCAAGGACATGGTGCTGCCCATCTTCATCGTCTCGCAGACCGTGCCGGTGATCGCCTTCGGCGCCATCGTGGTGCTGTGGTTCGGCAATACGCTGATGGCCAAGGCCGCGATCGCCTTCTACCTCACCTTCTTCCCGGTCACGATCAACACGCTGGCCGGGATCGCGGCGGTGGACCCGCGCCAGGTGGCGCTGCTGCGCAGCTTTGGCGCGCGGCAGGGGGCGATCATGCGCAAGCTGCTGCTGCCGAGTGCGCTGCCGCGCATCTTCACCGCGCTGCGCTTGTCGGCCTCGCTGGCGCTGGCCGGCGCCATTGTGGGCGAGTGGTTCGGCGCCACGCGGGGTGTTGGCGCCATGCTGCTGGCGGCGATGTTCAACGAGCAGATCGTCAGCCTCTGGGCTTCGATCCTGGTGGCGGCGGCGGTGGGCGGCACGCTCTTCGCCGCGGTGGCGTTGGCCGAGCGGGCGATGGTGTTCTGGCGGGAAGAGCTGTGAGCCGCGGCGTGGTCCTGCGCGGGCTTTTGGGAGCCGCGCTGCTGATCGGCGGTTGGGAGCTTTGTGTGTGGGCTTTCTCGCTGCCGCAATGGATCCTGCCGCCGCCCAGCGGCATTCTCGCCACCACATGGAGCGCGCGCGCAGCCCTGCTGCCTGCCGCCGCCATGACCGCCTATGAGGCGCTGAGCGGCTACGCCATCGGCGCGGCGCTGGGCATTGCGCTGGCCATGATCCTGGCGCTCGCCACGCCCCTGCGCGCGCTGCTGCTGCCCATGGTGGTGGCGGTGAATTCCGTGCCGGTCGCGGCCTATGCGCCACTCGCCCTGCTGTGGTTCGGCACCGGGGCGCTGTCGAAGATCATCATGGTCGCGTTCATCGTCGGCTTCACGGTGTTTCTCAACGCGTTGGATGGGCTGACGCGGGTGGACCCGGCGGCAGTGTCACTGCTGCGCAGTTTTGGCGCCGGTCGGCTGCGGGTGTTGTGGGTGCTGCGGCTGCCCTCTGCCCTGCCGGCCATCGCCACCGGGCTGCGCATTTCCACCGTGCGGGCCATGATCGTGACCCTGGTGACGGAGATGCTGGGCTCCCAGCTCGGCCTGGGCTGGACGATTTTCCAGGCCGTGCTGTTGATCGATTTCCTGCAGGTCTGGGCGGCCATCCTGGTCGCGTCCATCATCAGCCTTGTGTTCTTTGGTGTGGTCAGCGCGATCGAGCGACGCGTGGTGTTCTGGAGGTAGCGGCATGGATTTGGAACTGCGCGGGAAGACGGTGCTGATCACCGGCGCCTCGAAAGGCATTGGCCTCGCCTGCGCCCGGGGCTTTGCGGCTGAGGGCTGCCACCTGCACCTCGCCGCGCGCTCCGCCGAGCCGATGCTGGAGGCCAAGACCGCGCTGGAGGCGGCGCATGGCGTGCGCGTGACTGTCCATGCCGGCAGCCTTTCCGACGACGCCGCCATGCGCGCGCTGGCCGATGCGGTGGGCGATGTGGACGTGCTGGTGAACAATGCCGGCGACATCCCCGCCGGCGATATCGAGGCGGTGGACGACGCGGCCTGGCGCCGCGGCTGGGACCTGAAGGTTTTTGGGTACATCAGCCTGACGCGCGCCTACTGGACACGGATGAAGGCGCAGGGCCATGGCGTGATCATCAATGACATCGGGAATTCCGGCGAGAATTGGGATGCGCGCTACATTGCGGGGTCTTCCGGCAATGCCTCGCTGATGGCCTTCACCAAGGCGCTGGGCGCGGTGTCGCTCGACCACGGTGTGCGGGTGGTGGGCATCAACCCCGGCCCCGTCGCCACCGAGCGGATGATCAAGCTGATGAAGCGCCGCGCGGTGGACTGGTATGGCGATGAATCCCGCTGGGAGGAATTGTTCGACAAATACCCGGGCAAGCGCCCGGCCACGGCCGAGGAGGTGGCGGACCTCACGCTCTTCCTGGCCAGCAAGCGCGCCGGCTACATCACCGGCACCGTGGTGACGATCGACGGCGGCATCGCCTCGCGCGGCAGCATCATCTGATGTCCGATCACGAAGCGCGCAACCGGCATTTCGAGGCGCTGACCCAGCAGCCCGATCTTCTCTGGCTCGGCCAGAACACCAACCATCTGCCGCCGCACCCCGCGGTGATCGCCGCCATGCACGCGGCCGTGGATGATTTCTCGTTCAACGCCTATGCGCCGCCTTTGGGGATGGAGCGGTTGCGGGCGCTGATCCTGGAAGATCTGGGCCTGGACCCGGCGGTCTTCGGCGTGATCGTGACCGATGGCGCGGTGGCCGGGCTCTCTCACGCCGTGCGCACGCTGCTGCGCCCGGGCGATGAATTACTGGCCGCCGAGCCAGGCTGGAAATGGCCGCTGGCCTTCGCGCGTTCGCTGGGCGCCACGGCGCGCGAATTGCCGGTCTACGAGGCAGAGCAGGGCTATCGGTTGTCCCCGCAACAATTGCGCGAGGCGATGCGGCCGGAGACAAAACTGGTCTATCTGGTGGACCCCAACAACCCCATGGGCACCCGCTTCGAGCCTGAGGAGATCGAGGCTTTCGCAACCATCACCGGCGACGCCTATGTCATCCACGACTGCACCTATCGCCACTTCGCCCAGGGCCACACGCTGCTCGCACCCTTCGCGCCCGAACGCACGGTCACCACCTACAGCTTTTCGAAGTGGCTGGGTCTGGCCGGCCTGCGCGTGGGCGCCATGGTCGCCTCGCACGCCCTGATCGCCCGCTTTGCCGAGGCCGCGCCGAACGCGCTGGGCTCCTCCGTGCTGGCGCAACGCGCCGCCATCGCGGGGCTGGAGCACAAGGGCGAATTCCTGCCAGGCGTGATCGCCGCCGACCGCGCCGCCAAGGCGATGATCGCCGCGGCGGCGGCTGGCGTGCCCGGCCTGTCGCTCCCGGTGCCCATCAGCCATGGCAATTTCGTCGCCATGGATGTTTTCGACGCCGGCATCACCCCGGAAAAACTTGTCGCCGCCTATGCCGAAGCCGGCATCATGATCCGCCAGGGCGGCTACCACACCAAGCGCTACGCCGGGCGCTTCGTGAAGATCAGCACCACCGTCCCCAGGCCGTGGATGGAACGCTTTTGCGACACCCTGCCCGCCATGGTCGAACGCGCCCGCGCAATGAACGACGTGCCCGTGAGCTTCTGAGGAACAACCATGCCGCACATCACCGCGCCCGATGGCATAAAACTTTGGGTGGAGGAGGCCGGGCAGGGCACGCCCATCCTCTTCATCCACGAATTCGGCGGCGACCATCGCAGCTGGGAACCGCAGTTGCGGTTCTTCGCCCGCCGCCATCGCTGCATCACCTATGGCGCGCGGGGCTATCCGCCGAGCGACGTTCCGGGGGATGTGGAGCGCTACAGCCAGGCCATCGCCGCCGCCGATGCCGTGGCGGTGCTGGACGGGCTGGGCATCGGCCGCGCGCATATCGTGGGTCTTTCCATGGGCGGGTTCTGCGCCCTGCATGTGGGCCTCAGCCATGCGTCGCGGGCGCTGTCCATCGTCGCCGCCGGCGCCGGCTATGGCGCGGAGAAATCGCTGGAGGCGTACTTTCGGGGCGTGTCCCTGGCGGTGGCGGATGGCTTCGAGAAGCAGGGCTCGGAAGGCTTCGCCAGGACCTACGCGCTGGGTGCCTCGCGCGTGCAATTCCAGAACAAGGACCCGAGGGGCTGGGCTGAATTCGCCCAGCAACTCGGCGAGCACGATTCCGCCGGCGCCGCCGCCACCATGCGCGGCGTCCAGGCCCGCCGCCCCTCGCTTTATGATCTGGAAGCCGGCTTCCGTGCCATGGATCTCCCCACGCTGGTGATGACCGGCGATGAGGATGACCACTGCCTGCAGCCCGCGCTCTACCTCAAGCGCGTCATCCCCGCCTGCGGGCTGTGTGTTTTCCCGAAAACCGGCCACACGCTGAACCTGGAGGAGCCGGCGCTGTTCAATCTGCACCTGGCCGAATTCATCGCCATGGTGGAAGCCGGCCGGTGGGAAAAGCGTGACCCGCGCGCCAACCCGGCCGAGGTGATGAAGGTCTCCTGATGGTCAACGGCGCCCGCCTTTGGCAGCGGCTGCAAACCCTGGCGCAGCACGGCGCCCGGGCGGATGGCGGCGTGGACCGCCCGGCCTTGTCGCTGATCGAGGCCGAGGCCAAGCGCACCCTCATCGCCTGGGCCGCCGAGGCCGGAATGACGGCGCGCACGGACGCGCTGGGCAATCTTTTTCTTCGCCGTGAGGGCCGCGAGGATTTGCCCCCCCTGCTCATCGGCAGCCACATCGACAGCCAGCCCACCGGCGGCAAATACGACGGCGCCTATGGCGTGCTGGCGGCGCTGGAAGCCGTGCCTGAAGTCCCTCGCCGCCCCGTGGAAGTCGTGGCCTGGACGAATGAGGAAGGCAGCCGCTTCGCGCCGGGCATGATGGGCTCGGCGGCGTTCGCCGGCGCGCGTGACATCGCCGAAATCCTGGCCTGCCGCGATGCCGATGGCGTGACCGTGGAACAGGCGCTGGCCGAGACGTTTGCCGCCCTCCCCGACCTGCCCATCGGCACGATGGGCGGTCCCGTGCATGCCTATCTCGAGCCCCATATCGAGCAGGGCGTGGTGCTGGAACAGGCCGGCCTCAGCTTGGGCATCGTCACCGGCCTGCAAGGCAAGCGCACCTTCGCCGTCACCATCCAGGGCGAGGCCGCGCATGCCGGCACCGCGCCGCGCGCCACCCGCCGCGACGCGCTGCTCGCCGCCGCCCGCGCCGCCACCGCGCTGGACGCGCTGACCGGCGACCCGGCCGATATCGCCCGCTTCACCATCGGCCGCTTCGTGGTTTCCCCCAACGCGCCATCCGTGGTGCCGGATCGGGTGCAATTCTCCATCGATTTGCGCCACCCCGACGGAGACGCGCTGCGCCGTCTGGGTGACGCCCTCGCCGCCGCCATCGCCACCGCCGCCGCCCCCTGCACGGCGCTCACCGAGGAACTCTCCACCGCCTGGCCCAGCCTGTTCGACGCCGGGCTGCGCGCCGACCTGGCGCGGCTGGCCGGGGATGCCGCCATGCCGCTGCTCAGCATGGCCGGCCATGATGCGCGTTTCCTTGCGGCCCTCTGCCCCACCGCCATGATCTTCATCCCCTGCGCGGCCGGCGTGACGCACCACCCGGCGGAATCCATCACCCCCGAACACGCCCTGGCCGGCGCCCAACTCACCGCCGCCGCCATCGAACTTTGGTCCCGCTGAAAGGAACCCCCATGCCCTACGAAGTGGTCCGCGATTTCATCGGCTACGGCGCCAACCCACCCGACCCGAAATGGCCGGGCGGCGCAAAACTCGCCGTCAATTTCGTCTTCAACTACGAGGAAGGCTCCGAGCCCTCGGTGCAGGATGGCGAGGGTTTTTCGGAATCGGGCCACACCGAATCTGGCCCGCAGAACCAGATCAAATCCGGCCGCGACCTGGCCGCCGAGGGCATGTTCGAATATGGCAGCCGCGTCGGCTTCTGGCGTCTGCTTCGGCTGTTCCAGGATCGCAATTTGCCGCTCACCGTCTTCGGCTGCGCCCTGGCCCTGGAACGCAACCCAGAAGCCGCCGCCGCCATTCGCGCGGCCGGCTACGACGTCTGCTCGCATGGCTGGCGCTGGATCAAGCATTACGAGCTTTCCGAGGAGCAGGAGCGCGAACACATCCGCCTCGCCGTCGAGAGCCTGCAGAAGACCGTGGGCCACCGCCCGGATGGCTGGTATTGCCGCTACGGACCCAGCGTGAACACCCGCCGGCTGGTCGTGGAGGAAGGCGGCTTCCTCTACGACAGCGATTACTACGGTGACGAGCTGCCGATCTGGAAAACCGTCGACGGCAAGCCGCATTTGGTCGTGCCCTATTCGCTGACCAACAATGACGGGAAGTACGCCACCACCGCCGGCACCTCCGACCAGTGGTTCTCCTATATCCGCGACGCCTTCGACATGCTTCTGGATGAAGGCCGGAAAGGGCGCCCGAAAATGATGTCCATCGGCCTGCATATGCGCCTGATCGGCCACCCCGCCCGCGCCATGGGCCTCAAGCGCGTGCTTGATCATATCGCGGCGCAGCCCGATGTCTGGGTGACCAGGCGCATCGACATCGCGAAGCACTGGATGGCGACGCACCCCTACCCAGGCTGAAGCCCCGCCCGGCATGCCTCTTGCGTTGGCCTTCCCATGCCCGACCACCCGCTGCCGGCCGAGACCACGGACACCCAGGCCGGCCATCGCCTGGACATGGACGGGGTGCGCGTGCGCTACGGCAGCCACACCGCCGTGCGCGACGTAACGCTCAGCGTGGCGCCGGGCATGCTGCCGATACGCCTCTGGGGCATGATGGAGACGGCGCTGGATGTGCGCATGGCCGCGGCCTTTACCCTGCTTCTGCTGATGGACCGCGCCGTGGGGCTGGTGCGGCGGATAAGCGCCTAGGAAATCGGCTCAGCCTGCGCCGCATTGGGGAAGAACAGCTGTTCCCCATTGATGCGATACCCCGCGATCGCCTCCTGACCCGGTGCCGAGACGATCCAGTCGATGAAGCGCTGGGCATCGGCGGATTTCACATGCGGATGCCGGGCCGGATTGACCAGCATCACCCCATACTGGTTGAACAGCCGGGTATCGCCCTCCACCACGATGCGCATTCCCCCGCGGTTGCGGAAGGCCAGCCAGGTGCCGCGGTCGCTCAGGATATAGGCGCCCTGGGCGGCGGCGGTGTTCAGCGCCGGGCCCATGCCCTGGCCGATCTCCCGATACCACGCGCCGCGCCCGCTCACCGGGTCCAGCCCCGCCTGCTGCCACAGCCGCAGCTCGGCCGCATGGGTGCCCGAGCGGTCGCCGCGCGAGATGAAGGGCCCGCGGCTGGCGGCGATGCGGCGCAGCGCCTCGGCGGTGTCGCGCAGGCCCAGCACGCGCGCCGGGTCCTCCTCCGGGCCGATCACCACGAAGTCGTTGAACATCACGTGCCGACGCGGGCCGCCGAAACCCTCGGCCACAAAGCGCTCCTCGGCCGGCCTGTCATGTACGAACACCACATCCGCATCGCCGCGCCGGCCCACATCCAGCGCCTGCCCGGTGCCCAGCGCCACGACTCGCACCGAAATGCCGGTGGCGGCGCGGAAGGCCGGCAGGATGTGGCCGAACAGCCCCGATTGCTCGGTGCTCGTGGTGCTGGCCATGGTGATGGAACGCTCCTGCGCCAGGGCCGGGCCGGCCAGGACAAGAGCGAGCAGAAGGCGTCGGAGCATCGGTCTCACCATAAAAGTTCGCCGCGCAGGAAGGCCTGGGCCTCCATCGTGGCGGGGGTTGCGAAGAAGGTCTCGGCCGGCGCCTGTTCCAGCACCCGTCCCTGATGAAGGAATACCACATCGCCGGCGAGGCGGCGGGCCTGGCCCAGATCATGCGTCGTCATGACGATCTTGCAGCCCTGGCCGGAAATGGCCTGGATGATCTGCTCGACCTGCCGCGTCGCCGTCGGGTCCAGGCTGGCGCAGGGCTCGTCCAGGAACAGGATTTCCGGCCGCAGCGCCGCGGCGCGGGCCAGGGCCAGCCGCTGCTGCTCGCCGCCCGAGAGTTTTCGCGCCGGGCGCTCCGCCAGGGCGGAGAGCCCGACCAGGGCCAGGGCCTGTTCCACCCGCCCCGCGCGCTCGGCCCGCGCCACCCCGGCCAGGCCCAGCGGATAGAGCGCATTGGCGCGGACCGAGCGGCGCAGCATCACCGGCCGCTGGAACACCATGGCGGCGCGGGGCGGCGCGGCCCATTCCACCCCGCCGCTTTCGGGCGCGAGCAGCCCATGCAGCAGCCGCAGCAGCACGCTCTTTCCCGCGCCATTGGGGCCGATGATCAGTGTGGGCGGCCCGGCCCCGATCGCCAGCTCCACGCCACGCAGCACCGCCACCCCGCCGGCGGAAAAGCCCAGGGCGCGCGCCCGCAATGGCAGGGCAGAGCTCACGCCCCCGGCCGCTCTCGCAGAAATTGCGCGGCCGCGTTCACCGCCAGCACGATGGCCATCAGCACCATGCCCAGCGCCAGGGCCAGCGGTAGATCGCCCTTGGAGGTCTCCAAGGCGATGGCGGTGGTCATCACGCGCGAAAAGCCCTCGATATTGCCGCCCACGATCATGACGGCGCCAACCTCGGCCGAGGCCCGGCCGAAGCCGGCCAGCAGCACCGTCAGCAGCGCGAAGCGGCCATCCCACAGCAAGGTCGGAACCGCGCGCCAGGGCCCGGCGCCGAAGCTGGCCAGTTGCTCAGCATATTCCTCCCAATACCCCTCCAGCACCTGGCGGGAGAGTGCCGCCAGGATGGGCGTGATCAGCACCACCTGCGCCACCACCATGGCCGCGGGCGTGAACAACAGCCCCCAATGGCCGAGCGGGCCGGAGCGCGACAGCGCGATATAGACCAGCAAGCCGGCCACCACCGGCGGCAGCCCCATCAGCGCGTTGCAGGCCACGATCACCGCCCGCCGCCCGGGAAACCGCCCCACCGCCAACGCCGCCCCCAGCGGCAGGCCGACCAGCGCCGCGATGCCCACCGCAGACAGGCTGACCTTGAGCGAGAGCAGCACGATGCCGAGCACCGCCGGATCGGCCCCGGAGATCAGGCCCAGCGCGGCGCGGAAGGCGGAGGAAATATCGGACACAAGACCGAGTTGGCGCCAAGGTGCCTGTTGGTCAAGCGCTCAGCGCGGGTTGAAGTCGCTGGGCATGCGGCTTGCTCGCGGCACCGCCTCCCGCCGGGAGAACCAGGGCGAGAAGGCCGGATCGTCACAATCCAGCGTGTTCCATTGCGTCTGGAAGGCCGCCAGTTCCCGCCGCCAGCGGGCGCGTTCGGCGGGTGCGTCATCGCGCGCGCGGCTGCGCGATTCATGGTGGATCAGCGTGGCATGCGGGGTCCAGACCGTGCGGAAGCCGCGGCGGCCCGCGCGCAGACAGAAATCGAGGTCGTTGAAACCCACGGGGTAGCGCAGTTCGTCAAATCCACCCGTCGCGCGCCAGCATTCGCGGCTGATCAGCATGCAGGCGCCGGTCACGGCGGAGAAATTCTGCCGGAAGCGCAGCCGCCCCTGCTCGCCCGGCGCATCCTCCGGCAGCCCGGCATGCCAGTGCATCGACGAGCCACCCAGGCCGATGATCACGCCCGCATGCTGGATGGTGCGGTCGGGGTAGAGGAGTTTCGCGCCGACAACGCCGGTCTCGGGCAGGGCCAGGCAGGCCAGCATTTCCTCCAGCCATTGCGGCTCGATGATCTCGATGTCGTTGTTGAGCGACAGCAGATGGCCGGTGGCGGCCCTGGCCGCGCCACGATTGATCATCCGGGCGAAGTTGAATTTTTCCGGCGCGCGGACCAGCGTGATCCGGCCGGCCGAAGCCTGCTCGCGCAGCAGCCGCACCGCCGCCGGCTCGGAGGAGGCATTGTCCACCACGATGATGCGCAGCGCCCTGTGCCGAGTGCCATGGAGCAACCCGTCGAGGCAGCGCGCCAGCATAGCCGCCTTGTCCCGGCTGGGGATGATGGCGGTGACCGGGGTGTCATCTGCGGGTGGCAGGATGCGTGGCGCGGCCAGCGCCAGGGGGGTGGCAAGCCGCGCCATCGCCGGGAAGGGAATGTGGCGGATGCGCGCGGCGCCCAGCCGATGCATCGCCCGCAGGGCCAGGCCGGGTGCGTCGCCCAGGGTTTCCCACACCGCGCGCCGCAACAGCACGGCGTCGCCGATGTAGTCGCTTTCCTCGAGCAGCACCGGGTTGAAGGCGGGCTTGCAGCGCGGCGTGGGCTGGCCGGTTTCCGGGTCCAGCGCAAGCTCATCGGTGTAGAAGAGATCGGCCTCCGGCGCCGCGGCGATGGCGTCGCTCAGCACCGCCAGGGCATCGGGGTGCAGGGTGTGGCCGGGCGGCAGGTTGAGGATCCAGTCGGCACGCCGGGCGGCGGCCGTTGGGGGTTGGCCGGGCAGCGCCACGGCGATGCTGGCCGGCCGGGCGCGGCCGGCGTGGCGCAGGGCAAAGCCCGGCACCACCTCGCCCGCCCCACGACGGTAGTCGGAGCTCTCCAGCGGCAGCATCAGCCCGGCGCGGCGGAGCTGGCGGCTCGGTTGGGGCATGGCATGGGCCAGGTGGACCCGCAGCCCCGGCGCGCTGTCCACCCGGATGCGGCGAATGGCGATGGGGTCGGTGACGACCAGCCGGCACGGGCCGATGGCCCGCGTCGGGTGCCAGGCATTGTGCTGGAACCAGCCCCGCCCCTCATCCAGATGCACCCGCGGCGCGGCGCCGTCGGCCTGGAGAAGAATGCATAGCGGGTGACCCACCGCCGGAAGATCGAGCACGAAGAACGGCAGGGCAGAGTCCGGGGTGATCGCCTGGCCGCTGCGCAGCGCGGCCTCGGCCAAGGCGGGCTGGCGTTCGCCCGGCAGCTCGGGCAGCAGGTGGTAAAGGGCAAGCGCTTCATATTCCCGCCTTGCCTCCTCATCCCATCGCGGGTCGCCGAAGAGCGTCTCGAAGGCGGCCATGCCGGCGGCGATCTTGCCATGGTTCTTGGCAAGATGGCCGACCTCCAGCATCCCCTCGGGCATATCCTGGGCCGCGGCATATGCCAGCAGCGCCTCCTGGATCGCCCCTGCTTCCTTCAACGCGTGGCCGAGAATGATGCGCAGGCCATAATCCCCGGGATGGGCTTCCACCGCCTCGGAAAAATGCCGGGCAGCCTCGGCCCAGCGTCTGGCCTGGAAGGCTGCGTGGCCCTGCTGCAAGGGGTCGTTCATGCCGCCGAAAAGCGCCGGGACCAGCGACGCGTCAAGCCTATTCGCGCTCGATGCCGGCGATGCGCACGACCTCGGCCCAGCGCCGGCGCTCAGCGACGAGCCATTCATCCATGCGTTCGGGCGGGCCGCCCACCGGCTCGGCGCCCCAGGCGGCCAGGCGTTCGCGCACATCGGGCAGCAGGAGGATGCGGTCGATCTCGGCGGCGATGCGGCGGCGAACTTCCATCGGTGTGCCGGCCGGCGCCCCGTAGCCCAGCCAGGCGGCGGCCTCGTAGCCGGCGATGCCGGCTTCCTGCATGGTCGGCACGTTGGGGAGCAGCGAGAAGCGCGTGGTGCCGCCAACTGCCAGCGGCACCAGCGTGCCGGCGCGGAAATCCTCCAGGAAGGAGGGTGCCTGTTCGATGACGAGCTGGATGCGCCCGGCGAGCAGGTCGGTGCGCGCCGGCGCGCCGCCGCGATACTGCACCATTTCCATCTCGACGCCCCCGGCCAGCGCGCGGAACATTTCCACCGTGAGGCGGGACGCCATGCCGGAGGTGGCGAAGTTGATGGCGTTGGGCCGCGCGCGCGCCAGGGCCAGGAACTCGGCCACATTCCGCACGCCCAGCGAGGCGGGCACCACCATCACATAGGGAATGCTCGCCACCATGGAGACGCCAACGAGATCGCGCTCCGGCGAATAGGGCAGGTTGCGATACACAAGACCGTTCACCGCCATGGGGCCGGGACTGCCGGCCAGCAGGGTGTAGCCGTCGGGTGCGGCCTTGGCCACGGCGTCGGCGCCGAGCACGCCGAAGGCGCCGGCGCGGTTTTCAACCGTGACGGTCTGGCCCAGCGGTGCCGCCAGCTTGTCGGCGATCAGCCGCGCGATGAGGTCGGTGGCGCCGCCGGGCGCGAAGGGCACGACCACGCGCAGCGGGCGCGTCGGCCAGGATTGCGCGAAGGCCGGCGTGGCCAGCGCGGCCAGGACGATTCGACGAGCTATCATTCGGCGGCCCTCGCGGTGAAGAAGCGGTTTTCCGGCCGGGTCAGGCCCAGATTGTCGCGCAAGGTGCGGCCTTCGTATTCGCGGCGGAACAACCCACGGCGCTGCAATTCCGGCACCACAAGGCGGGCGAAGCGTTCCAGACCCGTCGGCACCACCGGGGCCGCGATCATGAAGCCGTCGCAGGCCGCTTCGCGATACCAGCGCTCCATCTGGTCCGCCACCTGCATGGCGCTGCCCTTGAACAAGTTGCCGGCCATTTGCGGCAGGATTTTTCGCGCGGTCTGGCCCACCGTCAGGCCCTCGGCGGCGGCCATCGCCAGGATGGCGCGGCCAATGCCGGTGGGGCCGACATGCTCCTCCCGGAATTGCGGCATGGGGTCGTTCAGCGGATAGGCGGACATCTTCGTACCAACCATTTTCGACAGATAATCCAGCGCCACGGGCATGGGCACCAGCGCGTCCAGCTCCGCCATCAACCGGTCGGCTTCTTCTTCGGTTTCGCCGACGAAGATGGTGACGCCGGAAAGGATTTTCAGCGATTCCGGTGCGCGGCCGTACTTCGCCAGCCGGCCCTTCAGGTCGCGATAGAGAATCTGCGCGCGCTCGATCGTGCCCTCGATGGCGAAGACGCAATCGGCATGGGCGGCCGAAAGCTCCTTTCCCGTCTCCGACTGGCCGGCGGAGAAGACCACGGGGTGGCCCTGCGGTGGCCTGGGGGCGTTCAGCGGCCCGGCGACCCGGAAATGCTTGCCGCGGAAGTTCAGCGCATGGACCCTGGACGGTTCCAGGAACCGTCCGCTGGCCTTGTCCTGCGGGAAGGCATCATCGGCCCAGCTGTCCCACAGCCCCTTCACCACCTCGGCGAATTCGCCGGCGCGTTCGTAGCGGTCATCGCGCGCCACGTGCTCGTCATGGGAAAAGTTCAGCGCGTCGCCGGGGTTGGAGGTGGTCACCAGGTTCCACCCCGCCCGCCCGCCGCTGATGTGATCGAGCGAGGCGAAGCGCCGCGCCACCGAAAACGGTTCGTCATAGGTGGTGGTGGTGGTGGCGACGAGGCCGACATGCTCCGTCACCATCGCCAGCGCGCTGAGCAGCGTCACCGGCTCGAACACGCCCGGCCGGTCTGAGGGGCTGGTGGCGGCGAAGAGGTCGGGCTTGTCCAGGTTGCGCACGCCATTGCCATCGGCCAGGAAGAGCAGATCCATCTTCGCGGCTTCCGCGATGCGCGCCAGGCGCATGGCGTTGGCCAGGTTGCTGGCAGGGCGGTCCCAGGCATCGGGGTGGCGCCATTCGCCCACATGCGACCCTTGGGCATTGGCATTGGCGGCGAGGATCATCGGCATGGTGGCGCTGCTCCGGCACAGGGATCTGCCCTGTGCAGCATCGCCGCCGGCATGGCGCGAAAGCAAGCCATACCAGAGGCTTCAGGGTGAGCGGCCGGACCCGTGTTCGGCCATGGCGGGAGCGCGGGGCCATGAAGCAACCCAGGGTTGCCAGTTCGTGCCGCAGAGCAACGAAACACAACCAAGTTTCGCTGTCGTAACCAAATGATCACCCGTTTCCGCCTCGACCGTCATCCGCGCGTCATCGAACCCGACGCACAAATCGCTGGCGCGCCCGTTCGGCGCAACAAGCAAGGAAGCAAAGCATGTCTGGCACAACTGGTCCCTCCTCCTCCCTCTCGCCCACGCTGGTCCCCGTCGAACCCAATATCAGCTTCGCCTCGATCATCTCGGCCGGCGACGCGGTTGCCGGCTCGGTCCGGGCCGGCACCACCGCCCCCTGGCGCTTCGTCGGCGTGCCCGATGGCATCGGCGCCTTCGACAATGGCGACGGCACGGCGACCATCCTGGTCAACCACGAGATCGGCGCCACCGCCGGCGTCACCCGCGCGCATGGCTCGGTCGGCTCCTTCGTCAGCGCGCTGACGGTCAACAAGACCACGCTGGCGGTGACGGCGGCGCGTGACCTCGCCACCACCACCTTCGTGTGGGACGCGACGGCCAATGCCGGCACGGGCGGCTATCTGCAGCAGACCACCGCCTTGGCCCGCCTCTGCTCGGGCGACCTGCCCGATGTGCAGGCCTATTTCGACGCCGCCACCGGCCTGGGCACCACCGACCGCATCTACATGGCGGGCGAGGAGACCGGCGCCGAAGGCCGTGGCTTCGCCTTCATCGCCACCGGCAGCGAAGCCGGCCGTGCCTATGAGCTGCCCCGCCTGGGCAATTTCTCCTTCGAGAACATGCTGGCCTCGCCCGATTCCGGCGCCCGCACAGTGGTGATCGGCACCGACGACAGCACCCCCGGCCAGGTCTATGTCTATGTCGGCGACAAGCAGGCCACCGGCACCGCCGTGGACCGCGCCGGCCTGACGAATGGCCAGCTCTTCGGCATCAACGCGGGCTTCACGCTGGAAACCAACGGCACCACCCCGCTCGCCGGCAACTTCACCCTGTCCGCCCTGGGCAATGTGCAGCAGAGCACCGGTGGCCAGCTTGAAACCGCCTCCGACGCCCTCGGCGTGACCGAATGGCTCCGCCCCGAAGACGGCGCCTGGGACACGCTGAACCCCAACCGGTTCTACTTCGTGACCACCAACAACGCGACCAGCCCGTCGCGCCTCTGGGCGCTGGACTTCACCGACGTGCGCAACCCGACGCTGGGCGGCCGCTTCACCGCGCTGCTGGACGGCACCGAAGGCCAAGTGATGTTGGACAACCTGACCGTCGCCGCCGACGGCACGGTGTTCATGGTCGAGGACCCGGGCAACAACCCGCGCAACGCCAAGATCTGGGCCTATCTGCCCGGCTCCGACCGGCTGGTCGAGGTCGGCGAGCATGACGTGGCGCGCAACGGCAACCCGACCACCCCCGCCACCCTGCCCTTCACCCAGGACGAGGAAGCCTCGGGCATCATCGACGTCACCACCATCTTCGGTGACGCCAACCGCCTGGCCTTCCTGGTCGACGACCAGCAGCACTATGCCTTCGGCGCCGCCGGCAGCGCCGACCGGACCGAGATCGTGGAAGGCGGCCAGTTGCTGCTGATGTACGTCGCCCGCCCGCAGAATGGCGGCGCCGGCTCCGACCGCATCCGCGGCAGCTATGGCGATGACACGCTCAATGCCCTGGGCGGCAATGACCGCATGTGGGGCGGCGCGGGCAATGACGTGTTATTCGGCGATGGCGGCAATGACATCATCGAGGGCGGCCGCGGCAGCGATGTGATCAACGGCGGCGCCGGCTCCGACTGGGCCGTGCTGTCGGGCAATCGCGCCGACTGGACCATCACCCTCAACGCCGATGGCAGCCGCAGCGCGGTGCGCACCGGCGAGCGCGAGACGCTGGTCAACATCGAGCGCATCCGCTTCGACGACAGCGTGGTCACCCTCACCAATGACGCGGTCGGCAATGTCGTCCACCGGATGTACGATACCGTGTTCAACCGCCCGGCCGATGCGCCGGGCCTGGCGAACTGGATCAACCAGATCGACAATGTGGGCATGTCGATCCAGACCGTGGCGCGGCTCTTCCTCGCCACCCCCGAGGCGGCGCCGCTCGCCGCGCTCAACAACACCCAGTTCGTCAACGCGCTCTTCACCAACGCGCTGGGCCGCGCCGCCGACACCGCCGGCTCCAACTTCTGGACCGGCCTGCTGAACTCCGGTGCCGCGCGCGAGGTCGTGGTCTTCGGCATCAGCGAGAGCGCCGAGCACCAGCAAGTGGCTGCCGCGCCGGCCGGCGGCTTCGTGTACACCCTGGCCGCCTTCAGCGACCTGGGCTGAGGTTGACTTCCCGGGGGGCACATACCCCCCCGGCGCGATGGCGCGGCCCGGGTGACCGGCCGCGCCATTGTCGTTTCGGGGGCAGGCGGCGCCCGTTCATTGGGCATCCCAGCCGCGCGGCGGTTGGGTTTGCTCCCGGTCCATCGTTGCGCCGCCGCGGGCATCGCGGCAGCCTGAGAACAGGTATTTCCCCAGGGGTGCGCGATGGACGTGGGTGTGTTTCTGCCGATCGGCAACAATGGCTGGCTGATCTCCACCACCTCACCGCAATACATGCCGACCTTCGCGCTGAACCGCGACGTGACGCTGGCGGCGGAGAAATACGGCTTCGAATTCGCCCTTTCCATGATCAAGCTGCGCGGCTTCGGCGGGCCCAGCGAGTACTGGGACCACAACTTGGAGAGCTTCACGTTGATGGCGGGGCTGGGCTCCATCACCTCGCGGATCAAGCTCTTCGCCTCGGTTGCCGTGCTCACCATTCCGCCGGCGGTGCTGGCGCGCATGGCCGTCACCATCGATGCGATCGCGCCCGGCCGTTTCGGGGTGAACATCGTCTCGGGCTGGCAGAAGGCGGAATACGAGCAGATGGGGACCTGGCCGGGCGAGGTGCATTTCTCGCGCCGCTATGACTACTGCGGCGAATACGTGCAGGTGATGAAGGACCTCTGGGCGACCGGCGTGTCGAACCTCAAGGGCGATTTCTTCCAGATGACCGATTGCCGGGTCAGCCCCAGGCCGCCCCAGGGCATCGAGATCATCTCGGCCGGGCAGAGCAACCGGGGGATGCGCTTCGCCTCGGAATATGCCGACTACAATTTCATCTCGGCCGGCGGGATCAACGACATCGCCCAGGTACGGCCGCACACCGAGCGGCTGCTGGCCGCCAACGCAACCGCGGGGCGCGAATGCCGCGCCATGCTGCTGATGATGATCATCGCCGACGAGACCGACGAGGCCGCGATGGCGAAATGGGACCATTACGTCGAAGGCACCGACCTCGAGGCCCTGGCCTGGCGCGACAGCCAGGCGGCGGCGGACGTGAAGGCCGAGGCGCATTCCACCGTGGGCCGCATGGTGCGCTCGGACCGGGTGCCGACCAACATGCTGCGCCTGATCGGCAGCTACGAGACCGTAGCCAGGCACCTTGATGAACTCTCGGAAATCCCTGGCCTGCGCGGCGTGATGCTGACCTTCGACGACTACATCCTCGGGATGGAGCAGTTCGGCACGCGCATCCAGCCGCTCATGACGTCGCGCGCCCATGTTTCATGAGGACGCGCGCCCGCGTGGTGTAACGCCGAAGGCGGCGCGGTAGGCCGCGCCAAAGGCCGGCGCGCTGGCATAGCCGACCGCCGCCGCCACCCGCGTGGGCGGCATGCCGCCGGCCAGAAGCGCCGAGGCCTCGGCCAGCCGCAGCGCCTGGCGCCAGGCGGAAAACCCCAACCCCGTCTCTGCATGGAACAGCCGGGCCAGGGTGCGTGGGCTGGCGCCGCAATGCGGCGCCCATTCCTCCAGCGTTCGGGAATCCGAGGGGTTGGCCCGCAGCGCCTGGGCCAGGCGTTTCAGGCGCGCGTCGCGCAGCGCGGCCACGCCCAGCGGCTGGCTGGCGGCCCGGGTGATCTCGTCCTTGATCAGCGCCGCCAGATGGCCGCCGCGGCCCTCCACATCCCATTCCAGCGGCTCGGCGCAGGCGGCCAGGATCAGCTCATGCAGCAGGGGCGTGACTGCCATGACGGTGGTGCTGGCGGGGCCGGCGCTGGCGGCGTCCTGCCGCAGGAAAAGGGCGCGCATCGCCACCGCCTCGGCCATGCGCACCGCATGGGGCTCTCCTGCCGGCACCCACAGCGCCCGGCCAGCCGGCACCACGTAATGCGTGGCGAGCGTTTCCACCCGCATGGCGCCCGCGGTGGCGTAGAGCAGCTGCGCGCGCTGGTGCTGGTGCAGGCCGGTGTCGTGCCCGCCGGCGTAGTCATGCGCGTAGCCGGCCAGCGGCCGGTCCACCGCATCCTGCGGAATGTCGCGCAGGGGTGCCTGGCCACTCCGCGGCGGGGGCACTTGGCCGGTAGGCGACAGGAATTGGCCGGACGTTGCCATGCGGTCAGGCTATACCGGGGGCAGGAAGAAGGAAACCGGCATGCTCTCGCCCGTCACGCGCCAGGTCGTGTTCATCAATGCGGCGCATTTGCTGACGCATTACTCGCTGCTGATCCTGGCCACGGCGACGCTGGCCATGGTGCAGCAGCAGCCAGAAATTTTCGGCCGCGACTTCGGCCCGCTGATCGCCATCGGCACGGGAATGTTCGTGGCCTATGGGTTGTTGGCGCTGCCGATGGGCTGGCTTGCGGCAAGGCTTGGGCGAAAGGCGCTGATGGTGGCCTATTTCATCGGCGCGGGTGCGGGCATGGCGGCGGCCGGGCTGGCGCAATCGCCGCTGGCACTCGGGCTTTGCCTGGGCGTGATGGGCGCGTTCTCGGCCATTTACCACCCCATCGGCACGTCGATCATCGTCGAGGCCGGGGGCGCGCGGGTGGGGCGCGCGGTGGGCATCAACGGTGTTTTCGGCAATCTGGGCGTAGCGCTGGCGCCGCTCTGCACCGGCCTCATCGCCTGGCAATTCGGCTGGCAATGGGCCTTCATCGTCCCTGGCGTGCTCAGCATGGCACTCGGCCTGATCTACGCGATGGAGCCCGCCTTCGATGCCAGCCAGGTGAAGGGGACGAAACCCTTCACGCCCATCCCGCCCAGCGTGGTGCGCCGCGCGGTGGTGGTGCTGATGCTGGTGGCCATGGTCAGCAGCCTGGTGTTCAACGCCTTCACCCTGCTGTTGCCCAAGCTGATGGAGGAGCGGCTGACCAATGCGCCCGATCTGCTGCCAGTGGTGGCCGTCCTCGCCTTCGCCGCCACCATTTGCGGCGGCATCACGCAATACACTGTGGGGCACATGATCGACCGGCGCACGCTGAAGCAGGTCTTCATGCCGCTGGCCTTCGCGCTGGTGCCCAGCCTGCTGCTGCTGTCCTTCCTCGACGGCTGGCCGGTGCTGCTGCTCTCCGCCATCGCCGCCTCGGCCATTTTCGGCCAGGTGACGGTGAACGAGACGATGACGGCGCGCTATGTGGCGCCGGAGCTGCGCGCGAAGCTCTATTCCATCCGCTTCACCGTGGGGTTCCTGGGCGCCGCCTTGGCCTCGCCGCTGGTCGGCGTGCTGCACAGCTATTCCGGCAATCTGGCTCTGGCCATGCTGGTGCTGGCGGGGGTGGCGGCGGTGACGCTGGTCTGCGCCCTGGCCTTCCCCAACCGACGCGAGGAATTGCGGCCGGAGCTCTGGGCCGAAAGCCCGGAGGCCCGGGCGATGCATGCTGCCAGGTCGCTTCCGGCGGAGTGAGACCCTAGACCCGCAGCCTGCGGCGGTTGCTGTCGGGCAGCCGCGGCAGCCCCTCGCCGCCCACCGCCACCAGCGACTTCACCAACCCCATATAGACCTCGCTGTAGATGGTTGCCTGCGGAAACAGCGCCTCGAACTGCCCGCGATCGAGCATCATCGCGCTTTGCAGCCCGATCATCGCCTCGGCGACACTGTGCCGGCGCCCGCCATAGCCGAGCGAGAAGCGCAGCAGCAGCCGGTAGCGCCATTGCTCCGGCAACCAGTGAAAGAACGGCGCGCGGAAATGCGGCTCGTAGGGAAAGCCCCAATAGGGCGTCTGCACGAAATACTGCCGGCCGACACGGCGCATCTCGGCCGCCATGGCCGCCATGCGCGGCCACAGCCCGACATGCTCGATCACCGAATTGGAGTGCACGAGGTCGAAGCTGCCATCGGCGTATTGCGGCATCGCGGTGGCGTCACCCGCCAGCGCCTGGACACCCGGCACCGTCATGTCCTCGGCCGAGACCTCGATGTTGAGGGCGGTGATCGAGACCCGCCTGTCCGACAGCAGCCGCGGCCCGAATGCCGGCCAATAGGCGGGGGTGCCGCCGACATCGAGAATGCTGCAGGCGCCCCGTTCCCGCAGCACCGCCTCCACCATGCCCAGGAAACGGGCAAACCGCGCCTGGCGGAACTGGTTTCCGCTGTAGGGAGGTAGGACGCGGACCGCTGCCATGAGGGCGGTGCTTAGTGCATCGCCGGAGGGGGTGCAATCGCCGGCGCCCGTTCCGGTTCGCTCCAAACCTACACGCTGGCCAGCGCCACCAGCACCCGCTCGGGCGTGAATGGCGCGTGGCGCAGCCTGGCCCCGGCGGCGTCGACCACCGCATTGCCCACGGCGGCTGAGACGACCGAGGTCACCATCTCGTCCGCGCCCCACAGCGGCTGGTCCGGCCGGTCGATGATGGCAGCGGAAATCCGCGGCACTTCGGGGAATTCCATGATCTTGTAGCTGCCTCAATGAAGCGAGGTGATGGTGGCGCGGCCGGCTACGAGCTCGGGCCGTTTAGCGCCAGCGGTTCCTCGCGCAAGAGGCACAGCAGGGGCATCTCGGCATCGGCGGGTGTCGCTTCCACGGTCCAGCCGTTCATGGTGAATCGGACGCTCATCGCGATGTCGTTCGCATCGGGATTTCGTGAGGTTTTCATGGCTGGCACGCCAGTGCCCAGCACGAAGTCTGGACAGCAGCGGCGCTTGGGGCTCATTTCGTGGGCACCACCCCGGGAGAAACGCGATGACCGACAACCTGCCCCCATTGTTGCTGATCGGCTGCGGCAAGATGGGTGGCGCCATGCTGGCGGGATGGCTGGAACAGGGGCTGCCGCCGGATAGCGTGGTGGTGGAGCCCAACGCCGCCGCGACCTCCGCTTCCGCCGGCAGGGTGCGGGTGGTGACGCAGATCGCCGACATTCCACAGGGCTTTGCCCCAGCGGCCGTGATTCTGGCCACCAAGCCGCAGGAGGCGCCGACGGTGCTGCCGCAGCTGGCCGGGCTGGTGGCGAGTGATCCGGTGTTCATCTCGATCATGGCCGGGCGCGACATCGCGGGCATGCGCCGCGCATTGGGCGAGGGCGCGCGGATCGTGCGCGCCATGCCCAATACGCCGGCGGCGATCCGCCGCGGCTTCACCGTGGCATGTGCCGGCCCTGGCGTGGATGCCGGCCAGCGCGCTTTGGCCAATCGTCTTCTGACCGCGATAGGCGAGGCCGCCTGGGTGGATGACGAGCGGCTGATCGACCCCGTCACCGCCGTCTCCGGTGGCGGGCCGGCCTATGTCTTCCTGCTGGTGGAGGTGATGGAGGCCGCGGCGATCGCCGAGGGGCTGCCGCCGGAGCTCGCACGGCAAATGGCCCGCAGCACGGTCGCCGGCAGCGGCGCATTGCTGGCCGCCAGCGCAGAGGATGCGGCCACACTGCGCCACAACGTCACCAGCCCCAAAGGCACCACCGAGCGGGCGCTCGCGGTGCTGATGGAGGACAGCGCCTGGCCGCAGACCATGCGCCGCGCGATTGCCGCCGCCACCGCCCGTTCACGCGAACTGGCGGGGTGAAGCGGCGGGCGCCCGGTGGCTCAGGCCGCGGCGCGCTTGCCGCGGCGATGGCGCGCGATCATGCCGCGCAGCAGGTCCTTGATGGCCAGCCCGTCGAGGTCGGGGTGACGGGCCAGGACCTCGGTCTCGTGCTTCTTGGCGCCTGCCAGCAGGTCGTTCACCATGGCCTCGCCCCGCGGGGTCATCTGGATGCGCACGACGCGGCGGTCGCGCGCATCGGGCAGGCGCTTGACCAGGCCGTCGCGAACCATGCGGTCAAGCAGCTTGGTCATCGTGGGCTGCTGCAGCAGGCAGGCATCGGCCAGGCCGCTGACGGTCTCGCCCGGGCTGCCGGACAGCGTGGCGAGAACCCGCCACACCGGCACGGCCACGCCGGCGCGGCGCAGGACGGTGTGGAACTCCGCCGAGACGACGTGCGAGGCACGCGCCAGCAGATAAAGCAGATAGTCGTCGATAAACCGTGCGGATGTGGCAGGCATGTGATTCATTCCTCGATCCTCTACGCGTCGTTCATCCAAATGAATGATACATTTTTGTAGAGGATATGCCAGCGCTTTGAAAAGGATTGTCATTGCCTGAAAACACGAAATTTTCTCATGATTTGAGGATTCATCCAGGCAGACGCCATGAAAGTAAAACGATCTGCCAGTTTTAGCTTATGAAAATTCACCTTAAAAATTGCCCATGATCAGGTCAAACCCGCAAAAGGAGGCACGTCATGCTGCTGGAACGTTATGAGCCGCACTGGGTTGCGGCCTTCGCCGAGGTCCTGCGGTTGTGTCGCGCCGCACCTGGGGAGGTGGTCTGCCTTCTCGCGGAAACACAGTCTCGGTCAATTAATATTGATCTCGCCGAACTGGCGGCCTTGCAGGCCGGGCTGCGGCCCTTCCGCTGCGTGCTGCCCAGCCCGCCGGTCACCACGCCGGTGCCGCTGCGTTCCACCGGGGCTTCGCGCGCGCTCGCCGGGCACCCTGCGGCACTGGCCGCCATCAAGGCCTCCTCCCTGGTGCTGGATCTGACGGTGGAAGGGCTGATGCACGCCCCCGAAACGCCGGAGATCCTCAAGGCCGGCGCCCGCATCATGGTCGTCAGCAATGAACATCCGGAGGCGCTGGCGCGGCTGGTGCCGCTGCATGGCGACGATCTGCCAGTGAAGGCCGCGGTGAAGCGGCTTCGTGCGGCGAAGCGCATGCATGTCACATCTGCCGCCGGCACCGACCTGCATGTGGCGATGAGCGGCGCCACAACTGCCGGCGTCTGGGGCTGGACGGACCGGCCGGGCACCCTGGCGCATTGGCCGGGCGGCGTGGTGGTGAGCTTCCCCGCGGCGCATTCCGTCCATGGCCGGCTGGTGCTGGATGCGGGCGACATCAACCTCACCTTCAAGCGCTACCTCACCGCGCCGGTCGTGCTGACGCTGGAGGATGACCACATCACGGCGATCGAGGGCGCTGGTGCCGATGCCGCGATGATGCGGCGCACCCTCTCGGCGTTTGACCGCAACGCCTATGCCGTCAGCCATGTCGGCTGGGGGTTGAACCCGCGGGCGCGCTACGAGGCGCTGAGCATGTATGGCCAGCGCGACATGCAGGGCACCGAGCTGCGCTGTGTCGCCGGCAATTTCCTGTTCAGCACCGGCGCCAATGAATTCGCCGGGCGCTTCACCGAGGGGCATTTCGACATCCCCGTCTTCAACACCACCATCGCGCTGGATGGCGAGGTGGTGGTGCGCGAGGGCGTGGTGCTGTGAGCGCCTTCCTGGAATGGGGCGAAGGGCCGGCGGTGGCGTGCCTGCATGGCATCGGCGGTGCCGCACATCTTTGGGAGGCGACGGCGGCGGGGCTGCCCGGGCGACGCCTGCTGGCCTGGAACCAGCCGGGCTATGGCGGTACGCCGCTGCTGGACCCGCTGAGTTTCCCGGCGCTGGCCGATGCCCTGGCGGCGCAGCTCGATGCGCCGCAGGTCGATCTCATCGGCCATTCCATGGGCGGCATGATCGCCATGGAGTTCTGTCTGCGCCACCCCGGGCGGGTGCGACGGCTGGTGCTCTACGCCACCACCCCTGCCTTCGGCGGGCGCGATCCGGGCTTTGCGCAGGCGTTCATGGCGGCGCGGCTGGGGCCGTTGGATGCGGGGAGGAGCATGGCGGAATGCGCGGCCGACCTGGCCGGTGGCATGTGCGGCCCGGGCGCCGACCCCGCGGCCGAACCCGCCATCATCGCCGCCATGGCCGAGGTGCCGGAGGCGAGCTACCGCGCCACACTCGCCTGCCTGGCGACATTCGACCGCCGGTCGGAGATCGCCGGCATCACGGCGCCCACGCTCTGCCTGGCAGGCGAATTGGACCGCGCGGCGCCGGCGCGCACCATGGAACGCATGGCGCAGACCATTCCAGGCGCGCGATACCTTGTGGTGGAAGGGGCCGGCCATATGCTGCATCTCGAACACCCGACAGAATTCCAGGCGGCACTGCGGGCGTTTCTGGCGTGAACGCCCGGCTGCATTGGCTGGAGGCGGCGGGCGGCCTGGACCCATGGCGCCGGGTGGTCGAGGCCGAGATCGCCGCGGGGTGGGAGGCGGCGGAACGCCATGCCAATCTGCCCGAGATCGACCTGCTGGTGCAGCGCGTGCCGCAGGGCGGCATCCCCCATCTGGGCATGGGCGGCTGGGCCTATCGGCCGAACTGCTTCGCGGTGACGCTGGACCCGGACAGCCCGCATTTCGCGGACTCGCTGGCCGCCGGCGCGCTGCAACGCCAGGTCGTGCATGAGCTGGCGCATTGCCTGCGCTTCGCCGCCATCGGCTACAATCACAATCTGGGCGACGCCATGGTGGCGGAAGGTCTCTGCGGCCATTTCACCCATGAATGCCTGGGCACCCCGCCCGAGGCCTGGGAGACGGCGCTGACCGCCGAGCAGCAGGCTGAATTTTTGGCCCGCGCGCGCGCGGCGGCCGAGGGCCCCTATGACCATCATGCCTGGTTCTTCGGCCGCGGCGCGGGGGCTCCGCCGAAATGGACCGGGTATACGCTGGGGTTCATCCTGGTCGGGCGATATCTGGCGGCCAATCCCGGCGTCACGGCCTCGGCCATACTGGGGCTGCATGCGGCGCGGCTGCTGCGCGATTCCTGGCCGGAGATTTCCGCTGACATATGAAAATTCATTTTCTATGATGACGGCTTGATTGCAGCGAGCCCAGCATGGATCACCCGCTCCCCACCGCCACCCCCGACGCGCCGATCTTCGATCCGCGCGCCTTCCGGCTGACCGCGCTGGAAACCGAACTGACCGCGCGCGCCCGCGAATTCGGCGCCCGCGTGCTGGCGCCACGCGCCGCGCGCTGGGACCGCGAGGCCTCCTTCCCCGTCGACAACTACCGCGACATGCACGCCGCGGGCTGGCTGGGCATTTGCATTCCCGGGATGGAAGGCGGCCTGGGCGCCGATTTCCGCGCCTATTGCCTCGCCGCCGCCGAATTCGGCCGGTTCTGCGGCGCCACGGCGCTGACCTGGAACATGCATGTCTGCTCCACCCTTTGGACCGGGCTGCTGACCGACGACCTGGAGATGGACGAGGCCATGCGCGCGGCGCACCAGGCCAACCGGGCCATCCACTACCGGCGCATCCTGGCCGATGGCGCGATCTACTCCCAGCCCTTCTCCGAGGGCGGTGCCGCGGCGGCCGGCGCGGTCGCCTTCGGCACCACGGCGCGGCGGGTGGAGGGCGGCTTCCTCGTCAACGGCAAGAAGATTTTTGCCAGCCTGTCCGGCCACGCGAACCAGTATGGCGTGCTGTGCACGGATGTGACTGACGGCACCGCGTCGCGCCGCAACACGCTCTACCTGGCGGTGCCGGCCGATGCGCCGGGGGTTTCGGTAGCCGGTGAATGGGACCCGCTGGGCATGCGCGGTACGGTCAGCCGCAACCTGCTGTTCCAGGATGTGCTGGTGCCCGAGAGTGCGGCGCTGATGCCGCCCGGGCTGTATTTCCAGGCGGCGATGCGCTGGCCGCACATGTTTCTGACCCTGTCGCCCACTTACATGGGCCTGGCCCAGGCCGCCTTCGATTTCACGGTGCGCTATCTGCGCGGCGAGCAGCCGGGAACGCCGCCGGTCAAGCGCCGGATGTACCCCACCAAGCAGATCGCGGTCGCCGAGATGCGCGTCATGCTGGAGCAGACCAAGGCCCTGTGGTTCCAGGCCATTTCCGAGGCCGGGCCCGATCCCTCGAAGGAATCCATGCTGCGTGCCCTGGCGGCGCAGAACACGGTGATGGAGAACGCCAATGCCATCGCGACCAAAGCGGTGCGCACATGCGGCGGCCAGGCCATGCTCAAAAGCCTGCCTTTGGAGCGGATCTACCGCGATAGCCGCTGCGGCTCGCTCATGCTGCCCTGGACGGCGGAGCTGTGCGTCGACCGCATCGGACGAGACACGCTGTATGAGCGTGGCGAAACCGACCAATAAGGGTGCATAACGGCTGGTAATGAGCACCGCGAAAATCATTGCCTTCCCCCAGCGCCCGCGCATGGCCACCTCACCCCGCCCGAAAGCCGAGGCGCGCGAGGACACGCTGTGGTCCATCTTCGCCGAACGGGCCGAGCGCAACCCGCGCAAGCGCGCGGTGCGCGATGCCGATGGCTCGATGACCTATGCCGAGTTGCTCAACCTCTCGGCCCAACTCAGCCGCATTTTTCTGCGCGAGGCGGAGCGGCAGCCCAGGCGGCGCAATATCGGCATGCTCGGGCAGAACAGCGCGGTGCATCTGGCCACCCTGCTGGGCTGCGCGCGGGCGGGCCTGGCGATGGTGCCGATCAACTGGCGCCTGGCGGAGGAGGAATGGTGCTGGCAGGCGCGGGCCGCGGGGATGTGCGCGGTGGTGGAAGGCTTCGGCCACCGCATGCCCGAGGATTTCATGATCGCCGACGAAATCAGCGCCATCGGCCAATCCACCATCCGCATGCTGCCGCGCGAGCCTGTGGTGGGCACCGAGCTGGGCCGGGCGGAATCGCCTGCGCTGATCGGCTACACCTCCGGCACCACCGGAAGGCCGAAGGGCGCGGTGCTGACCCAGGGCGCGCTGCTGGCGAATGCGAGGAATTCCCAGGCGCTGTTCGAGATCACTCCCGATGACCGGGTACTGACCATGCTGCCGATGTTCCATGTTGGCGGCCTGAACATCCAGACCCTGCCGGCGCTGCTGGGCGGCGCCGAGATCATCCTGCATCAGAAATTCGATGCCGAATCCTTCTTCGACGCCCTGGTGCAGCACCGGCCCACGCTGACCCTGCTGGTGCCCGCGGTCATGGCGGCGCTGGTCGCCCATCCGCGCTGGGCGAGTGCCGACCTTTCCTCGCTGCGCGCCGCCGGCGCCGGCTCCTCAGTGGTGCCTATGGAATTGATCGAGGCTTTCCAGGCCCGTGGCGTGCCGATTCAGCAGGTCTATGGCAGCACCGAAAGCGCGCCCATCGCCATCGCGCAAAGCCGGGAGGAGGCTCTGGCCGCGCCCGGCTCCATCGGCCGCCCGGCGTTGCATTGCGAGGCGAAGATCGGGCCTGAGGGCGAGATCATGCTGCGTGGGCCGAACATCATGCAAGGCTACCTGGACAACCCGGAGGCCACCGCCGAGAGTTTTTCCGATGGCTGGTTCCGCACCGGCGATATCGGCACGCAGGATGCGGATGGCCGCTTCTGGTTCACCGACCGGCTGAAGCACATCATCATCTCCGGCGGCGAGAATATTTCGCCCGCCGAGGTGGAGCGGGTGCTGGCCATGGCGCCGGGGGTGTTGGAATGCGCGGTCATCGGCAAGCCCGACGCGAAATGGGGCGAGGTGCCGCTGGCCGTGGTGGTGGCCGGGCCGGGGTTCGACCAGCACAAGGTGCTGGGGGTGTTCGAGGGCAAGCTGGCCAGGTTCAAGCAGCCGCGCGAGGTCGTGGTGGTGGCGGCGCTGCCAAGGACGGCCCTGGGCAAGGTGAATTTGCCGGCGCTGCGGGCGTTGGTGTTTCCGTCGAAGGGCTGATCAGGGGCGCAGCAGGCCCTCGGCCATGGCACGTGCATACAGCGCCTCGATCATCTCCGCGAAGGGCCCGCCCAGATCGATCGCCGGCTGCATGCGCTTGAGGCTTCTCGCGCGAGTCAGGCCGATTTCCGCCCAGGCCGGCGCGCCGCATTCCACCTGCTGGGCGAAACCCTGCAACCGGTCGCATCCCATGGCGTAAAGCGCCTCGGGCGTCTCCTGCGCCTCGAACTCCCGCCAGTGATCATGCAGCCTCTCGCCAAGATCCACCGGCAGGGTGCCGAAGATCCGAAGGGCCGCCGCCTCCTCCCGCGCCGCCTGGGTCAGCAGCCCGGCCTCGTCGAAGGCAAACGTGTCGCCGGCTTCGATCTCCACCACATCGTGCAGGGCGATCATCGTCAGCACCCGGGCCATGTCCGGCCTCGGCGTGACCTCGCCCGCCAGCAGCACAGCGATGAGGGCCACGTGCCAGGCGTGTTCGGCCGAGTTTTCCGGCCGGTCGCCGGTACGCGAGGCGCGTTGGATGTGCTTCAGGCGATCCGTCAGCGCGATGAAGTCGAGCAGCGCCGCCAGGCGTTCACGCACGCCCCAGAATCTCCATCAATTCCCGCCATTCCCGCTTGGAAAGCCCGCTGCCCGCCTGTTCCACCGCCTCGCCCGCCAGCATGCGGCGGATGATGGCCAGCATCTGCGACGACATCGTCACCGCCCCCATCCGGTAATCCGCGAACGCCTCATAAGCCAGCGGCACCCAAGCCTGCACCGTCTTCAGCATGGCCTCGGCATAGACGCGGATTTCGTACTGCGCATGGGCATCGGCGCGCAGCGACAGGAAATGCAGCAGATTGTGCAGATCGGTCTTCCAGTACCATTGCGTGTAGGTGTTCAGCGTGAGGTTCATCCGCGCCAATTCGCGCGCCAGGCCGGAGCGTCCGGGGTCCAGCGCCGCGCCCTGCTCGTCCTCGTTCAGCATGTCCAGGTAATTGTCGTAGGTGCGGGTGGCGTCGTCGCGCAGCAAACGCAGAACGCGCTCGGCCTCCGCGCCTTCCAGCACGGCGCCGCGGCCCTGGCGGTTGTCGCTGCTTTGCGCCGCCAATTGGTCGGGCGCGGGAATATAGAACTCCCGGTCCAGCACCGAATACCGCGCCGAATACTCATTCACATTGGCTGTGCGATGCCTGATCCATTGCCGGGCGATGAAGATCGGCAGCTTGATGTGATACTTGATCTCGCACATTTCGAACGGCGTCGAGTGGCGGTGACGCATCAGGTAGCGGATCAGCCCGCGATCCTCATTCGCCGCCTTGGTGCCGCGGCCGTAGCTCACGCGCGCCGCCTGCACCACCGCCGCGTCATCGCCCATATAATCGACCACGCGAACGAAACCGTGGTCGAGCACCGGAATGGCCTGGGCCAGCATGGCTTCCAGCGCCGGCACCACCGGCCGCGCGGTGGGGGTGCGGTTGGCCGCGGCCTCGGCCACCTCGGCCAGTTGTTCAGGGGTCAATGCCATGGGGGGCCTCCGTCGCGTCTGCGATACGGGCCCCCTCGCAAGCGGGCAAGGGGTGCGCTATATGTTCGGTGTCACCTCGGTGACTATGGCGATAAACGGTACGTGGAATAAGCGTTGCGGACCCGGGGGCAGTGCCCGGCGTCTCCATATTTTTTGCATGTTGGCTGCTGATCCTGGCGGGTCGAGAGCTGGCGGCGGGAGAGACCGACCACCTCAGTGTCCGAAGGGATGTGCGGGTGGCCCCGGACTCTTGCCATGGGGACGAAACAGTCTCGACGCGCGCGGTAAAGACGTGCCTTTTGCCCGGCATTGTACCGCCGTCATCGGGCTAAATCACAAGTGCCAATGATAACGTTCGCGAGAACGTGGCGCTCGCTGCCTAGAGATAGGTAAGCGCTGCCCGGGGGGAGCAGGGCAACAGAATCCCCCCACTTTTTCATGCCCTAAAACCCATAGCTGGAACATGGACAGGCGAAGGCCCAAGTGACGGGCGCCGGTATCCGCCGGCCGCCTTGCTGTCGGATTCTGCCAAGGCGCGCATCACCCACCAATCACAGATTGGCGCGCGCCCCACCCCCGCCTATGCTGCGCTCCCCAGGAAAGCCCGATGACCGAAGAAGCACCCCCCGAGAGCCTTCTCCCCTATGAACGCTGGACCGAGAACGCGCTGCGCATCGTCGTGCTCGATGCCCTGGAACACGCGGCGCGGGAGGGCCTTCCGGGCGAGCACCATTTCTACATCTCCTTCCGCACCGACCACCCCGGCGTCTCCATCCCCGGCCATCTGAAGGCGCGCTACCCCACCGAGATCACCATCGTCCTGCAACACCGCTTCTGGGATCTGAAGATCGATCGGGAAAAGCCTGGCTTCTCGGTCGGCCTCAGCTTCGGTGGCGTGCCGGCGCAGCTCGTCGTGCCGCTCTCGGCACTCACGGCTTTCCATGACCCGCATGTCCGCTTCGGTTTGCGTTTCGAGCCTGAGGCGGTGATGGAAGCAGCCGAACCGGAACCCGAGCCCGAACCGCCGCCCCTGCCCGATTCCCCCAAGCCGCAGGTCGTCAGCCTGGACGCCTTCCGCCGCAAGCGCGACTGATCACTCAAGCCGGGCTCCGCTGACGCGGATCACGGCCCCCCAGCGCGCATGTTCCTCGCGCATCATCGGCAGCATGCCCTCCAGCGGCACCGGCTCCAGCAGCTCGAAACCCAGCTCCACCAGGCGGCGGCGCACCGCGGGGTCCTGCAACATCGCGTCCGTCACCTCGCGCATCCGCGCCACGATCGGCGCCGGCGTGCCGGCCACCGTCGCCACCGCGAACCAGGTCGTCAGCTCATACTGCGAAAAACCCAGCTCCTTCATCGCGGCCACATCGGGCAGAAAGGGCGAGCGGCCGGCCGAGGTCACGGCCAGCGGCCGCAGCGCGCCGCCGCGGATGCCCGCAAGGAGGGTGGTGATGTTGTAGTAGGCGAAATCCACCTCGCCGGTCTGCACCGCCAGAATGCCCTGCGGCGCGCCGCGATAGGGCACATGGGTGAATTCCACCCCCGCCTGCTGCGCCAGCAAGGCCGAGGAAAGGTGATGCGTCGTCCCCACCCCGCCCGAGGAATAGGTCAGCATACCGGGCCTGGCCCGCGCCGCGGCCAGCAACTCCGCCAGCGACTGGAACGGCGATGAAGCCCGCACCACCAGCGCGTTCGACACCCCGGCGATCCGCGCGATATAGGTGAAATCGCGGAACGGGTCGTAGGGCAGCGCGGCATAGAGATGCGGGTTGAAGGCCACCGAGGTCTGCCCGGTCAGCGCCGCCACATAGCCATCGGGCGGCATCCGCGCGACCTGGCCCAGCGCCACGGTGCCATTTGCGGCCGGGCGGTTTTCCACCGGCACCGGCACCCCCAGGCGGGCCGACCATTGCTCGGCCAGCAGCCGGGCCATAATGTCCACGCTGCTGCCCGCGGCCAGCGGCGCCACCATGGCGATCGGCCTGGTGGGCCAGGCTTGCGCCGCCGCGGGCAACACCACCGCGGACGCCAGCGCAAGAGCGCGCCGTCCTAGTGGTGTGTGCCATACGGGCGATGCCGTCTGGCACACACCACCAGCCTTTGATTTGGTGGGCCGATGAACCCGACGCTTGGGTAGCAAGCGTCGGGATCGGACCACTAGCGCAACAGATAAACCGGGCTCGTCCACAGCACACTCCCATCCTCGAAAACGGCGCGCAGATAAAGCGCGTTATCCTGGCCCTGTTGCAACGGCACCGGGGTGGCGATGCGCATGACGGTGGCGCCATTGTCGGGCAGCAGGAAGGCGCGCATCCGCCGGCCCAGCCCGCCTGCCTCCCAAACCGCCTCGCCCGCCAGCAGGTCGCGCAGCCGCACACTCGCCTGCACCAGGTTGGTCTCGATGAGCAGGGAGCCGTCGAGGCTCTCCAGCACCGCGTCCATCGCCTGGAACCCGCCCGTCGTCACGCCCTCGAAGCGCAGCGTGTTGCCATCGGCCTCGAAGCGGTGGTCGAGGTTGAATTTGTTGATCGGCGTCACCTCGCTCCAGCCATTGCCACGCAAGGCGATCTCGCCGCGCCATTCCGTCTCGCGGCCGCGTCCCCGGTACTCGCTGCCTTCCCACACCACACGCAGGCGCAGGCCCAGCGGCGCTTGAGGCCGGAACACCTCCACCAGCTCATGCCGGTTGCGCAGCTCCACCCGCTCGATGGGCGAGGCGGCCATGATCTCGGCGGTGAAGAGCGCGGTGTCGTCCTGCACGCCGGCCAGGATGTCGCCCATCATCGCCTGGGTGGTGTGGTCGTCGGGCGGCCCGCCCAGGGCCGGGTCGTCGATATGCCGGGCGGCGGGGTGCGCCAGCGTCACGCCCACATCGGCATGCACCCGCGCGGCATTGCTGGTGGCGTAGTGGTGCCGGCGGCGCAGCGCGTCGAAGATGCCGGCCCGGGTCAGTTCCGTGGCCAACAGGCAGGTCAGCCCGCCATAGCTGCCGAATTGCGAACCGCCGGGATGGGACGCCCCCTGCCGCCCCTTATGCCCATCCGAATTGGCGACGATACCCACCCGGGCGCCGACATCGAAAGCGTCGTGCAGCAGCCAGTCGAAGGTGCCCCAGTCGGAATGCGTCTCCACCGCGCGTTCCAGCATGCGGTCATGCGCGAAATGCAGATTGGCGTAGCGGCCGCCGACATGCGGCACGCAGAGCACCGGCTTGCCCTCCGCCCGCAACGCGGCATGCAGCGCGCGGGCGTCCAGCGCGTCCGTTCCGTGATCATCCAGGTTTTCCACCAGCGCGTGGCAGGAGCGGCGGATGGTCCGCCCCTCCTCCGGAAAAATCACGTTGCGGTCGCCCCCCAGCGCGGTGTTGCCAGACCATTCATAGCCCGGCAGGAACACGAAGCGCCCGGGCTGGTCGAATTCGGCGAAGGCGCGGTTGAAATCGGCCCAGCCCTCGGGCGTGATCTGGAAGTCATTGCCCTGGTGGCAGATCGCATCCACCCCCGCCAGGTCGCGGGCATAGCGGGCCAGGCTATCGATATGCCCGGTGCCGACGGTCTCGCCGGACTGGCCATGCAAATCGGCCCAATAGGGGGTCAGCGCCCAATCGGCCACCCGCATGGGGTTGGAGGGGGTGTCGTTCCACAGCACCACCACGGCCTGGCTGGCGGTGGTGGAAAGCCCGTCGATGCGGTGCGAGCGCGCACCCTCGCGCCAGACAAAGCTGTCGGGCAGGCCGGCGATGGCCTGGCTGGAGCCGAGTTGATGGATGCCCGCGCCCAGCGGCGCCGGGTTCCCCCACCGGTCATCGGCGCGCAGCAACAGGGAAAAGCTCTCGCCCGGCGCGCGGCAGGTGGGCAGTATGGCCAGCTTGCGCACGGGGGGGCCGGGCACCACCGGCACCCAGGGCTGGTTGGGCAGCAGCGCCCAGTTGCAGGTGGCGAAGACGTCGGCCAGCGTCAGGAAATGGAAGCGCTCCTCGCAATAGGTCTGCATCCGCAGGCCGGGTGAGCCTTCGCGCTGGTCGCCCAGCCGCACCGTGATGGTGTCTCCCGGGGACAGAAAGCCGCGCGCCACGGTGACGGTGAGCGTGCGCGACCAGGGGCGCATTGCCAGCTTGGGGTGGAATTCGAGGGTGAGGCGGGCGCCGTTCGAGGCTTCGGCGGTGACGTAGTTGGGCGCGCGGGGATCGGTGAATTGTGGTTTTCCCGTATCGCTGACCTGCCGGGTGCAGATTCGGACGGAGCCGGTGTCGTCCATGCCGAAACGGCCGGCGGTGAAGACCAGGGTGAAGGAGGCATAGCTGCCCGCCTCCACCGGCCCGTCGGGCGAGAGGGTGACGTGGCCGATCTCCGCCGCGCGGTAATCGGTGAAATGGGCGGTGTGTCCGGGGTGGACATTGGGGAGGTCGAGGTGCTGAGGGCGTGGCATGGCGGGAGGGTGGCCTCGCTTTCCTGTGAGGGCAAGGTTCAGGCTGCGTCCATCCCAAAGGCATCGGCCGCGCCCAGCTCATGCGCCGCAAGATCGGCGTGGGGGTCGTGATCGCGGAGCAGCCGGCGCAGCACCTGGCGCATGACCAGGCTGGGGCGATCGAGGATCATATGCGCCTCCGCTCCCGGGTCGAGCGGGAAGTCGGCCGGGCAGGATTCCAGGATGGCGCGATCCTCGGCGGCGACCGAGCGGTCGAAGGCGGCGATGGCCTCGCCCGGCGCATCAGCCTCGCTGTCGCTGCGATAGACGAACTGGATGCGGCGGCAGTGCCGGTCATCAATGGGCGTGGCGAAGCCGCAAATGGCGTGGACCAGGCCATTGGGATAGGTGAATTGCAGCTGGAAACTGCCTGGCATGGTCCAGGTGATTTCCACCTGGCGCACCGTGTGGGTATCGGCGATGCGCAGGTTGCGCTGCTGGGCCGAACGGTTGGCGACCGGCAGGGCGCAGGTGAAGCGCACACCGTTTTCCAGCGGCGTCACGTTCAGCCGCGGGGCGACGGGCTTTTCCTCCTCGCCGAAGGTGGCGCGGTGGACGAAGCTGACATGGCCGATATCCAGCGAATTCTCCGCCACGCGGAGGAAATTGGCCCGCCAATCCTCGGCATATTCGAAGATCTGCCGGAAGGCGGGGTCGGCGGAGCGGGGCAGCAGGGGGATGTCCTGCAACGGGTTCTCATCCAGGCAGACCCAGGCATAGCCGTAGCGCGCCTGGCAGGCGAAGGGCTTGGCCGCGCTGCGGCTGCCCGGTTTCAGCTCCGGCATCTGCGGCACGAAGAGGCAGGTGCCAGAGGCCCCGAATTGCCATCCATGATAGCCGCAGGCCAGGGCGCCATCGACCACGCGGCTGTCCACTGACAGCTTGGCCTGGCGGTGCGGGCAGCGGTCGGCCAGGGCGGCGGGGGTGCCGTCGGCTTGCAGCCACAGCACCAACTCCTGGCCAAGCAAGGTGAAGGGCTGCGGGCCGTCGGCCAGCTTGGAGAGCTCTACGATCGGGTACCAGAAGCGGCGGAAGACGGGGTGCTGCATGGCCTGCATCGCGGTGGTCCCTGGGCGTGGCGGCGCATTGAAGGGCCGCGGACGGTGCGGGCGCCAGCGGGAATCGTGCGGAGTGTAGCCCGGCGGGGCATGGCGCGCCCGGCGGGCAGGCATAGCGGCGGCCCCGCTGCCCGCTGCGCTGGCAGCGGGCGGAACTTGCTGAAGCGACGGGATGACGTGCCTTCCCTGCCGGGGTATTCCTTGCTCAAACAATCGCCCTGAGGTCGCCATGCCGCTCGACACTCCCGCCCGCCCCGCCGGCTTCGCCTTCAGCACCGGCTTCCCACTGACCGAGGACACGACGCCCTACCGCAAGCTGGATATTCCCGGGGTTTCGACCATTCAGGTCGAGGGCAGGACGGTGCTGAAGGTGAAGCCCGAGGCGCTGGAGGCCCTGGCCCGCGAGGCCTGCCATGACGTCTCCCACCTGCTGCGGCCCGCGCATCTCGCGCAACTGGCAAAAATCCTGAAGGACCCGGAGGCCAGCGCGAATGACCGCTTCGTGGCGCTGGATCTGCTGAAAAATGCCAATATCGCCGCCGGCGGCGTGCTGCCGATGTGTCAGGACACCGGCACCGCCATCGTCTTCGGCAAGAAGGGCCAGCGGGTGTGGGTGGAGGGCGATGAGGAAGAGGCGCTGAGCTACGGCGTGGCGCGGACCTACCTGGAAACCAATCTGCGCTATTCGATGATGGCGCCGATCACCATGTTTGACGAGGTGAACACCGGCAACAACATGCCAGTGGAATTTTCGATCATGGCGGCGCCCGGTGAGCATCACGCCGACGAGTTCCACCTGATGTTCATCCTCAAGGGCGGCGGTTCGGCCAACAAGACGTTTCTGTACCAGCAGACCCGCGCCACGCTGAACAAGCCAAAACTGCTGGCCTTCATCGAGGAGAAGGTGAAGACCCTGGGGACCTCCGCCTGCCCGCCCTATCATTTGTCGATCGTGATCGGCGGCACCTCGGCCGAGGCGAACCTTAAGGCGGTGAAGCTCGGCAGCACGAAGTGGTTGGATGGGCTGCCGGCCAAGGGCGACAAGTCGGGCCACGCCATCCGCGACCATGAGCTTGAAGCCGAGGTTCACAAGCTGACGCAGAATCTGGGGATCGGCGCGCAGTTCGGCGGCAAGTATTTCTGCCATGACGTGCGGGTCATCCGCATGGCGCGGCACGGCGCCTCGCTGCCCATCGGCATTGGCGTCTCGTGCAGCGCCGACCGGCAGATCAAGGCCAAAATCACGCCAGAGGGCGTGTTCCTCGAGCAGCTCGAAACCGACCCCGCCCACTACCTGCCCGAGCACACCGAGGAGATCATGGGCGGGGAGGTGGTGAAGATCGATCTCAACCAGCCGATGGACGCGATCCGCGCCACACTCTCGAAATACCCGGTGAAGACGCGGGTGTCGCTGACCGGCACCATCGTGGTCGGCCGCGACATCGCGCATGCCAAGTTGCAGGAGCGGCTCGATGCCGGCCTGGGCCTGCCGCAATACCTGAAGGACCACCCGATCTACTATGCCGGCCCGGCCAAGACGCCCGAGGGTTTCGCCACCGGCAGCTTCGGGCCGACCACGGCCGGGCGGATGGACAGCTATGTCGAGGCCTTCCAGAAGGCCGGCGGGTCGCTGGTGATGCTGGCCAAGGGCAATCGCTCCAAGGCGGTGCTGAATTCCTGCAAGACCTATGGCGGGTTCTATCTCGGCTCGGTCGGCGGGCCGGCGGCGCGGCTGGCGCAGGACTGCATCCGCAAGGTGGAGGTGCTGGAATATCCGGAACTGGGGATGGAGGCGGTGTGGAAGATCGAGGTGGAGGATTTCCCGGCGTTTATTGTCGTGGATGACAAGGGCAATGATTTTTATGATGGCCTCGAATAATGCTGGCGTTGCGCCCGGGCTGTGAGTGCTGCGACCGCGATCTTCCGCCGGAGAGCCGCGACGCCATGATCTGCTCCTTCGAATGCACCTGGTGCCGGGAATGCGCGGAGCAGAAGCTGAGCATGCGCTGCCCCAATTGCGGTGGCGAGTTGGTGGCACGGCCAGTGCGGCCGCCCGAGAAATTGACGAAATTTCCCGCCAGCACGGACCGCGTTTTCCGGCCGGAGCGCTGGATGTGACCGGCTTTCGCTTCGACATCGCCCTGCGCGAGCCGGGGCTGCTGGCGCCTGAGACCGTTGAACTCGACGGCATTCCGCTGATCGGCCACAAGCTGCGGGTCTGGCGCGATGGTGTGGAGGCCGACCTTTTCATCATTCACGTCACCTGGTTCCACGCCCCCGGCGCGCTGTCGAAATCCGGCCTTCTCACCCTCTCGGAGCATTTCCCATGACCCGTCGTCTCATCTCCTCCGGCTCCCGTTTCGAGGAGGAGATCGGCTATTCCCGCGCCGTGGTGGATGGCGACATGATTTTCGTCTCCGGCACCACCGGCTATGATTATGCCAAGATGACCATCGTCGATGACGTGGTTGGCCAATGCGACCAGACGTTCCGGAACATCGCCGCCGCCCTGGCCCAGGCCGATGCCAGCCTCGATGACGTGGTGCGGGTGATGTTCATCGTGCCGAACCGGGCGGATTGGGAACCCTGCTACCCCACCATCAAGAAATACCTGGGGAATGCCCGTCCCGCCTCCACCCTCATCCATGCCAATCTGCAAACCGATGCGATGAAGATCGAAATCGAAGTCACGGCCAAGCGCCGGCAAGGAACCTGACCCATGCGCTTTTCCGTCGACCGCCTCGACCACCTCGTCATCAACTGCAGCGATGTCGAAACCTCCGCCTCCTGGTATCAGCGCGTGCTGGGGATGGAGCGCGAGACCTTTGGTAAGGACAACCGCACCGCGGTGCGCTTCGGTGGCCAGAAGATCAATTTGCGGCCGCATGACGCGGACGCCGCCAAATGGCACACCGGCAGCAACACCGCGCCGGGCAGCCAGGACCTCTGCTTCATCGTGACGGTCAGCGCAGAGGAAATCGCCAAGCACCTCACCACCTGCGGCATCACCATCGTCGAGGGGCCGGTTGAAAAATTCGGCGCGCTCGGCACCTTGAACAGCGTCTATTGCCGCGACCCCGACGGCAATCTCATCGAAATCAGCACCTACGGCGACTGAGCCCGCCGGCCTGCCGCCGATGACCAAAGGGCCGAAGGGCCCGCAGGTCTGAATCGGCGGCACAACAGAAGGAAACGCCAGAAATGAACGCCATCGCCCCGCGGGGTCGCATGTTCTTCGCCAATCCCGGCCCGACGAACATTCCCGACAGCATCCAGCACGCCATCTCCAGGCCCAGCATCGACTTCAACGACGCCGCCTTCTTCGCCGTCTATGAGAGATGCGTGGCGGGGCTGAAGCGCATCCTGAAGACCGAGCAGCATCTGTTTCTCTACACCGCCTCTGGCCATGGCGCCTGGGAGGCCAGCATGGCCAACCTCTTCTCCGCCGGCGACACGCTGCTGGTGATCGAGACCGGGCATTTTTCCGAATCCTGGGGCAAGATGGGCCGCGCGCTGGGCCTGAAGATCGAGACGGTGGCGGCGGATTGGCGCAATGGCGTGGATTTCGCCGCTGTCCGTGCCGCGCTGGCGGCCGACACCGAGCACCGCATCAAGGGCGTCTGCGCCGTGCAGAACGAGACGGCGACAGGCGTGATGCTGCCGCTGCCCGAGGTGCGCGCGGCGCTGGACGCCACCGGCCACCCCGCGCTGTTCCTCTCCGACACCATTTCCTCCCTGGGCTGCCTGCCCTTCGAGATGGATGCCTGGGGCATCGACTGCGTGGTCGGCGGCAGCCAGAAGGGGCTGATGCTGCCCACCGGCATGAGTTTCACCGGCGTGTCCGACAAGGCCCTGGAAGCCCATAAATCCTCCACCATCCCCAAGCATTACTTCGACTGGACGGAGATGGGCGGGCGCCGACACAAATCCTTCATCGGCACCGTCCCGACGTCGCTGTTCTATGGGCTGGAAGAGGCCATCCGTCTCATCGAGGAGGAGACGCTGGAAGGCGTCCTCGCCCGCCACACCCGCCTGGCGAAAGCCGTGCGCGCCGCCGTGCGCCACTGGGCCGGCAATGGCGAGGGTGTCACGCTGTATTGCGAGAACGAGGACCGCGTGTCCGACAGCGTCACCACCATCCTGCTGCCCGAGGGGCATGACGCCGACAAGGTTCGTGCCACGGCGCGAAGCCGCTTCAACGTCTCGCTGGGTGCCGGGCTGAACAAGCTGGCGGGAAAGGTGTTCCGGATAGGCCATCTCGGCGACCTGAACGAGCCGATGATCCTCGGCACCCTCGCCTCGGTCGAAATGGCGCTGAAGATCAACGGCGTGCCGCACCGCCCGGGTGGCGTGGACGCGGCCATGGAAAGCCTGAGCGCATGAAGCGCCGGGCGCTGCTGGCGCTGGCGCCGACCGCGACGCTGGCGCAACCCGCGGGTTTCCCGGATCGGGCGATCTCGCTGGTCTCCCCCTTTCTGGCCGGCGGCAGCACCGACATCGTGGCCCGCATCGTGGCGGAGCGGGTCGGCCCCCGCCTTGGCCCCAATGCCCGGGTGATTGTGGAGAACCGCGCCGGCGCCGGCGGCTCGCTGGGCAGCGAATGGGTGAAGAACCGCGCGCCCGATGGCTACACCTGGCTGCTGGCCAGTGCGTCCAGCCACGGCACCAACCCCGCCGCCCTGCCGGCACATACGCCCTATGACCCCGTGGCGGATTTCTCGCCCATCGCCATCCTGGGCGATGCGCCGATGGTGCTCGCCGTGCCGTTCAACTCGCCCTTCCGCACGGCGCGCGACCTTTGGGCCTATGCCCGCGCCAATCCCGGAAAACTCTCCTGGGGGACCTCCGGCGCCGGCGGCATCGGCCATCTCACCGGCGAATTCATGCGGGTGCTGGCGGGCGGCTTCGACACCGAGTTCATTCCCTATCGCGGTGGCTCGGCCGTGCTGGAGGCCCTGGCGAAGGCCGAGGTGGATTACGCGGTCGAGGTGCTGGCCAGCTCCGCCCCCGCGCTGCGCGAGAATATCTCGCGTGGGCTCGCCGTGACCACGCCGCGAAGGCACCACCTTTTCCCCGACATTCCCACGATGCAGGAGCTGGGGCTGGAGGGTTTCGACATCTCCACCTGGAACCTCATCGTGGGCCCGCGCGGCATGGAGCCCGGCCTGGTGCGCCACATCAACACCCAGATCAACGCGGTGCTGGTGGACCCGGTGGCGAGCCAGCGGCTGATCACCGCGGGGCTCGACCCCATCCCCGGCGGCAGCACGCCGGAGAGCACGGCGGCTTATATCCGGGCCGAAGTCGCAAAGTTCCGCGACATCGTGGCGCGGGCGGGTCTGCGGCTGGGGCGATAAGGCTTGCGCGGCGGGGGGCGGCCCCGTCATCCTGCCGCCATGCGCTTCGTTCTTTTCCTGCTGCTGGCGCTGCCCGCGCTGGCGCAAACGCCCCGCCCGCCCTCTCCCGCGCAGGTCGAGCTCGACCGCGCCTTCGACGCCCTGCGCACCGCGCCCGACGAGCAGGGGGCGGCGCTGGTGGAAGGGCGCATCCGGCAATTGCTGGGCGCCCGGGCCAGCCCTTCCATCACGCTGCTGCTGGCCCGAGGGCAGCGCAACCTGGCCGGCAACCAGCCGGAGGAGGCGCTGGAGGATTTCGACGCCGCCATCACCCTAGCACCCGAGGCGATCGACCCCTGGTTCGGCCGGGCGCTGGCGCATCACGCCGCCGGCGATGCGGCGGCGGCAGCGCGCGACCTGCAGCAGGTGCTGCGGTTGGAGCCCCGGCACTGGGCGGCGCTGCAACAGCTTGCGGCCTGGCAGGAGGAGGCCGGCAACCCGACGGGCGCCCTGCGCAGTTTTGAGGCCGCGCTGGCCATCCACCCAAGGCTGCGCGGTGGCGAGGCCAGGCTGCGCGACCTGCGGCGCAAGGCGCTGGGCGACGACGCCTGAGCCAGCGCAACCCGCGGATGGCCCGCCCGCCGCCACCCGCCCATATTCCCGCCCATGGACATGCTCGCCCCCTCCCCCGATGACACCCGCTGGCAGGCCGTGCTGGAGCGCAAGCCTGACCCCGGCTTTCTCTACGCCGTCACGACGCAGGGCGTGTATTGCCGCCCCGGCTGCCCCTCGCGGCCGCCTTTGCGCCGCAACGCCCGCTTCTACGCCGACGCCGCCGAGGCCGAGGCGGCGGGCTTTCGCGCCTGCAAGCGCTGCGACCCCAAGGGCGAACGCGCGGCCATGCAGCGCGAGGGGGTGGAGGCGGCGGTGCGCATGATCGAGACCGAGGAGGCCATCCCCTCGCTCGAAGCCCTGGCGAAGCGCGCGGGCTACGCCCGCCACCATTTCCTCAGACTGTTCAAGGAGATCACCGGCGTCACGCCACGCTCCTACGCCGAAAGCGTGCGCGGCCGGCGGCTCTCCGCCGCCCTGGCGGGGGGCGAGCGGGTGGCCGATGCGGTGGCCGGTGCCGGCTTCGGCAGCGAAAGCCGGGTCTATGAAACCCCCGGCCGGCATCTCGGCATGACGCCGGGCGCTGCCCGTCGGGGCGGGCTGGGCGAGACCATTCGCATCGCCCGCGCCGACTCCGCCATGGGCCCGCTATTGGTGGGCGCCACCTCGGCAGGCGTCTGCTTCATCGGTTTCGCCGAGGATTTCGCCGCGCTGGAGGGCGATCTGCGCCATCGCTTCCCCGCCGCCGTGGTCGAGGATGCGCCTGATGGCCTGGCCGCCACCATGCGCGCCGTGATCGAGTTCATCGAGGAACCCCGCGCCGCCCTGGCCCTGCCGCTCGATTTGCGCGGCACCGCCTTCCAGCGCCGGGTGTGGGAGGCGCTGCAGGCCATCCCCTTCGGCGAGACCCGCAGCTATTCCGAATTGGCCAGCGAGATGGACATGCCCCGCGCCACCCGCGCCGTGGCGCGCGCCTGCGCGCAGAACCATGTCTCGCTGGCCGTACCCTGCCACCGGGTGGTGGGGCGCGATGGCAGCCTCACCGGCTATCGCTGGGGGTTGGCGCGGAAGAAGCGCCTTCTGGAGCGGGAGAGCGCAGGGCGCGAATCTCCGCCCTGAGCCGCTCAGGGTCCGGCGCCGCATCCCAGGCCGGCGGCTGCTCCACCGCCTCCGCCAGCAGCGCCTTGTAGGCCGCGCGCGGGATTTCCAACGTGCCGAATTGCGCCAGGTGCCCGGTGATGAACTGGGTGTCGAGCAGCGAAAACCCCATCAGCCGCAGCCGCGCCACCAGATGCACCAGCGCCACCTTGGAGGCATCGCGGACGCGAGAGAACATGCTCTCGCCGAAGAACACGCCGCCGATGGTCACGCCATAGAGCCCGCCCACCAGCCGTCCGCCCTCGCGGACCTCGATGGAATGGGCGTGCCCCATGTGGTGCAGGGCGATGAACAGCGCCTCGATCTCGGTGTTGATCCAGGTTTCCTCCCGCCCCGGCGCGGGTGCCGCGCACATCCCTATGGCGGCGGGGAAATCCGTGTCGCAGCTCACCTCGAACTCGCCGTTCAGCACGGTGCGGGCAAGGCGACGCGGCAGGTGAAAGCCATCCAGGGGCAGCACGCCGCGCATTTCCGGATCCAGCCAGTACAGGCGCGCCGACCCACGCGCCTCGGCCATGGGGAATAGCCCGGCGCGATAGGCGCGCAGCATCAGGTCGGGCGTGATTTCGATCTGGCGGCGGCTCATCGGGGCTTACCCTACCCTGCGGTCGCGCCGCGCTACAGGATGATTTCGACCGGCACGCCGCGGCAATCCATTTCCCAGTCCAATCCCACGATGGGCGGGCGGCAGTAATGCCATTCCACCCCCAGATTGGGCGCGCCGCGGGCCAGCACCTCGGCGGCCAGGATCGGGTGCGGGTCGAACACGGTGTAGAGGTTGATCGCCGTCGCCTGGGCGTAGGTCACGCCCAGCACGGCCATCCGCCGCTCCATCTCACCCATCACATGGGCGCATTTCTTCGACAGCCCGGCGGGCGAGGTGTCGCCGCGCGCGACGATGCTTTCCTCATAAGTGGCGCCGCCCTCCCGTGCCTCGCCATTGCCGGCCACGACGAAGCTCACCCCCGCTTGCTCGTCGGGCACGGCATAGGTGAAGGCGAAGAAACCTGGCGCGGAGGGCGGCGCGACCTCGGGGCAGACATTGCTGCGCGCGACCGGATTGGTCTCGCCCAGGAAGACGCCCCATTCCTGCAAGGTTCCGGCATAGATGCGGTTGAAGGCGGCGAAGCCCTCCTCGCTGAAGGGCGCGGGGCTGCGCAATTCGCACGCGCAGAACGCGGTCAGCGGCAAGCCCCGGCCTTCGAGATGAGCACGAATAATGGCAAAGCCCTTGGCCAACGGCACGGGCAGGCGGAAGCGCGCGCGTTCCAGGCGATAACCCGGCAGGGCCACCACGCCGCAGGAATACTGGAAGACCCCGGGCGCGTAGCCAAAGCCCCGCTCGGGCAGCGCCAGCATCAGGCAGCGTCCTCACGCCTGTCGCGCACCTTCACATAGGCGATGGCGGCGTGTTCGGCGCAGTAGGGCTTGGCCACCATGGCTTCCGCCGTGCAGAAGGTGAAGCTTGAAGTGCCGGGTTCGCCGATGGGCCAGCAGCAGCTTTTGCCGCCGACGCGGGGGAAGGGCCGAGGGGCCGCCGCCACCGGGCGGGCCACCGGCAGGGCGGCGGGGGGCGCCGCGGTCATCACCGGCTCGGGCCGCGCCAGAACGGGCAGCGGTTCGCGCAGCGCTGCGCGCAGCGGCGGCAGGGTGTGACGGCGCGCCGGCGCCGGCTTGGGCGTGGCCACCACGTCGCGCCGGATCGGGCTGGGGCGCGCGGGCAGGTTCAGGCGATGCGCCTTGCCGACGACGGCATTCTTCGAGACGCCCATGCGGCGACCGATCTCGGCGGTGCTGTGGCCTTCGGCCCACAGCGCGCGCAGCCGGCTGATAGCCTCTGCGTTCCACTCCATATCCTGACCCCTTTTGACCCACCTGACACTAAATACGGTATGCCAGGGGGGTACCGGAACACAAGCGGTGGATTCAAAGCCGGATGACAAAACTGTGGACAAGGGAAAAAGGGCGAGTCCTGTCAGTGGCTTGGCGGATGCGAGAAATGCTACCGGGGCGTGCTGGCGATGCCCGAAAGCCGCACGACCTCGGCCCCGGGTTCGCGCTCGCGGGCGATGAGGGCGGCGAATTCCGCCGGTGTGCTGCCGACGCCACGGAAACACCGTGGCGCCAGGACGCGGGCGCCAGCACCGTGCCGCCGGCCTGCGCCGCGCGCGCCGTCACCGCCGCCAGCGCGGTCGCACCGGCGGCACGGAAGGTGACGGAGCGGTTGGCCGCCGGCCCTTGATGCAAGGCCAGCACATGATGATCGGCGCCGGTCGCCGCAGGCGGCGGTAAAGAAAACTCCGCCTTCGCCAGATCGGGGAGGAAGAGATCGACGCTGCGCAGCGCGGTGATGGGGAAATCGGACATCGCACATTCCCGGCCCCGCTCCGGGGCCGGGCATCGGCGAAATTCCTACAGCGTGAAGCGCGTTCCAAACAGCACCGTGGTGCCGGGGATGACATAGCCGCTGGTCGGCTCGAACCGCGCGCCACCCAGGTTGCGGCCTTCGAAGAAGAGGCTCACCCGCTCCAGCGCCTGGTAGGTGACCGTGACATTGGCGGTGGTGCCGCCCTTCACATTGGTCGCCCGCGTCTGCCTGCCCAGATTGTCATAGACGAAATCCGGGCTGCGGCCGGTGAACAGGATTTCCGGCGCGATAGTCAGGCGCGGGATGGGGGTGATGCGCCCGCCGAGCGACAGCACGTTTTCCGGCCGGCGCAGCAGCCGGCGGTCGGTGGTGCTGTCGAAGGCACGCGTCAGCGTATAAGCCACGCGCGCCTCGGCGTAGGGCGAGATGCGCGCGGTCAGTCCCAACTCCACACCCTCGATATTGGCGCGCGCGACATTCTCGAAACTGGTGAAGCGGGCATTGCTGTTGATCAGGTCGCGGAACCAGGTGCGGAAATAGGTGGCGGTCGCGGTGAGCAGGCGAGGGTTGTTGAAGCCCGCGATGTCCAGGTCGCCGCCGACTTCCCAGCTTGTGCTGCGCTCGGGCCTCAGGTCGGGGTTGCCGCGGAAAGTGCTGCCGGTGATGCCGAAGCGCTGGAACAGGCTGGGGGCGGCGAAACCGCTACCCACCGCGGCGCGCAGCCGCGCGCCATATTCCGGCAGGGCGTAGACGGCGCCAAGGCGATAGGTCGGCGTGGTGCCGAAGCCCGTGGTGCTGTCCACGCGCCCGCCGGCCGAAAGATCAAGCCGCTGCAGCACCCGGTATTGCAGGTTGACGAAGCCGGCATGGCTGTCCTGGCTGGCGTTTATCAGGCTGCGGAAGGGCGCGTTGCCGGAGGAGGAGCTGCTGCTTTCATGGGCGAAATTATAGCCGAAGCCCAGCGCGCCATCCCGGCCCCAGCCGCCCAGCTCCGGCAGTCGCACCGTGTTGCCCCAATCCACCACCTGGCGCTGGCCGCGAAACAGGTCATTGCTCGTCGAGCGCGAGAAGGCGTCGGGCAGGTTCACATAGCGCCTGCGGTCGTCGCTCACGCCGTAGCGCACACCGGTGGTCCAGACGTCGAAGAGCCGGGTTTCGCCGCGGATCTGGCCGGACCAGCGGCGTTCCTCGGCGGAGAAATTCGGGTCATCGGCCAGGAAGCGGTCGATGCCGAAATTGGTCTGCTGGAAGCGGATTGTGGCCTCCAGCCGGGTGTTCGGAAGCGGGTTCCAGCCCAGGCGCGAGGTGGTGGCGACGCCGCGATAGCCATCGGTTTCCGGCCGGTGCGGCTGCAAGCGCTGCGGGATGATGTTGTAGCCGGAGGTGGAGAGCGTCTGCGTCGTGGTCAGGTAGTCGAACTGGCCGATGGTGCCAGCCACGCCGCCATCGGCGCGAAAGGTATTCTGGTTTCCTCCGGCGACGCTGCCGAAGACTTCCGCCTGTTTGTCGGCGGGCGCGCGGCGGGTGATGATGTTGACCACGCCGCCGATCGCGCTGCTGCCATAAAGGCTGCTGGCCGGGCCGCGCAGCACCTCGATGCGCTCAACGCCCGCCAGCAGCAGCGAGCCGAAATTGAAGGCGCCGTCCGGGGTGGTCGCGTCATTGGACGTGACACCATCGATCAGCACCTGCACATGGCGCGAATTGGTGCCGCGGAAGAAGCCTGAGGTCAGGGTGCCCGGCCCGCCCTGCGGGACCACCCGCAAACCGGGCACGGTGGCCAGGGCATCGGCCAGGGTGCGGTAGCCGAATTCCTCGATATCCTGGCGGGTGATGGTGGTGGTGGCGGCCGGCACGCGTTCCACCGCGGTGGGGATGCGGGTGCCGGTGACGATGGTGTCGGGGATGGCCTGCTGCGCGAGCGCGGGCGAGGCCAGGATGGTGGAGAGAAGCAGAAGACGACGCATCAGATGAACTCCGAGCATGGGTTTTCCCGGCCCCCGGAATGGGTGCCAGGACAGTGCTCGTCGAACCCGCAAACGAAAGGCGCGTGGGTTTCCCCCCGCGTGTTCCGTGGCATCGGTGCACCCCGCCCGATACGCGCAGGACAACTCTGCGAAGGCCGGTCTCCTGGCTCGCGGAGTGGGGATTTCTCCCGCCTCGCCCCGCCTTCTCGAAGCCGATGGCTTCAATGGCATTGGGGGCGAAGTCTCCGCCTACAGTTGCGGGGGCAGCCGCGGATTGGGGGTTGCCCCCGGTCGCGCGTTCCCGTTTCAACCCTTTCGGGTCACCGTCGCATGGCGCAACCTTACCATCGGCATCGCGCGGCGCCAGCGGGGGGCGGATTTTTTCGCCGGGTCTGTCGAAATCAGCCCCGCCCAGGGCTCATCATGGTGCAGGGCCGATCCTGCGCAGAAGGAAAACCACGATGAAATACATGCTGATCCAGCTGGAAACCGCCGAGGAAGTGAGCCGGCGCGACAACCCCGAGCAGGCCGGGGCCTATTGGGGCGCCTGGGGCGCCTATGTGCAGGCGATCAACCAGGCCGGCATCGTGGTCTATGGTGCGGGGCTGATGCCGCCGGCCAGCGCCACCACCGTGCGCGTCGCGGGCGGCGAGCGCCAGGTGCAGGACGGCCCCTTCGCCGACAGCAAGGAGATGCTGGGCGGATTCTTCATCATCGACGTGCCTGACCTCGACACCGCGCTGGAATGGGCCGCGCGCAGCCCGGCGGCGAGTGCCGGCAGCGTGGAGGTGCGCCCGCTGCTGCCGCCCATGCCGTGACCGCTGTTGCGGCGGCCGAGCGCGCGGCGCGGGGGAGCTATGGCCGCCTGCTGGCCTTGCTCTCGGCCCGCGGCATGGGCCTGGCCGAGGCGGAGGACGCCCTGGCCGAGGCCTTTGCCACGGCGCTGCTGATCTGGCCGCGTGACGGCGCGCCGGCCAGCCCGGAAGCTTGGCTGCTGGTGGCGGCGCGCCGCAATCTGGGCCGCGTGGCGCGCCATGGCGCGGTGCGGGCGGCCGCACAGGGAACGGTGGAAATGCTGATCGAGGAACTGGCCGAAGGTCCGGAATTTCCCGATGAACGGCTCAAGCTGCTGTTCATCTGCGCCCACCCCGACATTGCCGAGGAGGTGCGCACGCCGCTGATGCTGCAAACCGTGCTGGGGTTGGACGCGGCCCGTATTGCCGCGGCCTTCCTTGTTTCGCCCTCGGCCATGGGGCAACGGCTGGTGCGGGCCAAGGCGCGGCTGCGGGAGGGTGCCATCCCGTTCGAAATGCCCGAGCCTGCGGAATGGCCCGAACGCCTGCCGGCCGTGCTGTCCGCTGTCTACGCCGCCTTTGGCGCGGGGTGGGAGGGCGAGGCGGGGCCGTTGGAGGAGGAGGCGATCTGGCTGGCCAGGTTGCTGGCGGCGCTGCTGCCGGGGGAGGCCGAGGCGCTGGGATTGCTGGCCCTGCTGCTGCACGCGCATGCCCGTCGCGCCGCGCGACGCGACGAGGCCGGCGCCTTCGTGCCACTGGATGAGCAGGACATCCGGCGTTGGGACACCGCCCTGATGACGGAGGCCGAGGCGGTGCTGACCCGCGCGGCCGTGCTGGGAAGACACGGGCCGTGGCAGATCGAGGCAGCGATCCAGTCCGTCCACGCCCAGCGGGCGCGGAGCGGGCGGACGGAATGGGGCGCGCTGGTCGCCCTGCATGGCGCGCTGGTGGCGACGCGGCCCAGCCTGGGGGCGCATATCGCGCAGGCGGCGGTGCTGGGGCAGGCCGGGCGGGCGGCGGAGGGGCTGGCTGTGCTGGATGCCCTGCCGTCCCAGCGGATGGCGGCGCACCAGCCCTTCTGGGCGGTGCGGGCGCATCTGCTGGGATTGCTGGGCGAGGCGGGGGCCGCCGCGGCCTATCGGCGCGCGGCGGGGTTGAGCAGTGACGCGGCGGTGCGCGAGTTCCTGCTGCGTCGCGCGGTGAACGGGCGCGGGTGATGGTTGCGCTCAGCGCCCGCGGGTGATGAACGCCGGCGCGGTGTCGCGGAAATCGCCTTCGCGGAAGCTCCGGTCACGCTCCGGGCGCTGACGCGTCGCCTCGCCGCCACGGGGCGCATCGCCACGTGGGACAGACGGGGCAGCGCTGCGTGGGGACTGCGGCGCGCGTTGCTGGCCGGGCGCACCACCACGGCCACCACGGCCCTGGTTCTGTTTCGGCTTGGGCGCGCCATGCGGGCGGACGAACTGCTTCACGTCCATATTGCCGGGCGGCGGCAGGGCGCGGGACTGGTCCGTGCGGCGGTCCTCGGTCGGGATCGCCTGGCGGGTCAGCTTCTCGATGGCGCGCAGCTTGTCCTGGTCATCCGGGGCGCAGAGCGCGATGGCCTCGCCCGAGGCGCCGGCGCGCGCCGTGCGGCCGATGCGGTGGACATAGGTTTCCGGTACTTCCGGCAGATCGTGCTGGATGACATGGGTGACGCCGTCGACATCGATGCCGCGGGCCGCGATGTCGGTGGCGACCAGGATGGGCGCGGTGCCGCGCTTGAACTGGTCCAGCGCGCGCTCGCGCTGGGTCTGCCCCTTGTTGCCGTGGATGGCGTTGGCGGCCAGGCCATCGGCTTCGAGGTTCTTCACGATCTTGTCCGCGCCATGCTTGGTGCGGCTGAAGACGAGGGCGCGGCCGACGCCCGGGGCGCGCAGCAGCTCCGCCAGCATGGCGCGCTTGCCGCCGGCTTCGAGGTGGATGACGCGCTGCGCCACACGCTCGGCCGTCGTCGCCACCGGGGTGACTTCGACGCGGGCGGGGTTGCTCAGCATTTCGGCCGCGAGCTTGGCGATCTCCGTCGGCATGGTGGCGCTGAAGAACAACGTCTGCCTTTCGCCGGTGGGCGGGGTGGCGCGGAGAATCTTCCGGATGGGGGGGAGAAAACCCTTGTCCAGCATCTGGTCGGCCTCATCCAGCACCATGATCTGGACGTGGTCCAGGCGGGCATGGCGGCTGTCGAGATGGTCCTGCAGGCGGCCGGGGGTGGCAACGACGATGTCCACGCCGCGGGCGAGGTCACGGATCTGCGGGGCATGACCCACGCCGCCGAACACTGTTACGACGGACAGGCCCATATGCTTGCCATAGGTCCGAAAACTGTCGGCGATCTGGCTGGCCAGTTCGCGCGTCGGGCTCAGCACCAGGCAGCGCATGCCGCCACGCGGCGGGCGGCCGGGCGTATTGGCCAGCTTGTGCAGGATGGGCAGGGCGAAGGCGGCGGTCTTGCCGGTGCCGGTCTGGGCAATGCCCAGCACGTCACGGCCAGCCATGGCGAGCGGGATGGCCTGCGCCTGGATCGGGGTTGGGATGGTGTAGCCGGTCTCCTCCAGCGCCTGGAGCAGGCTGGGGTGGAGGCCGAGTTCGTTGAATTCAGTCATGTATTTCCATGCGGCACGCGCGCCATGGGCGCGGACGGGCCGTTTCGCTTGAAGCGAAAGTCCCCCGCGTGCCGGGTTCCCTCAGGGTGAAGCGCAATCGCTACCCGGTTGGCGCCCGTAGCCTTGGGCGTTCACGCGACCGGATGCGGGACCGAGCTGGCCTGCGCTGCGGCGCTCATATGGCAGCTTCGCCGCATCGCAGCAAGGACTAGTTTCCGAAACTCAACCTTGGCAGCCACAGTGCCATTTCAGGAAAGCCGATCAGCAGCCCCGTCATCACCACCATCGCGATGAAGAAGGGGATGGTTCCCGCAAAAACCTGGGCGATGGTGCCTTCCTTCCGCACCGCCTGGATGACGTAGAGCGTCATGCCCACAGGCGGTGAAATGAGCGAGATCTCGCACATCAGCACGATGAAGACGCCGAACCAGACCGGGTCGATCCCCGCCGCGACCACCACGGGGAAAACCACCGGCACGGTGCCGACGAGCATGGGCAGGGTTTCGAAGAACACGCCGAGAAGCAGGTAGAACACGGTCAGTGCCACGATGAGCATCAGCGGCGTGGCGCCGAGGTCGGTGACGAAGGCGCCCAGCGCCGGTGTGACGCCGAGAATGCCCAACACGAAGTTGAGGTAGAAGGCGCAGGCCAGGATCAGCAGGCTCATGGCGGTGAGCTGCGCGGTGGCAAGAAAACATTCGTGCAACATGGCGATGTTGAGCCGGCCATAGAGCCCAGCGATAGGCAGCGCCGCCACCACGGCCAGCGCGGCACTTTCCGTCACTGTCGCCCAGCCGGAATAGATGCTGCCCATGATGATGCCGAAAATCACCAGCGGCGGCAGCAGATCCACCAGGCGCTTCAGGCGCATCATCAGCGGATCCAACGCCTCTTTCTCCCGCACCCAGGCCGGCTTGGCCCAGGCGAGAAGAATGATGGTGGCCATGAACAGCAGCGTCATCATCACGCCCGGAATCACCGCCGCCGCGTAGAGCCTTCCGATCGAGGTGTTGGTCATGGCGCCATAGACGATCAGCGCGATGCCGGGCGGGATGAGATTGCCGAGCGACGCGCCGGCCGCGATCGAGCCCAGCACCAGCCGGTCGTCATATCCGCGCTTGCGGAAGCTGGGCAACGCCACGGTGGCGATGGTGGCAGCGGTGGCGACGGAGGAGCCGGACACCGCCGAGAAGATGGCCGACGCGCCGACATTGGTGTGCAGCAGCCCGCCGGGGAGAGGATTCAGCCAATCCGCCAGGGATTTGTACAGCCGGTCGGTGGAGCCGCTGCGAACCAGGATTTCGCCGAGCAGGATGTAGAGCGGGATGGAGAGGAGCACATAATCCTCCATCGCCGCCCAGAGCTGCGTGCCCACCGCATTCACCAGTGCAGGCGAGAGGTAGAGCACGGCGCCCAGCACCGCCACGCCGAACATGGCGGTCGCCACATGCAGGCCGAGAAACAGCAGCCCGACCATGATCACGAAGCCGATGGCGGTCTCACCCACGCCGATCATTGTTTGCGCGCCAGGATGGCGCCGGCCTCCACCTCGATTTCCTCATCGAGGGTCATCGGGCCGTAGAGGCGATTGAGGCGGGTCCGGTTGGTGACCAGCAGCACCAGGGCATGCGCGGCCAGCACGACGGCGCAAGCGGCGAAGGCGGCCATGCCTGTCAGCCACAGGCTTTGCGGAATCCACAGCGGCGTGCCCAGCGGCGAATTGGCGGTGGCTTGGAACTCGATGCTTTCCTCCAGCACATGCCAGCCGCGCCAGGCGCCGAAGACGGCGAGTGCGGCCAAGGTGGCATAGGCCAGGGCATTGAACACGGCGCGCAGAACACCCGGCATGTAGCCGAGCAGGAAATCCACCCGGGTGTGCGATTTGCTGACCAGCGCCCAGGAAAACGCCAGGGCGGAGAAGACGGCGGTGGTGTAGCCGCCCAGCTCATCGATGCCCTGAAACGAGCGGCCCCAGAATCTCCGTGCCAGGATTTCACCCACCGTGGCGAAGGAGAGGGCGAGCAACCACCAGCCGCCGATGATGGCCAGCGCGCGCGCGGGGCCGGCCAGGAAGCGGATCATCGGGTTTCGTTCACGCCACGCTCCAGCCGGTTGGCGGCGTGGGATGCAAGGCTTGTGCCTAGCCCGCCTCGATCCGCGCCTCGCGAACGATGCGCGCCATCAAGGCGCGCTGTGCGGTCACCCAGGCGGCGAATTCCGGCTGCGGGTTGCCCACGGGGATCGCGCCCAGCGCCTCGAAACGCTGGCGCAGGGTCGCATCGGCCAGGGCGTGCAGCGCCGCCTCATGCAGCCGGGCCAGGACCGGTGCCGGCAGGCCGGCGGGAGCCCAGAAACCGTTCCATTCGTTGAGCTCGTAGCCCGGAAAGCCCTGTTCGGCGATGGTCGGCACATCGGGCAGGCTGGGGATGCGTTGAGCGGTGGTGACGCCCAGCGCCCGCACCCGCCCCTCGCGCACCAGCTGCAGCGAGGAGGACACCGTGCCGAAGACGAAGTTGATGTTGCCGGCGATGACATCGGGCAGCGCCGCGGTGCCGCCGCGATAGGGCACGTGCTCCATGTTGAGACCGGCGCGCCCCAGGAACAGCGCCGCCGCCAGATGCGCCGCCGTGGCATTGCCCGAGGAGCCATAGGGCGCCCCGGGCCGTGTGCGGAAATGGGCGATGAAGCCGGCCAAATCGGTCACCGGCAGGGCGTTGGGCACGACGAGGATCTGCGGCAGCACGGCCAGCTGGGTGATGGGGGTGAAGGCGGTGGCGTAGTCGAAGGGCAGGTTGCGGATGAGTGCCGGGTTCACTGTGTGGGCCAGGGCATCGACCATGACCGTCATGCCGTCAGGTGCCGCGCGCGCCAGTTCGGCAGCACCCAGCGAACCGCCGGCGCCGGCGCGGTTCTCCACCACCACCGGCTGGCCTAGCAGGGCGCCGATCGGACCGGCGATGAGGCGGGAGGTGGTGTCGACGCCGCCGCCGGGCGGGTAGGGGGCGATCAGGCGGATGGCGCGCGCCGGCGCCCATTGGGCGAGGGCGGGCGTGGCCAAGGCGGCGCCCATTGCGGCGCGGCGGGTGATGTTGTGCATGATCGGTCCTCCGGGCGCGGAGACTGCTTGGAATGGCAGCCACCCGCAAGCTTCGCGTGCCTTCGGCGGGTGGCCGCTCTATATCACCCAAATGTCTGTCCTCACCATTCCCGTCAAACCCGGCGATGCCGGCGCGCGGCTCGACCGCTGGTTCAAGCGGCACTACCCCACGCTCACCCAGGGCGCGTTGCAGAAAATGCTGCGCTCCGGGCAAATCCGCGTCGATGGCAAGCGCGCCGAGGCCGCCACGCGGGTGAACGAGGGGCAGGAAATCCGCGTCCCCCCCATGCCCACAGCCCCAGCCCCCATCGCGGTGCGCGAGCCCGATGAGAAGGACGCGGCCGAACTCGCGGCCATGGTCATCTACCGCGACGCGCATGTGATCGTGCTGGACAAGCCGCATGGCCTGGCGGTGCAGGGGGGCCCTGGCATCGTTCGCCACCTCGACGGCATGCTGGACGCCTTGCGTTTTGGCGAGGAGGACCGCCCCCGCCTGGTGCATCGGCTGGATCGTGACACCTCGGGCGTGCTGGTGCTGGGCCGCACGCCGGCCGCCACCGCCGCCCTGGCCGCCGCCTTCCGCACCCGCGACGCGAAAAAGACCTACTGGGCCGTGGTGGTGGGCGAGCCGGAGCCGGCCGGCGGCAGGGTGGACATGCCACTCGCCCGCGTGCCTGGCCCCCGCGGCGAACGCACCGGCTTCGCGCCCGAGGGCCAACGCGCCATCACCGACTACGACACGCTGGAAAAGGTCAATCGCCGCGCGGCCCTGATGGAAATGCGCCCGCTGACCGGCCGCACCCACCAGCTGCGCGTGCATGCCGCCGAGGCGCTGCGCTGCCCGATCCTGGGCGACGGCAAGTATGGCGGCGAGCGCGCGCATATGGACGGGCTGGCCAAGGAGCTGCATCTGCATGCCCGGGCGCTGGCGATCCCCCACCCCGCCGGCGGGATGCTGGAGGTGGCGGCGCCGGTCTCGCCCCACATGCTGGAAACCTTCAAGTATTTCGGCTTCGCCAACCCCAAGCCGCCCAAAGCCCGATGGCAGCGGGCCTAGCGCGGTTGCGGGCGGTTGCCGTGTCGCTGCGCGGGCGGCTCGCGCGGCTGTTTGCGATGCGCGCGCTGCGGCTGGCCGCGCTGAGCATGGGAGTGCTGCTGGCGATGGGCGCGGCCGGGGTGGCCGTGTTCCTGGCCACGCTGGATATCGAACGCTTCCGTTCCCGTATCCAGGCCGCCGCCATGGCCGCGCTGGGCCGGCAGGTGGATTTCGGCGGCATGGCGCTGCATGTCGGCCTCACGCCGCGCATCACCATCAGCAATGCCCGGCTGGCCAACCTGCACGGCGGCTCGCGTCCGGACATGGTGAATGTGGCGCGGGCCGAGCTGGAGGTGGCGCTGCTGCCCATGCTCTCCGGCCGCATCGCGTTGCGGCGGCTGCTGCTGGTTTCGCCCGACATCCTGCTGGAGGAGGTGGCGGGCGAGCCCAATTGGCGCTTCAGCCCTGCCCGCGCGGCGGTCAGCGCGCCCGGCCCCGCGGCACCCCAGCCGCGCCGCGCCGCCACGCTCGATATCGGCCTGGTGCAGCTGCGCGATGCAAGGCTGGTCTTCCCTGGCGCGCCGCCTGGCGGCGTGACGGTGGCGCGGCTGGATGCCAATGCCAACGGCAACCTCTCGGCCAATGGCGCGCTGCAATGGGGCGCGCTGCCGATCACCTTCGATGCCGAGGGCGGCCCGCTGGGTCGGCTGATGGGAGAGCCGGGAGGCCCCTGGCCGCTGCGGCTGCGCGCCGAGGCCGGCGGCGCCCGACTGCAGCTCCGGGGTGAGGTCGCCGAACCGCGTGGCCTGCTGGGCTACCGCATGGAGCTTTCGGCCGATGTTCCGGCCTTGGCCGTCCTGGCGCCGCTGGCCGGGCGCGATCTGCCAGCGCTGACCGGCCTGGTCCTGCGCGGCAGGATCGAAGGCGACGGCTACGGCATGCCCCGGCCGCGGGCGCTGCAACTGAGCCTGGGCGCGGCTCCCATCGCAGCCGGCTGGGCGCTGGAGGGGGCCGAGGTTTCGTTGCCCGCGCTTGACCAGCCGGCGCAGCTTTCGCTGCGCGGACGGCATGGCGGCGAGGCGTTTTCGCTTTCCGGCCGCGTCGGACCGTTTCTGGGCGGGGCCTTGGCCGTTGATCTTACCGGCGAGCATCTGGGCCTTACCCTTTCCACCCGCGGCCAGGTCGAACGGCCCTTGGACGGCACCGGTGTGGCCATCGCCATCTCGCTGCGGGGCGAGGCGCTGGGCCATGCCCATGCCGAGCTGGCGGAGCGCGGGGCCTTCTTCGCCGAAGGGCTGGGCCTGACCGGGATCGTGCTGGAAGGCCCCATCGCCTCGGGCACCGGCAATCTGGTTCTGACCCGCGCGCCGCTTCCGCGGCTGGATGGCGCGCTGGCGTTGCAGCGGCTGGATCTGGACGCGATGCGCGCCCTGCCACTTCTCGCGCCGCCGGCGCCTGCGCCGGCGTCCTCCGGCGCAGCCACCAATGCCGCGCGCGGCGATGGCCGGGTGATCCCACCGCTGCCGCTGAGTTTCGCGGCCCTGGGCCGGGCCGGCGCCGATCTGCGGGTCGAAATCGGCGCGCTGCGGCATGGCGGTCGCGATTACCAGCAGTTCGTGGCCCGGCTGCTGCTGGCCGATGCCCGCGCCCGCCTCGACCCTTTGGCCTTCACCATGCCCGGCGGGCGCTTCAATCTGCGCGTCGCCGCCGATGGCGCCGCCGCTCAGCCGCAGATGCAGGTCTCCGCCCGCGCCGATGCGCTGGACATGGCACCCTTCCTGCGCGCCATGGGCAATGACCTTCCGTTGACAGGGCGCGGCGAGATCGACATCGACCTGCGCGGCCAGGGCGCCGATCTGCGCGCCTGGGCCGCCAGCGCCGTCGGCTATGCCGGGATGGCGCTGACCGATGGTCGCATCGCGGGCAATCTGGTGCAGGGCGCGCTGCGCAGCCAGGGGGCGCTGGGGGAGGTGGCGATCGCCTGCCTGGCCACGCGCTTCGACGTGGTGGCGGGCATCGCGCAATCCCGCACGCTGTTCGTCGATGGCAGCCTGGGCCGCGCCACCGGCCAGGGCCAGATCAGCTTGCGTGACGAGACGTTGGCACTGCGCCTCAACACCGATTTGCGCCTGCCGGTGCCAGGCACCTCGGGGCTGCGGGTGCGTGCGCCACTGCCCATCACCGGCACGCTGGCGGCGCCGCGCTTCGAGGGCGCGGCCCTGCTGGGCAATGCCGTGGCCAACCAGGCCGACAGGCTGGTGCCGGGCCTGGGCCAGGCGCTGTCGTCAGGGGGAACCGCGACGATGTCCGATTGCGCCACAGCACTCGGCCTGGCGCGTGGCGGGCGGCCGGGGCCGGTGCCGGCCAGCCTGGCCCCGCCGCCCGAAGCCCCTTCCGCCGCGCCCGCGCCACGGCCACAATTGAACGACCTGCTGCGGGGACTGCTGGGCCGATGAAGCGTTTCTGGGATGAGGCCCGCGTGGCCGAGGCGGATGGCGAGCTGGCCGTGCTGCTGGATGGCCGCCCGGTGAAGCTGCCCAGCGGGGCGGCGCTGCGGGTCACCCAGCCTGTGCTGGCCGAGGCGCTGGCGGCGGAATGGCAATCGGCCGGCGGCGGAAAGGGGCAGGAGTTCCGCCCGGACGACATCCCGCTCACCCGCCTTGTCGGCACCGCGCGGGAGAAGGTGGCACCGGACCGGGCGCCGATGATCGAAGGCATCGCGCAATACAGTGCCGCCGACCTGCTATGCTACCGCTCCGACGACGCGCGGCTCGCCGCGATCGAGGCGATGGAATGGGACCCCTGGCTGGAATGGGGCGCCCGGGCGCTGGGCGCCGGGCTGCGCGTGACCACCGGCATCATCCATGTGGAACAGCCTGGGGAGGCGCGCGCGGCGCTGCGCCGGGCCGTGGCGGAACATGACGAGTTCGGCTTGACCGCGCTGGGCAATGTGGTGCCGCCGCTGGGCAGCCTGGTGCTGGGGCTGGCCTTCGTGCGCGGCGAGATCGACGCGGCCGAGGCGCTGCGACTGTCCCTGGTGGACGAGACCTTCCAGGAGGAATTCTGGGGGCAGGATGCCGAGGCGATGGCCCGCCGGCAGGGCATCGCCCGCGAGATCGCCCTGGCCGAGAGGCTGCTGCGGCTGGTGCGGGGATGAGGGCGCGCCGCGTGCTGATCGCGGGGCTGGTGCAAGGCGTGGGCTACCGCGAGTGGCTGGAGCGCACGGCGCGCGAACATCAGCTCTCCGGCTGGGTGCGCAACCGCGCCGATGGCCGGGTGGAGGCGGTGCTGGCGGGCGAGGAACCGGCGGTGGAAGCGGTGCTGTTGCTGGCACGTCGCGGCCCACCCCTGGCCCGGGTCGCTGAGATAGAGGAGAGTTTCTGCGAACCGCCGGAACAACCCGGTTTCATTCGCCGACCCACCCTGTGAGGCACGCCCCATGACTGCCCGCTTCCCCAAGCTGACCGCCGACACCATGAGCCCCGAGCAGGCCCGGGTGGCCGCCGCCATCGCCGGCACACGCGGCGGCGACGGCGCGCGCGGCCCCTTCAACATGATGCTGCGCGTGCCCGAGCTGGCCGACCGGATGCAGAAGGTCGGCGCCTTCATCCGCTACGAGGCGGGCCTGCCGCAGAAGCTGGTGGAATTCGCGATCTGCATCACGGCGCGGGAGTGGAACGCCGCCTATGAATGGCACGCCCACGCCGTTTTAGCGAAAAAGGCGGGTCTTTCGCCCGACATCCTGCGCGCGGTGGCGAACTGGCAACAGCCGGCGGGGATGGACGAGGCGGAATTCGCGGTTTGGGACTTCTGCACCCAGTTGCATGCGGACCGGCAGGTGAAGCCCGCGCAGTTCAACGCCGTGCATGCCCTTTTCGGCGAGGCCGGGGTGACGGAGCTGACCGCGACCTGCGGCTACTACGTGGCGGTCGCCATGATCCTCAACGTGTCCGAGGCCGCGCTGCCCGAAGGGGCGGTGGCGTTTTCTGCGTAGGAAACGGGAATGGGGCGAATGCCGCCGGATTTCTGTTGAGAACAATTCAAGAACTTGATATGGGAAGGCATGTTGAGGAGGACGGGTCCATGGCGGTGAAACGGGCGCGGCCGGTGAAGCCGGTGGATGCGGCACTTGCCCGGCTCCTGGCGCTGGCGACGAAGGGCGTGGTGCCGCTGCGCATGGCGCGGGAGGTGGAGGGGATCGTCGGCGAATGGCGGTCAGCGCCGGACGCCGACCCGCATGAGATCCGCGAGCGACTACACGACATGGCGGAGCAACTGGCGCAGGGCGTGGCCGATGCCCATGAACAGGTGGCCGATACCGACAGGGATGATGCGGCGGCGATGAAGCAGGCCGCGATCACCTTGGCGGCGCTGGTGGCCACCCGCGACGCCACGCTGCGCGCCCGGGCGTAGGCACCCTCAGCCCGCCAACCCCGAGGCAATGTTCACCGCCGTGGCCAGGATGGCGACGTTGAACACGAAGGCGACCAGCGCATGCACCAGGACCAGGCGCCGCATGGTCGGTCCGGCCGTGGTCACATCGGAGAGCTGGGCCGTCATGCCGATGGTGAAGGCGAGGTAGAGGAAGTCGGCGAAATCGGGCGTGTCATCGCCGGGGAAGACGAGGCCACCGCGCAGCGCGTTCTCGTGCATATAGCGATGGGCGAAGAGGACATGCACGAAGGCCCAGGACAGCGCGTTGGTACCCGCCGCCAGCACTGCCGAGGCCGAGGCGCCAGGCGTGCCCCTGCTGGCGCCCAGTTCGAGCACCACCGCGCCCAGCGAGATGAGCGCGGCGGCCAATGTGGCGGCGAGGACGGTGTGGCGCCCCTCGTCGACCTCGGCGGCCAGGGCTCGCACCTGGGTGCGGGACATGGTGAAGCCGCCGCGCAGCGCCAGGGCAAGATAGGCCACGGCACCAGCGCACCAGACCAGAAGCAGTGCTGTGGTGGGGGCGATGAAAAAGGCCGAGACCGCGGCCACGCCCGCGACCAATAAGGCAGCGAACATCAGCAGCGAACATCAAAGGCATGCGACGGGTGGGGTGCAGCCTTACCATGATCCATCAACCGGCCAGATGGGGTGGTGGTTGCTGGTGGAGCCAATCGGAATCGAACCGACGACCTCTTGAATGCCATTCAAGCGCTCTACCAACTGAGCTATGGCCCCCCAGGGAGGTGGGCTATTAGACCGCGCCCGCGGCGCCGACAACCCCTGCACAGGAAAGATACTGCCGGGCGCGGCATGTCCGGGCGATTTTCTGCCCGACCTGGTCGGCGGGGGCATGGACCGATGCCAGCCCAGGCCACCTCGCCGCGGCAGTCATCGCCGTTTGCGGTGGGCCGGCCGCTGGTGGCCGCCGCGAAAGGCATGGCTTGGACCGCGCGCGTGGAACAGCGCGTGGCCTGAAAACCGAAGAATCGGCCCCTTTCCGGCGGGGGGCGGCATCGCTAGTTTGATAGACGAAACTCTGTGGGGAATGGCGCATGGGCAAGGTTTATCCGGATGCGACGGCGGCGCTGGCAGGCGTCTTGCGGGACGGCATGATAATCCATTCCGGCGGTTTCGGGCTGTCCGGCATTCCGGCACTGTTGATCGACGCCATCCAGGAATCGGGCGTGACCGGGCTGACGGTTGTATCCAACAACGCCGGCATCGATGATGTCGGCCTGGGCAAGCTGCTGCGCACCCGGCAGATCAAGAAGATGATCGCGAGCTATGTCGGCGAGAATGCCGAATTCGCCCGGCAATTCCTGGCCGGCGAGTTGGAGATCGAATTCAACCCGCAGGGTACGCTGGCCGAGCGCATCCGCGCCGGCGGCGCAGGCATCCCCGCTTTCTTCACCAAGACCGGCGTGGGCACCAAGGTGGCCGAGGGCAAGCCCACCCAGGTCTTTGACGGGGAAACCTATGTGATGGAGCGCGGCATCGTGGCCGATTTGGCGCTGGTGCATGCCTGGAAGGGCGACACCGAGGGCAATCTGGTCTATCGCCGCACCGCGCGGAACTTCAACCCGATGATGGCCACCGCGGCAAAGATCACTGTCGCGCAGGTCGAGCACCTGGTGCAGCCCGGCGAGATCGACCCCGACCACGTCATCACCCCCGGCGTCTTTGTGAAGCGCATCATCGTCTGCCCGGCGGGTTACGAAAAGCGCATCGAGCAGCGCACCACCACCCCCAAGGCGGCTTAAGGAGCAGATCATGGCCTGGAACCGCGATGAAATGGCCGCCCGTGCAGCGCGCGAACTGGATGACGGGTTCTATGTGAATCTCGGCATCGGCATCCCTACGTTGGTGGCGAACCACATCCCCGCCGGGGTGTCGGTGCAGCTGCAAAGCGAGAACGGCATGCTGGGCATCGGACCCTTCCCGTTCGAGGGCGAGGAGGATGCCGACATCATCAACGCCGGCAAGCAGACGGTGACGATGCTGCCGACAACGAGCATTTTCAGCAGCGCCGACAGTTTCGCCATGATCCGCGGCGGGCATATCGACCTGTCGATCCTGGGCGCGCTGCAGGTGGCGCAGAATGGGGATCTCGCGAACTGGATGATCCCCGGCAAAATGGTGAAGGGCATGGGCGGCGCCATGGACCTCGTGGCCGGGGTGAAGCGCGTGGTGGTGCTGATGGAGCACACCGCGGGCGGCAAGCCCAAGCTGCTGCGTGAATGCAACCTGCCGCTGACCGGCGCGCGCGTCGTTGATATGGTGATCTCGGAACTGGGCGTATTCAGCATCGACCGGCGCGGCGATGCCGGGATGATGCTGGTGGAGTTGGCGCCGGGTGTGAGCCTGGACGAGGTGAGGGCGAAGACGGAAGCCGAGTTCCGGATCGCCAATTAATCCGGCTTGAGCAACCGGATCAGCCCATCCAGCTGGTCCAGGTTGCGATACTTGATGGTGACCTGCCCGGCACGGCCATTGTGCTGAATGCTGATCTGCAGGCCCAGATGCTGGGAGAGCTCGCGCTCCAGGGCGCGGGTTTCCGGGTCCGCCGCGCGTTCACCGGGCGGGTTGGATTTGGCGCTGGCCAGGGCTTCGGCCTGGCGGACATTCAGGCCGCGATCAACGATTTGCAGGGCGGCCGCCACAGGGTCGGGCGCGGTCAACACGGCGCGGGCATGGCCGGCGGTCAGCGCGCCGTCGCGCAGCAAATCGCGCACGCGTTCGGGCAATGCCAGCAGCCGCAGCGTATTGGCGATGTGCGGGCGGGACTTGCCCACGGCCTCGCTCAGCGCCTGCTGGGTAAGGCCGAACTGTTCGATCAGGCGGTGGTAGCCTTCCGCCTCCTCCAGCGCATTCAGATCCTCGCGCTGGAGGTTCTCCACGAGGCCAGCGGCCATGGCCTCACGGTCATCGAAATCGCGGACAACGACCGGAACCTCGTGCAGCCGCGCGGCCTGGGCAGCCCGCCAACGGCGTTCGCCGCCGATGATCTCGTATTCGCCGGTCGTACCCGGGCGGGGGCGTATCAGGATGGGCTGCAGCACGCCGTGGCGGCGGATGGATGCCGCAAGCTCCTCCAGCGCCTCCGCATCCATCGGCCCGCGGGCCTGGAAGGGGCCGGGTTGCAGCGCGGTGATGGGTAGGGTGCGGGCGCCCTCATTGGGGGCCGCGGCCGCTGCATCGCCCAGCAATGCGGAGAGGCCTTTGCCCAGGCGGGGGGGCTTGCTCATGGCGTCATGTGGTTCCTGCGCAGCAGTTCCTTCGCCAGCGCGAGATAGGCCTGGGCGCCGGGCGAGCGCAGATCATAGATCGTGACGGGCAGGCCGTGCGAGGGTGCCTCGGAGACACGAACATTGCGCGGGATCACCGCCTCGAACACCTTCGGGCCAAAATGGGCGCGCACGTCGCTCGCCACCGCCTCGGCCAGGTTGTTCCGCCGATCGAACATGGTCAGCACAATGCCTTCCAGCTCCAGGCGCGGGTTAAGGGCGCGCTTCACCCGCTCGATGGTCTGGGTGATCTGGGAGACGCCTTCCAGCGCGTAGAACTCCGTTTGCAACGGCACCAGCACGGCATGGGCGGCGACGAGCGCGTTGAGCGTGAGCAGGCCCAGCGACGGCGGGCAATCCAGAATCACCCAGTCATAGCCGGTGATGCCTTCCAGGCCCTGCCGCAGGCGGTGCTCGCGCGCTTCCAAATCCACCAGTTCCAGCTCGCCACCGGCCAGGTCCGGGTCGGCCGGAATGATGTCGAGGTTAGGGATGGCTGTGGGGCGCGCCACCTCGGCCAAGCCGCGGCCCTCCACCAGCATGGCATAGCTGCCGGACCGGCGGGTGGCACGGTCCACCCCCAGGCCGGTGGAAGCATTGCCCTGCGGGTCCAGGTCGATCAGCAGCACCTTGTATCGCGCCGCCAGGGCGGCTGCGAGGTTCACCGCGGTCGTCGTTTTCCCCACGCCGCCTTTCTGGTTGGCGAGGGCGAGGATCCGCGGGTTGGGTGGCTCAGACAGGGCGCAAATCTCGGATACGGAGGATGGTGGCGTGGGCGTCGGTTCGGCTGGCGAAGCGCTCCACCGCCATGTGCCAGTGCGGCGCGGCCTCGGTCAACTCGGCTTCGGCGGTTCGGCCTTTCGGGAAGATGGCGATGCCGTTTGGGGCCAGGCGGGGGTGCGCGAAGCCGAGCAAAATGCCCAGCGGCGCCAAGGCGCGGGCGGTGATGGCGGCGAGTGGGGGCAGGCGCGCGGCCTCTATCCGCGCAGTGTGGATGGTGACATGGGGCAGGGACATCTCCCGCGCCGCCTCCCGCAGGAAGGCGCATTTGCGCTGGTCCGATTCCACCAGGTGCACGGCACGGTTGGTGGTGGCGGCCAGGATCAGGCCCGGCAGGCCGGCGCCGCTGCCCAAATCGGCGATGGGGCCATCCCCATCCGGCAGCAGGGGCGCCAGTTGCAGCCCATCCTCGATATGCCGCGACCACCAGCCCTCGGGCGGGGTGGGTCCCACCAAGTTGATGCGGGCATTCCAGCGGGCCAACAGGGCAAGATAGGCTTCCAGGCGGGCCTGCGTTTCACGTGAAACATCGGCCTCGGCGGGCGGGGGGAGTTTAACGTGAAACACGCTGTCAGGCGCGCCGCAGGTGAACGGCCAGCGCCGCGACCGCGGCAGGGGTGATTCCCGGCAGGCGGGTGGCGCCACCCAGCGTGGCGGGCCGCGCCGCGGCCAACCGGGCCTGCATCTCGCGCGAGAGGCCGGCGATGGCGGCGAAGTCCACGCCATCGGGAATGGCCAACGCCTCTTCCCGCGCCAGCAGGCGCAACTCAGCGTCCTGGCGTTCGAGATAGGGGCCATAGAGCGCCTCGGCCTCCACCTGCTCACGCACCCGCGGCGGCAGGTCACGCAACCAGGGGAAAAGGCCCTCGATCACCGCGGGTTGGGTCGCGGGCAGCGCCAGCACATCCAGCAGGCTCCGCCAGCGGCCATCCAGGTTCACCGGGAGCCCGGCGGTCCGGAAGGCGGCGGGGGTTGCTCCCTCGGCGCGGGCGCGCGCCAGCGCATCGGTCACAGCGTTGGAGAAGGTGGTGAAGGCCCGCGCCCGATCCACGCCCACGCAACCCCAGGCGAGGCCTTTGGCGGTCAGCCGCAGTCCGGCATTGTCAGCCCGCAGCCGCAGCCGGTATTCGCTGCGCGCGGTCAGCATGCGGTAGGGCTCGCTCACGCCCTGCAAGGTCAAATCGTCCAGCATCACGCCGGCATAGGCCTCATCGCGGCGCAGGACGCGGTCGGGCTCCGCCCCACCGGCGCGCTGGGCGGCGTTGAGACCGGCCAGCAACCCCTGCGCCGCCGCCTCTTCGTATCCCGTCGTGCCGTTGATCTGCCCGGCCAGGAACAGGCCGGGCCGGGCGCGCAATTCCAGCGTGGGACGCAGCGCGCGCGGGTCCACATGATCGTACTCAATCGCGTAGCCGGGCCGCAGGATCACCGCACGCTCCAACCCCGGCATGACCGCCACCATGGCCTCCTGGATCGCCACCGGCAGGCTGGTGGAGATCCCGTTGGGATAGACCGTCGGGTCATCAAGCCCCTCAGGCTCCAGAAACACCTGGTGCCGCTGCTTGTCGGCGAAGCGGACGACCTTGTCTTCGATCGAAGGGCAATAGCGCGGCCCGACGCCCTCGATCCGGCCGCCATAGACGGCGCTTTCGGTGAGGTTGGCGCGGATCAGCGCGTGCATCGCCTCGCTGGTGTAGGTGATGCCGCAGGCGACCTGGCGGTTGGTGATCCGCTCGGTCATCCAGGAGAGCGGCTCCGGCTCCGCATCACCGGGCTGGCTTTCCAGTGCCGCCCAGTCGATGGTCCGGCCATCAAGTCGCGGCGGCGTGCCGGTCTTCAGGCGCGCCATGGGCAGTCCCAGCGCTTCCAGCGCCAGGGCCAGCCCCACCGCCGGCGCATCGCCGACCCTCCCCGCCGCGTGCCGCTCATGGCCGATATGGATAACGCCGCGCAGGAAGGTACCGGTGGTGATCACCACCGCCCCTGCCCGGTATTCTCGGCCCGAGGCACCTACCACGCCGCGCGCGCCCGAAAGCAGCCCCTCCACCGCATCAGCGATGATGGTCAGCCCCGGCGTTTCCGCCAGCAGCGCCTGCACCGCGGCCCGGTAAAGCTTGCGATCCGCCTGCGCCCGAGGCCCCCGCACCGCCGGCCCCTTGCTGCGGTTCAGCAGCTTGAAATGGATCCCCGCCGCGTCGGCCGCGCGGCCCATCAGGCCATCAAGCGCGTCCACCTCGCGCACCAGATGCCCCTTGCCGATACCCCCGATGGCGGGGTTGCAGGACATCTCGCCGATGGTCTCCAGCTTGTGCGTCAGCAGCGCCGTCCGTGCGCCGCATCGCGCAGCCGCCGCCGCCGCCTCGCAGCCGGCATGGCCGCCGCCCACCACCACCACATCGAAAACCATCGCGCTCATGGCCGGGCGTATACGCCCTTACTTGCCGATGCAGAACTCGGAAAAGACCAGATCGAGCACGGCCTCCACGCCCACAGTGCCGGTCAGGCGGCCAAGGGCGCGAAGGGCGGCGCGCAAGGCCTCGGCGCGCAGCTCAGGCAGGGCGGCGGTGTCCAGCCCCTCCAGCTCCGCCACCGTGGCAGCCAGCGCGGCGCGGTGGCGCGGCCGGGTCAGGCCCACGCTGTCGGACAACCCGGCGCGTGAATGCACCGCCTCCGCCAGAGCCGCCCGCAGCGCCTCCAGCCCCTGGCCGGTGCGGGCGGACACCGCCAAGCCGGGCATGCTCGGCGCCACCAAATCCGCCTTGTTCGCCACCGCAAGCGCGCCGGCATCCACCAGCGCCAGCGTCTCGGCATCGGGCAGCGCATCGGCGGCGAAGACGGCCAGCACCAGCTCGGCCGCTTCCCCCTGAGCCCGGGCGCGGCGCACGCCCTCGGCCTCGATCGCGTCGGCCGTCTCGCGCAGCCCTGCGGTGTCGGCCAGCAGCACCGGCACGCCGGCGATGATCATCCGCGCCTCCACCACATCGCGCGTCGTGCCGGCCTGCGGGCTGGTGATGGCGGCCTCGCGCCCCAACAGGGCGTTCAGCAGTGAGGATTTACCGGCGTTCGGCGCCCCCAGGATGGCCACCCGCAGCCCCTCGCGCAGCGCCTCGCCCTGCACCGCGCCGGCGATTTCGGCCACGAGCTCCGCACGCAATTCCGCCGCGTCGCGCGCCACTGCGTCATCCAGACCCTCGGGCAGATCCTCATCCTCGAACTCGATGAAGGCCTCCTGCCGCGCCAGCAGCCGGGTCAGGCGCTGGGCCCATTTCCGTTGGCGCCGCGCCAGCCCGCCCTCGGCCTGGCGCAGCGCTTGGCGTCGCTGCGCCTCGGTCTCGGCCGCGATCAAATCGGCGATGCCCTCGGCCGCCGTCAGGTCCAACTTGCCGTGGAGGAAGGCGCGGCGGGTGAATTCGCCAGGCGCGGCCGGGCGGGCGCCCGAAGCGGCCAGCGCATCGGCCACAGCGGCCACCACCGCCGGCCCGCCATGCAGGTGAAGCTCGGCGGAATCCTCGCCCGTGTAGCTGGCCGGCCCCGGGAACCACAGCACCAGCGCCCGGTCCAGCACCTCGCCGCCATGGCGCAGCCGCCGCAGGCTGGCCATGCGTGGCGCCGGCAGCCCGCCCGCCAGCGCCGCCAGCACGCCCCCCGCGCCCGCGCCGGAGATCCGCATCACCGCCACCGCCGCCCGGCCAGCGCCAGAGGCCAGGGCGAAGATAGTGTCAGTCGTCATCGCGCTCCGGCATCATCAGTTCCGGAACCCGGCCGCCGGCCTGGATATGGCGCGCCAGAATGGCGTCGATCGCCGCCTCGTCGCGCGCGGTGTACCAGACGCCCTCGGGGTAGATCACCATGGCCGGCCCCAGCTCGCAGCGGTCCAGACATCCGGCGCTGTTCACCCGGATATTCTCAATGCCCAGCTCCTTGGCCCGCGCCTTCATGTAATCGCGCAGATGCTCGCTGCCCCGCGCGGCGCAGCTGCCGCGCTTGTGGCCATCCGGCCGGCGGTTGGTGCAGACGAAGATATGCGCGTCGAAATAGGGCTTTGGGTCGGACATGGTGGAGCTGTTTAGCCTCCTGTGGCCCGCGGGTCACCCCTTCGCGCAGGGCCACATCCCCCGCTTGACGCCCCACCCCGCACAGTGCTGCATCACGGTCGAAACAGCCCGAAACATATGCCGCAACTTTCGCTTCTCACACCGCTGGGCGACCTCACCCTCTCCGAGGAGGACGGCGCCATCGTCTCTCTCGACTGGGGCCGGGTGGCGGCGCAGCAGCCCACCGCCGTCCTGCGCGACGCGGCGGAGCAGTTGCAGGATTATTTCGACGGCAAGCGCCGGCATTTCCAGATCCCAGTAGCGCCGCATGGCACAGCGTTCCAACGTCGGGTCTGGGCCGCGTTGCAACAGATTCCGCCTGGGCAGACCCGCAGCTATCGCGATCTCGCCCGTGCCGTCGCCTCCGGCGCCAGGGCGGTGGGCCAGGCAAACGGAAAAAATCCCATCCCCATCATCATCCCCTGCCACCGTGTGGTGGCGGCGGATGGTTCCATCGGTGGCTATTCCGGCCATGATGGCATAGCCACCAAATCCTTCCTCCTCGACCTTGAACGCCGGGAACTCCTGCCATGACCTATGCCATCCGCATCCACGAAAACGGCGGCCCGGAAAAACTGATCTGGGAGGAACTGCCCCGCCCCGAGCCCAAACCCGGCGAGGCGCGTATCCGCCAGGACGCGGTGGGGCTGAACTACATCGACGTGTATTTCCGCACCGGCCTGTACAAGGCACCTTCCATGCCCGCGATCATCGGCATGGAGGGCGCCGGCGTGGTCGACGCGGTGGGCGAGGGTGTCACCGAGGTTTCCGTGGGTGACCGCGTCGCCTATGCCTCCGGCCCGATCGGCGCTTATGCGCAGACCCGCTGCCTGAAGGCCGACCGCCTGGTGAAGCTGCCCGATAGCATTTCCAGCGAGACCGCGGCCGCCATGATGCTCCAGGGCATGACCGCGCAGTACCTGCTGCACAGCACCTACCCTGTGCAGAAGGGCCAGACGATCCTAGTGCATGCGGCCGCGGGTGGCGTCGGCCTCATCCTGTGCCAGTGGGCGAAGCATCTGGGCTGTACCGTCATCGGCACCGTCTCCACCCCCGAAAAGGCCGAATTGGCGAAGGCGCATGGCGCCGACCATGTGGTGCTGACCTCCGAGGATCTGCCCGCCGCCGTCAAGCGCATCACTGGCGGCGCCGGCGTGCCGGTCTCCTATGACAGCGTGGGGAAAGACACCTTCATGCCCTCGCTCGACAGCCTGGCGCCGCGCGGCATGCTGGTCAGCTACGGCAATGCCTCGGGGCCGGTCACGCCCTTCGACCTGGGCATCCTGGCGGCCAAGGGCAGCCTGTATGTCGTGCGCCCCACGCTCAACACCTACACCGCCACGCATGCCGACCTGACGGATTGCGCCGCCAGCCTCTTCGCGGTGGTGCAGAGCGGCGCGGTGAAGATCAACGTCAACCAGCGTTATGCCCTGGCCAACGCTGCGCAGGCGCATCGTGACCTGGAGGCGCGCAAGACCACGGGCTCGACGGTGCTCATTCCCTAGGCCCTGTGGACACCTGCGTCCCTAATCGCTGGTGCGCATGGTCCAGGTCGCATGGCTGGCGCCAGGGCGGGCGGCGATCTCCGCCACCACCGCATCCAACTCGGCCGGCCTGGCGCTCGTGCCGGCCAGGGTGAGGGTCAACTCCACCGCATCCTCGCCGCGCTCGACACTGCGGCTGTCGCGCACCGCGTAGTTTTGCGCATCCAGCAACTCTTCCAACCGCTCGCGCAGCGCCGCCAGGGCCTCGGGCCGCGCGGTGAGGTGCACTTCATAGGTCGCCTCGGTGCTGGTTTCGCTGAGCGGCTGGCGGTTGATGCCATCCACCACCGGCCGCAGCAAGGTGTTCGAGGCCAGCACGAACATCGCGATCAGCGCAGATTCGGCGATCAGGTCCGCCCCCGCCGCGCCGCCCACGGCGGCCGAGCCCCATAGGGTCGCCGCGGTGTTCAGTCCGCGGATATTCGCGCCCTCCTTCATGATCGCCCCGGCGCCCAGGAACCCCACGCCGGAGACGACATAGGCCAGCACCCGCACCGCGCCATCGGCGCCGCTCAGCCGCAGCCCGACATCGACGAAAGCCGCCGCCCCCACCGCAACCAGCACATTGGTACGCAACCCGGCGGTGCGCTGGCGGTATTGCCGCTCCACCCCGATCAGCGTGCCGAGCACGAAGGCGGTGCCCAGGCTGACCAGGCTGTCGGTGAAGGAGACCAGGTCGAAATTGCTGATCGCGGCCAGTGTCAAGCGCGGCTTGCTCCGAAACTTCGCCCATCCTGGCCGGGAGGGGCGCGACTGCCACCTCCCTCAATGCGACGATATCATGACATCGGCGGGCCTCACCCCACCCGGTTGGCCACCAGGTCGGTCACAACGCCGGGGTCGGCCAGGGTCGAGACATCGCCCAGGCTGTCCGTCTCATTGGCGGCGATCTTGCGCAAAATACGCCGCATGATCTTGCCCGAGCGCGTCTTAGGCAGGCCGGGCGCCCATTGGATGGCGTCCGGCGTCGCGATCGGGCCGATCTCCTTGCGAACCCAGGCCACCAGCTCCCTTCGCAACCCGTCGGAGGGTTCCTCGCCCGTGTTCAGCGTCACGTAGCAGTAGATGCCCTGACCCTTGAGGTCATGCGGCATGCCCACCACTGCGGCCTCGGCCACCTTGGGGTGTGCCACCAGGGCGGACTCCACCTCGGCCGTGCCCATGCGGTGGCCAGCGACATTGATCACGTCATCGACGCGCCCGGTGATCCAGTAGTAGCCATCGGCATCCCGCCGCGCGCCATCGCCCGTGAAGTATTTCCCCGGAAAATCCGAGAAATAGGTCTGGATGAAGCGCTTGTGGTCGCCATAGACGCTGCGCATCTGCCCGGGCCAGCTATCCGTCAGCACCAGATTGCCCTCGGCCTCGCCTTCCAGCACCACCCCCTGCGCATCCACCAGCGCCGGGAGCACGCCGGGTAGCGGCAGCGTGGCCGAGCCAGGTTTTTGGGCCACGGCGCCGGGCAGTGGCGAGATCAAAATCCCGCCGGTCTCGGTCTGCCACCAGGTGTCGACAATCGGGCAGCGCTCCTCGCCCACCACGCGGTAGTACCAGAGCCAGGCCTCGGGGTTGATCGGCTCGCCGACCGAGCCGAGCAGCCGCAGCGAGGAGCGGCGCCATTTCTTCACCGGCGCCTCGCCCTCTCGCATCAGCGCGCGGATGGCCGTCGGCGCCGTGTAGAAGATGTTGACCTGGTGCTTGTCCACCACCTGCCACATGCGGCTGACATCGGGGTAGTTCGGCACGCCCTCGAACATCAGCGTGGTCGCGCCGTTCGCCAGCGGGCCATAGACGATATAGCTGTGCCCGGTCACCCAGCCGACATCGGCGGTGCACCAGTAGATCTCGCCGGGCTTGTAGTCGAACACCATCTCATGCGTGTAGCTGGCCCAGACCATGTAGCCGCCGGTGGTGTGCAGCACCCCCTTGGGCTTGCCTGTCGAGCCCGAGGTGTAGAGGATGAAAAGCGGGTCCTCGGCATTCATCGGCTCGGGGGCGCAGGTCGTCTCCGCATGGCGGGTCACCGTCTCCCACCAATGGTCGCGGCCCGGTTCCATATCGACATTCGCGCCGGTGTTCTTCGCCACGATGACGTGTTTCACGCCCGGGCATTCCAGCAGCGCCTCATCGGCATTGGCCTTGAGCGGCACGCGCTTGCCGCCGCGGCGGCCCTCATCGGCGGTGAGCAGCGCGACTGAGCCGCAATCGCGGATGCGGCTGGCCAGGCTTTCGGGCGAAAAGCCGCCGAAGACGATGGAATGGATGGCGCCGATGCGCGCGCAGGCCAGCATGGCCACCGCCGCCTCCAGGATCATCGGCAGGTAGATGGTGACGACATCGCCCTTCCTGATGCCCATCGCCTTCATCGCATTGGCCAGCTTGCAGACGCGCTCCAGCAGTTCGGCATAGGAGGTTTTGCTGTCGCTGTTCGGGTCGTCGCCCTCCCAGATGATGGCGGTGCGGGCGCCGTGGCCTGCCTCGACATGGCGATCGAGGCAGGAGACGGAGGCGTTGAGCACGCCATCCTCGAACCATTTGATCTGCACATCGCCGGTGAAGCTGGTGTTCTTGATCTTCGTCGGTCGCGTCATCCAGGCGATGCGCCCGGCCTCGCGCGCCCAGAAGGCGTCGGGGTTGTCGCGCGCCTCGGCCGTCATGGCGGCATGGCGCGCGGCGGTGACATGGGTGCGCGCCTCCACCTCGGGCTTGATGGCGATGAGCGTGTCATTGGACATGGCGTGGACCCTCCCTCTTTCCCACCATTTGTCAGGCGGGGGGCGGGGGCGTCAACCAGCGAAAAAAAGCCCCCGCGGCCGAGGCCGGGGGGCGAGTTTCGGAGAGTCCGGGAGAGACAGGCCCGGCGGCGGGTCAGCGCCGCCGGGTTGGGCACGGCACGTCGGTCGTATCAGTTCACGCGGGCAGGCGCGGGGGCCGTGCCGGGCGTGGGCGCCGGGCGCTGGGCCTGGCCCTGGACCGTGCCGGCGGGCGCCGGGGTGACGGGCCGGGCGGCCTGCGGCTGGACGCTGCCACCGGGCAGCGCCGGCGTGGCGGGGCGAGCGGCGGTGGTATTGCCGGTGCCAGGCGCCGCGGGGGCGGTGCTGGCCACGGCGGGCCGCGTCGCCGGCGCGGTGGCCGAGGGCGCGCTCGTGCCCTGGGCGAAGACGGGAACGGCCGCGCCCATCAGCAGGGCGGTGGCGAGGGAGAGGCGGGTGAAGGACTTGTGCACTTGTTTCCTCCTGTGGAGCTGGTGCGAGACAGAGATTGCCGGTGACCAGAGGCGCCAGAAGGGCGGTGCGAAGGTATGTTCAGGGCGGGCGCGGCGAAGTGAAGGCGGCTGTGGCGCGCCGCCACAATGCTGAACCGGACATGAAAAAGGGGCCCGAAGGCCCCTTCCCCGTGCCGCGCGGTCGCCTACTTCGGCGGCTGATAGCCGCGCGGCGGCGGCGCGTATTGCGGCTGCGGCTGCGGCGTCGTGAGGACGCCGGTGGCGCCGCCCACCAGCGCGCCAACGCCGGCACCGATGGCCGCCCCGCGGCCACCGCCGGCGATGGCGCCCAGCGCCGCACCCGAGCCGGCGCCGATCAGCGCGCCGCCCGCCGCGCGCTGCGTGGGGTCGTTGGGGTTGGTGCAGGCCGTGGTCGCGAGGGCAGCGAGAAGCACGGCGGGCAGGGCGAGTTTACGGAGCATGGCTGGTTCCTTCTGCGGCCCGACCGGACCGATTCTTGATGGTGGAAGCAGAGCACATAAGCCCGGCTCGGGGCAAGATTTGGGCGGTTGCCGGCGGGGTGGCGAGCCTGCACTCTCGCCGCACGAGCATTGTCCGCCGCGCCCGCCTCGCCCTCCGTCTCGCCAGCCAGCCCCGCCTTGGCGCAGGACAGGCTGGTGACGCTGGTGGTGCCCTATGCACCCGGCGGCGCCATCGACGTGCTGGCCAGCGCTTTCGCGCCCGGGCTGGGCGATGCGCTGGGGCGGAATCTGGTGATCGATACGCGGTCCGGGGCCGATGGCAATGTCGGTGCCGCCGGCCCCGCGCAGCAAGCGGGGCCCAATGCGCTGGCGTTGGGCGCGGATCTGTGGCGCGGGGGCCATCCGAAGCCTGGTCGTCGTCGCGCCTGCCTCGCCGCATCGTGATCTGAACAGTCCGCTGGCGGCGGGGCCGGCGCTGACCCATGTGCCCTATCGAGGCGCGGCGGCACCGGCTGGGCGGGCCTCAATTCTGATTTCGGGCTGGAACGCGTTGGGCGAAGGCCATGATGATCGCTTGCTCACGCAACAATATCGCGCAAACGCGCGCTGCAATCCGTCACCAATGACGGCGGCTGGCTGACCATGGACGAGAGCCGCAAAGGTAGCATCGAAGCCGGAATACTGGCCGACCTGGCGGCTCTGACAGACAACCCGCTGACCTGCGCGGAGACCACCCCGCCCGGCATCGAGGCGAAGCTGACCATGGTGGGCGGGCGCCTCGTGCATGTGACTGGGCGCGCGGGTTGCCCGGGCGCCCTCAGGCCGCGTAGGCCAATGCCCGCTCGCCCGCCGTCATCGCCACCGCCTCTCCCAGCAGCAGCAGTGCCGGCCCGCCGGTGGTCCATTCCGGCGCTTCATTGCTGATGCTGGTCAGATTGCCGCGCAGCGTGCGTTGCTGTGGTGTGCCGCCGCGTTCGATCATGGCCGCGGGGGTGTCGCTGGGCATGCCGGCGGCCAGCAGCCCCGCGCGCAGGGCCGGCAGGGTGACCACGCCCATATAGACGGCCAGAGTCTGTCCGGGCCGGGCCAGGGCTTCGAAGTCCAGATCGAGCCGGCCGTCCTGGGTGTGGCCGGTGACGAAGGTCAAGCCGCGGGCCACGCCGCGAAGCGTGAGGGGAATACCGGCCTGGGCTGCGCAGGCCAGGGCGGCGGTCACCCCCGGTACCACCTCGTGGGCCACGCCCGCGCGGGCCAGGGCGGCCGCTTCCTCGCCGCCGCGGCCGAAGACGAAGGGGTCGCCGCCCTTCAGCCGCACCACGCGCTTGCCCTCCAGCGCCAGGCGTACGAGCAGCGCGTTGATGTCCTGCTGCTTCATGCAGTGATTGGCGCGCAGCTTGCCCACATAGATGCGCTCGGCGTCGCGCCGCGCCATGTCCAGCACCGCCTCGCCCACCAGCCGGTCATGCACGATCACGTCGGCCTCGCCGAGCAGGCGCAGCGCGCGCAGCGTCAGCAGGTCGGCCGCGCCCGGGCCGCCGCCGACGAGGAAGACCATGCCGGCAGGGCGGGTTTCGCTGCTCTCCAGCATGGTGGCGAAGGCGGCTTCGGCCTCCTCCTGCCGGCCGGCCAGGGCGAGCTCGGCCGGGGCGCCGGAAAAGGCCCGTTCCAGGAAGGCGCGGCGGGCGGGCAGGGCCGGCAGCCGGGCGCGGACCGCGGCCTGGAAGCGCGCGCCCAGCGCCGCCACTCGGCCGATGAGCGGCGGCAGCACGGCCTCGATCTTCTGCCGCAGCATCCGCGCGAGCACGGGGGCGGCACCGCCGGTGGAGACGGCCACGGTGATGTCATCGCGCTCAATGACCGCGGGAGAGATGAAGCTGCACAATTCCGGGCGATCGACGATGTTGACGGGGATGCCGCGGGCCTGGGCGGCTTCGCTGAGGGCATGCAGCTCGGCCTCAGGCGCATCGGCGCCCAGGGCAAGGGCGATGCCGTCCAGCAATTCCGGTGAGAAGACATCGGCCTGGCGGATGATGGCGCCGGCGCGCTTCAACGGTTCAGCCTTGCGCTCCGCCACCTCACCGCTGCCCAGCAGCAGCACGGTTCGGCCATCGAGCTTCAGGAAGGCAGGATAGTGGCGCATTCATGTGGATTCCGGCACCGGGAGGGCGGCACATAGGGCGGCGATCTCGGGACGGCAAGAACCGCAGCCGGTGCCGGCCTCGGTCGCCTTACCCACCGCCGCCACGCCCTCGGCGCCGGCGCGGATGGCAGCCTCGATCGCGGCGCGGGAAACGCCATGGCAGATGCAGATGGTGGGCGAGGGCGGCGGGCCCTCGGCCGGCCGGCCGGCGAGCAGGGTGCGCCGCGCATCGCTGCCGATGGCGGAGCCGGCGAACAGCGAGGCCAGCCATTCGCGCGGCGGCAGGGCGTGGTCGGGGCCGAGGAAGATCACCGAGATCAGCCGCCCCTCGCACAGCTGGGCGGCGCGATGCAGCTCCCTGTCCTGAAAGGTGATCCAGGTGGCCCCGGGCACGGCGCATGCGGCGCGCAGTTCCTCGAGGGGAGGGGCGCCCCGTCCGGCCATCTCATGGCGCCAGACATCGCCTTCGAGAGGAATGAAGGCCTGCCAGGGCGCGGCGGAGGCGAGCTTGCCCCGGTGCAGCACGAAGCCATGCCAGTCCGCGACATAGGGCGTCAGCGCGACGGGGGTGTGCTTCAACTCGGGCTGGCCGCTGACCGGGTCGGTATCGGGGTTCACGGCGGCATTGATGCGCGCCGCACCCGCCCAGACATCGGTCCAGTGCATGGGCGCGAAGACATCGCCGCGGCGCTGCGCCTGGTCGTGCTTCAGCCGCAGCACGGCCGCACCCCAGCGGCTGGCGACGCGTACCAGCGCGCCGTCGGAGGCGGGGGCGTCATCGGGATGGGCATGCAGCAGCGGCTCGGGACTATGGGCCATCAGGCGCGGCACCGGGCCGGTGCGCGTCATGGTGTGCCACTGGTCGCGCAGGCGGCCGGTGTTGAGCGCGAGGGGATGGGCATCGCCCGGCGCGTTCGCCGGCGCGCGGAACGGGGTGGCGACGAAGCGCTGAACCGGCGGCACGATCCGGCCGCCGACATCGCCGCGCCGAGCCACGGGCCAGCGGGTGGGTGGCATCGACGCGTATTCGGCGTCGCTCAGCTCGGCCAGGCCGGAAATGTCGAACTGGCGCAGCGACGGACGCGCAAGGCCGGTGGTGGCGGCGTGCTCGCGGAAAATCGCGGCGGCGTTGGGCCATGCGAAGGCATCGCCCCAGCCCAGCCGGGTGGCGACCTGGGCGATGATCCACCAATCCGGCCTCGCCTCGCCCGGCGCGGGCAGAAAGCCGCGCTGGCGGCTGATCACGCGCTCGCTGTTTGTGACGGTGCCGTCCTTCTCGCCCCAGCCCAGCGCCGGCAGGCGGATGCGCGCGGCGCGCACCGTGTCGGAATCGGCCACGCAATCGCTGACGACGAGGGTGGGGGTGCGGGCCAGCGCCGCGCGCACCGAATCCGAGGCCGGCAGCGACACGGCGGGGTTGGTCGCCATGACCCAGAGCGCGCCGATGCGCCCCTCGGCCGCGGCGCGGAACATGTCCACCGCCTTGAGGCCGGGGCGGGGGGCCAGGTTGGGTGCGCGCCAGAAGCTGGCCAGCGCTTCGGCCTCGCCCGGTGTTTCCCATTCCAGATGGCCGGCCAGCATATTCGCCAAGGCGCCCGTCTCCCGGCCGCCCATGGCATTGGGTTGGCCGGTTATGCTGAATGGCCCGCCACCGGGCCGGCCCAGGCTGCCATGCAGCATGTGGCAGTTGATGATGGCATTTGCCTTGTCGGCGCCGGCGCTGGATTGGTTGGCGCCCTGGCTGAACAGGGTGACGGTCTTTTCCGTGCTGGCGAACCAGTCGAAGAATTTTTTCGTGTCCGCGGCGGGCAGCCCTGTTTCCCCGCCAGCAGCGGCCAGCGCCGCCGCCAACCCCGGCTTCTCGCTGCGAAACCCCGCGCCGCTCAGGTGCCGCAGCAACGCGTTGAACAATGCCACATCGCCGCCAGGGCGGATCGGGAGGTGCAGCTCCGCACCCTCACAGCTCGCCGTCCGCCGCGGGTCGATCACCACCACCCGCTTGCCCGCGCGCGCGGCCTGGATGCGCTGGAACAGCACGGGGTGGCACCAGGCGAGGTTGGAGCCGACGAGCACGATCAGCTCCGCCTGCTCCAGATCCTCATAGGTGCAGGGCACGATGTCCTCGCCGAAGGCCCGCTTGTGGCCGGCGACGGCGGAGGCCATGCAAAGACGCGAATTGCTGTCGATATTGGCGGTGCCGAGGAAACCCTTGGCGAATTTGTTGGCGGCGTAATAATCCTCGGTCAGCAGCTGGCCGGAGACGTAAAGCGCCGTGGCGTCCGGGCCATTGGTTGCGCGCGCAACGGCGAAGGCCTCGGCCACGGCATCGAGTGCCGCATCCCAGCTGGCGCGCTTGCCGTCGACTTCAGGGTGGAGCAGGCGGTTGGCGGCGGCGATGGTTTCGCCCAGCGCCGTGCCCTTGCTGCACAGCCGGCCGTGGTTGGCGGGGTGCGCAGGGTCCCCCGCGACGGGGCCGGTGCCATTGGCCAGGACGCCGCAGCCGACGCCGCAATAGGGGCAGGTGGTGCGCGTGCTCAATAGACGTCGCGCTGATAGCGGTTCGCTTTCGCCAGGCTGGCCAGCCACGACTTGGCGGCGGCCGCATCCATGCCGCCCTGGATCATGGCGACCTCACGCAGCGCGGCGTCCACGTCGCGCGCCATGCGCAACGCGTCGCCACACACATAGAAATGCGCGCCCGCCTGCAGCCAGGCCCAGAGCTCCGCCGCCTCCTCAGCCATGCGATGCTGAACGTAGATTTTTTCGACGCCATCGCGCGACCAGGCGAGCGACAGGCGTTCCAGCACACCGGCCTCCTGCCACTCCAGGATCTCCTCGCGGAAGAGGAAATCCGTGCCGCTGCGCTGGTCGCCGAAGAACAGCCAGTTGCGGCCGGGATCTTCCCCCAGCGCGCGGTGCTGGAGAAAAGCGCGGAAGGGGGCGATGCCGGTGCCGGGGCCGACCATGATGACCGGCGTCCCGGCGTTGTCGGGCAGACGGAAATGGCTGTGCTGGATGAAGACAGGCAAAGCCGCGTCGGCACGATAGGCGAGATGGCAGGAGGCGACGCCATCACGCACCCGCCCACGCCGCTCTGCCCGCGCCACACCGACGCACAGGTCCACATGCCCGGGCATGGCGCGAGGACTGGAGGCGATGGAATAGAGGCGGGGTTTCAGGCGCGGCAGCGCCGCCACCAGATCGGCCAGCGGCGGGCGAGCGGAGGGGAAGGCCAGCAGCAGGTCCAACAGGTCGGCATCCGCCGGTTCGGCATTGTCATCGCCATCGGCCAGTGCCCGCAGGGCGGCGGCCTCCGCGGGGTCTTTCGCATGCCGGGCAAGCAGCGCCGAGGTGGTGTCGCCCGGGCGGGCGATATCGCGCTCATGCGCGAAAGCCTCGTGCAGTTCCGGCGCGCCGAGTGCGGTCACCACCGCCTGGACCAGCGCCGGGTCGTTGGGGGCGGCCACACTCAGGCTGTCGCCGGGCTGATAGGGCTGGGTCAGCGCGATGCGGATATGGCGGACATCCTTGGCGCTTCCTTCGCGGGTGAGTTTCTCGGCGAAGAGGACCGACGCCATTTCCGTGGTGGGCGCGGGCGTCGATACGACCGTTGGGTTCGCTACCACTGGCGCCTCGGCCAGCATCGCCTTCAGCGCGCGGGCGGTGGTCCGGCCGCCGGGCACGCAGAGGCTGGCGGAGGCCTCGCGCCCCTCCGCCAACGCCTCGGCGTAGCTCTGGCAAAGATAGCCGCATTGGCCGCAATCCAGCTGCGCCATGGCGGCCATCAGGCGGCGTTTCCGGGGCTTGCCTTCGGCCAGGGCCAGGCGTTCTTCCAGCTCCAACGCCGGGTCGTGCCAGGGCATGTCCTCCGCTTCCGCGGGCGCGGCGACGGGGGTGCTGTTCACCTCGGCGCCGCCGTAGAGACCGGCGAAGAAGCCGTTGAGCCAGGCCCGCTGCTCAGGGCTGAAGGGGGCGGATTCCGGGATGACCGGAACCACGGCGATGGGCGACATCGCGTTCATGCGGCGACCTCCTCGGCATCGGCCATGGCGTTCAGGGCGGCCTCGTCGTGAACCGCCGTGAAGGCCTGGAAGCTTTCGCCCGGTGCCTCGCGCAGCCAGGCCTGGAGCAGTTTCAGCAGCAGCGGCGCCAGTTCATCGACCGCGATCTTCGGGCGGATCAGGCGGCCGATCTTCTGCTCGGGCCCCGCGCCACCGCCGATGTGGATGTCGTAGCCCTCGACCTCCTCCTCGCCGCGTTCGACCTTCGCGCCGAGCAGCCCGATATCGGCGACATAGTGTTGCGCGCAGGAATGGTGGCATCCCGTGAAATGGATGTTGATCGGCGCGGGCAGGGTGATGCGGGCGTCCAGCCATTCCGCGATCTCGGCCGCGTGCTTCTTCGTGTTGGAGGCGGCGAATTTGCAACCCGCATTGCCGGTGCAGGCCACGAGGCCGCCGCGCAGATGGCTCGCGTCATGGCTCAGGCCCAGCGCCGCGATCCCGGCCAGCAGCGGTGCCGGGTCGGCCACATCGGGGATGATCAGGCTCTGCCACACCGTCAGGCGCAGCTCGCCCGAACCATGGCGGTCGGCCAGCGCTGCCAGCCCGCGCATCTGTTCCACCGTCAGGCGCCCCAGCGGCGTCACGACGCCGACATAGCTCAGCCCGTTCTGCTTCTGCGCATGCACGCCGACATGGCCGTGCTTGGCCCCGGCCGGCGCCAGTTCCAGCGAGTTCGGGCGCGGCAGCGGGCGGCCGAACACGGCCTCCACCTCGGCCAGGAATTTTGCGAACCCCCAGCGGTCCAGCAGATATTTCAGGCGCGCCTTCTTACGGTCGGTGCGGTCGCCATGGGCGATGAAGACGCGCAGGATGGCATCGCACAGCTTCACCGCGTCCCTTGGTTCCACCGCCACCCCGGTCTGCCGCGCGAAGTCCATATGGCCGGTGATGCCGCCCAGGCCCAGCGCATACATCACCGTGCCATCCGCCGCGCGCGCGGCGCGCAGGGAGATATCGTTGGTCTCCTCCAGCACCGCCACGGCGCCGCCGCCATCCAGCGCGATATTGAATTTTCGCGGCAGTCCAAACAGGTCGCGCGTGGTCAGGATGTGGTGGTGCAGCGCACGCACCTGCGGACGGGTGTCGATCCACTCCGCGGCGTCGATCCCCACCGTCGGGCTGGCGGTGATGTTGCGGACGTTGTCGGCGCCGGTGCCGCGCGGCAGCAGGCCGATCTCGCCCAGGCGCATGACCACCAGCGGGCCATTCTCGGCGGCGATCTCGCGAATCTGCAGGTTCGCGCGCGTGGTGATGTCGAGATACCCGCCGCCCAGCTCGGCGGCGATATCGGCGGCGCCGCGGGCCTGGTGGGCGGTCAGGATGCCGCCCGGGATCCGCAGCCTGGTCATGAAGGAATTCTGCGCGGGGGCGACGAAGAACAGCCCGTGATACTTCGTCATCAGCACATCGGTACCTTTGGGGAAGGCCCCGGCCTCAGCCCGCGCCGTCAGCTCATCCCAGCGGTCGAGCGGGTGTTTCTCGCGTTTGGCTATCTCCTCCGGCGTCAGCTTGCCGCCGGCCGCCATGGCCGCGTCCTGCGCGGCGCGCAGGGCGTCGGCAGGGGCGCTGCCCTCCGTCGCCGGCTTGCCGCGGCGGGCTTCCACCCCGGCGACAAACCCCTTCAGGTATTCCTGCTGCTCGTCGGAGAAATTCATGCCGCCAGCCCCGGCCCGAAGGCCAGCGAGGCGCGCATGCGCCCCAACGGCAGCCGGCGCGTGATGAGGTCGAGATAGAAGCCGCTATCGGCCGTGTCGCCATACAGCACAGCGCCCACCAGCCGGTCCTGCTTCACCACCAGGCGGCGATAAAAATCCTCGCCCTCGTCATGCAGGGTGAGAATTTCACCATCGGCTCCGCCAATGTCGCCGGCGGACCAGACGGCGGTGCCACTCACCTTCAGCGCGGCGGAATCGGTGCGGGCGGCCCAGCCCTGGCCTTGCCCGGCCAACGCGGCGGCGGCGGCCTCGGCCTGTTCCAGCGCCGGCGCGACGAGGCCGATGCATTGCCCCTCGACCTCGGCGCATTCGCCCAGCGCCTGCACCGCGGGGTCGGCGGTGAAAAGGCCGCGATCGGCCTTGATGCCGCGCCCGACATCCAGCCCGGCCTCGCGTGCCAGCGCCACCTGCGGGCGGATGCCCACGGCCATCACCACGAGGCGTGCCGGCAACAGGCGGCCATCGCTCAGGCGCACGCCCTGGACATGGCCCTCGCCCTCCAGCGCCACGGTGCTGGCGGGCATGGCGAAGCGGATGCCGCGACCGCCCATGCGGGTCGCCAGAAGTGCTCCGGCGCGGGCATCGAGCTGGCGTTCCATCGGCCAGTCCACCGCGTGCACCACCGTCACCCTCATGCCGCGCGCGGCCAGGCCCGCGGCGGCCTCCAGCCCCAGCAGCCCGCCGCCGATGACCACGGCGTTTCCCCTTCCCTCGGCGGCGCGGAGCATGGCCCGGACATCGGCCAGGTCTCGATAGCCGACCACGCCCGGAAGCTCCGCGCCCGGGAGCGGCAGGCGCACGGCCTGGCTGCCCATGGCCAGGATCAGGTGGTCATAGTCCAGCGCCTCACCCCGCGCGGTGATGGCGCGTTTGGCAGCGCGGTCGACCGCGGCGATGCGCGTGCCGGGGCGATAGCCCACGCCGGCATCGCGCAGCGCCCGCGCCGAATGGGTGAGAAGCGCCGGCACCTCGATCTCGCCGGCCAGCAGCTTGGACAGCGCCACGCGATCATAGGGCAGCGCCGCCTCGGCGCCGGCCAGCGTCACCGCAGCGCCCGGCAGACGGGCGGAGACGCGCAGCGCCGCGCGGGTGCCCGCGGGCCCCGCGCCCACGACCACAATGCGCATCACGCCGCCGCCAGCGCCGGGTTGGCGTGCCGGGCATGGAGGAATTCCAGCACCGCCGCCCGCGCATTGACGAAGCGCGGGTCATGCGCCAGGGCCAGCCTGTCGCGTGGGCGCTCGAGGTCCACTTCCAGGATTTCTCCCACCGTGGCGTTGGGGCCGTTGGTCAGCATGACGATGCGGTCGGAGAGCAATACCGCCTCATCCACATCATGGGTGATCATCATGATGGTGGTGCCGAGCCGGGCATGGATGTCCATCACCTGGTCCTGCAGATGCGCGCGGGTGAGGGCGTCGAGCGCGCCGAAGGGCTCGTCCAGCAGCAGGACTTTTGGGCGCATGGAGAGCGCGCGGGCGATGCCGATGCGCTGCTTCATGCCACCGGAGATTTCATGCGGCCGTTTGTCCTTCGCCGCCGTCATGCGCACGAGGGCGAGCTGTTCCATCACCCATTCATGGCGCTCGCGCCGGGTCAGCTCCTTCGACAGCGTCTGGTCCACCGCCAGCTTGATGTTCTCGTAGCAGGTCAGCCAGGGCAGCAGGCTGTGGTTCTGGAAGACCACGGCGCGGTCGGGGCCGGGGCCCGAGACCTCGCGCCCTTCCAGCAGCACGCCGCCCAGCGTGGCCGGCAGCAGGCCCGCCACCACGTTCAACATGGTGGATTTGCCGCAGCCGCTATGACCGATGACCGCCACGTATTCGCCCTTGGCGACACGCAGCTCGACCTCGTTCAGCACGGGCACCGGCGCCTTCGGGAAGGCCACGGTCAGGCGGGAGATTTCGAGAAATACCGACATTTTCGTGCCCTTCAGTTCGCTTGCGTGCCGCGTGTGGCGAGGTTGCCGGCGAAGGCCACCACCCGGTCCAGCGCGTAGCCGACGAGCCCGACATAGATCAGCGCCACGATGATGTCGGAGAGGTTGGAGCTGTTCCACGCGTCCCAGATGAAGAAGCCGATGCCCACGCCGCCGATCAACATCTCGGCCGCGATGATGGCCAGCCAGGACAGGCCGATGCCGATGCGCAGACCCGTGAAGATGTAGGGCGCGGCGGCCGGCAGCACGATCTTCCAGAAAAATGCGGGGCCACGCAGGCGGATCACCGCGGCCACATTCCGAAAATCCTGCGGCACGTTGCGCACGCCCACCGCCGTGTTGATGATGATGGGCCAGACCGCGGTGATGAAGATCACGAAGATGGCGCTCGGCTGGGCTTCGCGGAACGCCGCCAGCGAGAGCGGCAGCCAGGCCAGGGGCGGCACCGTGCGCAGCACCTGGAAGATCGGGTCCAGCCCGCGCATGGCGAACTGGCTGGTGCCGATCAGCAGGCCCACGCCGATGCCGATGGTGGCGGACAGGAAGAAGCCCATCGCCACCCGTTGCAGGCTGGCCAGCAGGTGCCAGAACAGCCCCTTGTCCAACCCGCCGCGATCATAGAAGGGGTCCACGATCAGGTCGCGGCTCTGCGCCCAGACGGTGCTGGGTGCGGGCAGGGTGGCGCCGGGCTGGCTGCCCCAGAATTCCCAGATCGCGACGAAGACGGCGAGCACCACCAAGGGCGGCACCACATGCTTGGCGATCTCTGCCAGCTGGTTGATCTGCGGCAGGGCGCGCGGCGTCACGGGCGTGATCGTTGCGGGGGCAACCACCACGGGTTTGCTGGAGACATTCATCGCTCAGGCTCCCTGTACGCGCTTGATGGCGAGCGAGGCGAGGTAGGCGGCGGGGTTGGCCGGGTCGAAGACCTTGCCGTCGAAGAAGGTCTCGGGGCCACGCGACACGCCACGGGGGGTGGCGGAATTGGCCACGCCCGCGCGCTCGGCCGCGGCGCGCCAAATGCCTTCCCGGTTCACCGCCGCGACCAGGGCGCGGGTGTCGGTCTCGGGCGGCAGCACGCCCCAGCGGATGTTCTCGGTCAGGAACCAGAGGTCATGGCTCTGGAACGGGTAGCTGGCATGGTCGCGCCAGAACTTCATCGCCAGGTCGTAGTTGTTGACGTTGCGGCCATCGCCGTAATCCACGATGCCCTGCAGGCGAGGCAGGATATCGGCGGGCGGCACGTTGAACCAGGCGCGGCGGCCGATGATGCTGGCCATCTCCGCCTTGTTCGCGGTCACATCGCACCATTGCGCGGCCTCGATCACCGCGGCCACCAGCGCTTCGGTCGCGCGCGGGTTCTGCGCCACGAAATCGGCCCGCAGGCCCAGGCATTTCTCCGGGTGGTCGCGCCACAGCTCGCCGGTGGTGCAGGCGGTGTAGCCCAGGCGCTGGTTTACCAGCTGCGCGTTCCAGGGCTCGCCCACACAAAAGGCGTCCATGGTGCCGACCCGCATATTGGCGACCATCTGCGGCGGCGGCACGACGATGGTGGAGACGTCGCGGTCGGGGTCGATGCCGGCGGCCGCCATCCAGTAGCGGATCCAGCAATCATGCGTGCCGCCGCGGAAGGTCATGGCGATCTTGCTGTCGGCATTGAGCGCGCGGCGCAGCGGCGCGGCATCCAGCCGCGCACCCAGCGCCTTGTGCTTCTCCGCCACCGAGATGCCCTGGCCATTGGTGTTCAGTCGGGCAACGATGGCCATGGGCACCGGCACGTTGTTCTGCGTGATCCGGCCCATGTGGATGAGATAGGCCATGGGGGTGAGCAGATGCGCGCCGTCAATGCCGCCGGAACCGCCGCCGAGGACGAGGTTGTCACGCGTGGCACCCCAGCTCGCCTGCTTGTCGATCTCGACATCGGGCATGCCGTGCTTGGTGAAGAAGCCCTTTTCCTTGGCGATGATCAGCGGCGCGCTGTCGGTCAGCGCGATGTATCCGAGCTTGGCGCGGCGCACTTCCGGGGAGGACCCGCCTTGCGCGAAGACGCCACGCGGCGCCGCGGCCAGCAGGGCGGAGGTGGAGAGGATGGCGTTGCGGCGATTCATGCGGGTTGCTCCGTGGGCGAGAAAAGGGGTTCGGGTTCGTTCACGCGGGTGGCGGCGGCGCGCCACAGCGAAGGGTTCCAGGCAGCAAGCAGCGCGGCCTGGTCGGCATCGGGGGCAAGGTGGCCCCAGCGTTGCATCTGCCGCAGCCACCAGGCGGCCTGGCCGGCATGGGGGAAGGTGCCGTCGCGGAACTGCATGGGGTGGGCCTGGGCGACGGCGCCGGAAAACGCTTCCGCAACAGTCTCGAGCGCGAGGTGCGGGAAGGCGCGCTTGTGCAGAATGCGCGTGGCCTCATCGCGGTTGGCGGGGTCGTCGAGCCAGCGCGCGGCGGCCAGCATGGCGGCGGTGACGGGAATGGCGATCTCCGGATTGGCGCGCGCCCAGCCGGCGCCGAAGGCCAGCACCTTCTCCGGGTGGTCGGGCCAGATATGGCCGGTGCCCATCACCACGCGGCCGGCGCCCAGCGCCTGGGCGTGGCTGCCCCAGGGTTCGCCGGCGCAGAAGCCGTCGATGTGGCCGGCGGCCAGCTGCGCCGGGCATTGTGGCGGCGGCACGACGGTCAGGCGCACATCGCGGTCCGGATCCAGCCCCGCGGAGGCCAGCCAGTGCCGCAGCAGATAATTGTGCGAGGAGAAGGCGAAGACCACCGCCAGCGTGGCGCAGCGCAGCGCGGAAGGGCCCTCGGCCGCCACCGCCTCCGCCAGTTCGGGCTTCAGGGCCAGGGTATTGCCGTTGCGGCCCAGGCCGCAGGCGATGGTGATCTCCGCCTCCACCCCGCCGAGGCCGGCGCCGAGCGCTATGGCCATGGGCCCGAGCAGATGCGCGCCATCCAGAGCGCCGAAGGCCAGCTTGTCGCGCAGCGTGGCCCAGCCGGGTTCGGCGCTGAGGGCCACATGCAGGCCCACCGCCTCGAACAGCCCCAGCGCCTCGGCCACCAGCAGCGGCGCGGCATCGGCCAGCGGCACGAATCCCAGGCGGGTGATGCGCGAGGCGTCACGGCGGCTGATGCGCGGATAGGGCAGAACGGTGCTGTCTGGCACTCTTGGCGGCTTTCGGCGCACCCATGGTCGGGGTGCGATCGGCGGGCCGCCATTGGACCGCTGGAAGGGGGCGGAACTGCTCCCACGCCATTGTGGGTTCCGATGACCGCTTAAAAGCATGGCAGTTCTGCCGAATCCAGCGGGAGTTTTCCTGATTTTGCACGAATTGGAGTCGTTCAGTCAGAATTCGGCGCACGCTTAGGCGAATCGCCTATATTTTCGCCAATACGGCGTTGGCCACATCCACCAGCTTCATTCCACGCTCCATGGCCATGCGCTGCAGGCGCTTATGTGCCTCGGGTTCGGACAGCCGATGGGCGGTCATCAGGCGCTTCTTGGCCTGTTCGACCGTCTCGCGCTGGGCCAGGCCGGCGCGGGCACGTTCCAACTCGGCGCGAAGGGTCTGATAGGCCTTGAACTGCAGGCTGGCCACTTCCAGCACCGGGCGTACTTTTGCCGGAGCCAAGCCCTCGACGACGTAAGCCGCGACGCCGGCCTCCAATGCCATGGCGATCTGCTCCGGCGCGCCCTTTTCCGCGAAGAGCACCACCGGGCGCGGTTCGTCACGGTTGAGCGCGCGCATGGATTCCAACGCATCGCGCGACGGGTCGTCAATGTCGCAGACGATGATGTCGGCTCGGGACGCGCGCACGAGGGCGGTCAGGTCGCCGGCATCGCTTGCCAAGGCCACAACCTCGAAGCCCGCGGCTTCCAGCCCCAGGCGCACCTCCGCCGCCCTTTCGGGCACGCCATCGACAAGCAAAACGCGCAGAACAGGCCTCCGTGCCGGCTAGAGGGCCCGGTGGCTGGCTTTTCCCTGGGTTTTCTGGGGGGCCGCTGCCGGCCCCAGCCGTGATATTGCAGCGCAGCGTAGCGAAAGAAAGAGGTTTATGCCTCGACCTGCTCCACAGACAGCACCTCGGGTACATAATGGCGCAACATGTTCTCCACGCCGTGCTTCAACGTGGCGCGCGAGGAGGGGCAGCCCGAGCAGGCGCCCTGCATGCGCAGCTTCACGATCCCATCGCGGAAGCCGCGGAAGACGATGTCTCCACCATCGCCGGCCACGGCGGGGCGCACCCGGGTGTCGAGCAATTCCTTGATGGTGGCGACGATCTCGGCGTCGGCGGGGTCGACATCCTCGGCCTCCAGGTCGTCATCGCCTTCCAGGATCGGCAGGCCGGCGACGTAATGCGCCATCACCGCGGAGAGCACGGCGGGGCGCAGCGCCGCCCAATCGGCCGCCTCGGTCTTGGTCACGGTGATGAACTCGCCGCCCAGGAAGACCCGCGCCACGCCAGGGAGGGCGAAGATGCGGGTGGCGAGCGGGCTGCGCACCGCGGCCTCGGCCGAGATGAAATCGGCGGTGCCCCGCGCCCCCATCACATCCCGCCCGGGCAGGAATTTCAGGGTGGCGGGGTTGGGGGTGCCTTCGGTCTCGATGAACATTTATTTTGCCTCGACTGGAGCTTTCCGGACCAAAATGGTCCGGGTTGAGGCTTCCCGCAAGGGGTCAGGCGGCGGCGGGCGCCGCCATCTTCGCCGCGAGCTCCGGCAGGCCGCCGATGGAGAGCAGGTGGGCGTAGATCACCTCCAACGCGCCATTGTCGCGCAGCTCGGCCAGCTTTTCGGCCGGCAGGGCGGCGAAGGCCTCCTTCTGGATGGCGTGGAAGCCGTCGATCTTCATCGGCTTGCCATTCTGCTCGAACTGCACGGCGGCGGGCTGGAGCAGGTTGAGCGCGGTCAGGCTTTCGGCCAGGGCGCGGGTCTTCTGCATGGCCTGCTCCATGCCGCGGCAGAAGGCGAAGGCGCGGTCGAGCATGGGCGTGGGCTTGCCATCGGCGCCGAACAGCGCCTCGCCCTCGGTGGTGCTGAACTGGGCTGCCTTGCTGTCGATGCACAGCGCCAGCTCATCGCTGCCCTCGGCCACACGGACCAGGAAGAAGGGGAAGCGCCGAAGATAGGCGGGCACATACTTGCCCGTGGCCCAGACGCCATCGGCGCCGACATGGGTGTTGGTGTCGGCGGTCAGGCCCACGATCACCACCGGCATGTGCGGCGCCTGGGCGGTGAAGACGATGGGGTAGTGGCGGCTGGCGACGGCGAATTCCTCAGTGGCGAGGGGAATGGCGGAAATGCCGGCGGCGAAGCCATAGCCGGCCTCACGAACCCGCAGCGCGGCATGGCGCTGTGCGGTCAGCGGCTCCAGCGAGGAATAGAGCGGCGGCAGAACGGGAGCGGGGGCGGGGCTGGTGTCGGACATGGCTTCCTCGGCAAGGATGTGGCTTGGCTTATGCCCAAGGGTGCGGGTCTGGGCAAGCGAGGCACCTGAATGCCGCCGTATTGCAGAAGGCTAAATTGTCGGTTGAAAATCATTCGTGGCCTCCCGCCCAGGTCGTAAATCATTCCTCAACCCCCCGGGTCTATCGTTGGAGCGTTCGAGGCAAGACAGAAAGGCCAGCCCATGTTAGACAGGAACCCCGATACGAAGCCAGGGTCCAACGCCCTGCTCTCCCGCCGCCTTCTCGTCGGCCGTGGAGCGGCCGTGGCCGGCATGGGCGCCGTCGGCGCCACTTTGCCTGGCCGGGCCGCGGCGCAATCCGGTGTATCCGACCGCGACCCGAATGATGGGCCGGGCCGTGGCCGCACCGGCCTGTCGGACAATGACCCGAGCGATGGGCCCGGCCGCGGCCGCGGGCGGCAGACGCCCAGCCCCTCCGCGCGCCCTGTTTCGGACAATGATCCGCGTGACGCGGCCGGCGCCGGCCGCACGGGCGTGACCGATAATGACCCGAGCGACGGCCCGGGCCGCGGCCGCCGGCGCTGAGCGCGCGGGGCCAGCAAACGCTTGCAAGCCACGCCTAGGTGGCAGACACTCCGTCCCCAACATCCCCTGGGAGGGCCAGCCAATGCCGTTTGCCCTACCCGGCCGAGGGCCCCGTCGCCTGTTGCGGTGCATCCTCACCTCCCCAGCGATGCAAGGGCGCCGACCCGCAGGGCCTGACGCTCTCGCCATGGCCAGCCTCTGCGCCTCACCATCAATCGAAAGACACACGGCACCATGAGCGACAATGACAACAAGGAAAAACTCGGCCGGCGCCAGCTTGTGGTGCGGGTGGGGGTGTTGGGTGGTGCCTCGCTGGGCCTGGCGGCCTGCGTGCCGCAGCAGCCGGTGTTCCAGCAGCCGCCACCGCAACGCAGCACGGGCCTGACAGATGCCGACCCCAGCGATGGCCCGGGCAATGGCCGCGGCGGCTCGCGCGCCGTGCGCGGCACCGGCATCACCGACCGCGACCCCAATGATGGGCCGGGGAACGGCCGCGGCGGATCCCGCGCGGTGCGCGGCACCGGCATCACCGATAGCGACCCCAATGATGGGCCGGGGAACGGCCGTGGCGGCTCGCGCGCCATCCGCAGCAGCACCGGCGTGACCGACCGCGATCCCAATGACGGCGCCGGGCGCGGCCGCGGCGGTTTCACACGCGGCCCCACCGGGCTTACCGACAGCGACCCCAGCGATGGCCCGGGGCGCGGCCGCAGCGGCCGCTGAACCTGCCCGGCGGCGCCTGATGCCGCCAACATGACTGGTTTTGTTACCCTCGCCAGCGTTGAGCCGGCGAGGGCCGCGTGTTTACATGCGACACCGTAATCAATGGGTACGCAGATGGACGACAGCAGCATTGAGAAGAGCGGACGCCGCCGGCTCATCCTTCGCCTCAGCGCCTTCGGCGCGGCCACCCTGGGTGCCGCCGCCTGCGTGCCGGTGCAACCCGTCTATGTCCAGCCGCGCGGCACCGGCATCACCGACGCCGATCCCTCGGACGGCCCGGGCAATGGCAGGGGCGGCAGCCGCGCCTATCGCGGCACTGGTATCACCGATTCCGACCCCTCCGACGGCCCGGGCAATGGCCGCGGCGGCAACCGCGTCTATCGCGGCACTGGCATCACCGATGCCGACCCGAATGACGGCCCAGGCAATGGCCGCGGCGGCAACCGCGTCTATCGCGGCACTGGCATCACCGATGCCGACCCCTCCGACGGCCCGGGCAATGGTCGGGGCGGCAGCCGCGCCGGCTACCGCACCGGAATCACCGATAGCGACCCGAATGACGGGCCGGGCCGCGGCCGGGGCGGTTATCGCGGCGGCGGCGGCTACCGCTCCGGGCTGACCGACAGCGACCCATCCGACGGCGCCGGCCGCGGCCGCCGGGGCTACTGACCGCCCGCAACCAAGGATGCGCCGATGCTCGAGACGATGAACGCGGCGTCGCCAGCCGAAGCCTCCATCATGGAGGAAGCCTTCGCCCTGGCCTTCGGCGACCTGCCGCTGGAAACCGTGCTGGCGCTGCGTGAGGGCACGGCCTGGCGGCATTTCTCCGGTCAGGGCGTGGCCCGCTACGCCGATCTGCTCAGCATCGCCGCGCTGGACGCCTATCTGCGCACCGATGGCGCCCGCAGCCCGCGCGTGGCGATGGCCGATGACAGCCGCGAGGGCAGCGCCGGCGTGCCAGAGCATGAGTTCACCCTGCCCGATGGAAGGGTCGACCTGCCGCGCCTGCTCCGCCGCTTCGATGCAGGCGCCTCGCTGGTGGCCAGCCAGTTCCATGAGACGCATCCGCCGCTGGGGCGCTTCTGCCGCGGGCTGGAAAAGCTCTTCCTGCATGGCTGCCAGACCAATATCTACCTGACACCGCCCAAGGCGCAGGGGTTCCGCAGCCATTTCGACACGCATGACGTGCTGGTGATGCAGGTTTCCGGCCGCAAGCGCTGGCGGGTGTGGGATGGGCAGGCGCTGGAAAACCCCACGCGCCGCACCCCATGGCCCGGCAACATGCCGCCGGTGGGCGAGCCCCATATCGTGATGATGGAGCCGGGCGACAGCCTCTATATCCCGCGCGGCGTGATGCATGACGCGGCGACCGAGCCGGGCGAGCCTTCGCTGCACATCACCGTGGGGCTTCTTGAACCCAGCTGGGCGCAGGCCCTGCGCGGCCTGATCGACAGCGACGAGGTGGACGCGACACCGCTGCGCGAAGCCGTCCCCACCTGGCGCCTGGCCGAGCCTGGGGCGCTGGCCATGCTGCTGGAAGGCTTGGCAGAAAAGCTGCGCGGGCTTGCCACCCCCGCCCATGCGGAACGGCTTTCCATGCAGTTGCTGGACCAGTTGGCACGGGATCGGCAGCCGCTGCCCGCGCGCGGTCTCTTTCTGGGCAGGCTTGAACCGGAGGCGCGGATGAGGCTGGCGGATGGCATGCACCACCACGTCGCGATCGGCCCCGATGGCCAGGCCGCGCTGCACTGGACCTGTGGCGAAATCGCGCTGACGGCCGAACAGGCGGAATGGCTGGGTCCGCTCACCGATGGCGCCTCGGCCGAGGAGTTGGGAGAAGGCGCGCTGGCGTTTCTCGAAACTCTGCGGCGCGAAGGCTTGCTGGAGCAGGCGGGGTAGGACACGCGTCACCCTGCCGGCGGGCACCCCCAGGGCGCGACAAGCGCCGAACATCCGGCTATTTCAGCCCCCAGCCAAGGAGAACGCCGCATGCAGACCCGCGCCGCCGTCGCATGGGAGGCCGGCAAGCCTCTCAGCATCGAAACCATTCATCTCGAAGGCCCGAGGGACGGCGAGGTGCTGGTGGAAATCAAGGCCACCGGCCTTTGCCACACCGACGCCTATACCTTGAGCGGCGCCGACCCCGAGGGTCTCTTCCCCGCCATTCTCGGCCATGAGGGTGCCGGAATCGTGCGAGAGGTCGGCCCTGGCGTGACCACGCTCAAGGCCGGTGACCACGTCATCCCGCTCTACACGCCGGAATGCCGGCAGTGCAAAACTTGTCTCTCCCAGCGCAGCAACCTCTGCACGTCCATCCGCGCGACCCAGGGCAAGGGGCTGATGCCGGACGGCACATCTCGCTTTCGCTGCGAGGCGACGCAGGTGATGCACTATATGGGCTGCAGCACCTTCGCCAATTTCACCGTGCTGCCCGAGATCGCACTCGCAAAAGTCCGGCAGGACGCGCCCTTCGACATCATCTGCTACATCGGCTGCGGCGTGACGACGGGGATCGGCGCGGTGGTCAACACCGCCAAGGTCTGGCCCGGTGCCAATGTGGCGGTTTTCGGCCTGGGCGGCATCGGGCTGAACGTACTGCAAGGGGCGCGGATGGTCGGCGCGGACAAGATCATCGGCGTGGACATCAACCCGGCGCGGCAGGAGATGGCGCGGCAATTCGGCATGACCCATTTCGTCAACCCCGACGAGGTCGGCCGCGACAAGGTCGTGCAGGCGATCCAGGACATCACCGATGGCGGCGCCGATTTCAGCTTCGAATGCGTCGGCAACACGCAGCTGATGCGCCAGGCGCTGGAATGCACCCATCGCGGCTGGGGCACCTCGATCATCATCGGCGTCGCCGCCTCGGGGCAGGAAATCGCGACGCGGCCGTTCCAGCTGGTGACAGGGCGCAACTGGCGCGGCACGGCCTTCGGCGGCGCGCGGGGACGCACGGATGTGCCGAAGATCGTCGACTGGTACATGGAGGGGAAAATTTCCATCGACCCGCTGATCACCCACCGCCTGACCTTGGACGAGATCAACCACGGCTTCGACCTCATGCACGAGGGCAAGTCGATCCGTTCGGTCGTGGTGTATTAGATCATGATGCGTTGAGGCGGAATCGCCGAAACGCTGAATCATCCTCTCAGCAACGGCTAGACCATGCGGAGTGAACACATGTGAACGCAGCGTGGTTTAGGCGACGGGTTTTTCCAGCAGCACCAGGCCATCGAGCATCGGCTCGCCTGACCATTCGAAGACCTGGTGCGACAGCACCCTGAGCCCCACCCGATCGGCGAAGTGGCGGACCACGTCGATATTGCCGAAATTCCGCCAGTGGCGGTTCTGCTGGTAGTGCCCCTCGGGGTTCTCGCCATTGTTGGAGACATGCAGCAGCGCGCGGCCGCCGGGGGCGAGCACCCGCCGGCATTCGCGCAGATAGTCGAGCACGTCCATCAACTCGAAATGCACCATGGCGTCGTAGCAGAAGATCGCGGTCTGGCTGGCATCGGCCACGCCCGGCAGGTCATTGCCGGCGTTGCAGATGAAGCGCAGATGGCCCTCGCCCTCGAAGCGGGCCCGGCAGGCGTCGATATTGCTCTGGTTGATGTCCACCAGGGTGATGACGCCGGCCAGGCGCAGGATCTGTCCGGTGTGGCGGCCATGGCCGCAGGCCAGCTCTAGCACCGCGGTCAGATTCAGCTTGCGGAACTGGGCGAGGAACAGGCTGTCTTCCGCCCAGAAGATGGCCACCCAGGCCTCTGCCTGGGCATAATACTGGTTCTGGTCCCAATCCGCCTTTATCGCACCGCGATGTCCGGAGAGCTTGTCTTCCATCACTGACGCCTAGCACCTTGGCCGCGCGGCGTATATTCACCCGCCGCAAGGCGCTGTTCAATCACGCCAGACCACGGAGAATTGTCGATGCGCCTAGCCCGCCGAGCCTTGCTTGCAACACCCCTGGCCATGCCAGCGCTGGCCCAGGCCACGCCGCTTCGCCTGATTGTGCCCGCACCGCCCGGCGGCAGCACGGATATCCTGGCCCGGTCGCTGTCCGAGCGCGCCGGTGCGGCGCTGGGACAGGCCGTGACCATCGACAATCGCGGCGGCGCGGGCGGAATCATCGGCACTGAGGCAGCGTCGCGGGCGGCGCCGGATGGCAACACCATCATCCTCGGCCACAATCAGACCCACGCCTCCAACCAGTGGATGGCGCGCAACCTGCCCTACAATGTGCTCGACAGTTTCGCACCCGTTGCCCGGCTGGCCTCGGTGCACCACGCGACGGTGGTGCCGGTCACCTCCCGCGCCAGCAGCATGGCCGAGCTGGCGGCGATGGCGCGCAACGGCGGGCGGGTCAGCTACGCCTCCTCCCAGGCCGGCAGCGCCAGCCATGTGATCGCCGAGACCTTCGTCCGGCGGGAACGCATGGAGGCCACCCACATCCCCTATCGCGGCGGCGGGCCGGCCACGACGGACACGGTGGCGGGGGTGGTGGATTTCTTCGTCTCGACCTGGCCGCAGGTGGTCAACCTGGTGCGCGAGGGGCGGCTGCGGGCGCTGTCGATCGGCGCCCCCGCACGGATCGACGGCTTCCCCGCCCTGGCCACCACGGCCGAGGCTGGCGTGCCCTATATGGCCGTGGATGCCTGGTTCGGGCTTTTCGCGCCGAGGGGCATGGCTGAGGCCACGGTGCAGCGTATCGCCGAGGCGTTCCTCTCGGCGCTGGCCGATGCCGGGAATGCCCGCCGGGTGGAGGCCGCGGGATTCAATCTAGCGCCGCTGCCGCCTTCGGAATTCGCCACCTTCCAGCGGGCCGAGGTGGCACGTTGGCAGGAGATGGCACAACTCACCGGGATCATGATGGAGTAGCGGTTTTCAGCGCCAGACCGCCAGCGGCAGCGGGCCGAGCATCAGCCGGCCACGCTCCAGGGCGAGCGGCAATTCCACCTCGCGCCCCAGGGGGTTGCCGGCGTTGCGGGCGTCGGCCTGGGTGATGATGCCGGCGCGGGCCAGAAGGCCGGCGGCCTCGGCAAAGCCTTCCAGCCGGCCGCGCAGCGGGCCACGCAAACCACCCTCGGGGGCCGGGCGCATCTCGCCGGCGCCGGAGAAGCGCAGCGGCCCCCACAACACGGTCAGGCCGCGGATCTCGACATGGCCGCCGCCCTCGGCCCATGCCGGCAGGGTCAATGCCGGCGGACCATGCAGGGTGATCTCGGCATCCAGCGCGGTGATCCGCTCCAGGCCACCACCGCGCGGCGAAATATTCTGGCCGGTGACGCGCAGGTCGCGCCAGGCCTTGGGCGTCCAGGCCAGAAGCGCGCCCTCGGGCGAGGTGACGGCAAAGCCGGGCACGCTGAGCGGCCAGTTCGCGATGTGCCAGCCCTGAGGCAAGAGCAGCGCCAGCGCCGCACCGGCCGCAAGCCAACCGCCGGCCACCACCAGCACCAGGGTGAGCAGCAAAGAACGCAGCACCCTCATGCCTTCTTCTCCCAGCCCTTCTCCGATTGCTGCCAATAGGCCAGCGCATGGCCGTCAGCTTTGGCGGCTTTCCAACGGGCGCGGGCGGCCTGCACGGCGTCTTCGTCATTGCCGTCGAACAGGTCGAACCCTCGGTCGTATTCGGTGAGGTGGGTGGATTGGGCGCCCTCGACCAGGAAGAGGTGGCGGGCGGCGTTGGGCGGGGGGGCGTCCTGCGTGGTCAGCCAGATCGGCTGGCGGTCGGCCTCGCCGATGGCGGGGGTGCCGTGGGGGAGCCATTCGGAGGCGGCCCAGAGGGCGGTGTCCAACGCGCCCAACCTTTCGGCGCTGCCACTCAGCACCACCGCGCGGGCGGGGATGGCGAGGACGCGAGCCAGGAGCTTGGGCAGGGCCTGCTCCAAGGTGCTTGTCGTGAGGTGGTAGAAGCCAATCTCCATGGGGGCAGGATACCCGATTTCCCATCGGCGCTCAGCCCCGGCACGCGACAGACTACCGCCCTGGGGCGCTGTACCGGCAGATCATCCGGATTCGCCGCGGGCCGTGGAGTTTTCGCCAGCACAGTAAAGGCGAGAGGGCTTTGCCCCCTCGCGCTCCCCCACCAAAGGCCGAAAGGCCCTTGGAACCCGATCAGGTGTTCATCGCGTCGAAGAAGTCGTTGTTCGTCTTGCTGTACTTCAACTTGTCCAGCAGGAACTCCATCGAATCCTGAGTGCCCATCGGGTTCAGGATGCGGCGCAGGACCCACATCTTCGACAGCGTGCCGCGATCCACCAGCAACTCCTCCTTGCGGGTGCCGGACTTGGTGATGTCAATGGCCGGGAAGACCCGCTTGTCCGACAGCTTCCGGTCCAGGATGATCTCGCTGTTGCCGGTGCCCTTGAACTCTTCGAAGATCACCTCGTCCATCCGCGAGCCCGTATCGATCAGCGCCGTCGCAATGATCGTCAGTGACCCACCCTCCTCGATATTCCTGGCCGCGCCGAAAAACCGCTTCGGCCGTTGCAGCGCATTCGCGTCCACACCACCCGTCAGCACCTTGCCGCTCGAAGGCACCACCGAGTTATAGGCCCGGCCCAACCGCGTGATCGAATCCAGCAGGATCACCACATCCCGCTTGTGCTCCACCAGCCGCTTGGCCTTTTCGAGGACCATTTCCGTCACCTGCACATGGCGTGTGGCCGGCTCGTCGAACGTGCTCGCCACCACCTCGCCGCGCACGGTGCGCGCCATGTCCGTCACTTCCTCCGGCCGCTCGTCTATCAGCAGCACCATCAGGAAGACTTCGGGGTGGTTGGCGGAAATCGCCTTGGCGATGTTCTGCAACATCACCGTCTTGCCGGTGCGCGGCGGCGCCACGATCAACGCGCGCTGGCCCATGCCGATCGGCGCGATCAGGTCGATCACCCGATGCGTGTTGTCCTTCTGCGGCCCCTTGCCAACGCTCTCGACGGTGTCGTTTTCCATCTTGAGGCGGCGCGTCGGGTAGAGCGGCGTGAGATTGTCGAAGTTGATGCGGTGGCGCAGCGCCTCTGGCGGCTCGAAATTGATCGAGTTGACCTTGAGCATGGCGAAATACCGCTCGCCATCCTTGGGCGCGCGGATCTGGCCTTCCACCGTGTCGCCGGTGCGCAGGCCGAAGCGCCGCACCTGGGCGGGCGAAACATAGATATCGTCGGGGCCGGGCAAAAAATTGGCCTGCGGGCTGCGCAAATAGCCAAAGCCGTCGGGAAGTATTTCGAGGGTGCCATCGCCATGGATGGCCTGGTCATTATCGGCCAGGGTCTTGAGAATGGCGAACATCATGTCCTGCTTGCGCAGGGTGGAGGCGTTTTCGACGCCCACCTCCTCGGCGAAGGAGAGAAGTTCGGTAGGCCCTTTGGCCTTCAGTTCAGAAAGGTGCATCGCGCGAGGAAATTCCGGCGTTGATACGCGTCGCGGCTCAGGAGGGGGCTGATTTTCGGCAGCGAAAGCCGCGGGGCGAGGAGGGAAGGGCGGCGGGTGGACACCGGCCGCGCCGAAGAGTTAGGCAGCGCCGCCTGGGAAGTCAATGGTTTTGCGGCTCAGAACGGCTTCACGATCACCATGATGACGATGATGATCATCAGAAGGGTGGGCACCTCGTTCATGATCCGCCAGTAGCGCCCCGTCCGCACCCGCTTCTCCTCGGCGAAGTCGCGGCGCGCCTTGCCGAGCGTTCCATGGAACCACGTCATCGCCACCACCGATGCGAATTTCGTCAGCCACCAGCCACTGGTCCAGTCCACAATGCCCGGGGTCAGGATCAGAAGAAGGCCGAAGATCCATGTCGCGATCATCGCCGGGTTCATGATGGCCTTGAGCAGCAGCCGCTCCATCTTCATGAAGCGCGCACTTTCCTCGCCGCCCGGGGCGATCTGCGAGTGATAGACATAGAGCCGGGGCAGGTAGAACAGCCCGGCCATCCAGGCGATCACCGCCATCAGATGGAAGGATTTGACCCAGAGGTAGTAGGGCGAGAGCGCCTCGATGCCCATCAGTTCGACAATCCCAGTTCGCGCAGCAAGGCGCGGTTGATGGCGGCCTCGGCCAGGAAGCGCTCGCGGAAGGCGGCGCCGGGCAGGAAGGCGGGCACGGCGTTCAGGCGTTCGGCGGTGGCGCGGAAGCCCTCGCTGGCCACCGCGGTTTCGCAAGCGCGTTCCAGGGTGGTGGCCATGGCGTCAGGCAGGCCCGCCGGCGCCAGCAGCCCGCCATAGGTGCTGCCGCGCATCGGGTAGCCGGCCTCGGCGATGCTCGGCACTTCCGGCAGGCCGGGCATGCGGTTGGCGTCCAACACGGCCAGGGCGGTCAGACCGGTGCTGGTGGGGATCGTCGCGGCCTCGACGAAGGCCATGATCTGGCCGCCCAGCGCCGCGGCCGCCATGGGGCCTGCGCCGGTGTAGGAGACCATCAGCCCCTCCACCCCCGCCGCGCGGAGGAACTGCGCCATCAGGATATGCTGCGTGCTGCCCGCGCCTGGCGCGCCATAGACCAATGCATCCCGCCCCCGGCGCGCATGCGCCACCAGCCCGGCCACATCGTTGAACGGCGCGTTCCGGCCCAGGATCAGCACCTGCGGGTTGTCGTAGAACATGCAGATGTAGCGAAAACTGTCGGCCTGATAGGGCGTGGGCTGCAGGAAGGGCTGGGTGGTGATGGCGTTGTTGGGTGAGATGCCGATGGTCATCCCATCCGGCCGCGCCCGGTAGAGTTCGGCATTGCCGATGGCGCCTGCCGCGCCGCCGCGATTCACCGCCACCACCGTCTGCCCCAGTGCGCGGGTCAGTTCGGCTTGCAGGGCGCGGGCCATCAGATCGGTGTTGCCGCCGGGCGGGAAGGGAACGATCAACTGCACCGGGCGGCTGGGATAGGCGTCCTGCGCCATGGCCGGCAGGCAGAAGAGCAGGGCGAGGAGGAGCGCGCGAAGGGTCATACGCAAAAACCTATCAGAGCCCCAGCAGCGCGGGCAGGTCCTTCATGGCGTAAAACGGCCTCGCACCTGCGCGGTGCAGGGCGCCGGCCGGGGTGTCGCGCGCGAAGCCCAGCACGCGGCAGCCGGCGGCGATGGCAGCGCGGGTGCCGGTGACGCTGTCCTCCACCACCACGCAATCCTGCGGAGCCACGCCGCAGGCCTGGGCGGCGGCGATGTAGATGTCGGGCGCAGGCTTCGGCCGCGGCACATCCTCGAAGCTGAAGCACCGCGCCCCGAACAGCTCCAACAACCCCAGCCGCTCCATCTTGGTGGCCAGTTCCAGGCGCGAGGAGTTGGAGGCGACGGCCACCGGCAAGCGTGCCGCCACCACGTGCAGCGCCTCGATCGCATCGGGGATGGCGAGCGTCTCGGCCTCCAGCATGCGGTTGATGCGGTGGGAGAAATCATCCTCCCAGCCGGTGGGCAGCGGGCCGGTGCGGGCTTCCACCAGAGGCCGCATGTCGGGCCAGGCCATGCCGAGGAACTCGGCTCGCGCCTGATGCGCATCCATCACCCAACCGCGGGCCGTGAGCTCCGCGGCCACCAGGCGGTTCACCACCATCTCGGTATCCGCCAGCACTCCGTCACAATCGAACAGGACGGCCGAAGGAATCACGCGCGGGCTTTCGCGTGCGGGCAATCCTTATGGACCTTGGGGCATTGCCGGGCACCGGCGAAGCTGCACAGGGAGCGCGGGTTGGCCGCGGTGCGACGCACCAGACCAGCCAACGCCGCGATGAAATGCACCTCGCTGTTCTGCGCCGGCACCCTGAAATAGCCGGGGACACCGACATGCTCGGCTTCCTCGCGGTATTCCACATCCAGCTCCACCAGGGTCTCCGAATGCTCGGAGACGAAGGCGATGGGGCAGACCAGCAGCGCCACCTTCTCGGCCCCCGCGCGCTCGATTTCGGTGTCGGTGGAAGGGCCGATCCATTTCTGCGGCGTGACGCGGGACTGGTAGCAAACCAGCCAGTCCAGACCCTCGATGCCCAGATGCTCGCGCACCTTGTCCACCGTCTGCTCGACCTGCCACTGGTAGGGGTCGCCGCGCTTGACGATGCTTTCGGGCAGGCCATGGGCGCTGAACAGCACGCGCAGCGGCACATTTTCCGGCAGTTCGGCGCGCGCCTTGTCATAGGCCTCGCGCACGAGCCGGGCGGTGGCGGCGGCGAAATCATCGTCGGAATGCCAGCAGCACAGCGTCTGCACGGGGATATCCAGGCCGATGGTCCGGCAGGCATCGGCCCAGGCCGTCATGCTGCTGCCGGTCGTGGTGGTGGAGAATTGCGGGTAGAGCGGCACCAGCATCACCCTGTCCGCGCCCCATTCCTGGACCTGGCGGGCGGTCTCCTCGCTGAACGGGTGCCAGTAGCGCATGGCGACAAAGCAGCGGTATTCGGTGGCCTCATCGGTGGCGAGCACCGCCTGCAAACTCTCCGCCTGCTCGATGGTCAGTTCCAGCAGCGGCGACTTGCCGCCAAGGACCGCATAATTCTCCTGCGCCGCCGGGGTGCGCCGCCTGGCGATGAATTTCCCGAGCCAGGGCCGGATGAAACCGGGCACGCGCAGAATCGCGGGATCGGTGAACAGGTTGGTCAGGAAAGGCTGGACTGCGTCCGGGCTGTCAGGGCCGCCCAGGTTCAGCAGAACAACCGCTGTTTTGGGGCGGGTCATATCCCGGACATACCGTGACATGGCCGGGATTCAACCCCCGCGCATCCGCAAAGCCGATGTCGCGAGATTTACTAACCCCCGCGAACGAGACGAAGGAGCGACATCACGTGATCGATCGGGGTTTCCTTCTCGATCCCGTGCCCGAGATTGAAAATGAACGGCCGCCCGCGCATGGCCGAGAGCAGCGACCGCGCCTCGGTCTCCAGCGCGATGCCGCCTGTCAGCAGCACCAGCGGGTCGAGATTGCCTTGCAGCGCCATGGTTGGCGCCACGTTCGCCGCGGCCCAGCGCGGGTCCATCGAGGTGTCCATGCCGATGCCCTGCATCCCCGTGCGGCTGGCGTAATCCGCCAGCATGGGGCCGGCCAGGCGCGGGAAACCGATGACCGGGATATGCGGCGCGGCCTGGGCCAGCGCCCGACGGATGGCGGCGGTGGGGTCGATCACCCAGCGGCGGAACTGGCTGGGAGACAGCAGACCCGACCATGAATCGAACAGCATCAGCGCCTCGGCGCCGGCCTCCACCTGGGCCAGCAGGTAATCCACCGTGGCGTCGGTCAGCACCCGGATCAGGCGGGCGAAGAATTGCGGATCGGCATAGGCCAGTTGCCGGACATGGGCGAAATCGCTGCCGCCGCGGCCTTCGACCATGTAGCAGGCGACGGTGAAAGGGGAGCCGGCGAAGCCGATCAGCGTTGTCCTGGAATTGGCTTCGTCGAGAGCGGCACGGACGCGGGTGACGGTCTCGAAGATCGGCGCCGCCGCTTCGCGCAGCTCGGCGGGACGCAGCGCGTTCAGGCCGGCCATGTCGGTGATGGGGGTCAGGCGCGGCCCCTCGCCATCCTCCATCCACAGCTTCTGGCCCATCGCCCAGGGCACCATGAGGATGTCGCTGAACAGGATGGCGCCATCCATGCCGTAGCGCCGCACCGGCTGAAGCGTGACCTCGCAGGCCAGCTCCGGCGTGGTGACGAGGGCGAGAAAACTCCCCGCCTCGGCCCGTGTGGCCTTGTATTCCGGCAGATGGCGCCCGGCCTGGCGCATCATCCAGACGGGGGGTGGCCAGACCGGCTGGCCGGAGAGGACGGTGAGAATGGGTTTCGCGATCATTCCGCCTAACATGCACCAAGAAACAAGATTCTAGAAAGATGGTGGTCTGTAGTATGCCCTGTGAATCACAAGGAACCCCGATAGCCAGGGGTTTTTCCCTGGCGCCGTCCCGGATTGGCGGGGCCAATCAGCGTTTGGAGTCCGGGGCTTGGCGGTTTCATCCCCGGTTTGCACCCATTGCGATGGCCCGGCCTGCCGAGTTGTTCCATTGTGCGATTCATCCCCGACTCCCCAGGGTTGGGTGCATGCCGCCGAATCAATCCCCATTATCCCGCTCCATCCCCGAAGGCCGGCCCGAATGGTCCACAGAACCACCAACCTGCATCTGGTCTCCGACAGCACGGGCGAGACGCTGAATTCCATCGCCCGGGCGGCGCTGTCGCGGTTCGAGGGACACAATGTCATCCACCACCGCTGGTCGCTGGTGCGCTCGCGCCTCAACCTCGACCGGGTGCTGGAGGGCATTGAGCATGAGCCGGGCCCGGTGATGTTTACCCTGGTGGACCAGAGCCTGCGCATGGCGCTGGAGGAGACCTGTGGTCGGCTGGGCCTGGTCTGCCTGTCGGTGCTGGATCCGGTGGTGAACCTGCTGCAGCACGAGATCGGCACCCGCGCCGCCTCCAAGCGCGCGGCGCAGCATGTGATGGATGCTGATTATTTCCGCCGGATCGATGCCATGCACTACGTGCTGGCGCATGATGACGGGCAGGGCACGGCGGGCATAGCCAATGCCGATGTGGTGCTGGTAGGGGTCTCCCGTTCCTCCAAGACGCCGACCTGCTTCTACCTGGCGAACAGGGGCGTGAAGGCGGCAAACATACCCCTGGTGCCAGGGGCGGAACTGCCGCCGGAGCTGGAAAACCCGCCCTGCCCCGTGGTCGGCCTGACCATCGATGTGAACGCCCTGGTGGATATCCGCCGGCACCGCCTGAAAATCATCGGCGGCGGCGGTGTGCGGCAGAACGAGACGGATTATGTGAACGTCGAATCGGTGAAGGCCGAGATCCTGGCCTCCCGCCGGCTCTGCGCCGCGCGGGGCTGGCCGGTCATCGACGTCACCCGCCGCAGTATCGAGGAAACCGCCGCCACCGTGCTGCAACAGGTCGAGATCTGGCACGAGAAGCGCGGCCGCCAAGCCGCCCTGGCGCCCGAGGATCCGGCGACCCAGGTCCTGGGCCCGGGCGAGTGATCCAGGCCGAGACGCCTGCCCTGGTGCTGGCCAGCGGCTCGGCCAGCCGCCGCGCGCTGCTGGAGGCGGCGGGGCTGCGCTTCCAGGCCATCCCCGCCGCGGTCGATGAGGGCGAACTGAAGCTTGCTGCCCAGGGCGAGGGCCTCTCCGCTACCGAGGCCGCCGTGCTGCTGGCCGATGCCAAGGCCCGCCACGTCGCGCGCCGCATGCCCGAGGCGCTGGTGATCGGCTCCGACCAGCTGCTGGTCCTTGGGGATCGCTGGTTCGACAAGCCGCGTGACATGGCCGAAGCCGCCGAACACCTGCGCGCCTTTTCCGGCCGCCAGCATCAGCTGGTGAACGGCACCGTGGCGTGGCGCTTCGGCCAACGCGTCTGGCAGAACGCCGAGACTGCCACGCTGACCGTCCGCCCCCTCTCCGAAGACTTCATCGCCGCCTATCTGGCGGCCGAGGGCGAGGCGTTGCTGGCGACCGTGGGCGCCTATCGCGTGGAGGGGCTGGGTATCCATCTGTTCAGCGCCGTGGCCGGGCAGCACAGCACCATATTGGGGCTCTCCATGCTGCCTTTGCTGGGGTTTTTGCGGCAGCATGGGGTGCTTTCCGGCTAGGTCAGCTCGGGCGGTCCCTCGGCCCCCGCCGCCACCACGCGGCTGATCGCCCAGCGCACAGCCTCCGCATCCGGCTCGGCATGCAGCACGATCTGCTGGGTCCGCCGGGTCTCGGCAGCGGCATAGACGCTTTCCTCCAGCGAGATGGAGGCGCCACGCGCCCGCAGCCGCCAGCCATGGCCGCTCGGCAGCCGCATCAGCACCGCCCCGTCATCCTCGACCATCGAGGCGCTGACACCGGGATGGAGGTGGAAGCGCACCACCCAGCTCAGCGTCTCGGTGACGCCGCCGGGCAGTTCCACCACATCCTCGCCGCGCAAATCATCGCCACCCTCGGCCAGATACAGCGTGCGGCGGTGGATGGCGCCGAAGGGCTTCTTCCAGCCATCATGGCTGATCTCCAGCCAATGCGCCTGGTCCTGCTCCTGCCGCTCGGCCACCACGCGTTCGGGTCGGCGGCCGAGGCCCTCCTCGCGCAGCTCGGCGCTGTTGGTATCGGCCAGCACCAGGGTGGAATGGGCGGCGGTGGCGCGCAGCGCGTCGCGCCACACCGTGTCCGCCGCCGGCGAGGCGCCGCAATTCACGATCAACCGGTCCCGCCCCACGCTGAGCTCGAAGGAGAGCGTGCCGGCATGCGCGAAGCGGTCGCCGGCGCGGGGCAGGCCGGTGGTCAGATCCGGCGGGCGGCCGGGGGCGGGGGCGCCGCAATCCACGATCACCAGTGTCCGGCTGCCCTGCAGGCGATGGAAGCCGGTATCCTGCAACAGCATCGGCGCGCGGCCCCGCGCCTGGCCGTGATGCAGCACGAGATCCACCAGCGTCGCCGGCTCCTCCCGCGTGCCGTTGAACAAGGCGAGGCTGCCATCCTGGTGGCGGTAGAAGCGCAAGGCCTGGCAGGCCCGTTCCAGGATGATGCCAAGCTGCGCGGGGGTATTGGCGCCGGCGCCATGCAGCAGGTTGCGGATCTCGATCAAATCCTGCAGCGCCGCCAGATGCTGCGCCGGGCTGCGCTCCACATGCCCGCCATCGGGGTAGAATTGCCGGTCCAGCTCGCCCGGCAGCAGGCGAAGGGCACGATTGAGCCAGCCCTCCTCCTCCAGCGCCACCGCGGCGGCGATGGAGGCCTTGAGCACCACCAGCGCGCCACGATGCGCGGCCTCGGCCGGCAGGCCGGCCACCACCGCACGACCATCCTGGGCAAGCCGTGTCAGCAGCGCCCGCCGAAAACCGTCATCGGCCGAAGCGGCCAGGAAATCCCAATGGCCCAGCCAGGCGGAGATCCGCGCCCCCGCCACCTCCGGCGCCTGGGCCAGGTCCTGACTTGCCCCATTGGCCAGCCAGTCATGTGCTAGGTCGCGCGCCCGCACCCGGGCGGCGTCCGTCCCCAATGCCCGCAGGTCGCGCAGCCAGCCGAAGCCATGGGCATGGGCACGCCACAGCAGCGGGCCATCGCCGGGTGCCCAACCAATGCCCGGCTGCTCTGGGGTGCCCGGCTCCAGCGGCCGCAGCGTGCCCAGTACCTCAAGCTCACCGCTGACCAGCCGCGACCCGCGTGCCGCGTCGCCGGGCCAGAGGTCCTTGAAGGAGCGCGAGGGCGCATCCGGCACCCGCACCGGTTTCAGCCCGGTGATCCAGCGCCGCGCATTGCGAATCAGGTCCGGCATGGCTTTGCTCCCCCTCCCGATTTCAGCGCCGCGATTGCCCCCGCGTAATCATCAGCGCCAAACACCGCGGTGCCGGCCACCAGCGTGTCGGCCCCCGCTTCCAGGCATTGTGGCGCGGTGGCGGTGGTGACGCCACCATCGACTTCGAGTGCGATCTCACGCCCGGTGGCGTCGATCATCCGCCGCAGCGCGCTGATCTTGGCCAATTGGCTGGTCAGGAAGGATTGCCCACCGAAACCGGGGTTCACCGCCATCACGAGGATGAGGTCCACCAGATCCATCACGCTCTCGACCGCGCTGACGGGGGTGGCCGGGTTCAGCACCACGCCGCATTTCCGGCCCAGCGCGCGGATGGTTTGCAGGGAGCGGTGCAGATGCGGCCCTGCCTCGGGGTGGAGCGAGATGATGTCGGCGCCCGCCTTGGCGAAGGCCTCCAGATAGGGGTCGGCCGGCGCGATCATGAGATGCACATCGAACGGCATCGCGGTGAGCGGCCGCAATGCCTTCACCAGCGCCGGCCCGAAGGAGATGTTGGGCACGAAATGCCCATCCATGATGTCGAGATGCAGCCAGTCCGCGCCTGCCTTCTCGACGGCACGCACCTCCTCGCCCAGCCGGGTGAAATCGGCGGCAAGAAGGCTGGGGGCGATGCGGGGCAGGGGAGGCATGACCATGTCTAGCCCCCTGCCCCGACACCCGGCAACCAAGCAAAGGTGAGTTCGTGCTTGTTGTGTGCGGCATGGAAGATCCTGCCGCCGGGGATGGCGGCGAATTTCTCCGCGGTGGCGTGGTCGGTCTCGCCCTGGAATTTCAGCGTGCACAGTATGTTGCGCGCCGCACCCGCCGCCATCCAGCGTTCCACCAGCCCCAGAAGCCGCGCGGGATAGCAGATGATGTCGGAGAACAGCCAGTCCACCGGCTCCGGCTCCAGCCCGAAGGCGCTCTCGCCCCGCCATGTCACCCCCGGCAAGCCAGCGATCGCGGCGTCGAGCGGCGCCTTGTCCACGGCCATGACCGTGGCGCCGAGTTTTGCCAGCACCCAGGTCCAGCCACCCGGCGAGGCGCCGAGGTCAAGGCAGGTCTCCCCCGGCACGGGGTGGCGGCCGATGCGCGTCAGCCCTTCCCACAGCTTCAGGTAGGCGCGGGAGGGCGGTCCCTCGCGGTCCTCCACGAAACGTGGCTCGCCATTCACGAAGGGGCTGGTCTTGGTGGGGGAGGCCAGCAGGGTGCCGGCATCGAGCATGGTCCAGCCGCCGAGATGGCCGGTGGGCGCGGGTTCGGGGAAGGTCAGGGGCCGGGCCTTCACTGGCGGCAGGCGGTCCTGGATCAGTGCGGCGCGGCGGTGGTGTTCGGTTGGGAGCAGCGCCCAGTTGCGCTGGATCGCGCGCAGCGCATCGGCCGCGGCCTTCACCGATGGGGCGGGAAGCAGCACCGGCGCATCCCAGCATTCCAGCGCCCAGGCGGCATGGATCGGCGGCTTGTCCGAAAGCGCCAGGCGGCCATGCCATTCCAGGCCGTCAACGCCGCGGCGGTGCAGTTCCTCGGACAAATCGGCCTCGAAGCCCTCGGCGGCCAGGTAGGCGGCCAGGTAGGCCCGCTGGGGCGTCATGGGGCGTATTCCCGCGGTTTGCGGACAAATCCCCGTTCGGTGCTGCTTTCGGACATATTCACCTGGCCGGGGTAGCGGGGGCCGGCCGGGCTGGCCAGGGTATCCTGCGGGTTTCGGACAAATTCCCAGGCCTGGGCGTCCGGGCCTGTCCGGGGTGGGGGAGGCGGCGATGCTGGCATGGCTGGGCCTCCTGGTTGCGCGGGGTGCATTCTAGGATATACAGCCGTGAAAATCAAGGTATATAATCCTTTTATGGCAACTCACCCGTGTGAGTCCGCGGATCTGACCCGCGCTCAGCCGGCAGCGAGGGGCTTGAACATCGGGCGGTTCCTTCCATCCGTGGGTGGCTGGCGAAGGCAACCGGTCCGGCAGACCCCAATAGGCAAAGAAACCTTAAATCTACCGAAAGGACAGACAAATCTATCGTCCGCGCAGCGCCACCACCCCGAGCCATAGCCAGCCGCCCATCATGGCAAAGCCGCCGATCGGTGCGACGGGGCCAAGCGACTGGCCTGAAAAGACCCGCACCAGCACGGCCAGGCAGAACAGGAAAAGCCCTGCCGCCAGCAGCGCGCCACCGCGCCATGCCCCCCAAAGCCCTACGACGATCAAGGCCGGCGCATGAAACCCCAGCAGCATGGTCACCGAGCCCAGCATGCGTGCCTCGCCCTCGCCCAGCCCCAGATGCGCCCCGGCGGCGGCGAAGAGCACGGCGAGAAACCCCGCCAGGCAGCCCAGCGCCTTGATGGCATGGCTCAACGACGGATCTCGGCCCGGTCGAATTTGAAGTCGTAGTTGCAGAACTCGCAGGTCATGGTGATGGCACCACCCTCCGCCATCTCATCCAGATCCTCGTCCGGAAACCCGCCCAGCACGCCGGAAAGCTTGGCGCGCGAACACCGGCAGCCATAGGACAGCGCGCGGGCCTGATCCAGCACCAGCCCCTCGGCATGGTAGAGCAGGTGCAGCAGGCGCGGAATCGGCAGATCGTCGTCGAGCAGCTCGCTGTCCTTCAGCGTGGTCGCCAGCAGCACGGCGGTCTTCCAGGCCTCGTCCTGTTCCTCCGGCGTGGCGTCGCCTATGCCGCCGGCGCCGGCCACGCGCTCCAGGATGAAGGCGCTGGCCCGCCAGCCCTTCTCCGTCCGGGCGCAGGCCAGGCGGACGAAGGCCTGCAATTGCTCGGAGGTGCGGAAATAGCTTTGCGTCATGTCGGCGAGGTGGATGCCGTCCATCGAGACGATGCCCTGGTAGCGCTCCATGTCCGGGCCCTGGTCGCAGGTGAAGGCGATGTAGCCCTTGCCCAGAAGGCCGGCGGCGGGTGGATCGTGGTCCACCTCCATCAGCCTGGCCAGCTCCTCATGCTCCACGCGGGCCTGGCCGCGCAGCTGGCCGTCATCGGTGCAATCCGCCAGCAGCATGGGCACCACGCCATCACCCTTGGCCTGAAGGGAAAAACTGCCCTTGAATTTCAGCGCCGCGGCCAGCCCCGCGGTCAGCGCCATCGCCTCGCCCACGATGCGGCCCACGGGGGGCGAATGGTTGTGCCGGCCCAGCAGCGCCTCGGCCAGCGCGCCCAGGCGGATCAGCCGGCCGCGCACCGGCCGGCCCTCCAGATGGAAGGGCTGCAATGCCGTGGGCACGACCAGGTCGGGCACGGGCGGGCGGTCGGCGTTGAGGAAATCGGGCATCGGGTCCGGCATGGCTGTGTTGCGCGCATGAGAGCTTGGGCACGTCAAGTGGTTTGGCTAGGCTGCCTGGCATGTACACCCCGCCCGCCTTCCGAGAGGATGACCCTGCGATCCTGGCCAGCATCATGGCGGCTGCGCGGCTCAGCCTGCTGGTCTCCAACGGGCCTGACGGGCTGCCGGTGATCACCCATCTGCCGCTGCAATACCGCAACGGCATCGTCATAGGCCACCTCGCCCGCGCCAACCCGCATTGGCAGGGGCTGGAGCGCGGCGTGGCGGTGTTCCAGGGGGTGGAGGCCTATGTCTCGCCCTCCAGCTACCCCAGCAAGGCCGAACACCACCGCGTGGTGCCGACCTGGAATTACGAGGCGGTGCATGCCCATGGCCCGATCGAGGTGGTGCAGGATGCCGGGCGGCTGCGCGAGATCGTCAGCGGGCTGACCGACGCGCATGAGGCGAAGCGCGAAAACCCCTGGAGCGTGAATGACGCGCCGGCGGAGTTCGTGGCCGGCCAGCTCAAGGGCATCGTCGGCGTGGTGCTGCGGGTGGAGCGGCTGATCGGCAAGCGCAAGCTGAGCCAGAACCGCAGCGCAGCGGACGCCGGCGGTGCGGCGGCGGACCTGGCGGCGCGCGGCGACGCGCGCGACCATGCGGTGGCGGAGGCGATGCGGCGATGATGCGCCGCCCTTCCGCATTGGTTGTCGCCGCCGTGTTGATGGGCTGCGCCGAGCCTGGGCCTGACGCCGGCTTCGGCGAGAGGGCAGCCCGCGGGACCGGGACATTCGTCGGCTCCACTGCGGTGCTGCTGGTTCTGCAGGTGCTGATCCCCGCCGCGCTCGTCTTCAGCGCGGTGACCCGCACACCAATCTTCGGCACCGAGCCCATCGAACCGCCTGCCAGGCCCGTCGCCGCGCAGGAAAGCGTTGAAGCGTCGCATTCCGCGCGTTAATGTAGGACATGTCCTACATCACCACGGCCCGTGACGCGAACCATCGCTTCTCGCAGCTTCTGCGCGATGCCGAGGCGGGGCAGGAAATCATCATCACCCGTAACGGCAAGCCGGTGGCGCGGCTGATCCCCGAACCCGCGCCGGTGAAGAAGGTGCTGACCCCGGAGCAGGAGAAGTCCTTGGCCGAGGCCGAGGCATTCGCCCGGCAGCCCCGCACACTCGCGCCCTGGAAGTTCAACCGCGACGAGATCTACGAGGACGTTCTGGCCAAGTTCGATGACAAGTGACGCGGCCGACCATCGACGCCAACATCCTCGTCTATTCGATCGAGACGGGTGACCGCAGACAGGAGGCCGCGATTGCGATCATCGCCGGGGCCGCGCGCGCCGGCGGACTGATCACCCTGCAGGCCCTGGGCGAATTCTTCTTCGCCACAACCAGAAAGCGCAAGCTCGAGCCCGAGGCGGCCATGCGCCAGGTCGCGCTGTGGAGCACGGCCTTCGGCGCGCCCCTGCCACACAGCCCCGCCGCCCTGACCGAAGCCATGGCCGCCGCCGCCACCGGCCGCTTCTCATTCTGGGACGCCATGCTGCTGGCCACCGCCGCCCAATCCGGCTGCACCGCGCTGATCTCCGAAGACATGGCCCCAGGCGCGAAACTCGGCCCCGTCCGCGTCATCCCCGCCTTCGCCGGCGCCGATGTTTCGCCCGAGGCCCGCGCAGTTTTGGCATGATCGCGCTTGCGCCCACCCCCCACATCGCTACAACCCGCCCCCTCACACTGCAGTCCGAAACACAATGCCCCGCCAATTCCGCAAAAAACCCAAAGGCCGGCCCATCGATGGCTGGCTCATCGTCGATAAGCCTTCCGGCATCGGCTCGACCGATGTCGTCAACAAGGTGAAACGCGCCTTCGACGCGCAGAAGGCGGGCCATGGCGGCACGCTCGATCCACTCGCCACCGGCCTCCTCCCGGTCGCCTTCGGCGCCGCCACCAAGACCGTGCCCTACGTCATGGACGGCACGAAAACCTACCGCTTCACGCTGAAATTCGGCGAGGCGCGCGACAGCGACGACGCCGATGGCGCAGTGACCGAAACCACCGACGCCCGGCCCAGTGACGAGGCGATCCGCGCCGCCCTGCCGGCCTTCACCGGCGACATCATGCAGGTCCCGCCGATCTATTCCGCGATCAAGATCAATGGCGACCGCGCCTATGACCTGGCCCGCGATGGGCAGGAAGTGATCCTCGAAGCCCGCCCGGCCCGTGTGGACAAGTTCGAGCTGACCGAGCGGCCGGATGCCGACCACGCGATCTTCGAGGTGCAGTCGGGCAAGGGCGTCTATATGCGGTCCCTGGCGCGCGACCTGGCCAAGGCGGTGGGCTCGCTAGGCCATATCGCGGCCCTGCGCCGGCTTTCCGTGGGTCCCTTCAAGGAATCCCACGCCGTGCCCCTGGACAGCCTATTGGTTTCCGGGGATACACCTCCCCCTTCACTGGACCTCCTTCTCCCGCTCACGACCGCGCTGGACGACATCCCGGCACTGGCCATGAGCGAAGCGGAGGCCGCCCGCCTTCAATTCGGCCAGGCGATCAGCCTGGTGGAGTTCATGGGCCGGGTTCCGGCGGCGGCCAGCCCTGATGGTGGGTTGATCCGCGCGATGGCAGGGGAACGGTTTGTCGGGTTGTGCCGTCTGGAGGAGGGGATGTGTTTCCCCGAACGCCTGATGGCAGCGACCGAAACCGGGCACTGAAACCTCTCGAACAAGGATCACACGATGTCGATCACAGACGAACGCCGCGCCGCGGTGATTCTCGAATACGCCGTGAAGCCCGGCGACACCGGCAGCCCGGAAGTGCAGGTCGCGATCATGAGCGAGCGCATCACCAACCTGACCGAGCACCTCAAGACCCACGCGAAGGATTTCCACTCGCGCCGCGGTTTGCTGGTGATGGTGGGGCAGCGTCGTGGGCTGCTGGATTACCTCAAGCGCCGCGACCATGCGCGCTACGCCACGCTGATCCAGCGCCTCGGCCTGCGCCGATAATCCGGAAAACCCCGCGCCATGGGTCAGATGATCGATGGCGTGTGGGAGGCGGTCGATCGCAAGATCACCGCCGCTGACGGCAGTTTTGTTCGTGCCAGCAGCAGCTTTCGTGGAACGATCCCGGTGGTGGAGCCGGGGCGGTACCGTCTCTATGTCTCGCTGGCCTGCCCCTGGGCGCATCGCACGCTGATCTTTCGGCGGTTGAAAGGGCTGGAGGGGTCTATCGGCCTTTCCGTCACCCATTGGCTGATGGCGGAGCAGGGCTGGAGTTTCGCCCCCGGCGAGGGCGTGGTGCCGGACCCTGAGGGGGCCGCGGCGATGCACGAGATCTACGCCCGGGCCGACCCGCATTTCACCGGCCGCGTCACCGTCCCGGTGCTGTGGGACAGACAGGCCCGCACCATCGTCAACAATGAATCCGCCGAAATCATCCGCATGTTCAACGCGATCGGGGAGGGCCCGGATTACTGCCCCAAGGCGCTGCTGCCGGAGATCGATGCGGTGAATGCGCGCATCTATGAGACGTTGAACAATGGCGTCTATCGGGCCGGCTTCGCCGCCAGCCAGGCGGCTTATGACGAGGCGGTGTCGGCGTTGTTCGACAGCCTGGATTGGCTGGAGGCGTTATTGTCGACGCGGCGCTGGTTGTGTGGCGATGTGCTGACCGAGGCGGATTGGCGCCTCTTCACCACATTGATCCGTTTCGACGCTGTGTATGTGACCCACTTCAAGTGCAACATCCGAAGGCTGGTGGATTACCCGGCGCTGCAGGCCTATACGAAGCGTCTCTACAGCATCCCCGGCATCGCCGAGACCTGTGATTTCACCCACATCAAGCGCCACTATTTCGAAAGCCACCGCGGCCTGAACCCCACCGGCATAGTCCCCGCCGGCCCTGTCCTGGATTTCTGAATCAGAACACGGTCCAGGGCCGGGTCGGCCCTGGCGGGGAGGTCCGGAGGGGCAGCGCCCCTCTGGTTCACCGAGCATCATGAAAAATGATGCCGAGGGTATGCCGCCGCCCCGCCTTGAGGCGGCTGACCCCATGCCGAAGCTTGACCCGATAATCCCCTTTGTTCCCCCGCACCGGCCGATCATTCACCGCGAACACCACGCCCTCCCCCTGCCGCAGCGAAGCGACCTCGGCGCGCGACTGCATGCGCGGCCGTTGTTCGGTGAGGACGAATTCGCCGCCGGAGAACTCCGCCGGGTCAGTCAGCAGGAACGCCACCTGCAACGGGAAATGCAGGTCGCCATAGAGGTCCTGGTGCAGGCAGTTGTAGTCCTCCGGCCCGTAGCGCAGCAGCAGCGGCGTGGGCCGGGTCTGCCCCGCGGCATGGCAAGCGGCGAGGTATTCTTCGTGCGTGGCGGGGTAGGATGGGCCGCCCATGCGGGCTGACCAGGCCTGGGCCAGTGGGGCCAGGCCGGCATAGAGGCCGGCGCGCAGCGTCGCCACCGGCGCTGGCAGCGGGTTGGAAAAATACTTGTACTCGCCGCGGCCAAAGCCGTGCCGGGCCATGATGATGTGGGAGCGGAAGCCGTCGCCGTCGTATAGCGTGGTCAGCGCCGCGCATTCGGCGGGCGTGAGCAGTGGTCCGGTCGTGGCGCAGCCGCGGGCGTCGAGGGCGGCGGTGATGGCGGGCCAGTCGAGGCTGGCGATGCGGTTGCCGATGGTGCTCACGAATGTCTTTCCTGCGATGGCCGCATCATGGCCTTTCCCGCTGCCCGATGCCCTTCCGCTTCTTGCCCTGGCGCCTGCGCCGCTGTTTCATGCCTGCGACATGTTTCGCCGCTGGCTGCCCCTGCTGCTCCTTCCCCTGCTCTCGCTCGCCGTCTGGATGACACTGGGATGGCCGAGGCTTGGGGTGGTGGTGGCGCTGGCGTCTTGGGCGCTGATGGGCGTCCTGGCGGTGCTCGGCCGGGCCGGGCCGCTCGGGCCGCCGCCGGCGCTCGCCCCAGTGAATCTGCGGCTGGTGCGGGAACATGGGGCGCTGCGGCTGGCCATTGCGCTGCAGGCGCTTGGCTGGCTGGTGGTGGCGTTGGATGGGGGGCGGGGCTGGTATCTGCCGGCGATCGCGGCGTTTCCCTCCACGCGCTGGGTCCAGGGGGCGTTTTCCGGCTTTGTGGCGGATGCGCAGGCGCTGGGCCTGGCGCTGCTCTGCTTTGCCACGCCGGCGATGGCGCTGGTGGCCGGGCTCCGGCAATGGCGTGGCCCGCTGGCCGGGGCGCCATTCCCTGCCGGGCTGGCGCTGCGGTTTTCCGGCGCGATGTTCATGCTGCATATGCAGATCCTGCTTGCCGGCCTGCTGTATGGCGATGCGGATATCCGGCACAGCTGGATCGTCTTCCTCCTGGTCGCGATGCTGCCGGCGGTGCTGGCCTGGGTCTGCGTGGGCTGGACCAGTTTCGCAGTGCTGACCTGGCGTCGCTACGCCAGCGCCGGACCCTGACGCAGCGTTCCGCCTGACGCGCTATGCGGCCCGCGCCGCCAGCCACCCACCCCCCGCCACCAGCAGCACCGCCACCACCAGCCGCCAATCCAGCGCCGCCTCGCCCACCGCCACCAGCAGCAGCGTCGACGCCACCGGCACGCCATAGGCCAGTATGCCCAGCAGCCTTGGGTCGCCGCGCTTCATCCCCCAATCCCACAGGAAAAAGGCCGCGCCCACCGGGCCGATGCCCAGCAGCAGCGCGGCCAGCGCCTGCCGTGCATCGGGCCAGACCCAGGCTTCGAACACCGCATGCGCCACCCCCGCCAGCGCGGCCGAGGCCAGGCAGAACCCCGCCACGGCCTCGGTCGGCACGCCGGCCAGTCGGCGCGACAGCACGGAATAGAACGCCCAGGTGAAGGCGGCGCCGACCGCGCAGGCGAAGCCGGCCCAGGCCTCGGGCGGAAACCGCGCGCCCCCGCCCAGCAGCAGCGCACAGCCGAAAAACCCCAGCGCCACGCCGCCCAGCCGCCGTGCCCCCAGCCGCATGCCCAGCATTGGCGCCGCCAGCAGTACGATCAGCAGCGGCCAGAGATAGTTCAGCAAATTCGCCTCAACCGCCGGCGCCCAGGCCAGCGCGGCGAAATACAGCGCGTGGTAGCCGAACAGCCCGCCCACCCCATGCGCCCAGACCAGCGGCCGCTGCCGCAGCGCGGAAAGCCGCCCGCGTGCCGCCACCAGCGCAACCCCCAGCACGCCGGCCACGGTAAAGCCCATCGCTGTCAATTGCAGCGGCGGAATGCCCGCGGCCCCGCGCGCCAGCACCGCCAGAAAGGCCCAGAGCGCCAGCGCGCCGCAGCCGGCAAGCGTGGCGGCGTTCACACCCCGCCGGGCAGCGCGTGGTAGGGCAGGCCCACCAAACGCGTGCCGTAGCGTGTCACCCGCCGCCAGACATCGCCGGTGAGGTAGGGGTCCTCCGCCCACCAGGCCTCTGCCTCGGCGTCGGAGGCATGCGCCGTCACGGCGATCGACCCCACCATGTCCTTCCCACGCATGATGGCGCCGCCCAGCACCAGCAGCCCTTCCTCGGCCGCCGGGGTCACCCGCGCCATGTGGGTGGGGCGCGCGGCGGCGCGCCGCGCCGGCGCCTGGGCATCCGTGCCGTCCAGACCGATGCTGATGCTGTGGGTGCGCGTGCCGGAGATGGGCGCTCCGGGCTGCGGCAGGGGGCGATAGGGCAGGGCGGCGATGGTGAAGGGAAGTGCCTCGAAGCGCGACCATACGCCCTCGCGCGCGAAAGGCTCCTCCGATATGTATTCTTTAACATGCGTCTCGTCGGGCACATTCAGCACCATCAAGGAACCGACCGGCCGGAAATCGGCATCGAACAGCGGCACGCCCAGCGCCAGCCGGCCATCGGCGGCCCATCGGGTGATCACCTCCATGTGCCGGCCACGGGCCTCCGCGCGGCGCGCGGGATCGGTGCTGTCGAAGGCGAGGATCGCATAGCCCATCGGATTCACTCCACCGTGACGGATTTGGCCAGGTTGCGCGGCTGGTCCACATCCGTGCCCTTCAGCACAGCCACGTGGTAGGCCAGCAGCTGCACCGGAATGGCGTGCAGGATCGGCGCTGCGAAGGGATGGACGGTGGGCAGCACCACCACCCGCTCGGCGAAGCCGCGCAAAACATGCGCGCCGGCCTCGTCGGTGAAGGCCATGATGCGCCCGCCACGCGCCGCGGCCTCCTGCAGATTGCTCACCGTCTTCTCGAACAGGGGGCCGGAGGGGGCGAGGGCGATGACCGGCACATCGGCGTCGATCAGCGCGATCGGGCCATGCTTCATCTCGCCGGCGGCATAGCCCTCGGCATGGATATAGCTGATTTCCTTGAGTTTAAGGGCGCCTTCCATGGCGATGGGGAAAAGCGAGCCGCGGCCGAGGAACAGCACGTCGCGCGCCTTCGCCACTTCATGCGCGAGGGACTGGATCTCCTCGTCGCGGTCGAGGATTTCGGCGGCATGTTCTGGCACCTCCATCAGGGCCGCGGTCAGCATCGCCCCGGCCTCGGCCGAAAGCGTGCCGCGGGCGCGGCCCATGCCGATGGCGAGGCAGGCCAGCACCATCAGCTGCGCGGTGAAGGCCTTGGTCGAGGCCACGCCGATTTCCGGCCCCGCCACCGTCAGCAGTGCCGCGTTGGACAGCCGGGCCATCGAGGATTCCGGCACATTGACGATAGCCAGCGCCGCCTGGCCCCGCTCGCGCAGCATCTTCAGCGCCGCCAGTGTGTCGGCCGTTTCGCCGGACTGGCTGACCATGATGGCGGCACCGCCCACCGGCAGCGGCGGGTCGCGGTAGCGCAATTCGCTGGCCACATCGGCGTCGCAGGGGATGCGGGCGTATTCCTCGATCCAGTATTTGCCGACCATGCCGGCCAGGAAGGCGCTGCCGCAGGCGGTGATGGTGATGCGCGGCAGCGTCGCCGGGTCGAAGGGCAGGCCGGGCAGGGTGACCCCGCGAGAGGCCGGGTCCATGTATTGCCGCAGCGTGTCGCCCAACACGCCGGGGTGCTCGTGCAGCTCCTTCTCCATGAAGTGGCGGTGGTTGCCCTTGCCGGTCAGCGCGCCGGAGACATGGCTGGCCTTCGCCTCGCGCGTCACCTGATGGCCGTCGAGGTCCATGAAACGCACGCCATTGGGCGAAAGCACCGCCCAGTCGCCATCGTCCAGATAGGAAATGCGGTTGGTCAGCGGCGCCAGGGCCAGCGCGTCGTTGCCGACATACATTTCGCCCTCGCCATAGCCCACGGCGAGTGCGGGCCCGTGCCGCGCCACGATCAGCAAATCCGGCCGGCCGGCAAAGAGAAACGCCATGGCGAAGGCGCCATGCAGGCGCTTCAGCGCCGCGGGCACCGCCTCCTCCGGCGGCATCCCTTGCGCCAGCAACAGGTCGAGCAGCTGCACCACCGTCTCGGTGTCGGTGTCGCTGGTAAACACCTGGCCGGCGGCTTCCAGCTCGGCCCGTAGCGTGGAAAAATTCTCAATAATGCCGTTGTGCACGGCGGCCACGCGGGCGGTGGCGTGGGGGTGGGCGTTGCGCTCGGTGGGGCCGCCATGGGTTGCCCAGCGGGTATGGCCGATGCCGGTCAGGCCGGGCAGCGGGTTGGCTTCCAGCGCCGCGGCCAGATTGCCCAGCTTGCCCTCGGCGCGCCGGCGCTCGATCCGCCCATCGACCAGCGTGGCCAGGCCGGCGCTGTCATAGCCACGATATTCCAGGCGCCTGAGGCCCTCCAGCATGCGCGGCGCGGCCGGGGCCAGGCCAATGACGCCGACAATTCCACACATGCTATTTCTTCCCCCGAAAACCGCGCCCCGGCTTGTTCACCTGCCGCCCGCGGGCCAATGCCAGCGCGTCATCCGGCACGTTCTCCACCACCACGCTGCCGGCGGCGACCAGCGCCCGGTCACCCACGCGCACCGGCGCCACCAGCGCTGTGTTGCTGCCGATGAACGCGCCCTGGCCGATCTCGGTGCGGTGCTTGTTCACCCCGTCATAATTGCAGGTGATGGTGCCGGCGCCGATGTTGGAACCCGCGCCCACATTGGCATCGCCGAGGTAGGAAAGATGATTGGCCTTGGCCCCCGGCCCCATGGTGGTGGCCTTGAGTTCCACGAAATTGCCGACATGCGCGCCCCGGCCCACATCGGCGCCGGGCCGAAGCCGGGCATAGGGGCCGATGATGGCGTCGCGCCGGACCACGCAGCCTTCCAGATGCGAGAAGGCGCGGATGGTGGCGCCCGTCTCCACCCGCACGCCCGGGCCGAAGACGACATGGGGCTCCACCAGCGTGTCCTGCTCCAGCACCGTGTCGTGGTGCAGGAAGACGGTCTGCGGCGCCACCAACGTGACGCCCCCGGCAAGTGCCGCCGCGCGCAGAGCGGCCTGCAATTCCGCCTCGGCCAGGGCCAGTTCGGCGCGGCTGTTGATGCCGCGCAGCTCGGCCTCCGGCGCCACCACGGCGGCGCAGGCGGCACCGTCCGCCACCGCCAGGCCGATCACGTCAGGCAAATAGTATTCGCGCGGGGCGTTGTCGTTTCGCACCGCATCCAGCCAGGGGAAGAGCCGTGAGGCGGGGCCGCGAATCACGCCGGCATTGCACAGCCCGATGCCGCGCTCCTCCGCGCCGGCATCGGCCCATTCCACGACGCGCAAAACCCGCTCGCCCTCAGTCACCACACGGCCGTATTTCGCCGCATCGGCCGGGCGCATGGCCAGCAGGGCGATGTCGCCCTCCGCCGCCAGCAGCCGCCGCATGGTGGCGGGGGTGATCAGCGGGTTGTCGGCATAGAGCACCGCCACCTCGCCCGCGTAGTCGCGCAACAGCGGCGCCGCCATGCGCGCGGCATGCGCGGTGCCCAGGCGTTCCTGCTGCACCACCACGGCATGCGGCGCTGCCACGGCGGCCAGGTTTTCCATCCCCGGCCCCACCACCACCACGATGGTGTCGAACACCTGCTCCACCGCCGCCAGCAGATGGCGCAGCATGGGCCGGCCACCCAGCGGGTGCATGGCCTTGGGCAAGGCGGAGCGCATGCGGGTGCCCATCCCCGCGGCGAGCAGAATGGCGGCTGGCATGGAGTGTGCGTGCCGCAGCGCCTGCCACACCGCAACCCCCCAGGGATTGAAGTTTGATTGCAGCGTGTGGCATGGCGAGGCCATGAACCGTCTCGCCGTCTTCGACCTCGATGGAACCCTGCTGGACACGGCACCCGACATCCGGATGGCGGTGAACCGCGGGCTTGCCGCGCATGGGCTGGAACCCCTGGCCCTGGCCGAGGTCATCCCGATGATCGGCGATGGCGCCCGCGTGCTGTGCGAACGCGCCTTCGCCGCCCGTGGCCGCGCGGTGCCCGTTGGCGCGGTGGCTGCCTTCACCGCCGATCCGGACCTGGAGGGCGGGAAGCTGACCCGGCTTTTCCCCGGCATCGCCGCCCTGCTGGATGAGTTGCTGACGGAAGGCTGGCGCCTGGCCGTCTGCACCAACAAGCCGGTCATCCCCGCCCGCGCCGTGCTGGCGCATTTCGGCGTGGCGGAGAAATTTCTGGCCGTTGGCGGCGGCGACAGCTTTGCCACCCGCAAGCCCGACCCCGCGCATCTTCTGGCCACCATGGGCCTGGCCGGCGGCGGGCGGGCGGTGATGATCGGCGACCATGCCAATGACATGCTGGCGGCGCGCGGCGCCGGCATCCCCGGAATTTTCGCGGGGTGGGGCTATGGTGCCGCTGATATGGCGCTGGACAATCCGGTGGCGGCGGATGTCGCGGCGTTGAAACCCCTGCTCTACAGCACCTGATAGCGGGCCCGCGCCGCGCGCTCGATGGCGCCGGCCACCAGCATGTCCAAATCGAGGCCCAGGCGCAGGTTGGAGAGCAGCTGCAATTCCTCCTGCATCACCTCGCCATCGGCGGCGGCGATCTCGCAGGCCAGCAGATAGGCGGTCTCGCGCAGGCGCATCGGCAGGGCGTCGCGCATCAGGGCGAAGGCGTCCTCAAGCCCGTCGCGCCGATCCAGCAGGCTGGCGCAATGCTCGCTGACGCCGGCGATATCCTCGGGGGTCGTCTCGGCGAAGGCGGGCAGGCCGCCGACGAGGCGCACCATCTGGGCGATCTCGGCATCGCTCATGCGCTTGCCGGAGGCACCCATGATGACCATGGCGGCCAGCAGGGCTTCCTGTGCGGTGAAGGATTGTTTCATGCGGTAAGGTGGTCGCCCGTGCCGGGGTGGGCGTCAAGCGGTGAGGAATTCACGTGTCTGTTCAATGGCTTCGCGAAGGCTGACGCGCCGCGGCTCCACCGGCAGCCCGGCCAGCAGGCGGCTCGGCGCCCCCTTGTCCAGCAGGACGAACACGCCCCTGTCATCGCCCCGCCGGATCAATCTCCCAAACCCCTGCCGCAGCTTGTGCCGGGCCAGCGCGTCATCATAGCCCTTCGGGTCGCCCTCACTGAGATGCAGCCGGCGTTCGCGGTGCAGGATGGTCGGCCGCGGCCAGGGCACCCGGTCATACACCAGCAGCCGCAGCGAACGGCCCGGCACATCCACCCCGTCGCGCATGGCATCCGTGCCCAACAGACAAGAGTTCTCCTCGGCCCGGAACACATCCACCAGGGTCGAATTGTCCATGGCATCGACATGCTGGGCGTAGAGCGGGATGCCGAAGCCTTCCAGCCCGGGTGCGATGATGCGCGCCACCTCGCGCAGCCGGCGTATGGCCGTGAACAACCCCAGGCCCCCACCGCCGGCGGCCAGGAACAGCCCCTGCATGGCGGCGGCCACCTGCGGCGTGCGGGCCTTGTCGACATCCGTCACCACGAAGGCGCGGGTCTGGCCGGGGTAGTCGAAGGGGCTGGTCAATGCCGCGCGCAACGCCGGCAGGGCCATGTGCGAGGCCCCGGTCCGCGCCTCCGCCGCGCGCCAGCTGTCTTCCATGTCCTGGTCCGGCAGCGCGTCGCGTAACGTGGCGGAGGTGATCAGCAACCCATGCGCGGGTGCCGCCACCTGCATGGCGAAGGGCTGCGTCGGGTCCAGCCAGTGCCGATGCATGCCGGCATCGATGTCGCGCGCTTCGCGCCGGGTCAGCGCCAGCCAATCCACCATCACCGGCCGCACGCCGGGCTCGGGGCTCTTGCCCATCCCATTGAGCATGCTGCGCCAGGCCGTCAGCGGCAGCAGCACCCGGCGCTCCACCCCACGGATGGCGGTTTCCAGGCGGATTTTTTCCGCGAGCTCCAGCTCCTCGGGGTTCTCGTCCAGCTTGCCCTGCAATCTGGTGGTCAGGGTTTTCAGCGGCTCCTCCAGCCGGGCCAGGGCGCGTTCAAGCGCGGCGGCGGTGGCTTCCAGCTCCGGGTTCATCGGGTGCAGATCGCATTCTATGCCGTATTGCCCGTCATCATCCTTCGTCCGCGCCATCACCTGGGCGCGGATAGCGCGGAGAAAATCCTCGGTGGGGTGGGAAATACCGCCCTCGGCCAAGCGTGTCTGCCAGCCCTGCTGCGGCAGGGCGCGGGCGGCCTGCAACGCGGCCTCCAGCGGCGCCAGCAACTCCGGAATATCCCCGGCGAGATCCTCGATCCGCCGTTGCAGCCCCTTGGCACGGGACCGCCCGCCCTCGGCGCCCAGCAGCCAGCGCCGCATTTCCGCGGTCTCGAAGCCCGAGATGGCGGCGGAAAAGGCCCCATCGGCGGCGTCAAAAATATGGTGCCCCTCATCGAAGACATAGCGCAGCGGCGTGCCATCCTCACCGCCGCCCAGCGCCGCCTGCACCATCACCAGCGCATGATTGGCCACCACCAGCCGCGCCGATTTCGCCCGGCGAATGGAATGCTCGACATAGCATTTCCGGTAATGCGTGCAGGCGGAGCGGATGCATTCGCCACGCCGGTCGGCCAATTGCCCGATCACCGCGCCGCCGAACAGCTCCATGATCCAGCCCGGGAAATCGCCGCCCACGATGTCGCCATCGCGCGTCGCCGTGGCCCAGCGGCAGGCGAGGGCCAAAGGCAGCGCCGCGTCCTTCAGCGAGAGCTGGCCCTGCACCTCCTCCAGGTTCAGCAGACACAGGTAATTCTCCCGCCCCTTGCGCACCACCACCCGGGCGCGGCGCTCCTCCGGGTCGGGGTAGAGGCGCACAAGCTCCTGATCCAGCTGCCTTTGCAGGTTGCGGGTATAGGTGGAAAGCCAGACCGGCGCGCCATTGCGCTCGGCCCAAAGCGAGGCCGGCGCGATATAGCCCAGCGTCTTGCCGGTGCCCGTGCCGGCCTCGGCCAGCACCATGCGCGGCTGGCCCTCGACCTCGCGCGGCATGAAGGCGGCCGACGCCGCGCTGGCGTAATCCGCCTGGCTCGGCCGCTGCTCGGCGCCCGCACCCAGCATGTCGGAAAGCCGGGCGCGGGCCTCGGCCTGGCTCACGCCATGGCTGGCGGCGGGCGGCGGCGGCGCCTCGTCCTCCCATTCCGGCAGGCGGCGCCAGGGGCGGAAGGCGTTGCGATCGGGTTTCGCATCGGCAGCGCCGAGCGCGGCCAGCACGCTGTCGGCCCAGGGCCAATCGGCGCTGGCGCGCAGCTGTGCCGCCATGGCGGCGGCGTCCGCGCCGGCGCTGGTCGTGCGGGTCTCGGCCAGGGCACGCAGCAGCGCGGTGGCGATCTCCGGCAGCAGGGCGGCGGCATCGGCGTCATCCGCCGGCACCGGCAATTCCAGCGCGATGGCCAGGCCACGCGGCGTGGGCGCGGCCAGCCGCCCGGGCAGGCAGAAGGCAAAAAGCTCCAGCAGATCGTAGGCGTCGAGGAATTTCGGCAGATCGAGCCGGCGCGCCGTGGCAGGCGCATGCACCAGCATCGGCGGCGGCAGGCGGGCCAACTCATGCGCCAGCGCGGCGCCCAGGGCCGGCGTCAGCACCTCGCCATCCGGCGTCAGCAGCGTGGCGCGGCCGGCACCGGCCACCAAAGCGGGGGCATCGGGCAGCAGCAAACGCGGCGCCTGTGGGGTGCGAATCGACACGCCCCCTTCTACCGCCCCGCCGACCTGGCCAGATAGACCGTCGCCGCCAGCATCAACGCCACCCCCAGCGGCAGGCCCCAATGCGGATGCTCCGCGAAAATCACGAAGCCCAGGAAAGCGCCGGCGGGTATTTGCACATATTCCATCGGCGAGAGCAGCGAGGCCTCGGTTCGCCGCGCCGCGTTGCTCACCAGCCAATCCCCCGCCACCGCCAACCCGCTGCCCAGCAGCAGCAGCCCAAGCTGCCACCAGCTCGGCGTGATCCAGACCAGCGCCGAGATCGGCCCCCAGAACAGCACACTCACCACGGCATACCAGATGATGATGCGCATCGGCGGCTCACTGCCCGACAGCGCCTTGAGCAGTATCAGCACCGTGGCCCCACCAATCGCGGCCAGCAGCGCCATGAGGATGCCCCAGTTCAAATCACCGGTCGGCTGCGCGATCACCATCACGCCGGCAAACCCCACCAGCGCCGCCAACACCCTGTCCCGCCGCACCCGCTCACTGAGAAACAACGCCGCCAGCGGAATGGCCCATAACGGCCGGGACTGGGTAATGGCCACCGCATCGGCCAGCGGCAACAGCAGCAGGGCCCACATCAGCGTCTGAAACGTGAACAGCCCGACCGCGCAACGTGCCAGCAAGAGCCTGGGCTTGCGCGTCACCACGCCGGAGACGCCGTGCCGCAACAGCCAGGGCAGCAGCAGCAGCAGCGTGAACACACCGCGCGCGAAGGGCACGAATGCTGTGGGCAGCCCCTCCTCCATCGCCACGCGATAGGACACGCCCATGCCGGAAAAGCACAGCGAGGCGCCGACCATCATGGCCATGCCGGTGAGGCGGGGGGTCATGTTGCGCTTGCGGCCCCGGAGATGGCCCTGCTCTCCCCTGACGCAGGCTCCCCCGGGATCAAAGGGCCTTTCGGCCCCTTGCGAGTGGGGGAAGGGGAGAGGGCAAAGCCCTTCCCCGGGCCACCCACGCCAGCTACCGCACAGCCCTGGCCGCAAAGGCGATCTGGAACGCCACCTGCGTGAAGTCCGTCAGCAGCTGCAGATACCGCGGATCCAGCCGCGGCAGCGCGATCAGCTCATCGCCCTGCCGCGGGATCTGGTTCAGATCCAGCACCAGCTCGCCCGAGGCGCGGCGGATCATCATCGTGCTGGCCGAGCCGCGCGGCCCGTAGCCGCCGGCCTGGCGCACGTAATCCGCCACCGTCAGGTTGGGCTGCCACAGAATGGCGCGCGGCGCGTTCACCTCACCGCTCACCAGCACCATCTGGCTGCGTTCGGGGATGACGATCACATCGCCATCCTCCAGCCGCACCGGCGCGCATTGGCCGTTCTGGTCCAGCACCACCACCAGCCCATCCGGCCGCGTGCGGCGGCCGCGGGCGATGAACTGGCTGACCAGCTGCGCCTCATTGGTGCGGATGGCCGACACGCCGGTGGTCTGGCTGGTTGCCAGGAAGAGTTGCCGTTCCAGCCGGTCCAGCGCCTCCTCCATGGTGCGCTGCTGCTGCGCCGCCACCCGCGGTCGCAGCAGGAAAACGCCCTGGGTGTTGGCCAGTGTCGGGTCCACCGCCACGTGGTCCAGCAGGTGGCACAGCTGGGTGTCGCGGTCCGCCACCAGAACCGAGGGGCCGATCCGACTGCCCTCAACCGAGACGCGGATGGTCCGCGCCGGGCTGTCGGTGATGAAGCTGACCGTGTCCTGGTCCGTCATCGATGCCGACTGGAATTCGCTGAGCGTGACATAGCGCGAGAAGGGCCGCCCATCGCGGCTGCCCTGGATGATGGCGTTGGTGGCCGAGGGCAGCGGGCGGGCCAGCTCGATCAGCTCGCGCCCGCTCATCACCCGGCCCGGCACCTCGAAGAGGTAATTGTTGCGCACCGCGCCATCGGCGCCGACCATGGCGCGCTGCCGGCCGACGACCAGCGTGTCGCCCTCCTGCAGCCGCACCGCCGGCAGCTGGCCGTCAAGCAGGAAGCGGTAAAGGTCGATATTGGCCACCGTGCCGCCGCCGCGCCTGAGCTGGATGTCGCGGAACGACCCGCGCGAGGCATCGACGCCGCCGGCGCGCACCAGGAAGTCGATCACGCTGTCGGCCGCTGAGCCGCCGAACCGGCCGGGCGTACGCACGAAGCCCGTCACGAACACACCGATGCGCTGGGTCGAGAGCAGCACGGCATAGACCTGCACCTGCTGGGTGTAGATCCTGCGCACCTCGGCCTCGACCACCCGCTGCAAGTCGCCCGCCCGCGTGCCGGCCAGGCGCACCGGGCCGATCTGCGGCAGGAACAGCATGCCCGAGCTGTCCACCTGCCCCAGCGTCTCGGCCTCCACCGCACCCCAGACGCGGACCGAGACGCGGTCGCCCGGTTGAATGATGTAGTTCGGGTTCGGCGCGTCCGATGTCGCCGCCGCGTCACGGGTGAAGAGGCTGGCGCCGAACACCGCGGTGGCGGTGCCGCTGGCCCGGTTCGGGTCGCCCAGGGGTGTGACCGCGATGGCCCCGGCCTCGGCCTCCGTCGCGTCGCCGATGCGCGAGGTCGCCCGCGTGCCGCCCACCGCCCGGTTGGCCGAATTATTGCCCGTGCCGGCAATGCCGCCGGGCTGACTGGGCGCAATACCCTGGCTGGGCAGATTTTGTGCCCCCGCGCCGCCGGCCAGGCCCGCGAGCGCCAGCAACGCCAACAAGTTAAGCCGCATGTTCCTTGACCCCCGCCACCATCAACCAGACCAGGCCATACAACACGGAGAGGCCGACGAACACATAGAGCACCGAGGTGAACCGCTTGGGGTAGCGGTTCCGCTCGGCCAGATTGGGTTCCACCACCCTTTGCAGGAAGAGCTGCTGGCGCTGCGCATCGGCCAGCGCACGTTCCAGCCCGGCGGTGGCGGCGGTGAGCTGCCTGCCGCCGAATTCCGCCTCCAGCCGAAGGCGTTCATACGCCGCGACCTGTTCGGTGAAGCCCTCGGTGCCGATGGTGGAGGTGCGGCGGCGTTCCTCATTCACCTGGGTCTGCAAGGCCTGGATGCGATTCTGCAGGTTCAGCACCTGCGGGTTGTTGGGCCGGGCGAAATTCTGCAAGGCCTGCAATTCGCCCCGCGCCGTGGCCAGCTGGCCTTCCAGCCGGCCGATCGTCTCCACCGCCAGCACCGCCGAGCGGGTGGGGTCCAGCGCCCGCTCACGCTCGCGGAACTCGCTGATCGCCTGGGTCGCGGCGGTGATCCGCTGCTCGGCCCGGGCCACCTCGCGCCGGGTATTTTCCACCGAATCCTCCATGATCCGGCGGTTGAGGCGGTTCACCAGCCCCTCGCCCAAGGCCAGCAGGGCGCGGTTGATCTCCAGGCTGTCCTCGGCGCGGAAGCTGCGCACGGTCAGCGTGGTGATGCCGCTGCTGGAGTCGATCACCGCCATCACCCGGGTGCGGTAGTAATCCACCAGGCGCTCGCTCGCCGGGTCGGGGTACCAAAGCCGCGCCCAGAGATCGGCTTCCGGCCGGCGGAACATGCCCACCAGATCCATCTGCCGGCGCAGCGCCTCCACCGCGTCATGGCTGAGCAGGAATTCCTTCATCGCCGTCGCATCCTCCGACGCGGCACGGAAGCCGGCGCTGTTCAGCGCCTCGCCCAGCAGCGAGGAGGCGGATTGGGTCCGCGCCCGCACGATGTAGCGGCTTTCCGAGACATATTGCGCCGCCGCGAAGCCGAAGAAGTAGATCGCCGCCAGCACCGTGGGCAGCAGGACGGACCAGGTGTAGGGCCGGCGCGAGAAGATGCCGCGCGCCCGCTGCCCGGCGCTGGGCGGGGGCGTGGGTGGGCGAAAGCCATGCAGCGTGAGCGCCCCATCCGGCCCGCGTTCGGACCGTGCGACGGCGCTCTGCTGCTCAAAGGGCTTCGTAGATGGCGAGAGCCTGGTCCAGATCTTCATGGAAGGTGAGCCGTCCCTCGTTCAGGATGGCCGCCGTGGTGCAGAACGCCCGCATCAACGACGGCTGATGGGAAACCATCAACAATGTGCTGCGCTTGCGCCGTTCCTCGAGCGCGACGCGGCAGCGTTCGGTGAAGCGCGCATCGCCCACCGCCACGATTTCGTCCACCAGATAGCAGTCGAAATCGATCGCCATGCTCAGCCCGAAGGCGAGGCGGCTGTGCATGCCCGAGGAGTAGGTCTTCACCGGCATGCGGAAATACTCGCCCAGCTCGGCGAATTCCTCGACGAAGCTTTCCACCCAGCCCGCCGGCTTGCCGTAGATGCGGGCGATGAAGCGGGCATTGTCCGCGCCCGTGATCGAGCCATGGACCGCGCCGCCGAAGCCCAGCGGCCAGGACATGCTCATGCCGCGGATGATCTCCCCGCTCGTCGGCGGCTCGATCCCCGCCAGCACCCGGATCAGCGTGGACTTGCCCGCGCCGTTGCGGCCCAGGATTCCCACCGCGTCGCCCTTCCAGAAGGTGGCGTTGACGTTGCGCAGCACCGGCCGAGGCTTGCCGTGGGTCTCGTAGCTTTTGCAAAGATTCCGCAGCTCCAGCATGCTTCCCTGTCACAAGCGATCGCTCAATTGAACTCGATGCGGGATTTCGCCGCCCGCAGCGCCAGCATGCCCAGCAGGTTCAGCGCCATGACCCAGGCCGCCACATAACCCAGGTCGTAGTGATACTGCACCACCGGGCCGAACTGACCCTCGCGGATGATCTCGAACATATGGACGGTGGGGATCAGCAAAAACAGCTCCTGCACCTCGCTGGAGAACCATTCCACCATGTAGAAGGCGCCGGTCAGCGGGATGGTCAGATAGGTGAAGGGGTGCACCAGCCGCTCCACCGTCTCCGTCCCGTACACGGTGCCGGAGACGATGAGCAGCGCCAGCCCATGACAGAACAGCATGATCAGCGTGATGCCGAAGGCCATCCACACCAGATCGTAAGGCCAGTGGTTGGTGAAGGCGCCCAGCCCCCCCAGCATGATCAGCAACGCGATCATCACCGAGGCGCCGTCCAGCAGGTTGCGCGCGATCATGATGTCCAGGAACGTTACCTGCCGGTGGTAGAACAGCGGCGCATTGGCATGCAAGGCGCTGGCCGAGCGGTTGATGATTGACCTGAAAAGATAATACGGCGTGTAGCCCACGATGTAGAACGAGGCGATATCCAGCCCGCCGGGCAGCCCATGCCCGGTCAGCGCATGCACGCCGGCGATGCAGCCGCCCAGGATCATCGGCTCGAAGAACAGCCAGAGATAGCCCATGTGGTGGCGGCCGAAGCGGGTGTGAATCTCGCGCATCATCACCGCGCCGATCACGATGAGCTGGATGCGCAGCCCGGCCAGCAGCCTGGCACCCGGGCCGGGCCGGCCGATCGACACGCTCGCCAGCGGCGGCGGGCCGGAGCCATCCGGCAGCTGTGGCACGGACGATGCGGGCGGGTAGCCGTCCATCACTCAGCGCGACCCGAAGGCCGTGCCGCCGGAACGCAGCAGCGGCCGCGCCACCTGGAAGCCATTGGCATTGCCGCAGATCAACTCGGAGCGTTCGCCCCCGCCCTGGCCCAGCAGAACCTCGCGGCATTCCCGGCCGGAAGCGGCGGAATAGGCGCGCAGCACCCGCGCCCGTTCGCTCACCCCATTGGCCAGCACCACCTGGCCCTCGGTTCCCGGGCCGCTGGCCATCGCGAATTGCGAAAGCGGGTCCGTCGCCGCGCGCTGCACCATGGGCTGCGCGCCCACCGGCGGCGGCACCTGGCTGGCCGAAAGCCCGCCAAGCAGATCGGCGACGCCTAGGTTGGGCATGTAATCGGCGCAGCCGGCCAGGGGCAGGCCAAGCACCGCGAGAACCATCAAAGATTTACAAGCCGCCATCGTGAAGTCACCTCATCTGCGGAACACCAGTCCAGACGGCACCAGCCGGCAGGGCTGACATCGCCTGTGCGCGGTTTATAGAGGGTTACCGTGGAAAGCACGACATGATGCCGACAACCCTGTGGGTGGGACCAGCGCCGCGCCCCGCCTGGCCGCATCTGGCGAGCTTCTTCCCGGATTGCAAGTTCGACCATGGCGCCAGCCCGGCGCCGGGCGCGCGGCCACTGCCGCCAATGGAGGAAGGCGCCTGGGCCGCCCCGGGTTTCAATCGGCATCGCCGCGCCCTGGCCTGGATCACCCCAGGCCTGCCGCCCGCCGCACCGGCGGACCCCGCCGCCGTGGCCAAGGCCTGGGCGGCGGCCTTCGGCGAGGCCGCGCCCGAGGCGCTGCTGGCCGCCCTGCCCCATACCCGCTTCGCCGACCCGTTTCGCGCCTTGCCCGGCGATGCCCTGGCGGCGGTGGCGACGCTCGCGCTGTGGCGCCGCGTGGCCGCGCAGAACGCCCCGATCGGCGCCTTCCTGGGCATGGCGGGCTGGAAGCGCGCGGCCATCGCCAATGCCTTCGGCCATGATTCAGGCCACGCGCCTTTCGCCCGCACGCCGCAACAGGCCCTGTCCGCGCCCGGCCAGGTGCTGGCCTGGGCCTCCAGCCTGTCGCCCCAGGCCGAGGCGCTGGCCTACGGGCGCTTCTGGCGGGTGGAGGATGGGTTCATCCGCTCGATCGGGCTGGGGGTGAATTTCGCCCCCGCCGCATCGCTGGCAGTGGATCATCTGGGCATCCACTACGATCCCGCCCGGCCCTCGGCGCTGGAGAACATCCTGGCCGAAACCGAATTTCCCCCCGCGCTGCTGGCCCGCGCGGCCGCGCTGCGGGCCGCGATCACCGCGCGCAACATCACCAAGTACAACCTGCCCGGCGCAGCGCCGGCGCTGCCCGATACCCAGGGCCGTCGCCGCATCCTGGTGGTGGGTCAGGTCGAGGACGACGCCTCCATCCGCCATGGCGCCGGCCGGGTGCGGAGCAACGCCGCCCTGCTCGCCGCCGCCCGCGCCGCCGAACCCGACGCCTTCATCCTGTTCAAGCCGCACCCGGATGTGCAGACCGGCTATCGCCGCGGTTTTCTTCCCGCCCGCGCCGCCCGGCGCCACGCCGACATGGTGCTGGAGGGCGGCGATATCGGTACGCTGCTCACCCAGGTCGATGGGCTGCACACCATGACCAGCCTGGCCGGCTTCGAGGCGCTGCTGCGTGGCGTGGCTGTCACCACCTGGGGCGGCCCCTTCTATGCCGGCTGGGGCCTGACCGAGGACCGCGAGCCGCCGCCCCGCCGTGGCCGTCGCCTCAGCCTGGATGAACTCGTCGCCGGCTGCCTCATCCTCTATCCACGCTATCAGGACCCGGTGACGCAATTGCCCTGCACCCCCGAATTGCTGCTGGAACGGCTGGCCGAACCGGCGCTGTGGCCGAAACTCGCCCCCGGCCGGCGCGGCTATGTGCTGTGGTGGAAGGCGCAGGGCCGGCTGCTGCGGCTGGCCCGGCATCTGCGGTTGTGGAAGCGATGACACCCAAAAGCATCATCATCACCGGCGCCTCGCGTGGGTTGGGCGCAGAATTGGCTCGGCAATGGGCGGCGCCGGGCGTGCTGCTCGGCCTGATCGGCCGCGACGCCCAGGCCCTGGCCGAAATTGCCGCGGCCTGCGAGGCCCAGGGCGCCACCACGCGCATCGGCGTGCTGGATGTGCGCGAGGCCGGCGCGCTGGCCGAACTGGTCCTGGGCTGGGATGATGCGGCGCCGCTCGACCTCGTCGTCGCCAATGCCGGCATCACCAGCGGCACCCGCCCCGATGGCGGGCTGGAAGGCCACGAAGCCGCCACCCGCGTCCTGGCCGTCAACCTGCAAGGCGCGGTCAATCTGGTGGAACCGCTGCTGCCCCGGCTGCTCGCGCGCGGCGCGGGGCGGGTGGCGCTGGTGAGTTCGGTGGCGGCGTTTCGCGGCCTGGCGGACAGCCCGGCCTATTGCGCCTCCAAGGCCGGGCTCTGGGCCTATGGCGAGAGCCTGCGCGCCGCACTTGGCCCGCGTGGCGTGGGCGTCACCAACATCGCGCCGGGTTTTTTCGACAGCGCGATGAGCCGCCGCTTCCAGGGCCGCCACCCCTTCAAGCTCTCCACCGAGGCGGCGGCGGCACGCATCCTGGCCGCCATCGCCCGCGATTCCGGCCGCTGCATCTTCCCCCGCCGCATGGGTTTTTCGCTCCGCCTGCTGGAATTGCTGCCGGCCGCACTCGCCGACCGCGCCACGCGGCTGTTCCGCTTCAAGGTGACGGAAGGCTGACCAGCGCGGCCCAAAGCCCGGCATCGAGATCCTCGGCGGTGAGATACGGCCCGCAGGCGGCGCCGGCCGCGCCATGCAGCCAGGCGCCGGCGCAGGCGGCCTCGAAGGGGGCCATCCCCTGCGCCAGCAGCCCGCCGATGATGCCCGCCAGCACATCGCCCGAACCCGCCGTGGCCAGCCAGCGTGGCGCGTTGCGGTTGATGGCGGCCTGGCCATCGGGGGCGGCGATCACCGTCTCCCGTCCTTTCAGCAGCACGACCGCGCCGGCCTGGGCCGCCGCCGCCCGGGCGGCTTCCAGCCGCGGCATATCGGCCAGCGCGGGGAACAGCGCGCGGAACTCGCCGGCATGCGGCGTGAGCACGGCGTTGCCGGGCAGCTTAAGGTCGTGGGCCTCAAGGCTGGTCAGCGCATCGGCATCCAGCAGGCAGGCCGGCCCGGCGCGCAGCATGGCCAGCGCGGCGTCCCGGGTGGCCGCTCCCCGCCCGGCGCCGGGGCCGATGACGCAGGCGCGCAGCCGGGCATCGGCCAGATGCGCAGGCAGGGCGCTGGCCTCGGCCAGCAATATCGCCGTGACATGGCCGGCATGCGCCCGCAGCGCCGCCGCCTCGCCCATCAGCGTGACGATGCCGGCCCCCACCCGCAGCGCCGCGCGTGCCGCGAGCCTGGCGGCGCCGGTGGCGAATTCGGCCCCGCTCCACACCAGGCAGGCGCCGCGCTGATACTTGTGCGCCTCCGGCCCATGCGCGGGCCAGGCCGCCTGCCACAGCGCCGGGCCGTTCTCAGCCGTCAACGCTCTTCACCACGAAGCTGTGCATCGCACCGCTCTCGTCGCGCACCGAGACATATTCACCGGGGATGAAGGCGTGCTCGCCCAGCCGGTAGCCGGCCTCGTCGTCATCGGCCCGGTCAGCGTCATAGTCGAAGGCCCAGGTGGCGCCGGTGGGACCGCCCGGCTTGTGCACGACCATGCCGTGGCGCGGGGCCTCATCGCCCCAGAAGCGGCGCACCACGCAATGCGCGCGCTTTTCCTTCCAGCGCACGGGGTCGAAAAAACCCAGCGCATCCAGCGGCGCGCGCAGCGAATAGCCGTGCCGCTCGCTGCCTTCCGGAAACTCCGGGCAGCGCGCCAGGGTGAGCACGATGTGCTGCAGGCCGTCGGGTGATGTCATGGCGGATCTCCTCCTGCACGCAACATCCGTGCTTCGGCCGAAGAACGCTTTGATGCCTGTCAAGGTTGCCTATCGTTATTCGCGGCCGCCGGTTGCAACATGGCGCATGCTCGTCTGGGAATTCGTCATCGCCGTGCTGCTGCTGGAGCTGACGCCCGGCCCAAACATGGCCTATCTCGCTGCGCTGGCCATCGCGCGCGGCCGGGTCGCGGCGCTGGCCGGGGTGCTGGGCGTGGCGTTGGGGCTGCTTTGTCACGCGGTGCTCTCGGCGCTGGGGGTGGGCGTGCTGATCGCCGCATCGCCGCTGCTGTACGAGATCCTGCGTTGGGCCGGCGTGGCTTTCATGCTTTTCCTGGCCTGGGAGGGCTGGCGCGGCGCCGGGGACGAGGTTGCAGCCGAGCAGGGCCTGGCCTCGGCCTGGCAATTGCTGCTGCGCGGCTTCGTCACCAATGTGCTGAATCCGAAATCCATCCTGTTCTTCGTGGCGGTGGTGCCGGGTTTCATCGTGGAAGCGGGCGGTGCGGCGGCGCGGCTGGCGTTGCTGGGTGGGATTTATGTGGCCATCGCCACATCGGTGCATCTGGCCATCATTCTGCTGGCTGCGCAGCTGCGGCCCTGGCTGCTGGGCGGCCCGCGCAGCCTTTGGGTGCGGCGCGGCCTTTCGGTGCTGCTGGCCGGTGCCGCCCTGTGGTTGGCCTGGGGAACCCGGCGCTAATCAATGGCAATGACCAGCTTGCCGAAATTCTTGCCGTTCAGCATGCCCATGAAGGCCGCCGGCGCATTGGCCAGCCCGTGGACGATATCCTCCCGCGCCCGCATCCGGCCCGAGGCGATATGGCCGAGCATCTCGGCGCGGAATTCCGGGTAGCGGCCCCAACCCGTGTCACTCACGATAAAGCCCTGCACCCGCAGCCGCTTGCGCACGATGGGCCCCAGATTCGGCCCCGGCGGCGCGCCGGTGGCATCGGCGCCCGGCGCCTCGTTGTATTGCGCGACCATGCCGCACATCACCATGCGGCCGAAATCGCGCAGGCGGGGCCAGACGGCGGCCTGCACGGCGCCGCCGACATTCTCCCAATACACGTCGATACCCTCCGGGCAGGTGGCATCGAGCTGCGCGTTCAGGTCGCCGCGATGGTCCAGGCAGCGGTCGAAGCCCAGTTCGTTTTCCACGAAGGCGCATTTCGCGGCACCGCCGGCGATGCCGATCACCCGGCAGCCGATGATCTTGCCGAGTTGGCCAACCACCTGGCCGACGGCGCCTGAAGCGGCGCTGACCACCAGGGTCTCGCCCCTCTTCGGCATGCCGATATCCTGCAAACCCACCCAGGCCGTCAGCCCTGGCATGCCGAGCAGGCCCAGGTTTTGCGACAGCGGCACCTCGCCCGGCGTGATCTTCCGTAGCCGGGCCGGCGCGACGGCGGAAAATTTCTGCCAGCCAAAGCCGCCCAGCACGGTGTCACCGGGGGCGAAGCCGGGGGCGCGGCTGGCCACCACCTCGCCGACCGTCTGCCCCTCCATCACCGCGCCCAGCGCCACCGGGGCGGAGTAGCTTTTCGCGTCGCTCATCCGGCCGCGCATATAGGGGTCCAGGCTGAGGAAGCGGGCGCGGACCAGCACCTGGCCGTCCCCGGGCTCCGGGATGGGGGTTTCGACATACTCGAAATCCTCGGCCGAGGGCGCGCCCACCGGGCGGCGGCGCAGCAGAATGGCCTGATTCATCCCGGGCATGTCGGTTGTCCTTTGCGTTTCCAGCGGGCAGGCTACTCGCCATGGAAACGCCCCGCTACCGCATCGACCACATCCATTACCGCGTGCTGGACCCGGAAGCCTCCGCCACCTTCTGGCGCGACGTCTTCGGCGCCACCGAGAAGGGCCGCGTCGTCAGCAACGGCAAGCAGCGGGTGATGCTGGACCTGGATGGCCTGGCGATCTTCGTCGAGGAAGTGCCCGCCGGCACCCCCGGCACGCCGCCGCCGGCCTTCCTTGGCCTGGAACATCTGGCGCTGGCGGTGACCGACATCGACGCCGCGGTGGCCGACCTCACCGCGAAGGGCGCTACTCTCGCCCGGCCGATCAGCAGCCCAAGGCCGGGCATCCGCATCTGCTTCGTCAACGCCCCCGGCGGCGCGGAGGTGGAGTTGGTGGAGCGGGGCTGACGCGCCCCCTTCAGCCCAGCAGCACCAGCGCCACCCCGGCGCAGGCGGTGGCGCCGCCGGCCAGCCGCACCGCCCGGCTGCCCGCGCCCAGGTTCAGCGCCAGCCCCAGCCCATGCAGCGCCGCCGTGGCCAGCATGAAGCCCGCGGCATAGCCCAGCGTCACCATCTCCTCGCTGCCATGCGCATGGCCATGCAGGCTGCCGAACAGCAAAGCCATGGGCAGCGCCACAAGGGCCGAGGCGCGCACGCCCGCGGCCAGCAGCGCCCCCAGCACGATCACCGAAGCCAGGATTCCCGCCTCCACCATCGGCATGCCCAGGCCTGCCACACCCAGCAGCCCGCCTGCCGCCATGCCGCCCAGGAAGGCCAAAGGCAGCGCCCAGCGCATCGCCCCCCCGGCGGCGCCGGCCCAAAGCCCGATCGCCAGCATGGCCAGCACATGGTCCAAGCCCCCCAGCGGGTGCAAAAGCCCGGCGGCGAAGCCCTGCACGCTGCCGATGCCGGTATGGGCCAGCGCGATCCCGGGGGCGGCGACCAGGGCCAGGGCGAAAAGACGGGTCATTCAGCATTTCTCCATTCTGCCCGCCCATACTGCCGGGGCGCTGCGATTTTGCAATCAAGCGGTGGGCGGCGTCGGCCCCGCGCCGACATCATGCAGCGCAACGGCGGCGATCGCGCCCGCTTCCTCCGGCGGCAGCGGCCGGAAGCCCTCGGGGATCGCCAGATGCGGGTTGGCGTGGAACAGCCGCGACCAGGCGCGGCTGGAAATAGCATCGGCCTCGCGCACCACCGCCGCCTCATCCATGGTCAGCATCCGGCCCTCGCGCATCAGCCATTTCCCGTCGACCATCACATGGTCGATATCCGCGGCCTGGCCCTGATGCACGAAGACCGAGACGGGGCGCAGGAAGGGCACGAGATGCGCCCGGTCGGTGCGGAACATGATGAGGTCGGCCAGATTGCCCTCGGTCAGCCAGCCGCCATCGCGCACGCCCATCGCCTGATAGCCATTGCGCGAGGCCCAGCGCAGCGCCTCCTCGGGGGCGGGGTTGCGGCCGTCCTCGCGGCGGACGCGCTCCATGAACAGGCCGGTGCGCATCACCTCCACCATGTCCTCGCTCATATTGTCGCTGCCCATGCCGATGTTGCAGCCGGCCGCTTCCAGTTCGCAGACCCGCGGCGAGAGGCCGCGCCGTGCCGCGATGGCGGAGTTGAACGCCACGTTCACCCGGTGCTTGCCGAGGATCTTCTCCTCAATGTTCGTCATGCAGCGACAATGCGCGCCGACCATCCGGTCGTGCAGAAAGCCCACGCTTTCCAGATATTCCGTGGGCAGCATGTTGTGATGCGCCTGCACCGCCGCGACCTCGCCCCAGATCTGGTTGAGGTGGATGGTGGAGATCGTGTCCAGCTCCTGCTGCAAGGCGCGCAGCTCGCGCAGCAATTCCGGCGAGCACATGTCCGGCCCCCAGGCGGAAACGCCGACCTGGATACGGCCCTCGTCGGCGCCATTCCATTTGGCGTGCAGCTTGCGGGTGCGGGAAATGCCGTCCGCGCCCACCGCCGCGTCGCGCAGGAAGGGCCCCGGGTCGCCGATGGAGGTGCCCACACGGTCCCAGCTGCGCTCCGCCAGTACCATGCGCAGCCCGGTGTCGACCATCTGCTGCGCGTAGTTCTCGATATGTGTGGCATCCTCCAGCACCGCGGTGGTGCCGGAGCGGATGGCTTCCAGCGCGCCGAGCTGGCACATCACCGCCTGCTCCTGCGCCGTCAGCGGCGGCAGGGGGATGGGCGAGAGGCCGCCGGAGAAGGGCGGCTTGTGCGGTGGCGAGAGGTCCTCGAAGACCCCGCGCGCCAGGGTCATCACGAAATGGGTGTGGATATTGGCGAGGCCGGGGAAGACAGCGCGGCCGGTGCCATCCACCCGCTCGGCGCCCGGGAAGCGCGCCAGGATTTCCGCGCTGGGGCCTATTGCGGCGATGCGCTTGCCCTCGATGGCAATGGCTGCATCGAACAGCACGGCCTGGCCGGTGGCGATGGTGGTGTTGGTGATGAGGATCATGCGTTTCACTCCGCCTGGATGTTCGCCTCGCGCACCAGGCGAGTCCAGAAGGCGCGTTGCTCGCGCATGTGGGCGTCCAGTGCGGCTCCGGGGGTGAAGGCGGCAATCGAGCCGAGGGAGAGCATCTGCGCCACCATGGCAGGTTCCGCCATCACCGCACGCAGGGCGTCTTCCAGCAATTGCCGCCGCGCGGGCGGAATGCGGGCGGGGGCGATGACGCCGTTGAAGCCCATCAACGCCCAATCGACGCCGGTTTCGCGTACGGTGGGGATGTCGGGCAGGTTGGGGTGGCGGGCCTCCGACGAAATCGCCAAAACCCGCACGCGGCCGGCGTCATGCGCGCCGCGAAACACGCCGTAATTGCCGACCATCAACTGCACATCGCCGGCCAACAGCCCCGCCAAGGCCGGGCCGGTGCCGCGATAGGGCACGTGGGTCAGCTCCACCCCCGCCGCGCGGCGCCAGGATTCGTAGAAGAGGTGCGGGCCGGAGCCGATGCCGGCCGAGCCGTAGTTCAGCTCGCGCGGCCGCGCGCGGTTGAGCGCCACGAATTCGGCATGGGTGCGCGCCGGCACGGCGGCAGAGATGACGATCACCGAAGGCCCGGCGGTGAGCTGCGCCACGCCGACGAAATCGCGCTGGGTGTCGAAGGCGAGGTTCGGATACAGCGCATGGGTGATGCCCAGATTGCCGGCATCGCCGAGGAACAGCGTGTGCCCATCCGGCTCGATCCGCGCCATGTATTCCATGGCGATGTTGCCATTGGCGCCGGCGCGGTTCTCCACCACCACCGGCACGCCCAGGCGTTCGCTCAGCCGCTGCATGACCGGCCGGCCCACCGTGTCCACGCCGCCGCCGGCGGGGTAGCCGATGACCATGCGGATGGGGCGGTCCGGGAAGGACTGGGCGAAGGCGGGGGAGGCGAGGGCGCAAAGGCCCAGGGCGCGGCGGGTGATCATGGCGCGATTTCACGCCGGGGCTGGGCCGCGCGCCACGGTTAACTCGTGGCCGTCGCATGGACCGCGCCGGGAAATGCCCCGGGGTTAGGCAGCCAGACTTTCCAGCTTCTCCGAAAGCTCGATCCAGGCTGCTTCCAGCCCCGCCAGTTCGCGCGCCACCGTCTTCTGCCGCGTCGTCGCCTTGGCAATCAGGGCGGTGTTGCCGCTGGCGTAGAGTTTTGGGTCGGACAGGGCCTTGGCCAGCATCTTGCCCTCGGCCTCCAGCTTGGCGATGTCGGTCTCCAGCTGCTTCAGCTTCTGCTGCATGGGCGCCAGCGAGGCGCGCTTTTCCGCCCGTTCCCGCTTGTCATCTTTCTTCGGCGCGGCGCCGGTCGGGCGCGGGCCGCCCCGCGCCTTTTCCGAGAGGAAGGCGCGGTATTCATCAAGGTCACCCTCAAACGGCTTCACCGTGCCGCCATCCACCAGCCAGAGCCGGTCCGCCACCAGCTCCACCATCTGCGGGTCGTGGGTGATCAGCAGCACCGCGCCCTGATAGGCGTTGAGCGCCTTCACCAAGGCGTCGCGCGCGTCGATGTCCAGGTGGTTTGTCGGTTCGTCCAGGATCAGCAATTGCGGCGCGTCGCGCGTGGTCAGCGCCAGCAGCAGCCTGGCCTTCTCGCCGCCCGAAAGCGAGGACACCACCGTGTTCGCCCGGTCCTGGTCCAGCCCGAAGCGCGCGAGCTGCGACCGCGCCTGGGTCACCGTCGCGGCCGGCATCGCGTCCGACATATGCGTCAGCGGCGTGCCGTTCATGTCCAGCTCCTCCGCCTGATGCTGGGCGAAGTAGCCGACCTTCATCTTGGGGTTGCGGAACACCTCGCCGCCCATGATCGGCAGCCGCCCGGCAAAGAGCTTTGCCAGGGTGGATTTTCCGTTCCCATTGGCGCCGAGCAGCGCGATCCGGTCCTCCTGATCGAGACGCAGCGACACGCCGTTCAGCACCTTCTGGCCGGCATAGCCGGTGGCGGCGTTGTGCATGGTCAGCATCGGCGGAGCCAGCTCGGCCGGGGCGGGGAATTCGAAGCGGGTGACGACATCCTCCACCACCGCCTCCTCCGGCCCCAGGCGTTCCAAGGCCTTGATGCGGGACTGCGCCTGGCGTGCCTTGCTGGCCTGCGCCTTGAAGCGGTCCACGAAGGCCTGCATATGCGCCCGCTCGGCCGAAAGCTTGGCGTTGCTGGCGATGGTCTGGGCCTTCCGCTCCGCGCGCACGCGCACGAAATTGGCGAAATTGCCTTGGTAGAAGGTCAGTTTCTGCTGATCGAGATGGACGATGCCATCGGCCACGCGTTCGAGCAGGAAGCGGTCATGGCTGATCAGCAGCACCGCGCCCGCAAACTTCATCAGCCAGTTTTCCAGCCACAGCGCGGCCTCAAGATCGAGGTGGTTCGTCGGCTCATCCAGCAGCAGCAGATCGGGCTCCAGAAACAGCGCCTGGGCCAGCGCCACGCGCATCCGCCAGCCGCCGGAATATTCTCCAACGGGGCGCATCTGCGCCGCCATATCGAAACCCAGCCCCGCCAGCACAGTGGCCGCGCGCGACGGCGCGGTATCGGCGCCAATCGCCATCAAGCGATCATGAATCTCCGCTGCCCGCTCCGGCGCCGCATGCTCGGCCTCATGCAGCAGCGCCGCGCGCTCCAGGTCGGCCGCCAGCACGGTGTCCAGCAGATTTGTCGGCCCCGCTGGCGCCTCCTGCGCAACGTAGCCCATGCGGGCGCGTTGAGCGAGACGGATGGTGCCGCCATCCGGTTCGATCTGCCCGGTGATCGCCTTGAACAACGTGGACTTGCCCGCGCCATTGCGCCCGACCAGGCCGATCTTCCGGCCGGGGTCTACGGCAAGGTTGCCATTGTCCAGCAGCGTCCTGCCGGCCACGCGCAACGTCACGTCCTGGATCATCAACACTGTCATTACCGGGCTTCTATCAGCGGGAACGGGGGCTGTAAGCTGTCAAAATGCGAATGGATGATGAGCGTGAGAGTCGTAACGTCGAGGACCGACGCGGCCAACCCGGCGGCGGAGGCTTTTCCGTCGGCCGCGGCGGCATCGCCGGCGGCGGGCTCGGGCTCGTCGCCGTGGCGCTGGTGGCGCTCTTCCTGGGCGTCGATCCCGGCGAGCTGATCCAGGCGCTGGATGGCGGGCCTGTTCCCACCCAGCAACGCGGCCCCGCGCCCGACACGGCGTCGGACGCCAATGCCCGCTTCGTCTCACGCGTCCTGGCCAGCACCGAGGATGTCTGGACCGCCGAATTCCGCCGCACCGGGCGGCAATAGGAGCCGCCAAGGCTGATCCTGTTCTCCGGCGCCACCCAGTCCGGCTGCGGCCCGGCACGGGCGGCCATGGGGCCGTTCTACTGCCCCGCCGACAAACGCGTGTATATCGACATGGCCTTCTTCCGCGAGATGGAACGCCGCCTGGGCACGCCCGGCGACTTCGCCCGCGCCCATGTCATCGCCCATGAGGTGGGCCACCACGTGCAGAACCTGTTGGACATCCTGCCCCGCGCGCAACAGGCGCAACAACGCGCGGGCGGCGAGGTAGCGGCCAACGCCATCTCGGTGCGCGTCGAACTGATGGCCGATTGCCTGGCCGGCTTCTGGGCGCGCCGCGCCGACGAGATGCGCCGCATCCTCGAAGCCGGCGACATCGACGAAGGCATCAACGCCGCCGCCGCCGTGGGCGATGACCGCCTGCAGGGCAACAACGCGCACCAGGAACACTTCACCCACGGCACCTCGGCGCAGCGCACGCAATGGTTCCGCACCGGGCTTCAGGCCAATGGCGTCGAAGGTTGCGACACCTTCAAGCGGGGCTGATCAGCCCCGGGGTTTCACGCTCTTCGCCGCGAAGGGCGCCACGAGGTCGGCCAGATGCCCGATCTCGTCCAGCCGCATGGCGTCTCCCGGTAGCACGGCGCGGCCCCGGGCGACCCGCCGCGGCAGGGTGGCGGCCAGGAAGCCCAGCTTCTGTGCCTCCCGCAGGCGTTGCTCGGGCTGGCTCACCTGCCGCACCTCGCCGGAGAGGCCGACCTCGCCGAAATACACCCGATCCGGGTCCGTCGGCCGGTCGGTGGCGGCACTCACCAGGGCTGCGGCCACGGCCAGGTCGGCCGCGGGTTCGGCGATTCGCAAGCCGCCGGCGATGTTGAGATAAACATCGTTCTGGCCGAGGTTCAGCCCGGCGCGGGCCTCCAGCACCGCCAGCAGCATGGAAAGGCGCCCGGAATCCCACCCCACCACGGACCGCCGGGGCGAGCCGCCATTGCTGGGCGAAAGCAGCGCCTGCACCTCCACCAATACGGGCCGCGTACCTTCCACCCCCGCGAAGACCGCACTCCCAGAAATATTGCCACGCCGTTCCGCCAGGAACAGGGCGGAGGGGTTGGCCACCTCCACCAGCCCGCCCTCGGTCATCTCGAAGACGCCGATCTCGTCAGTGGCGCCAAAACGGTTCTTGGTGGCGCGGAGGATGCGGAACTGATGCCCGCGGTCGCCTTCGAAATACAGCGTGGCATCGACCATGTGTTCGAGAACGCGCGGCCCCGCCAGCGTGCCCTCCTTGGTGACATGGCCCACCAGCACGAGCGCGAAACTTTCCGATTTCGCCACCCGGATCAGCTCCGCCGCGCAGGCCCGCACCTGTGCCACCGTACCGGGCGCTGAATCCAGCGTGTCCAGCCACATCGTCTGGATGCTGTCGATCACCACCAGCGCCGCGTTTTTCTCGGCCTGGAGCGTGGCCACGATGTCGCGCAGCGCGGTGGCCGAGGCGAGTGCCAGCGGCGCCCCCTCCAGCCCCAGCCGGCGCGCCCGCAGCCGCACCTGCGCCACCGCCTCCTCGCCCGAGATATACAGCACCCGCCGCCCGGCCGCCGCCATATGCGCCGCCGCCTGCAACAGGATGGTGGATTTGCCGATGCCCGGATCGCCACCCACCAGCACGGCCGAGCTTTCCACGAAGCCGCCGCCCAGCACCCGGTCCAGCTCGGCGATGCCGGTCAGCATGCGTTCGGGCGGCGCGCTTTCCCCGGCCAGGTCGACGAATTCCACCCGGCGGCCGGGGCCGGCGCGGGCGGCGGGGCCGGGGCCGCGGGCGCCGGGGGCTTCCTCCACCAGCGTGTTCCATTCGCCGCAGGCATCACAGCGGCCCTGCCATTTCGCATGGGCAGCACCGCAGCT
>JAKFUL010000010.1 GCA_021732665.1 Acetobacteraceae bacterium
CATGACACTGGAGACCATCAGCGCCATCAGCGATACTGCATCCGTCAGCCTGCCTGCTGTGGCCGTCTGACACGGCGGCTCAACCCGCTGAGGTCATCGCTCCTACACCACGCGATGGGACACGATCCGTTTGACGGCGGCGATGCAATCTATAAGGAACTCCGTCGCCACTTCGCACAGCGCGCCGATACGAAGGGAAAGCTCCCCGATTTCGTGCGCCGATGCAGCGATCTTGCGCAGTTCTGGGGCTGGATCAAATACGAGAAGCCAAGCTACGCGGAGCGTCGGCAACTTATCTGGGGCGCGTTCCGGCCGCTGATTGAACACCTCGAAGGGCTTGATCGCACGCCGGCCGTTGCGCCGATCACGGAAGCCCTCGAAGCCTTCGACCCGGACAACGTGCACGCCGCGTGGCAAAAGGCACTTGATCGCCGCACCACCGATCCCGAAGGCGCCATCACGGCCGCGCGCACGTTGCTCGAAACCGTGTGCAAGCACGTGCTGGACGACGCGGGCACAACATACCCGGACGACGCTGACCTTCCGAAGCTTTGGGGCATGGCATCGGAGCGATTGAACCTCGCGCCGAGCCAACATCATGAAGAGAGCTTCAAGGCAATCCTTGGAAGCTGCCAGCAGATCGTTAACCGGCTCGGCACGTTGCGGAACAAGATCAGTGATGCGCACGGACAGGGAAGGCGCCCGGTGCGCCCGAAGCCCCGGCATGCGGAACTCGCGGTGAACCTCGCCGGCACGATGGCCGCATTCTTGGTCGCGACATGGAAGGAACGCGAGACGAAATGAAGCCGCTACTTGCCTGACTTCGCGTTCGCCGCGTCGCGTCGCGCGGCGAGCCAAGCTTGCGGCTTACGCCACAGCGCGGCGATGGGGAGCAATGCCGCATCCGCACGGAGGTGCGGTGCGAGGGCGGCTTCCAGCCGCTCGCGTGCGGCTTCCAGGCGCGGAGTGATCGCATCGTCCTTCCCGCCCGCCCAAATCGCCGCGCGCCACTCGCGCCGTTGGCGCGTGTCGTCGTCGGTCACGACAGGATGCGCCGCCGTGTCGATGCACATTTCCGCCGAAACCTGAATGTCGCGCAGCGCGTCCGCTATGGCTTCGAATGCCGCCGCCGCATCTGCCCCGAAGTGAAGCCGGCAGAGTAGTTGTAGCTTCCGCAGGGGCAGGAAGTTGTCGCGCTCGCGGCGCATGCGAACCAGCGTCAGCCGATACCGTTCCTCGGGAAGCTCCTTGGACGCATCGCCAGTCGCCGCCTTGCGCATCTCTTCAATCTCAGCGTTCCAGGCGGCCCGGTGCCGAATGGCTCGGATCGAATCGACGGCTTGCGAGAATGCCAGGAGGGCTTCTTCCGCGAGTTCGGTGCGGCGCTTTCCGATCAACTGAATGCGCCAGCCTACCAGGCCGATGAACAGCGTCACCAGGGCGCCAGTGAAGGATAGCAGCGCGGTAAGCCAAGTCGGCATGTCCACTCCGATACGTGCACGGAAGATGTAGCACGCGCCGGGGTGCCAGTCAGGCACGACGGCCGCGGGTTCTAACGGGGTGCCCGCGTGGTGCACATCGGCGACGCGGTGAAGTGGCACCGCGCGTTGCCGGGCCAGAATATGCACCACGCGCACCGCTACAATTTTTGCGCGATGGCAGGGTGCGCACTCTGGCGTGGTGTCCACGGTGCACACTGAGACGCCACGGCACGTGTCATTTATGCGCGGGGGTAGTGTTGAAGAGTGGTGCGGGGTGTCCGCGGCCCCACCCCCCACCCTGTAGCGCGCGTCAGACGTTCGCCAGCGCCAGCGCGCTCGGGTAGTTCACCACGTCATCGCGGTTGAGAAGCAGGGACGCGGCCAGTGCGCCGGCCGTGAAGGTGCCCGCCACGGTATAGACCAGCTTGACGAAGCGCGGCCCTGCCACGTCGCCGAATAGCGGGCTTGGCAGGTTGATCGGAAAGACCAGACCGGGCGCGGCGTTCAACTGCGCCGCGGTGATGGCTGGCGTCTGCGCGCAGGTGATGTAAGCGCCTTCCCCGCCGCTCCCGTTGTCGGGCGCGCCCTGCAAGGCGATGGTGACGGACGTGCCGCCAGCGAAGGCGCGGTTGGACAGGACCAGCAACCGGATAGCCGTGCCGATGCTGGCGTCACGGTTCAACCCCAAATCGAGGATGTCCGTGCTGTCCCGAGTGGTGGTGATGGCGACGAAGCCGGGTCCATCGAAGGACACGCTGCGGTCAAGGATCATTGGTTCATCTCCTACGGTGTGGGTTGACGTTCAACGGCCGCGCCGACGCGCAGCCTTTTCGACTGCGGCGATGAAGCGTGCCGAGTTGTCCAGGCCGAGCTTCCGCACCTCTGCCGCAACGGCGGGGTGCTTCCGCGCCATGTCGCGCATGAGAGTGCGGGCGCGATTGAGCCGGGTGTCATACTCGCCCTTCCACTCTCGGCGGAGCGTGGTTTCCGCCGCTTCGTATGTCTCCGGCTGGTAGCTCGGGTGCGCAGCTTCGGCCGCGATCCGCGACGAAGGCACGAATGGCAGGCAGGCGACGTGCAATATCGGGATGTAGGTTCGAGGCCCGGCGCGTGGCTGGCGCCTCGCCCTCCCGCACGAACTCGGCGAAGCCATTGCCAGCCCGCCACCCTAGCGCGCGCAGCGTCGCGGCGATGGTGCCGGATTGGGATGGCAGCAATCGAAGGCCGGGCACCTCGCGGAGAACCTGGCACACCGTCACCGCGGCGCCGGGCGGCAGGCTGTCCAGGTAGCGGGCCACGGCCGCTTCCCTGGCAACCACATGGCGGCACCTCCCGCGCGGCCCGCGTTCGGGCAGCAACAAAGAGCGCCGCCGGGGCAGCGCCGGGCCAAACAACAGCGAGGGCCGGTCGCCGCGGGGCAACGAAGCCGCCGGGGTTCGGGCCACTAGGGGTTGTGGGTGCAAGAGGCTCATGAAGCGAAATATGGGAATATTCTGGCGCTAATGGCAAGCCAGAAACGCGGCGCCAAGAAGCATTATTCAAGAAAAAACAGGTAAAACCGACAACAAGACCTAATAGTGTTCAATGCTGTATAACGATGTGTATTCTCCGCGCCCGTCAATTTTGTTCACTATGCAATTCATATCCATTCCAAGAATTTTCGTTGCGCCGTTCTGCGCCTTTATCGCTTTGCCATTCTGCCGAACCGGCCTGTGAGCACTGTGAGTGAGTGTGAGCATGGTGTGAGCACTCACAGTGCTCACCGGGAGCGCGGTGTGGTGAGTGTGAGCAAACCCTTGGGTTGCTCACACTCACACACGCCCGCACCGCCTCTGGCGCACAACATATGGACGAGGTTCCAAGCGTCTCGGGTTGAGACAGGGCGCCAAGCCCAATGCGTGCATGGCGGATGCGAGCAATCCGAGCGATGCGCGTGCCGTGGTGGTGGTGGTGGTGGTGGTGGTGTGCCCACCGGCATGGCGCACACGCGCCACACCAAGGCCGCGTCCGCTCCCTATGCCGTCGCCAGTTCGACAGCGGCCACGGCGGGAGCGGTTCCGTTCTGCGGCAGGCTCACCGGGCCGAACTGCGCGCGTCCAGCAAGACGCGCGGCGCCTTCCTCGAAACCTCGCCCAAGATACGCGACGCACCCGTGCTCAATGCGGATGCGGACCTTCTTGTGCAATCCGTCACGTGCTTGGTTGAACATCCTGCGGCGATCCGGCACCCGCTTCGCGCTGGACAAGACGCCAAGCTCTATACAGCGGTCTTCCCATTCGCCGATTGGCACGGGTGGTGGCGGCGCGAATGGTGCTGCGTTCGCCGGCTTCCGTTCCAGCGCCATCCCCGCAAGGATCGCTTCGGCCCGGCCTTCCGCGGCAGTCAGCTTCGCGGCCCGATCCTCGCGCACCTCCGCCGCCGTGCGTTCCAGGCACACGGGCGCGGTGATCGGGTCGCCATCCTGATCCGTGCCGCGCGCTGCGCTGTCTATGCGGAATGCCAGGTCCAGGGTGCACGGGCCGTTGCGGTTCTTCTTCAACTCGCCGCGGATCACGCCCTCTGCCGTCGCGTCCGGCTCAACGATCATGCTCACGTCCAGGTCGCCATTGAGCACGCTATGGCCGCGGGGTGTGTCGCCGCTCTTGGGCGAGTGGTGAACCAGGATGACGGCGGGACCAAGTTGCCGCACCGCGCGCATGGCATGGACCACCTTCGACATGCCTTCGCTGCTGTTTTCGTCTAAGCCGGAGATGGACGCGGCCAGCGTGTCCACCACGACAAGCGACGGCCGATGCTCTTCCACAAGTTGCAACAGCCGCGCGAGGTCTGGCGCGACCGCATCGCCACCCGTGACCAGCGCCGAGACACCCGCAACCAGATGGAAGCCCGGCGCTGCGCCGTGGCTCTCGCGCAGCGCGGCAACGCGCTCCCGCATGCCGGCTTCGTCTTCGGCGCACACGTAGAACACCGCGCCCTTCGTGGTTCGCTGGCGGAACACGTGCCTCCCCTGTGCGACGGCATAGGCGAGGTGCGGCGCCAGAACCGACTTGCCCGCGCCGGGCTGGCCGAAGATGCAGCCGAGTTGCCCCGGCGCGATCATGTTCTTGATGACGTAGCCGCGCGGCGCCGTGGATGCGCATTCGTCCATCGTCAGAAGCCGAAGACCGGATCGCGCCGCCTGCGATGTCTGGACTTCCTGCGGCGACGGCGGCGGCTCAAGGTTCACCGTGCCAAACAGCATCTCAGGATGCTTTGCCCCGGCTGCGTTCTGCGCGTAGGCGTAGGCGTTCGCGATCCTGCCCCGAAGATCGTCGCCGATGACAGGCGGCGCGCACCGCGCACCCCACGGCGCCATGATCGTGTTGCACAAGGCTTCGCTGATACCGTGATCGCGCACGGCGCACGCCAGCTTATAGGCCGCTTCGGATTGCTCGCCCTGCATCGCGGCCGGAGCGCACGCAACGCGCTCAACAGCGGCTTGGACGGCCGCTGGTGTGTCCAGGTCCGCGAGCGGCACGGCGGCATTCTCGGCGCGCACACCGGGCGGTTGGCAGCGGGCGACGATGTGTTGCGGCGCGCGCTGCATCGGCACGTCGTGCACCACCTCATACGGCACACCATCAATCACGCTGCCAGGCGCGATGACGTAGCTATTGTGTGACCGGATATCCAAGCCCTCGCCGAGCGCGCCGGCAGAAAGCGCCACGTCCGCGCCCCAATAGTAGAGATGCAGGCCGCCCGATGGCGTGCGCACTGTGAGCGTTTCGGGACCGCCGCCGAGTGCTTCCCAAGACGCAGGCCCGGCACGCCCTTTCTTCACGTCGATATCGACGATCAGCAAGCCGGTTGCACACACACCAATGTTTTGGTCAGTGCCTTCCCACCACGCTTTGATCTTCTCCGGTTCCGTGGTGGCGTGCTCCGGCCACCCCACCCAATCCGACGACGGGACGCGGCCATTCGGCGGCAAAGGGAAAACTCGGAACCCGCGTTCCGCCCATTCCAGGGCAGCCGCCATCTTGTCGTTGTGCATCACCGTGCCCTTGTGGATAGGCCAGCATCCGCCGTCGCGGCGTCGGCTATGCACGCTGCATCTCGGGTTCCGGGTTCGAGACTGCGCGCGCCGCCGGCTGGCTGCGATGGCGAGGCGGCGGATTGCTACGCGGCGCGGCTGGCGCGCTTCGGCTTGTCGCCGAGCGTGCGAGCGTGCGTGTCGGGGAGGTTGCGCTTCACCTCAAGTGACGGCTGCGAAGACAACCAGTTCCACGCATGCTCGGCGTCCAGCAGCACACGCGAGCCGATCTTCACCAAGCGGAGATGGCCGCGCGCCGCGTAGTTGTAGAGGCTGGCCCGGCACAGGTTCGTGACGGGGCATCGCTCCGCGTTCTTCGGCAACGGCAGGAACCGGCCGACATAGGGGTTCGCCAGCGTCAGCTTCGGCATGGGCGGATTGGGCGGGTTCGGCATTGGTGCGTCTCCTGTCTCGGCTTGCGGGTGGTTATCTCCCGCTCTGCGCTGATAGACAGAAAAACCTCGCCTACACTTGCGGTTCAACTACTCGTTTTGATTGGTTACGCGCAACGGAAATATTAGCCTCTTTTGTAGCCTACCCAAGTTGTTCAAATACAAGAAACCGCAGCGACCATGCAACACATCGCGTGGCCATTATCACGAATTGTTTCAAATCCAATAGCCTTCTTTATAGCTCTGCTGACGCGCCTGCGAGCGCGCCAGTTCGCCGCGCCGCGCGCGAGTGCGCCACCTCGATTACGGGCGCGCCGCAGCCTCGCCCGCGTCGGCATGCAAGCGATGCACCGCGGCCGGTTCCTTGGTGCAGTAGGCCGTCCAATCCGCCATCAACGCCCGGCGCTTCTCGAAGAGGTCGCCGCGCGCGTAGGCTGCTTCCGTCTTGTCGGCGACCACGTGCGCAAGCGCCATCTCTGCGACGTGCACGGGATGCGAGGTCGCCTCGCCGGCATAGTCCCGGAAGCTGCTGCGCGCCGTGCCGTGCGCTGTCACCACCTCGCCCTTCGCGTCGCGCCAATCCATCTTCCGCAGAACGGCCGTGAGGGACATGTCAGACAGCGGCGTGCCCTTCCGCATGCCCTCGAAGATCAGCGCGTCAGGCTCGGGCTTGCCGTCCTTCGGCGTCATTGCGCGCAGCAATGCGACTGCGGCCGGTGCCAGCGGCACGCGGTGTTCGCGCTTCCCTTTCATGCGCGCGGCCGGGATCGTCCACACGGCCGCGTCAAGGTCCACCTCCCGCCACGTGGCAAGGCGCACCTCGCTACTGCGCGACGCGCAGAGAATGGCGAACTCCAAGGCGCGTGCGGACGTGCCTTCGCGCTTGCGCAGCGCCGCCATGAACTCGGGCAGTTTTCGCCAGTCAACGGCGGCGTGATGCTCAACCTTCTTCACCTCGCCGCGCGCCTTCAACGTCAGGGCGAGGTGTCCCTTCCATCGGGCCGGGTTCGGACCCTCGCGCCACTTGTGCACCGTGGCGTAGTCCAACACGGCTTCAATGCGACCGCGCAGCCGGCTCGCGGTTTCCGCCTTACTGGCCCAAATCGGGCGCAGCGCGGCCAGCACGTGCGACGTGTCCACATCGGCAACCGACACTTCGCCGAAGTGCGGGGTGGCGTAGGTGGTGAGCGTCATGCGCCATTGGGCAAGGTGCTTCTCGTTCGCACCGGCGCGGCCGTCCACCTTGTTTGCAAGGAACTCTTCGGCGGCTTGCTTGAAGGTGACGGCGCGCAGCTTCGCGCGCTCGGCTTCGGCCGCCTTCGCCTTCTCCCGCGCGTCGCGATCCTCCAAGGGGTCTATGCCTTCGCGGACCAGGCGAAGCAGGGAAGCCGCCTTCTCGCGGGCTTCGGCGAGGGACAGCGGCGCGCCCGACACGGAACCGGGAGCCGAGCCTAGACCCATCTCGCGGAGCTTCTTCCCTGGCATCGTGTATCGGAACAGCCAGAACTTCACCAAGGGCGGCGCTTTCGCGGCACGGCCGCCAGCCGGCTGCGGCTCGCCCTCGCCGGATGCGTCATCGTCTCGCACCACGGCGGGGCGCACCAAAAGGTAGAGGTTGGCACCCGCGCCATACCGCTTCGGCTTGCCTCCCGGTCCCGGCTTGGCGTTCTGGACGGCAACCGCCGTCAGTCCCTTGGCGATCCGCGGCATGTCTCCCGATCCTTCGCCATAGGGAGCGGCCGATTCGATCCCCGAATGCGTCCCCTAATAGGAAATTTGGTGCGGGGTCCGCAAGCTTGACGTGCAATGGACACGCGGACGCAGGCCGTCGCGCTGCGCAGCCCAATAAATAGCCCTGTTTTCAGCTAGTTATGCAGCCTTTTGCGCAGCCGATTGGGCGCGCATACGCGGCGTTGACGCTAGATGGATGGGGTGGAAATGGGGTAACTGGCGGAGAGGGTGGGATTCGAACCCACGGTACCCTTGCGAGTACTTCGGTTTTCGAGACCGACGCGATCGACCACTCCGCCACCTCTCCGGTCGCCCCATGCTTTAGCCAAGCCGCGCGCACAGCGCAATCAGGCCCGGTACCGCCGCATCCAAACCCGCACCACCGGCCACAGGAACGCCAGAACGAACAGCACCAGGAACACCTTGCTGAACGGCTCGATATAGGTCTCAACCACCGCAAATCGGTCCTCCAGCACGAAGCCCAACACCGCCAGCCCACCCACCCACAGCGTGCTCCCCAGCGTCGTCAGCCCATAGAACACCAGACGCGGCATCTCGATCAGCCCGGCCGGAATCGAGATCACGGTGCGAATCCCCGGCATCATCCGCCCCAGGAACACCGACCACGGCCCATGCCGGCGCAGCGTTCCCTGCGCCTTCTCCAGATCCTCCTCGGTGATGCCCAGCCAGCCGCCAAAGCGGGCGCAGAGCCGTTTCGTGCGCGCCGCGCCGAAGGCCCGCGCAAGTTCGAACCAGAACACGTTTCCCGCCAGCGTCCCGGCCACTCCGGCCACCACCACCCCAGCCAGCGAAAGGTCACCCCGCGCCGCGGAAAACCCCGCCAGCGGCATGATCAACTCCGATGGGATCGGCGGAAACAGGTTCTCCGCCAGCATCAGCAGGAACACGCCGACATAGCCGGCGGAAGCCACCGTGCTGGTCACCCAATCCATCATGGCACGCTCCTGTACAGCAGCAGCGTGATGTGCCGCCCGCGGGAATAGTTGTAGCCCGAGACTGTGGCGATCTCTTGCACCCGCAGCCCGAGCCTGGCGAGTTCCGCCTGGAAAGCCGCCTCCTGCCGGTTGCCCACCGCCACCACCCGTCCCGGTTCCTCGGAAAGGAATTGCGCCGCCGCCGGGCCGCCGGGCAGCAGCCGCAGGCCGCCGCCGACGGCGAACAATGTCGAGGGCTCAGCATGGCCAGCGATGCCGAACCGCTCCGCCGGCAGCCCCGGCGCCGCCTGGGCCAGCGCCGCCTGTAGCCGCGGCGCGATCCACATCGCCTCGATCCGCGGCAACACACCTTCCAGGATGGCGCCATAGACCGGCACCGAAAGCATCACCCCCAGCGCCGCCGCCCGCGCCCAATGCCCAAGTGCCGCGGCCCGGGTTGCCACCCACACCAGCAGCAGCGCCAGCGGCAAGACCAGCCAGGCGGCCCAGGGCGTCTGCCCCGACAGGAGCCGGGGGGCCACCACCGCCAGCGCCCCCATCCCCGCCGCCACCGCCCAGAAGCCCCACCGCATCGCCAGCAGCAGCCAGCGCCCCGGCGTCACCCGCAGCGGGTCCAGCGCCCAGATCGCGATCAGCAGCATCACCGCGGGGTAGGTCGGCAGGGTGTAATGCGGCAGCTTGGTCGCGACAGCCTCGAAGACCAGCCAGGTCGGCACCAGCCAGGCCAGCAGGAAGCGGGTGGTGGGCAGGGTGCGCTGCGCCCAGGCCTGGCGCAGCGCCGGCACCACCATCCAGGCCGAGGGGAAGGCGGCGATGAAGAACACGATGATGTAGAAGCCCGGCGGCCCCCAATGCTTTTCCTCGCCACTGCCGACCTTGGCGATCATGTCGTCGCCCAGCGCCTGGGCGAAGAACCGCCCCTCGGTCGCGATGCCGATGGCGATCATCCAGGGCGCGGCGATGGCCAGCATCAGCGGCACACCCCAATGCAGGCGCAGCGGCCGGAACCACGGCGCGCCGCGATCCATGATCGCCAGCGTGATCCCGGTCAGCAGCGGCACCATCGGCCCCACCGGCCCCTTCAGCAGCACCGAGATGCCGAGGATGCCCCAGAACGTCGCCGCCTGCCGTGCCGTGAACGCCCCGGGCCGCAGATAGGCCTGGCCGAAGATCCCCATGGCCGCCGCCACCGTCGCCAGCAGCGCCGCATCCGTCTTGGCGATATGGGTTTCCACCACCAGCACCATGCAGGCCGCCAGCATGGCACCGGCCAGCAGCGCCGCCCGCCGGCCGACCAGCGCTCGGCCGAATTCGAATGTCGCCAGCACCGCCAATATCGCGCCCAGCATGGAAGGCACGCGATAGGCCCAGATCTGGCTGCGCGCCGGCACGCCCACCGCCTCCAGCGCATGCACCACGGCGATTTGCGCCCAATGGATGCCCACCGGCTTCTTGTTGCGCTCCTCCTGGCCCACGCGGATGTTCACGTAGTCGCCGCTCTCCACCATCTGCCGGCTGGCCTGGGCGAAGCGCGCCTCGTCGCGGTCCAGCGCCGGGGTGGTGAAGAAACCAGGGAGGTAGAGGCACAGGCAGAGCAACACCAGCGCCAGGCGCGGGCGCGTGGTGACCAGGGCCTCGGCGCGGGCGATGGCGGTGTCGGGCATGCCCGGGGTGGTAGCGGGCTTTACGCCCCGCGGGAAGCGAAGGGCTGGCCCGGATGTGCGACGCCCAGCCGCGCCGCGATATCCGCCAGCCTCCGGTCGCGGGTCCAGAGCCTGGCCCCCTGGGTCAGCCGCGCCGCCGCCAGCAGATGCGCGTCCACATAGCCGATCCCGCTGCCCGCCAGGCCATGCAAGGCGATCAACGCCAGCGCCTCGGCCTCCGTCGCCACCACCGCGCGGGGAATATCGTGCAGGGCGGAAAGGATCACCTCCCGCTGCCGCAAATTCCCCAAGGCCAGCTCGCCGATCACGAAGGGATGCGCCAGCACCCGCCCGGTCTCCAGCAGCACCGCCAGCGCCGGCTCTCCCGCCCGCAGATGATCGACCCAGATCGCGGTATCGACCAGGATCACCGGCGCGGCGGCGCCTCCAGCCCGGGCTCGCTGCCGCCGAGGCGGGCCAGGCGACGGGCGGCCTCACGCTCGATCAGCGCCTTCAGCGCCTCCCGCACCAGGGCGGTTTTTTCGGTGAGGCCGGTGAAATCCTGGGCCTTGATGAGCAATTCGTCGTCCAGGGCCATGGTCGTGCGCATGGGAGCCTCAGTCCTTAAGGCTCGATTTTAGCATCGAACGATGCCTCTTTCCAGCACTGGTTTGCGGGGCACGGCAAAACCTCCATACAGCGCCATGGCCTCCCCCACCCGCACCACAGCGCTTGCCCTGCTCAACGCCGTCCTGCTCGCCCGCCGCCCGCTGGAGGAGGCGCTGGATGCCCTCCCCCCCGCAGTAGCGCCCCGTGACCGCGCCGCCGGCCACCGCATCGCCGCCACGGTCATGCGCCGCATGGGCAGCCTGGACGCCGCCCTGGAACCCTGGCTGAAGCGCGAGCCGCCACCCGAGGTGCGCCACGCGCTGCGCATCGGCGCCGCCGAACTCCTGCTTCTCGGCACCCCGCCCCACGCAGCCGTCAGCGACTGCGTGGCGCTGGTGCCAAAACCCTTCGCCGGCCTGGTCAACGCCGTGCTGCGCCGCGTCTCCGAAGCCGGTGTGGCGGCGCTGGAGGGCCTCGACGCGCCCCGCCTCGACACCCCCTCCTGGCTCTGGTCCGCCTGGCACGCCACCCATGGCGCCGCCGTGCGCGCGATTGCCGAGGCGCATGGCCATGAGGCGCCGCTCGACCTCTCGCTGATGCCAGGTTTCGCCATCGAAGGCGCCACCATGCTGCCCAACGGCACGGCACGCCTTCCCGCCGGAACCCGCATCACTGAGATCCCAGGTTTCGCGGAGGGCAAATTCTGGGCGCAGGACGCAGCCGCCGCCCTGCCCGTCCGCATCCTGGCGCCCCGCCGCGGCGAGCACATCCTCGACCTCTGCGCCGCCCCGGGCGGCAAGACCGCGCAACTGGCCGCCGCCGGCGCCCGGGTGGTGGCGGTGGAGCGGGAGCGCAAGCGTGCCGAACGCCTGCGCGAAAACCTCACCCGCCTGAACCTGCCCGCCGATATCGTGCTGGCCGATGCCCTGGCCTGGAATCCCGGCACGCAATTCGACGCCGTGCTGCTCGACGCCCCCTGCACCGCCACCGGCACCATCCGCCGCCACCCCGATGTGGTGCATCTGAAGAAGTTGCATGATGTGGAACGCCAGGCCGAGCAGCAGCGCGCGTTGCTGGCCGCCGCCCGCGCCTGGGTGAAGCCCGGGGGGCGCCTGGTCTTCGCCACCTGCTCGCTGCAGGGCGAGGAAGGCGAGGCGCATTTTCCCAGTGGCCTGGATCCCATCCAACCGCAGGAGGTGCCGGGGCTGGAAGCTGCCATCACCCCCCAGGGCGCCCTGCGCACCCGGCCCGACCTGTGGGGCGAGTGGGGCGGGATGGATGGGTTTTTCGTGGGCCGGTTGCGGTTCTGACGGTTTCTCGCCGGTTCCGGACAAATAGGCTTTCGCTCCGCCCGCACGCTTTGCGCCGGTTCCGGACAAATACCCCGCCCCCCCCCGGCGGAACATCCTTTCGCCGGTCCGGGGTGGGGCTGGGTGGGGCATGGCGGGCCTTTCACAAAGGCTCGTCATAGGATTTTAGTCCGGAAAAGTCAAGCCAAACGCCGCGCCACCAGCATGCGATACCGAATGACCCCCTCCCCCAGCAGCGTCTCCAGCACCATCCCCCCCAGATCCGCCTCGCTGCGATAGCCCAGGCCCAGCAGCCGCTTCCAACGCGCCTCCCGCGCCCGCGCGGCGATGCGTGGCGCGAGCTCCGCCGCCGGGCGCGGCAAGGTCAGCGGGGTGAAATCGGCCTCATGCGAGAATTCCAGCCCGGCGGCGGCAAAACCCCGCAACCAGCCCACCCGTGTCGGCGCCACCGGGCAGCGCCAGCAGCGCTTGAACAATTCCACGCGTGCCGCCTGGTCGGGCAAAAGCCCTTCCTCCGGCATGTCATCCACCACCATCAGCGCGCCACCGGGCGCCAGGGCCGCGGACAAATTCCGCACCGTCGCCATCGGGTCGGGCGAATGGATCAGGCTTTCGATGCCGAAAATCCAGTCGAAAGCGCCCTCCACCGGCGCGTCGTAACTGCCGACCCGCAGCCGCACCCGCTCGCCCAGCCCCTGCCCCGCCGCCGCCGCATTGCCGCGCCGCACCTGCACCTCGCTCAGCGAAATCCCCAGCCACTCCCCGCCCACCCCCGGCGCCATGTCCAGCATGCTCGCGCCATAGCCGCAGCCCGCATCCAGCACCCGCGGCGCCGGCGGCAGGGAAAGCCCCTGCAACATCAGCCCATGCACCACCATCGGCCCGGAAGCCCCACCGGCCGGATCACGCAGCGGCCGATGCACCGGCTGGGCCTCATTCCCCGTCTCGCCACGCATGACCCGCATCCATTCCAGCCGGTCCAGCCAGCGGTAATAGCGGGCGACCTCCTTCGCGTGGCTCATGCCAGGCGATACCGGGCAATGGTCAGGATATCGCGGCTCAACGCCTCCTCCAGCTCCGCCCGCCCCGCCGGCGTGCGCACCAGCGCCACCACCGAGGAAAACCACACACCCCCCACCGCCCGCTGCCGGAACAGCGCCGCCAGCGCCCCGGCCGCGGCCCCCAGCCCATTGCAGCAGGCGCAGCCGTCGGGGTGCGCCTGCCGCTCATCGGCGCGGAAAATCGCGCAAAGCGTGGGCGGCCCCACGCCCTCGGGCAGCGCCTCCTCGGCCAGCAGGGCGACGGGGCCTGCCAGCACGGGCGGCTCCTCCACGATGGTCACGGGGATACGGGCGTCGATCTTCCAACTCATCCTATAGACATAAGGATATGTTTATGTGATATCCAGCCCATGGATCACCTCCTCGCCCAATTGCGCGCCGCGGCCGAGCCGACAAGGCTGCGGCTTTTGGCGCTTTGCGCCCGGGGGGCGCTGTGCGTGACCGATCTATGCGATGTGCTCGGGCAATCCCAGCCCCGGCTGTCCAGGCATTTGAAGCTTCTGGTGGAGGCGGGGCTGCTGGAACGTATCCCAGAAGGCGCCAACGCCTATTTCCAGGTCCCGGCCGGCGCCACCCTGGTCCGCCAGTTGCTCGCCCGCCTGCCGGAGGAAGAACCCCAACTGGTGGCCGACCGCCGCCAGGCCGCGCGAATCGCCGCCGAGCGCGCCCGCGCCGCCTCCGAGGCTTTTCGCCGCGATGGCGCCGACTGGGATGAGTTGCGCGCCCTCGACCTGCCCGCCCGCGCCATCGAAGAGGCGATCGCCGAGGCCCTGCCCGAGCGCATAGGGCGGCTGGTCGACATCGGCACCGGCACCGGCGGGTTGCTGGAATTGCTGGCGGAGCGCACCGGCCACGCCACCGGCCTGGACGCCAGCCGCGAAATGCTGGCGCTCGCCCGCGCGCGCCTGACCGAACGCGGCATCGCCGGCCATTGCGCCGTGCGCCAGGCCGACATGTACCGCCTGCCCCTGGCCGATGCCAGCCAGGACGTCGCCACCCTGCAAATGGTGCTGCACTACGCCGAGGACCCCGCCGCCGCCCTGGCCGAGGCCGCCCGCGTGCTGCGCCCCCATGGCACGCTGCTGGTGGTGGATCTGGCGCCGCATGAGCGCGCCGATGTCATGGCGCATCACGCCCATCGCTGGCCCGGCTTTGACGATGCGTTGATCAGCCAGTGGTTGGATGGCGCCGGTTGCGCGCTGCGCCAGACCAGAGAAATCCCCGGCGCCATGGCGGTGCGCCTGTGGTCCGCCCAGCGCCTGCCCGCCACCGCCCGCTCACCAGAACCCGCTTTGGAATTGTAAGCCATGTCCAGACCGCACCTCCTCGAAGCCCTCGCCGCCCAGGTCCTGCTCTGCGATGGCGGCATGGGCAGCCGCGTCCAGGCCGCCAATCTCGATGTCGAGAAGGATTACTGGGACAATGAGAACTGCACCGAGATCCTGAACCTCTCCCGCCCCGACCTCGTCCGCGAAATCCACCGCGGCTATTACGAGGCCGGCGCCGACATGGTGCTGACCAACACTTTTGGGGGTTCGCCCATCACGCTGGGCGAATTCGACCTCACCGCGAAGACCGACGAGATCAACCGCCGCGCCGTGGAACTGGCGCGCGAGGCGGCCGAGAGCTTTTCCGACGGCCGCCACCGCTACGTCATCGGCGATATCGGCCCGGGCACCAAGCTGCCTTCGCTGGGCCACATCAAGTATGACGAGCTGGAGGAGGCGCTGACCCAGCAATGCCGCGCCCTGGTGAATGCCGGGGTGGACGCCATCCTGACCGAAACCAACCAGGACACGCTGTTCATCAAGGCCGCGGTGAATGCCGCAAAAACGGCGATCCGCGAGGCGCGCAGCACCATCCCCATCTTCGTGCAGGTGACGGTGGAGACCACCGGCACGCTGCTGGTGGGGCCGGACATCGCCGCCGCCGCCACCGTGATCCATGCGCTGGACGTGCCGCTGCTCGGCCTCAACTGCGCCACCGGCCCGCAGGAGATGCAGGAGCACGTCCGATGGCTCAGCCAGAACTGGCCCGGCCTGATCTCCGTGCAGCCCAATGCCGGCCTGCCCGAGCTGGTGGACGGCAAGACCCATTACCCGCTCGACGCCGCCGACATGGCGGTGTGGATGGAGCGTTTTGTCAGTGAATTCGGCATGAACCTCATCGGCGGCTGCTGCGGCACCGACAACCGGCACATCACGGCGCAGGACGCCATGCTCAGGCGCATCGGCAATGGCTACCGCCCGGCCCCCGTCGCCCGCAAGCATCACTGGGTGCCCTCGGTTGCCTCGCTCTACGGCGCCGTGTCGCTGCGGCAGGAGAACAGCTATTTCTCGATCGGCGAGCGCTGCAACGCCAATGGCTCCAAGGCCTGGCGCGAGCGGCAGGAGAAGCAGGACTGGGATGGCTGCGTCGCCATCGGCCGCGAGCAGGTGGCCGAGGCCTCCAACAGCCTCGACATCTGCACCGCCTTCGTCGGCCGCGACGAAATGTTCGAGATGAGCGAGGTTATCACCCGCTTCACCTCCTCGGTGAACGCGCCGCTGGTGATCGACAGCACCGAGACGCCGGTGATCGAGGCCGCGCTGAAACTGCATGGCGGGAAGCCCATCATCAACTCGATCAATTTCGAGGAGGGTGAGAAGGCCGCCGAGGACCGCATGAAGCTGGCGAAGAAATTCGGCGCCGCCGTCATCGCGCTGACCATCGACGAAGTCGGCATGGCCAAGACGGCGGAGGACAAGCTGCGCATCGCCCGCCGCCTGGTGGATTTCGCCTGCACCAGGCACGGCCTGCCGCAGAGCGATCTGATGATCGACCCGCTGACCTTCACCATCGCCACCGGCAATGAGGATGATCGCAAGCTCGGCCAATGGACGCTGGAGGGGATCAAGATGATCCGGGAGGAATTTCCCGACATCCAGATCATGCTCGGCCTGTCGAATATTTCCTTCGGCCTGAACGCGGCGGCGCGGCATGTGCTGAACAGCGTGTTCCTCGACCACGCCGTGCGCGCGGGGATGACCGGCGCCATCGTCCACGTCTCCAAGATCAAGCCCCTGCACGCCATCCCGCCCGAGGAAGTGCAGGTCATGGAAGACCTGATCTACGACCGCCGCAGCGAGGGCTACGACCCGCTGCAAAAGCTGCTGGAGATGTTCTCCGGCCGCAAGGCCGCCGACAACGTGGCCAAGGTCAAGGCCGAGACGGTCAATGGCCGCCTGAAGGACCGCATTGTCGATGGCGACCGCAAGGGGTTGACGGACGAGCTGGATGACAGCATCGCCGAGGGCAACACGCCGCTCTCCATCATCAACGACGTGCTGCTGGACGGGATGAAGGTTGTCGGAGAACTGTTCGGCGCCGGCAAGATGCAGCTGCCCTTCGTGCTCCAAAGTGCTGAGACGATGAAGGCCGCCGTCGCCTATCTCGAACCCTTCATGGAGAAGATCGAGGGCCAGGAGAAAGGCACCATCGTGCTGGGCACGGTGAAGGGCGATGTGCATGACATCGGCAAGAACCTGGTCGACATCATCCTGACCAACAACGGCTACAAGGTGGTCAACCTGGGCATCAAGGTGCCGTTGCAGCAGATCGTCGATGCCGCGAAGGAGCACAAGGCGCATGCCATCGGCATGTCCGGGTTGCTGGTGAAGAGCACCGTGGTGATGCGCGAGAATCTGGAGGAGATGTCGCGCCAGGGCGTGGACATCCCCGTGCTGCTAGGCGGCGCCGCGCTGACCCGCAACTATGTCGAGGATGATTGCGTCCAGGCCTATGCCTCGGGCCGTGTCGTCTATGCGCGCGATGCCTTCGACGGCCTGCACCTGATGGATAAGGTGATGGGCAATGATTTCGACGGCTATCTCGGCGCCGTGCAGTCCAAGCGCTCGGGCAAGGCGAAGAACGAGAAGCGTGTGCTGGGCCAGGCCGACCCGCGCGGCTTCGCCCCCGTCGATGTCACCTATGCCCAGACCCGCCGCCGCCGCGTCGCGGCCGAAAGCACGCCGCCCGTGCCGCCCTTCTGGGGCGCCAGGATCATGGAGACCGCCCCCAAGGCGCTCGTGCCCTTCATCAACGAACGCAGCCTCTACCAGTTCCAATGGGGTTTCCGGAAAGCCGGCCGCTCGCTGGAGGATTTCCTGGGCTGGGCCAAGCAGGAACTCCGCCCGGTGCTCAAGCGCATGCTGACGCTGACGGAGGAACAAAAGATCCTCAAGCCGCAGGCGATCTACGGCTACTGGAAATGCGCGGGACAGGGCAATGACCTGATCCTGTTCGCTGAGGACGGCGTGACCGAGGTCACCCGCTTCAACATGCCGCGCCAGCCGAAGGAGGATGGCGAGTGCATCGCCGATTTCGTCCGCGACATCGACGACGCCGAACGCGACGTGATCGGGCTGCAGGTCGTCACCGTCGGCCAGAAGGCCAGTGACATCGCTCGCGAATGGTTCGAGGAGAACCGCTACCAGGATTATCTCTATCTTCACGGCCTCTCCGTTGAGATGGCCGAGGCGATGGCGGAATATGTCCACAAGCGGGTGCGGGCGGAGTGGGGTTTTGCGGCCGATGACGAGCGCGACATCGAGAAGATGCTCAGCCAGGGCTATCGCGGCGGGCGTTATTCCTTCGGCTACCCCGCCTGCCCCAAGCTCGAGGATCAGGAGCCGCTGCTGCGGCTGCTCGATGCCGAACGGATTGGGGTGAGCATCAGCGATGAATGGCAATTGCACCCCGAACAGAGCACCAGCGCCATCGTCCTGCACCACCCAAGGGCGAAGTATTTTTCGGTCTAGCCTTCTTCTGCTCGCCCTCGCCGGTTGCGCCGGCGCGCCGCAGCCGGTGGTGGGGGATGCGCTCTGCTCGGTGCGCAACCAGCCGCGCACGGGCTGGCGGGTGCTGCCGGCGATCGACCTGGCGCGGATCGAGGCGCTGGTCGCCCGCGGCGTCGAGCGCGAGACCGCGGTGATGGCCGACACGATCGGCGCGCTGGACGCCTATGAGCGGCTGATCGAGGCCGAGCGGCGGCCGGACGGGGCGGTGGATTTCCTGCTGTCCCGCCAGCGGTTGACCGAGACGGTGCTGCTGGCCACGCTGGATGTCCAGGCCACGCTGGCCATCATCGACTGTGAGGGTGAGCGGGCGGACCAGCTGCTTTCGCATGTCGAGCGCATCCAGGCGCGGCGGGACCGCAACCTCAGCATGCTTGCGGTGGCGGTGGGCAGCATGACCGCGGTGGCGACGGGCGGGCTGTCGCTGGCCGGGCTCGGCCGCGCCTCGGATGTCGTGGGAATCGTGGGCGGCATGGCCGAGGGTCTGGTGGCGGGCTCGCTGCTCTTCGGCAGCCCTACCGGCCAGCTTCGGCTGAGCCAGAACATGATCGAGGAACTGGCGCGCCAGCCGGAGCGCGCGCTGATCTTCCCGCCCCGCGTCTGGCGCTACCTCACCCGGCGCCCGATGCCGGGCGAAGCCAATATCATCGATGAAATGTTCGCCGATTGGCGGACCAACCAGCTTCTCGGGTCGGAGCCCAACGACCCCACGCTGATGCAGCTGATCTCCCCCGACGGCATTTACGACGCCGAGGATCTCAACCGGCGCGAGGTGATCTTCGACCAGCTCGATGCCCGGGTCGCGCTGATGCAGCGCGACCTTCGCGCCTTCCTTGAGGATGTGGTGGCCCGCCCGGCGCCGCGCGCCTCGGCGCAGATGCGCGCCCGGGTGGAGCGGCGCATCACGCGCTGAATGGACCCTGGCCAGGGCCATCGCTTGTGGCTAAACCCCGCGCCATGAAACTCGTCCGCGCCCTTGCCGTCCTCATGATCCTCGCCCTGCCCGCCATGGCGCAGCGCAGTGGCCTCTACGACATCTCCGGCACCAACCCCGATGGCAGCCTCTACACCGGCACCATGGCCTTGCAGCAGGTCGGGCTTTCCAGCTTCCGGCTGACCTGGAATGTCGGCACCAACAGCATCGAGGGTGTGGGGATGGTCAGCGGGCTGACGCTGGCCGTGGTGTTCCAGCTCGGCGAGCAGACGGGAATGGGCATGTATGAGCTCCGCCCCTCCGGCGAGCTGGCCGGGACCTGGACCGTTGTCGGCTCCCAGGCCACCGGGACAGAGGTCGCCCGTCCACGCTGATCAGCGCCGGTTCGCCAGGCCGGAGAATTGCCGGGCCTGGCTGCGCTGGATGGCGGCGCGGCGGGCGCGCTGGTCGCTGACGGTCAGCGGCGCGGTAAAGCCCAGCGGGCGGGCCGGCGCATCCATCCGGGCCAGGTCCTGCGGCATGTTCCAGCCCTGGCCGAAGGCCAGGACTTCGCGGGCCTGGGCGGGGGCGGCGCTCAGCGCCATGCCGGCGGTCAGGGCCAGGGTGGCGGCCAGGATGGTGAAGTGGCGCATGGCGAAATCCTTTCTCTCTCTCTCTCGGGTGGGGCCGGGCTGGCCTTCCGTGAGAGAAGGAATATCCGCGATCGATCGATAGGTGTTAGCCGATCAAATCTATCTTATCGATAGATATCACCTATTAATTCAACCGCAGCTCCAGAATATGCCTGGGGTCCGGCTGCAACTCGCCGCGCTCCACCTTCTTCACGATCTCGGTCAGCGCGGTGTTGGCCGGGGTGGGGATGCCCAGCGGCGCTGCCTTCTCGGCCACGAAGCCGTTGAGGAACTCGATCTCGGTGCGGCGGCCCTTGACCATATCCTGGCCCATCGACGGCCGGTGCGCGCCGCCGCGGGCGGCTTCGGCCACGCGCTTGCGGTCGTATTCGGCGCGCGCCTGCGGGTCGCCCTCGCCGGCGCGGGCGATCACCTCGGGGTCGATGTGCAGGATCTCCTCCAGCGCGTAGCCCAGCGCCTGGCCGGTGCGGATGGCCTCGGCCCCCAGCCGCGCGGTGAAGGCGCGCAACGCGTCATGGGCCACCACATCGCGGCTGAGCATGCCGGTGCAGGCCGACATGCCATTGCCCATGACGTTGGTGACCAGCTTCGACCAGCGCTCCCCCCAGAGGTTTTCGGTGAGCGTGGCACTGTCGGAGAGCGCGCAGAGACGGACGATCTCGCGGGCGCGGTCGGTCGGTCGGCCATGCGGCTCACCCACGCGGTAGACGGTGTGGGCGGCGCCGCCCTTGCCGGAATTGCGGTGGATGTTGCCCGGCACCATCAGCTCGACCGTGATGGAGGAGGCGATGGCGCCGACCACGCGCCCCCAGCCGACGACGCCGGCAATGGTCTCCTCATTCATGCAATTCTGCAGCGAGACGCAGAAGCCGCCCGGCGCGAGATACTGCCGGATCATCACCGTGGCCCATTCTGTGTCGTAGGATTTCATGCAGATGAAGGCGATGTCGAAGGGCCGGCCCTTCGCCTCATTCTGCAATTCGGTGATGTGCAGGGCACGGACGGGGGTGGTGAATTCCGCCACATCGCGCAGATGCGTCACCCGCAGGCCGTTGGCCCGCATGGCCTGCACATGCTCGGGCCATGGGTCGATGAAGGTCACATCCTCCCCCGCCGCGGCCATGTAGGAGCCGGCATAGCCGCCGACCGCGCCTGCGCCGACGATGGCGATTCTTGGTTTCATTTTTTTGCCCCCCTGGGATCGGAGGAGGATAGGCGGTGAAGGCGCGTGTCGCCAGCAGGCCATGGAGGTCGCGGGCGGCGAGCCCGTGGCAGGGCGTGCAGGCCCAGGCGGCAAAGGCCGCGGCATTTCCCGGAGGAGCCAGGGGATGGCTTCGCGCGCGCGTGGCGCCGATCTCAGGGTCGTTGACGGGGCGCGCCCTCCGACACGATCCCGCGGATGGGGGTTGCCGCCACTTTGGTAACCCTGGGTCTGCGCGGGCCGTGCGGGTGCCGGGGCAGCGATCCGCTTCCAGGCGTGTTCGGAATTGACGAAAGTTGTTCGCCGATATCGAATGCGATTGAACCAGCCTCTCGGGCCGGGCCTGGGGGGGAGAGCCATGGCGGGTGCCGGGGCGGCAATGAAGGTTCTGATCGCCGGAGCTGGCCTGGGCGGCCTGGCGGCGGCGCTGGCGCTGCTGCAGCGCGGCATCGATGTCGAGCTCTTCGAGCAGGCACCGGCGCTGCGCGAGGTCGGCGCCGGCGTGCAGATCAGCGCCAATGGCTCGCGGGTTCTCCATCTGCTCGGCATCGCGGCGGCGGTGCAGCGCGAGGCCTGCGACGCCAGCGGCAAGGAGATACGGCTCTGGAGCACCGGGCGCAGCTGGAAGCTGTTCGACCTGGGGGCGGAATCCGTGGCCCGCTACGGCTTCCCCTACTACACCGTCTACCGGCCGGACCTGCATGCGGCCCTGGTGGAGGGCGTTCGGCGGGTGAAGCCCGATGCGATCCGGCTCGGCGCCAGGGTCGCGGGCTTTTCGCAGCAGCCGGGCCGCGCCGTGCTGCATCTGGAAGATGGCCAGGCGGTGGAAGGTGATGCCCTGATCGGCGCGGATGGCATTCAGTCCGCGATCCGTCACGGGCTGTTCGGCGAAGACCAGGCGCGCTTCTCCGGCATGATGGCCTGGCGCGGGGTCATCCCCATGACGTCGCTGCCCGCCCATATGCGCGGTCTGGTCGCGACGAACTGGATCGGTCCCGGCCGCCACGTCGTGCAATACCCCCTGCACCGGGGCGAGTTGATGAATTTCGTCGGCATCGTCGAGCGCCAGGACTGGCAGGTCGAATCCTGGAACGAGCGCGGCACGACCGACGAATTGGCGGCCGACTTCCAGGGTTGGCACCCGGACGTCCAGGCGATGATCCAGGCGATCCCGACCCCCTACAAATGGGCGCTGATGCTGCGCCCGCCGCTGGAGAGCTGGACACGGGGGCGGGTGACGCTGCTGGGCGATGCCTGCCACCCCACCTTGCCGATGATGGCGCAGGGCGCGGTCCAGGCGATGGAGGATGGGCTGATCCTTGGCCGCGCGCTGGAGACCGCCGCCGGGGACATCCCCGGGGCGCTGCTGCGCTATGAGCGAGCCAGGCGCGATCGCACCAATCGGATGGTCGTGGCCTCGGCGGAGAACGCGAAGCGCTTCCACAATCCGACCCTGGCCGAGGAGGCGGGCGCGCAGGCCTATATCGACCGGGAGTGGGCCGAGGAGCGGGTGCGCGAGCGCTATGACTGGCTGTTCCGCTACCAGGTCGAAAACGTGCCGGTTTGAAGGGGAGGACACCATAATGGCCCAATACAGTGCCGCGCATTACCTGCTCGAAGCTCTGTGCGAGGCGGGCGTCGAGCACATTTTCTGCAACCTCGGCACCGACCATGCGCCGATCATCGAGGAACTGGCGCGCTGGGATGCCGAAGGCCGGGCACATCCCACGATCATCCTGTGCCCGCATGAGAATGTGGCGGTGCATATGGCCGGTGGGTTCGCCGCGATGACCGGGCGCGGCCAGCCCGTGCTCGTGCATGTCGATGCCGGCACGGCCAATGCCGCCATGGCGCTGCACAACCTGTTCCGCGCCCGGCTGCCGGTGTTTCTCATGGCCGGCCGCGCGCCCTTCACCAGCCACGGCGAATTGCCGGGCGGGCGGGACAATTACGTGCATTTCGTGCAAGACCCCTATGACATCGCCAGCCTGGTGCGGCCCTATATCCATTGGGAATACTGCCTGCCCTCCGGCGTGGTGGCGAAGGAGGCCGTGGCCCGCGGCCACGCCATCATGCAGGCCGAGCCGCGCGCGCCGGTCTACATGACCCTGCCGCGCGAGGTGCTGGCGGAGGAGATCGCCGAGGAGAAGGTCCGCGCCTATCCGGTGGGGCGCTATGCCGGCCTGCCGGCGCGCGGCACCGACCCGGCCACCGCCACGCGCATTGCCGAAGCCCTGATGGCGGCCGAGAACCCGGTGGCCTTCACCGCCTATCTCGGCCGCAACCCCGAAGCCGTGCCGCTGCTGGACGCGCTCGCGCGGGAGGTCGGCATGCGGGTCGTGGAACACGCGCCCATCCATCTCAATATCCCGCATGACAGCCCCTGCTTCGCCGGTTTCGACCCGCGCGCGCTGGCCGCGCAGACGGATTGCGGATTGCTGCTGGACGTGGACGTGCCGTGGATTCCGCTGACGACCAAGCCCAATCCCGATGCGGTCTGGCTGCATCTCGACGTCGATCCGCTGAAGCGTGACCTGCCGATGTGGAGTTTTCCGGCCGGGCTGCGCGTGGCGGGCGATGGCGCGACGCTGCTGGCCCAGGTGCTGGAGATCATCCGCGCCCGCGCCGATGCCGCTTTTTCCGCCCGCGCGGCGGCCCGTATCGCCTCCTGGGCGCCGGCGCGGCGCGCGCGCGAGGAGGCGGTGGCCGCCGCCGCCGCCCAGCCCGGCGCGCCCGACGCGCTCAACCCGGCCTGGGCATTGGCCACGCTGAACCGCCTGATCGGCGCGCAGGACATTCTGCTGAACGAGGCCATCCGCAACGGACCGGTGGTGCAGGCGCAGATGCCGCGCACGGTGCCCGGCTCCTATATCGGCCTGGCCGGGGGTGGCCTGGGTTTCTCCGGCGGGATGGCATTGGGCGCCAAGCTGGCCTGCCCGGGGCGGCGCGTGGTGCAGGTGGTCGGCGATGGCACCTTCCATTTCTCGACGCCCGACAGCGTCTATGCCACGGCGCAGCAATACGGGCTGCCGATCTTCACCGTGGTGCTGGACAATCGCGGCTGGCAGGCGGTGAAGGAATCCACCTTGCGGGTCTATCCCGCAGGTGCTGCCAAGGCGGGCGACAATTTCCAGTCCCGCCTGGATGGGCGGCGCAACGACGCGAGACGGCGCTTCGAGGATGTGGCGGTCGCTTTCGGCGCATATGGCGAACGGGCTGTGGCGGCCGAGGAGCTGGAACCCGCCATCCGCCGCTGCCTGGAGGCGGTGGATGGCGGCCAGGCGGCGGTGCTGACCATCCGCGTGGCGCCGCTGTAGCATGCGCATCCTGGTGATCGGCTGCGGCGCGATCGGCGGCATCGTCGCGGCGGCGCTTTCCGGCGCGGCCGAGGTGACGGGGTTCGATGCCAATTCCGCGCATGTCGCGGCGATGGTGGAGAACGGGTTGCAGGTCACCGGCGCGGGCGCGCCTGTCACCGCATGCTTTGCCGTCACCGACGATGCCGCCAGCCTCGTGGCGCAGCGCTTCGACGCCGCGATCTTCCTGGTGAAATCGGGCGCGACGGCCGCGGCCGCGGCCGCCCTGGGCCCCGCGCTGGAGGGTGCCGTGCTGCTCACCCTGCAAAACGGCATGGGCAATGCCGAGGCGCTGGAAGCCCTGCCCAATCCGGTGATCGCGCGCGGCGTGACGATGGATGCCGGGCGCTACCTCGGCCCTGGCCGCGTGGAGCGGCTGATCCATGGCCAGAAGCTGTGGTTCGGCCCGGTGCGTGGGCCGCTGGAGGCGCTGCACCCGCTGCGAAACGCCTTCGCCGCGGCAGGCCTGCCGGCCGAGGCGATCGCCGACCCGATGGGCGCGGTCTGGGCGAAATTCGTCTTCAACGCGGTGATGAACCCGGTGGGCGCGCTGCTGCTGGGCGTGAATGCCGCACGCTACGACGTGCCGGAGATGCGCGAGTTGATCGACGAGATGGCGGCGGAATGCACCGCGGTGGTCGAGGCACTGGGCGGGCATTTCGCCTTCGACCCGATGGGTTTCGTGCATCTGGTTCGCTCGGGCGCCTTGCCCCTGTCGCGCCATGCCGGCTCCATGGCGCTGGACATCGCCCGCGGCGGGCCGACCGAGATCGAGGAACTCACCGGCTTCGTGGTGCGTGAGGGCGCGCGGCTCGGCGTGGCGGTTCCGGCCTGCCGCACGGTCTATCGGCTGGTGAAGGGGCTGGAGTTGGCCGCCGCGCGTCGCGCGGCCAAGTAAAGCTCCGCGCGTCGCGCGGCCAAGTAAAGCTCCGCGCGTCGCGCGGCCGAGTGAAACGCCGCGCGTCGCGCGACCAGCCGAGGTGGTCCGCGCCAGCAACGATTCGAAGAACAGCCCGTCATCATGCGACAGGTCGCGGATGGGCAGCGCGTTTCGGCGGGGCATCCGCGCTTCCGCCCGGCGATTCATGGACTTGCGCCAGACCCGGCTTCACGGCTTGCTCACAACCCTCCCTCGTTCACGGCAGGTTTCCATGGCGAAGCGCCCCCAGCCACAGAAGGATGACATGGCGGCGGACACCGCCCTGGAACAGCGCTCGATCCAGTCCGTCGTGATCGGCTTTCGTCTCGTGGCCGCGCTGGAGGGCGCCGGCGGCCCGACCACGCTGAAGGAATTGGCCGCCGCGGCCGGCCTGCCGCCCAGCCGGGCGCATGCCTATCTTGCCAGTCTGCGCCTGGTCGGCCTCGTGACACAGGATGGCGAGGGCGGTCGCTACGACCTCGGCCCGCGCGCGCTCTCGCTCGGAATGGCAGCACTCCGGCGGCTGGATGTGCGCGAGGTGGCGCAGGCCGCGATGCGGCAGTTCCGGGACAGCACGGGCGAATCGGTGCATCTCTCGGTCTGGTCCGGGCAGACGCCGGTCATCATCTCGCGGCTCGATGGGCATCGCGGCGGGTCGCTGGCCATCCGCCTCGGTGTCGCCCTGCCACTGGCCCGCACCGCGTCGGGTCGGATTTTCGCAACCTTCCTGCCCGAGGCGGGGCGCCTGGTCGCGCAGCAGATTCCGGCGGAGCAGATCGAGGCCGTGCGGCAGGCCGGGCTGGCCGTCTCCGATGGCATGCTGAACGCCGGCTTCGCTGCCATCTCCGTGCCAGTCTTCGATGAGGCCGGGGAGCTTGCGGCGGCCATCACGACGCTGGGCGTGGCCGGGCATCTCGACATCGCCCCGGATGGCGCCACCGCCCGCGCGCTGCGCGCGACGGGCGAGGCCGCGTCACGGGCACTCGGCCATGGGCTGAGGCGGGGATGACCGCCCCGCAAGTTTGCCATTGACGAAAGGATTTCGCCTGTGAGCCAATCGGTCCGAAACGGCACCTCGGAAGAGCGCGCCCAAAAGGCTTTCCAGGGAGGCATCGTGTGTCGTTGAGCCCATGGCAGTTTGGCCATCCACGCCCCTCCGATCGCGCGGCGGCGGGCTGGGGACGGCGCGGCGTGCTGACCGGCCTCGCGGGGGCCGCCTCGGCCGGCCGCTCCCGCCACGCAACGCCGCAGGGCTTTCCGAGCCAGCCGATCCGCATCTCCGGCGCGACGGCCGATTGAACGGCCGATGAAAAAGGGACACCCATGATCGACAGAAGAGGCCTGCTGCAGGCGGGGCCGGGCATCGGCATCGCAGCCCTTGCGCGGGAGGCAGGCGCGCAAGGCCAGGCGGCCGAGTGGCCGAACCGGCCGGTGCGCATCATCGTGCCCTATGGGCCGGGGGGCGCCAACGACATCCTCGCGCGGCTTTACGCCCAGAAGTTGAGCGAAAGGCTGGGCCAGCCCTTCGTCGTCGAGAACCGCCCGGGCGCCCAGGCGATCATCGGCACCGAGTTGGTCGCGCGCGCGGCACCCGATGGCTACACGCTGCTGCTGGGTGCCACCGGGCCGATGATCTTCAACAGCGTCACCTATGAGCGCCTGTCCTACGACCCCGTGCGCGACCTCGTGCCGATCTCGATCGCCGCGTCCTTCCCGCTCGTCCTCGTGGTGTCAGGGGAGACGCCGTTCCGCACGGTGCCCGAGCTGATCGCCCATGCGAGGGCCAACCCCGACCGGATCAACTACAGCACGAGCAGCGCCGGTTTCCAGATGGCGACCGAGCTGTTCAACCTGCGCGCCGGCACGCGTTTCACCTATGTCGCCTATCGCAGCAGCGTCGAGAGCGTCAGCGCCGTCGCCTCGCGCGAAGTCACCATGACGCTGGTCGATATCGGTCCCGCGGTGCCGGCGATGCAGGCCGGGCGCGTCCGCGGGCTCGCGATCACCTCGGCGGAGCGCAGCTCGGCCTTCCCCGACATCCCGACGATGCGGGAACTGGGCTTCCCCGACCTCACCCTCGTTCTCTGGAGCGGGTTGATCGCCCCCGCGGCCACACCCGAGCCGATCGTGCGGCGGCTGAACGAGGAGATCCTGCGCGCCAATCAGGCGCCCGACATGCGCGAAAGGCTGCGCGCGCTGTCCATCGACCCCGTCGGCAGCTCGACCGAGGAGGCGCGCAAGGCGGTGGCCGAGGGCATCGCCTTCTGGCGCGGCATCGTCCGGGAAGCGGGGCTGCGCTTCGAGCGGTAGGGGGGGGCAGCTCCGGCACGGGCCTCGATCACCGCTTCGCGGACCGCGCTGACCTGGGCGCCAAAACGCCCTGCGCGATGCATGGCGAAGACATCGCCCCCATCGGCGGCGCGGACCACCAGCACATCCGGCGATCCCTTCAACCCGGCCGGAAAGCCATGCAGTATCGCTGTCCTGGAAGCCATCGCCGCCCGCCGGAGCGCCCGCATCATCGCGCTCACGCCTGACCAATCAATGACTGGAGAGCCCACCATGCAGCTCGGATTCTTCACCATGCCGATCCACCCCATCGGCAAGGATTGGCGGCAATGCCTGGCCGAGGACACCGAGGCCTTCGTGCTGGCCGATGAGTTGGGTTACTCCGAAGCGCTGTGCGGCGAGCATGTGACGGACGCGGCCGAGAACATCACCTCCTGCACCATGTTCCTGGCCTCGCTGGCGTCGAAGACCAGGCGGATCAAGCTTGGCACCGGCACGGTGAACATGCCCAATGCGCACCCGGCGGCGGTGGCGGCGCAGATCGCCATGCTCGATCACATGCTCGATGGCCGCTTCATCTTCGGCATCAGCCCGGGCGGCTTGCTGTCGGATGCCGAAGCCTTCGGCAACCTGGACCGCAACCGCAACGCCATGTTCCTCGAGGCCATCAACATGGTGCTGGAGATCTGGACATCAGAGCCGCCCTACAACCTCAACGGCGAGTTCTGGAAGATCACCACCGAGCGCACCCTCTTCCCCGAAATCGGCCAGGGCATCTTCCTCAAGCCGCTGCAACGCCCGCATCCCCCCATCGTGGTGACCGCCGTCGCCCCCTTCTCCAAGGGCGTGACCGAGGCGGCAGCGCGCGGCTGGGAGCCGATTTCCGCCAACTTCCTGATGCCGGCCTGGGTGCGCAGCCATTGGCCGAAATACGTGGAAGGCTGCGAGCGCGCCGGCCGCCCGGCCGACCCTGCGAATTGGCGCGTGGCGAAAAGCATCTTCGTGGCCGATGACGACAGGACCGCGCGGGAGTATTCGCAGGCGGCGAACAGCCCCTATCGCAACTACTACAACTCGCTGCTGACCAAGCTGAAGCGCAATGGCCGGGCCGAACTCTTCAAGGACCGGCGCGACCAGCCGGATGAGGAGATCACGCTGGATCATGTCTGCGACAAGCTGGTGATCCAGGGCTCGGTCAACAGCGTGGTGGACCAGTTGCTGGCGTTCCGCGAGGAGGTCGGCGATTTCGGGACCCTGCTCTATGCCGGCAAGGATTGGGTGGACCGTGACCTGGGCCGGCGCTCGATGATCCTGCTGGCGGAGCAGGTGATGCCGCGGGTGAGAGAGGCCATTGCCGGCTCGGCCAGGCGCGCCGCGGCGCAATAGCGGCTTGACGAACCCCATCGGGGGTCCGCAACGTCGGGCCAAAGCCGTTTGGGGAGAAGACAATGAGAATGCACCGCCGCACGCTGCTGCTGAGCGCCACCCTGGCCGCGCCTGCCCTGGCCCAGCCGCGCTTCCCCGAACGGCCGATCGAGATCGTCGTCGGCTTCACCCCCGGCGGCGGCACCGACATCATGGCCCGCACCTTCGCCCGTTTCCTGGAGCCGCGGATCGGTGGCTCGGTGGTGGTGCAGAACCGCGCCGGCGCGGGTGGCGAGGTCGCCTTCGCCGCCGTCGCCCGCGCGCGGCCCGACGGCCATACGCTGATCGCCACCACCATGCCGGCCTTCCTGACCATCCCGATCGAACGCACGGCGCAATACCAGGCGGCGCAATTCGCACCGGTGGCGCTGATCGTCTCTGACCCCTCCTGCCTCGCGGTGCATGAGCAGAGCCCGATCCGGACCCTGGCCGACCTGATCGAGCAGGCGAAGCGCCAGCCGGAACACCTGACCTTCGGCTCGCCCGGCATCGGCACGGATGACCATCTGCAGCTCGTGCTGCTGCAAATCGCCGCCGGGATCCGGCTGACCAGCGTGAATTTTCCCGGCTCCGCGCAAATCCGCACCGCGCTGCTGGGGCGCCATGTTGATACCATCGGGCTCAATGTGGGCGAGATCGCCGCCGCGCCGGAGAATATGCGCATGCTCGCCCATTCCGGCGACCGCCGCTCGATCTTTGCGCGCGCGGTGCCGACCTACAAGGAACTCGGCTTCGACGTGGACATGTCGTCGGAGCGCGGCATCATGGCCCCCGCCGGCACGCCGCCCGAGATCCTGGCGCGGCTGCGCGAAGCCACCGCCGCGGTCGCGCAGGACCCCGCCTTCATCCGCGCGATGGAGGAGCAATACACCGAGATGCGCTTTGTCCCCGGCGAGGCCTGGGCCGAGGAGCTGCGCGAGCGCCAGGCCAGGTTCGAGGCGCTGTGGCGGCGCTCGCCCTGGCGCGAGGCGCGCTGAGGCGGCTCAGAGCCCCAGCAGCGCCGCCGCATTGCCGCCGGCCAGCTTCGCGCGGGTCGCGGCATCGAAGCTCTCGACCGAGGCGATATGGCCGAGCGGATCGGCCTCCGCCATGTCGTAGGGGAAGTCCGTGCCCATCAGGATTTTTTCCGCGCCAAAGACCTTCACCAGATATTCCAACTGGTGCGGAGTGAAGACAATAGTGTCGAAATACACGCGGCGCAGGTATTCGCCCGGCGGCTTCGGCAGGTTCCCGCGTGAATCCGACCGCGCCCCCCAGGCATGATCGATCCGGCCGGAATAGGCGCCGAGATAGCCGCCACCATGCACCGCCAGGATTTTCAGGTCGGGGAACCGCTCCAGCGTGCCGTCGAAGATGAGGTGATGCAGCGCCACCGTGGTGTCGAGCGGATTGCCGATGACGTTGCTGAAGGAATAGCCGGTGAACCGCTCGCCGCCAGAAAAACCCACGGGGTGCAGCATGACCAGCACGCCCAGCTCCTCCGCCTTCGCCCAGAAGGGCGCGAATGCAGGGTCGGAGAGCTCGCGCCCCGCCACGTTGGTGAGGATCTGCACGCCCTTGAAGCCGTGCTGCCGCACGCAGCGCTCCAGCTCCTTCGCCGCCTCGTTTCCGTCCTGCATCGGCACCGAGCCGAAGCCCAGCAGCCGGTCCGGCCGTTGCGCCACGAAGGCTGCGATGCCGTCATTGACCAGGCGCGCGGCGGGCACGGCGATCTCCAGCGGCACGGTGGCATAGCATTGCGGCGGCGCGCATTGCACCGCCTGCACGTCGATGCCCGCCGCATCCATCTCGGCCAGGCGCAGCGCGATGGTGCCGGCCACCGGCGTGCGCTCGGCATCCTGCTTGCGGTTCAGCGCCCGGGTCTCATCGGTGGCGAAGCGTGCCAGCGGGATGGTGCTGACATCCACATGCGGGCCGGCGAAGGCCGCGGCCTCGGGGATGAAGACGTGGCTGTGGATGTCGAGGGTGATGCTGCCGGGCCGGGTCTCGCGCCCCGGTCGGCCATGCTGGCGGGCGGCAGTCAGGCCGTAATGGTTGGTCGGTTCGGTCATGGTCGTTCTGCTGTCCCGCGAATAGGCGCGGAATGTCGTGGCCTGGGGCCGCGCCTGTCAATCCGCGGCGTCGGCCATGCCGGCCAGCACGGCGAAGACCGCGGCGGTGTCCTGCCCGCCGCGCCCCTGCGCCATCGCCAGATCATAGAGTGGTGCCGTGGCCGAGAGCAGCGGCGTGGGCGCGCCGACGGAGGCCGCGAAATCGGCGATGATGGCCATGTCCTTCTGCCAGGTGGAGACGCGCATCGTCGGCGGTTCGTAAATGCCCGCGGCCATCATCGGCGCGCGCATGGTGAACATCCGCGACGCCCCTGCCCCGCCACCGGCGAGGCGCACGAGCTGCTCCGCATCCAGCCCCGCGCGCATGCCCAGCACCATCGCCTCGGCCGCCGCCACATTGTGGATGGCGACCAGCAGATTGGCCACGAACTTCATCCGGCTGCCATTGCCGAAGACGCCCACATCGGGCGCGTCACGGGCGAAATCGAGGAACAGCGGCTGCAGCGCCGCGATGGCCGCCGAATCGCCGCTGGCATAGACCACGAGGTCGCGGTTCACCGCCTGCGCCCCGGTGCCGCTCAGCGGGCAGTCCAGGGGCGTGTGACCGGCCGCGCGCAGCACGGCGGCGGCGGCGTCCTTGTCCTCCAGGGTCAGCGTGCTGGTCTCGACCAGGATGCGCGGCGGCAGGCCGGCCAGGGCCTGGGCGGTCGCCATCAGGGCGGCGGGGCCGGGCAGGCTGGTGATCAGCACCGGCGCGACCTCGGCCACGGCCAAAAGACTGTCCACCGCCTCGACACCATGCGCCGCAGCCGCTTCGCGCTGGCCGGCATCGGGGTCGAAACCCAGCACGCGCCAGCCTGCGGCCACGAGGTTGCGCGCCATGGCGCCGCCCATGATCCCCAGGCCGATCACGCCGACAATCCGCTCCATGCTCATCCCGCCCTACCCCTGCCCCCAGCCTGGTTTGTCAGCGCAGGACATCCTGATACCCTGGTCGCGGACCTGAACCGGAGACCCAGACGTGTCAAGCATAGGAATTGCCGGCCTGGGCCGCATGGGTGCGGCCATGGCCGAGCGGCTGCTGGATGAGAACCGGTCCCTCGTCGTCTGGAACCGCAGCCCCGGCCGCACCGAGGCCGCGACCGCACGCGGCGCGGTGGCCGCCGCAAGCCCCGCGGCACTCGCGGGCATGGTCGATATCATCATCACCATCCTGTCCGACGCCGCCGCCATCGAGCAGGTCTATGCCGAGATTCTCTCCGCCGATCTCACCGGTCGCACGGTGATCGAGATGAGCACGGTGCGGCCCGAGGTGCATGTGGCGCTCGCGGCCCGGGTGCGCGCCGCCGGCGGATATTACGTCGAATGCCCCGTGGGCGGCACGACCGGCCCCGCCCGCGCGGGAAAGCTGCTCGGCCTGGCGGGCGGAGAGGCCGCGGATCTCGAACGCGTCCGCCCCGTCCTCGACCTGCTGTGCCGCCGCGTGGCGCATGCCGGCCCCGTGGGCAGCGGGGCGGCGCTGAAGCTCGCGGTCAACCTGCCCCTGCTGGTGTATTACCAGGCGCTGGGCGAGGCGCTGACGCTTTGCCAGCACCTCGGCCACGACCCGGCCTGGCTGATCGAATTGCTGTCCGACACCTCCGGCGCGCCGGCGATGATGAAGACCCGCGGCCCATCGATCGCGCTGGCGCTGTCCGGCGGCAACCCGCAACCACCCACCTTCGACATCGACCTGATCCGCAAGGATCTGCGGACGATGGTCGACGAAGCGGCCTCGCGCGGCGCCACGCTGCCCGTGGCGGCGCGGGCGCTGGAGGTGTTTGACGGCGCCTCCGCGGCCGGCTGGGGCGAGCGCGATGCCACGACGCTGCCTGCCTGGTGGCCGGCCCGGAACCAGGGCCCGACATCGGCTTGAAGCCCGGCGTGACGCGCGGTCCTGCTGCGCGCGGGCCGCAGGAACCACTGACGGGGTTGGCGCCCGCTGCCGCCGCACGGCCAACACGCAATGTCAGGGGTTTGCCCGCTCCGTCGCTTCCGCATGGCGGTGCCGCGGCAGGGCCAGCCCCAGATTCTCCCGCAGCGTCGGCCCGGCATATTCCGTGCGGAACATGTTTCGAGCGCGCAGTTCCGGCAGCACCAGCTCGACGAATTCATTCAGCCCCAACGGCAGCACCGGCGGGCAGAGGTTGAAGCCATCCGCCGCCCCGCCCTCCACCCAGGCCTGCATGTCGTCGACGATGTCCTTCGGCGTGCCGATGACCACGCGCACGCCAAACCCCGCCGCGATGCTGGTATAGAGCTGCCGGATGGTGAGATTGTCCCGTCTTGCCAGCGCCAGCATCTTGCCGGCCGAGCTTTTCATCACCGGGTCGGTCGGCTCCGGCACCGGCCCATCCAGCGGAAAGCCCGACAGGTCGCCCAGCGTCTGGTAGACGTAGGACAGGCCCAGCTCCGGCGCGACCAGCGCGTTCAACTCATCGTATTTCGCCTGGGCCTCCGCCCGCGTGCGGCCGATGAAATGGGTGACGCCGGGCATGATCTTCAGGCTGTCCGGCGCGCGGCCATGCTTCGCCAGGCGGCCCTTCAGATTGGCGTAATAGGCCTGCGCCGAGGCGATGTCGAAATGCGAGGAATAGACGACATCGGCGCTCTTCGCCGCGATCTCCAGCCCCTGCTCGGCGGCACCGGCCTGCACCATGATGGGCCGGCCCTGCGGCGTGCGCTTGATGGTCAGCGGCCCCTCGACCTGGAAATGCTTTCCCTTGTGGAACAGCGTGTGCATCTTCTCCTGGTCGAACATGATGCCCGAGGCCTTGTCGAAGAGCGGCGCATCCTCCTCCCAACTGTCCCACAGCCCCTTCACCACCTCGACGAATTCGGCGGCGCGTTCGTAGCGGGTCTCGTAATCCAGGTGCTTCTCGCGGTTGAAGTTGCGCGCCTCGATCTCCGACCAGGAGGTGACGATGTTCCACCCTGCCCGCCCACCGCTGAGATGATCGAGCGAGGCCCATTTGCGGGCGATGTGATAGGGCTCGTTGTAGGTGGTCGACGCCGTCGAGACGAGGCCGATATGCGAGGTCACGGAGGAGAGCGCCGAGAGCAGGGTCAGCGGCTCCAGCTCGAAGACCTGATGCGAGCGGCGCAGCGCGCCCGGCGGGGTGTCGCGCGTGCGCAGCCCCACGCCATCGGCCAGGAAGACCATGTCCATCTTCGCGGCCTCGGCGGTCTGCGCGATATATTTGTAGTGGCTGAGCTTCGACGCCGCATCCGGGTCGGCCGAGGGGTGCCGCCAGGCCGCGGCGTGGTAGCCGAGATAGCGCATGGACAGGCCCAGGCTGATCTGCTTCGGGCTGCTGGTCATTCGGGCCTCATCACTTCGCTGCGGGGCGACACTATGCGGGGGCCGGGCGCGCGGTGGAATGGCCGGTGCTTGCGCGGGCCAGGACGGCTGTGCATGCTCGCCCCATGGCACGTCAGGGAATGATGAAGCTGGGCATGTCGATGCGCGGCCTGGGCTACCACCCCGCCGCATGGCGCCACCCCGATGTGCCCGCCGATGGCACGCTGCGCTTCGAGCATTACGCCCACAACGCCCAGATGGCCGAGCGCGGGCTGTTCGACATGATCTTCTTCGCCGACGGCATCGGGCTGCGCGAGCGCGATGAGCCGCGCGGCTCGCTGGCGCGCTCGGGCTATGAGCTGGTGGAGATGGAGCCGATGACGTTGCTGCCGGCCCTGGCCGTGCTGACCAAGCATATCGGCCTGGTGACCACGGCATCGACCACCTACAACGAGCCCTATCACGTGGCCCGCAAATTCGCGACTTTGGACCTGATCAGTAAGGGGCGCGCGGGGTGGAACATCGTCACCTCCTGGTCGGAAGCCGAGGCGAAGAACTTCAACCGCGAGCAGCATCTGGAATACGACACGCGCTACGAGCGCGCGGCCGAATTCGTCGAGGTGGTGAAGGGGCTGTGGGACAGCTGGGAGCCCGACTGCATCGTCTACGACAAGGCCGGTGGGCTGTTCTATGACGAGGAGCGGATGCATCTGCTCAACCATCGCGGCAAGCATTTTCAGGTCCGCGGGCCGCTCAACGTCTCGAACATGCCGCAGGGCCGGCCCATCATGGTCCAGGCCGGGGCGTCCGAGCCGGGGCGCGAGATCGCCGCCGCCACGGCCGATGTGGTCTATGCCGCGATGGACGGCATCCCGGCGGCGAAGGCCTATTATGACGACGTGAAGTCCCGCATGGCGAAGTATGGCCGCGACTGGGATGATCTGAAGATCATGCCCGGCGTGCGCACCATCGTCGCCGCCACGCGGGCGGAGGCCCAGGACAAATTCGACAGGTTGCAGGCGCTGACCGACCCGCTGGTCGGCCTGGCGCGGGTCTATGCGGCGCTGGGCGATCTCAGCGGCTTCGACCTCGACGGCCCGGTGCCCGAGCCGCAGCGCGCGCCGGAGGTGCGCAGCAGCACGGCCCGCATGATGGAACGCGCGCGGGCCGGCAACCTCACCATTCGCCAGCTCTGCCAGCAGGTGGTGGGCGGCGGCTTCTACCTCATCGGCACGGCATCCGACATCGTGGACGGCATGCAGGAATGGTGGGAGGGGGGCGCTTGCGACGGCTTCAACGTGCTGCCGCCCTATCTGCCCGGTTGCTGCGATGATTTCGTGGAATTCATCACCCCCGAATTGCAGCGCCGCGGGTTGTTCCGCCGCACCTATGAGGGTGCCACGCTGCGCGAAAACCTCGGCCTGAAGCCGCATGTCAACCGCCACGCCGCCGCCCGCGCCGCGCAATCCGCCGCGGCCGAATAGGATGGCGCCGATGCGCCAGATGAAGCTCGGCCTCAACCTCGTCGGCAATGGCGCGCATGGCGGTGGCTGGCGGATGCCCGGGGCGCATCTCGGCTCCTCGATGGATTTCCCGATGTGGAAGCGCCTGGCGCAGCAGGCCGAGGCCGCGAAATTCCACTTCATGTTCTGGGCCGATGGCATCGCCGTGCGCAGTTCCGCGCGCGACGAGACGCAGCTGAGCTATGACAGCCGCATCGATGTCTTCGAACCCTTCACCATCATGGCGGCACTGGCGGCGGTGACCGAGCGCATGGGCTACATCGCCAGCGCCTCGACCACCTTCAACGAGCCCTACCACATCGCCCGCAAATTCGCCTCGCTGGACCATATCAGCGGCGGCCGGGTGGGGTGGAACGTGGTCACCTCCTGGTCCGAGCAGGAGGCGCTGAATTTCGGCCACGACAAGCTGCTGGACCACGCGCTGCGCTACAAGCGGGCCGAGGAATTCGTCGACGTCGTCATGGCGTTATGGGACAGCTGGGAGGATGACGCCTTCATCCGCGACAAGGCGAGCGGGCAGTATTTCGAACCGTCCCGGCTGCACACGCCGCACCACAAGGGCGAGCATTTTGCGGTGCGCGGGCCGCTGAACGTGGCCCGGCCGGTGCAGGGCTATCCGGTCATCGCGCAGGCCGGCTCCTCGGGCCCCGGGCAGGATCTGGGCGCGCGCCATGCCGACATCATCTACACCATGCAGAAGTCGCTGGCCGATGCCCAGGCCTTCTACGCCAGCGTGAAGGCCAGGGTGGTGGCGCAGCACCGCAGCCCCGACAGCGTGCTGGTGATGCCCGGCATCATGCCGATCATGGGCCGGACCATGGCCGAGGCCCAGGCGCGGGCCGATGAGCTGGCGGCGCTGATCCATCCCGAGCTGGGGCTGGCAGCCCTCACCCCCTCCTTCGGCGATCTCGGCGGCCACCCGCTGGACGGCCCGGTGCCGCCGCCGGTGGCCGAGACCAACAGCCTGAAAAGCGCGCATGAGCGGCTGACGAAGCAGTTGCAGGGCAAAACCATCACCATCCGCGAGCTGATCCGACAGCGTTCGGCCTCCGGCCACCACGTCTTCATCGGCACCCCCGCCAGCATCGCCGACGAGATGGAGGATTGGTTCACCCATGGCGGCTGCGATGGCTGGAACATCATGCCGCCCTTCCTGCCCGGGCCGGTGGAGGAGGTGTTTTCGCAGCTGATCCCCGAATTGCAGCGCCGCGGCCTGTTCCACACCGGGTATGAGGGCCGCACCTTCCGGGAAAATCTGGGCCTGGCGCGGCCGGAGCACCCGGCGGCGATGGAGCGAAAACCAATCTGACCCCGGCGGGCTATCCGGCGGTGATCTTGATGCAGCGCCCACGCCTGCCGCCGCCGGCCTCCACCATCGCCGGCACTCCCGCCTCGCAGGCCGGCTCGGCCAGGGCGCAGCGCGGCGAGAAACTGCACGAGGTCGGCACCGAGGACAGGCTGGGCGGCGCGCCAGGGATGGTCGTCAGCACCTTTCCGCGCATATTGCCATGCACCGTGCTGTTCAGCAGGCCCTGCGGATAGGGATGCAGCGGGCCGGCCATGAAGGGGCCGACCGGGCCTTCCTCGACCACGCGGCCGGCATACATCACCGCAACCCGGTCGGCGATCTCGCCGGCCACGCCCAGATCATGGGTGACGAAGATCACGCCCATGCCCAGGCGCTGCTGCAACTCGCGCAGCAGCAACAGCACCTGGATCTGAACCGTGGCGTCCAATGCGGTGGTCGGCTCGTCGGCCAGCAGCAGTTTCGGGCGGCAGGCCAAGGCCACCGCGATCATCGCGCGCTGCCGCAGGCCGCCGGACAGCTCATGCGGATAGGCGTCCAGCCGGCGCTTCGCGGAGGGGATCTGCACCAGTTCCAGCAGTTCCAGCGCGCGAGCCATGGCGGTGGCGCGGCTCGCACCCTCATGCCGCTGCACCACCTCGGCGATCTGCCGGCCGACGGTGAATACCGGATCGAGTGCCGTCATCGGCTCCTGGAAGATCATCGCGACTTCGCCGCCGCGGAAATCGGCCATGCGACGGTCGTTCATCGCCAGCACGTTCTGCCCGGCCACCTCGATGCCGCCGGTAACCTTGGCGAATTTCGGCAGCAGGCGCATCAGCGCCCGCAGGGTGACGGATTTTCCCGAGCCGCTTTCGCCCAGGATGCACAGCACCTCGCCCTCGGCGAGTTCCATGTTCACCCCGTTCACCGCATGCACGGTGCGGTCACGGGTCTGAAAGGTGACCGAAAGATCGGTCAACTTCATCAGCGGTGCCGCGGGCGGCATCTGCAACGCGGCGCTCATATCGCCACCTCCATGATGGCGCCGGCTTTCGAATGCCCGCTGCCTGGCGTTGCCATGTGGCAGGCGGCGAGATGGCCATCGCCGAGATCGGCGGCGACGGGTTTCTTCGCCGCGCAGACATCCTCGGCAAAACCGCAACGGGTGCGGAAGCGGCAGCCGCTGGGCGGGTTCACCGGGTTCGGCGGGTCACCCACCAAAGGCGGCACGGTGCGGCGGAATGCCGGATCCATGCTCGGCCTGCTGGCCAGCAGGGCGCGGGTATAGGGGTGCGCCGGGCGGTCATAGATCGCGTCCACCGGGCCGATCTCCACCACCTCGCCCAGATACATCACCAGCACGCGGTCGGAGATGAACTGCACCACGTTGAGGTCGTGGGAGATGAAGACGAAGGTCAGGTTGAACTTTTGCTTCAGGTCCACCAGCAGGTTCAGCACCTGCGCCTCGACCGATTTGTCGAGTGCGGAGACCGGCTCGTCCAGGATCACCAGGCGCGGCTGCAGGGCGAGGGCGCGGGCGATGTTCACGCGCTGGCGCTGGCCACCCGAAAGCTCATGCGGGTAGCGGCGGGCGAATTGCGCCGGGGCCAGCCCCACCGCCGCCAGCAATTCGCGCGCCCGCTCATTCGCCTCGCTTTCGCTCAGCCCATGCACCTTGGGGGCGAAGGCGATGCTGTCCTCGATCGGCAGCCGGGGGTTGAGCGAGGCGTAGCTGTCCTGGAACACCATCTGCACCTGGCGGCGATAGTCGCGCAGCGCCAGGCCGCTGGCGCGTGGCTCGCCCACCGCCTCGCCATCGAAGACCATGGTGCCGGCATCGAGGCCGAGAAGCTGGACCAGCAAACGCGCGGTGGTGGATTTGCCGCAGCCGCTTTCGCCCACGATGCCCAGGGTTTCGCCCTTCAGCACGTCGAAGCTCACGCCATCGACGGCGCGGACGGTGGCGACGGTGGTGCCGAACAACCCGCCCTTGATCGGGAAATGCTTGGTCAGGCCGCGGAGCGCGAGAAGGGGCTGGGCGGGGCCGCCACGATCTTGGTTGGGTTCCATGGCGTGTGGATACCGGTTTCGCGTCCGGGATGGAACGCACCACTGCGCCGCCCTGCCCCGCACGCGCCGGCTTATGCCGCCAATCCGGGCAGTGCCGCGATGCCACGCCCGCCACCCGGTCAGTTGCCCCGGAGCCGCCCCGCGTCCATCTTTCCGCCGAAGCCCCAGGAGCCCGACATGCGAGCGATTTTCGTCCAGATCAAATGCGAGATGGGCGCGGCCTACAAGGTTGCGCGCCATATGGCCGACAGCATCGAGGAATTGTCGGAAATGCACTCCATTTCCGGCCAGTACGACCTGCTGGGGAAGTTCTACCTGGCGCCGGAGCAGGATGTGGGGCTGTTCATCGTCGAGAAGGTGCAGACGGTGGAGGGGGTGAAGGACACCTATACCATGCTGACCTATAACGCGTTCACCGGCGGCCGCTGAGCCGCCACAACAAGATCACAATGCCGCCGCGGCCTGCCCTGAACCCGGCGTGATGCCGCCACCTGGCGTGGCCAGTATGGGTCTTGAGGGGATAGCCCCCTCGGTGCCCGGGGTGACAGCCGGCATCCTCCCCCAGGCCGCCCGACATGCGCAAGCTCCTCACCGCCGCCACCCTCTCCTCCGCCCTGCTGCTGGGCGCCTGCCAGAACCCCGATGGCAGCGTGAACCTGGGCAATACCCTTCTGCTGGGCGCCGGCGTGGCCGCGCTGGCGGGTGGCGTCGCGCTGGCCAGCAACAGCGGCAACCATGGCTACCGCAACAACGGGTACTACAATCGCGGCTACCAGCGGCAATACAGCCAGGGCTACGGCTCCGGACGGCGCTGGTAGCGGCCCGGCGCTTCCGGCAGACTGCCCGCGGAGAGGGCCACAACGGCCCCCGAGCAGGAAGGATGCCAGTATGAGGCGCTTTATCACCGCGGCGGCTGCCGCCGTTGCCCTCTGGGCCGGCGCGGCCTCGGCCGCCACGCTGGAGACGGTGCGTGGCCGCGGCCAGCTTATCTGCGGCGTCAGCCAGGGTTTTTCGGGGTTCTCGCTGCCCGATAGCCGGGGCGAGTATCGTGGTCTCGACGCCGATTACTGCCGCGCCGTCGCCGCCGCCGTCCTCGGCGATGCGACGAAGGTGCGCTTCGTGGCGCTGACCGCGCAGAACCGCTTCACCGCCCTGCAATCGGGCGAGATCGATGTGCTGTTCCGCAACTCCACCCAGACCTTCCAGCGCGGCAATACCATCGGGCTGCGTCAGCTGCCGGTGAATTTCTACGACGGCCAGGGTTTTGCGGTGCGGCGCGACGCCAATGTGCGGCGCGTGGCCGATCTGGGCGGCGCCACGGTTTGCGTGGCCCAGGGCACCACGCATGAGCTGAACCTGGCCGACACTTTTCGCGCCCGCCGGCTGAGTTTCACCCCCGTCGTGTTCGAGCGCATCGACACCATGTATGCCGCCTTCTTCGCCGGGCGCTGCGACGCGATGACGCAGGATGCCTCGGCGCTGGCCGGCGCGCTGACGGTGGCGCCCAACCCAGCACTTTACGCGGTGCTGGAGGAGACCATCAGCAAGGAGCCGCTGGGGCCCTTCGTGCGCAATGGCGATGATGTCTGGGCCAATATCGTGACCACGGTGCATTACGGGCTGATCGAGGCCGAGGAATATGGCGTGACCCAGGCCAATGCCGCGCAACAGGCCACCGCCAGCACGGATGCCACGGTGCAGCGGCTGCTCGGCCGCTCGGGCGAATTCGGCACCCGGCTGGGGCTGGATAATGGCTTCATGCTCGCCGCGATCCGGGCGGTGGGGAATTATGGCGAGGTGTTCGAGCGCAATGTCGGCCAGGGCAGCACGCTGAGGCTGGCGCGTGGGCTGAACGGGCTGTGGAACCGGGGTGGGTTGATGTACGCGATTCCGTTTAGGTGACGCCCTGCCCGGCCTGGAACTGCGGGTCGGGCTGGGCCGTTCATCCCGGGCATGCGATCTTAATCGGCCGTTCCACGCCCGGGCCGGCACGATGTCGGGGATGTCCATGGCCGAGCGGTCCTTTCTCTATCGCGCGGCGCGGATGCTGCGCCGGCTCGCCGGGCTTGGCGCCACACCGGGCCACGGGCGGTTCCAGGCGCCGCTGTTCCTGCTCGCGCCTCCCCAGTCGCCGCTGGTGCCGCACGGCTTCCACGAACCCACACTGGAAGACCCGCAATCGCAGCTCTGCACCCACGGCCAGATCCGCTCGGCCTTGTATCGCGAGCTTTCCACCGCGCTGGGCATCCAGGGTGCGGAGCACCGCAAATCCTGGGAGTTCATCTGGATCCTCGCCATGCTCCGGGCTTCGGGCTTGCTGCGGCCCGGCATCCGGGCCTTGGGGTTCGGCGTCGGGCAGGAACCCCTGCCGGCCTATTTCGCCAGCCTTGGAATGGAGGTTCTGGCCACTGACGCGCCGCCCGAGCGGATCGCGGGCCAGGGCTGGGACAGCATCGGCCAGCACGCGGCGGGGCTGCGGGCGCTGCAACATCCCCATCTCGTCGCCAATGACGAACTGGAGCGGCGGGTCCGCTTCGCCGCCATCGACATGAACGCCATCCCCGACACGCTCGGCGGCTTCGATCTGTGCTGGTCGGCCTGCGCGCTGGAGCATCTGGGCTCGCTGGACCACGGCATGCGCTTCATCGAGGCCAGCCTCGCCACCCTCAGGCCGGGCGGCCTCGCGGTGCACACGACGGAGTTCAACCTGTCATCCAACGACCGCACCGCCGAATCGCCGGAGATGTCGCTGTACCGCAAGCGCGACATCGAGGCTCTGTTCGAACGCCTGGTGCGGGCCGGGCATCACCCCATGCCGCTCAACCTGCATCCCGGCACGGCGGCGCTGGATGAGCATGTGGACCTGCCGCCCTACAGCCCGCAGCACCTCAAGCTGGAGATCCGTCACCATGTCTGCACCTCGATCGGCATCGCGGTGCGGCGGGGCTAATCCCAGGTCCTGAACGCCTCCATCTCCGAAATCGGCCGCGCCTTCTCCAGCGCCGCCACGTCCGGCAGCGGCCGGCCAAACGCCGTATCCCCCGCGAATGCCGCCTCGATAGCCGCCGCCACCCGCAGCACAAGCACATCACCGCCACGCGGCCCCACGATCTGCAGGCCGAAGGGGAAGCCCTTTTCATCCAGCCCGACCGGCAGGCTCATCGCCGGGTGGCCGGTGAGCGTCACGTAATAGGCCAGGCTCAGCCAATGGAAATAGGTCCGCACCGGCTTACCGTCGATCACCGCCGGATACAGCTCCCGCCACGGCCGGGGCGAGCAGCAGATGGCCGGGCTGACCAGCACCGAATGCTCGGCGAAAAATGTCTGGAAGCCGCGATAGATCTGCGTCTGCCGGGTCAGCGCCGCCGAATTGTCGGCGAAGGTGTAGCGCAGCGCCTCCTCGACATTGGCATGCATGTTCGGCCCGCAATCCTGCGGCCTTGTCCGCACCTTCTCGCCATGCGCCGAGAGCACATTGACCGAGCGCAACACCTCGAAGGCTTCGTCGCCGCCCGAGACATCGGGGGTCGCCTCGGTGGCGCGGGCGAACATGGGTGCCAGCGCCGCCACCACCTGGCGGAATTTGCGCCGCACGATGCCCTCGGTGGGGGCGAGGCCGAAATCCTCGGTGAAGGCCAGCGACATCGACGCCAGATCGGCCGGGATGACGGGCTGGAACAGCTCCGGCCGCTCGCGCATCCGGTGCCCGGGAAAGGTATAGGCCAGCGGGTCGGCCGCATCATCGCTGGCCATGGCGCCGAGCATCAGCGCCAAATCCGCCACGTTGCGCGCCATCGGCCCCAGCATGGGCAGGGGCGAGAAGCCATGGCCGCGCCGCTCGCTCGGCACCAGCCCCGAGGACGGGCGATAGCCCACGATGCCGTTGAAGGCGGCGGGGTTGCGAAGCGAACCACCCGTGTCGCTGCCCGAAGCGAGCGGCACCATGTTGCAGGCCAGCGCCACCGCAGAACCGCCGGAGGAGCCGGCCGCGTTGTAGGCCGGGTTGAACGCGTTACCGGTGGCGCCCCACACCGTGTTGCGGCTGTTCGCCCCCAAACCGAACTCCGGCACGTTGGTCTTGCCCAGCACATTGCCGCCGGCCTCGCGCAACCGCCGCACCATGCCTTCATCGCGGGTGGGGATGTGGTCGGCGAAGATCGGGCTGCCCCAGGTGGTGCGCAGCCCCTTTGTCTCCTCCAGGTCCTTGATGCCCAGCGGCAGGCCATGCAGGGCGGGCAGAGGGTCGCCGCGCATGATGCGCCCGTCGGCGGATTTCGCGGTGGCCCGGGCGGCATCGATATCCATGGCCGTCATGGCGTTCACCGCGGGATTGACCGCTTCGATGCGGGCGATGCAGCTGTCCAGCAATTCGCTCGCGGAGAGTTTTTTCGCGCCGAGCAGGCGGCGCGCCTCGGTCGCGGTCAGGTCGCAGGGCTCGGTCATGGAATCGTGTCCTCCCGCCGCGTTGCGCGGCTTTAGGGTTTGAGGAAACTCCCGCCGCCGGCCCCTGTCCAGCCGCGGAGGTTTGCATGCGCGTTCTGGTCGGCATTCAGGTGTTGCGGGCGGCGGCGGCGCTGGCCGTGCTGCTGCACCATGCCTTTGAGAAGCTGGGGGTGCGCTTTGCCGTGGGGGCGGCGGGGGTGGATGTGTTCTTCATCATCTCCGGCTTCATCATCCTGCACAGCCTCCACGCCCGGCCGATGGCGCCCGGGGCCTTCCTGTGGAACCGTACCGCGCGAATCGTTCCCCTGTACTGGGCGGTGACGCTGGGCATCACGCTGATTGCCCTGCTGGCGCCGGCGCTGATGCCCGGGCTGCGGCCGGATGCCTGGCGGCTTGTCGCCTCGCTGCTGTTCATCCCGCATCACAACCCCGATGGCGACATCTTCCCGCTGCTCGTGCCGGGCTGGACGCTGAATTACGAGGTCTTCTTCTATGCCCTGGCGGCGCTGGCCTGGGCGGCGCCGGTGGCGTGGCGGTTGCGGATCTTCTTCGGCGCGCTGCTGGCGCTGGTGGCGGCGGGGCTGGTTCTGCGGCCGGAAAACCCGGTGCTGGCGACCTGGACCTCCGGCCTGCTGCTGCAATTCGCCGCCGGAGGGGCTTTGGCGCTGGCTTTTTCGCGCGGGGTTGTTCCCGGGCGGGCCGTGGGTGCGGCGCTGCTTCTGACGGGCATCGCGGGTTATGCCGGGCTGGAATGGTCAGCCTGGTATTCCGAGCGGTGGCGTTTCCTGGCCTGGGGCCTGCCCGCCTTTTGCATCGTGCTGGGGGCGCTGGCGCTGGAACCGCGGCGCGAGGCCGCCTGGATGGGCGCGCTGCGCCGGTTGGGGGATGCCTCCTACTCCATCTACCTGCTGCACACGCTGGTGGTGGCGGCGATGTTCCGCCTGGTGGCGCCGCATTCGCCAACGGCCTTCGTGCTGGCGGCGATGGCCGCGGCGGTGCTGGTGGGGCTCGCCTCCTTCCGGCTGTTCGAGCAGCCGGTGGGGCGTTGGCTACGGGGGTTTTCGAGGAGCCGGGCACGAGTTGCGGTCATCCCCTAAGGCTACGGAAGGGCGAGGTGCCGGCGGACTGCGGTGGAGGCGGAAGGATGAGGCCGAGCTCGGTGAGCCGATGCTCCGCTGACATCGCACTGCCCGTCATGATCCTCAGCTCTCCGGCAGTTCATTTTGTCACCGCTTTGCAAGCACGTCAGAGACCGGACTTGTAGGCCGGTCGGATCACACGCTTTGGACCTATTGGCAGAATTGGATCCGAACCGCCAAAACGGCTTGTCTTCGCCCAGACAAACGTATATACGTACACTCATTCAAACCTGGGGGCCTAGCTTCCTCCCACCGCCTTACCCTTGAAGTCGGAATTTGAAGAACGCCTATCGCTTGTTGTAACCAAACTGCCAATACAAATTGGCCTTCAAAGGAAATTTTATGCTGAATTTTGAGTGGGATGAACCAAAGAGACTCAGTAATATCCAGCAACACAGTCTCGATTTTCTGGATGTCGACGTTGTTTTCGAAAATACGCATATAGTCTCAGAAGCATGTCCGGATCCTCGAACCGGAGAGCCACGGTTCATCGCCAGCGGCTACCTGGAAGGTTTGCCGGTTGAGGTGGTTTTCTGCCTTCGCGGCGAGATAATTCGCGTGATCAGCTTCCATCCAGTGAAGCGCAAGAAAAGGAAAAACTTGGATGCCGCGCTACAGCAGCGACGAAATGAAGGAGATGCGACGCCTCGGCAAATCGCAGACCGACCTCGCGCGGGCGAAAGCGATGACGGATGAGGAAATTAGCGCGGCTATCGCGACCGATCCCGAACTCGCCGGCTTGCCGGATGATTGGCACGAGACGGCGCGCCTGGTCGTGTCCAAGCAGCCCGTCTCCATCCGCCTCGACACCGATCTTGTCGAGTATTTCCGCGGCACCGGCCGCGGCTGGCAAACGCGCATCAACAACGTGCTTCGCGCCTATAAGGAAGCGATGGGTCAGTAGCCCATCGCGCAGCCATCCTTGCGCGGCTCGCTGCCGCCCACCAGCGCGCCGCGCTTGCGGTCGATGAAGATGGCCTGGCCGCCGCCATGCGGCTTGGCGACGGGCTCGCAATCATGGCCCATGGCGTTCAGCCGGTCCACCACATCGGCCGGAATCCCCCGCTCCACCTGCACCTTGCCCAGGCGCGGGAATAGCCGGGGCGCGTCGATCGCCTCCTGCACATCCATGCCGAACTCGAAATGGTTGGACAGGAACAAGGTCTGCCCCATCGGCTGGAAATGCCCGCCCATCACGCCATAGGGCATGATGCACTCGCCATCCCGCATCACCATGCCGGGGATGATGGTGTGCATCGGCCGCTTGTTCGGCCCGATGCAATTGGGGTGGCCTTCCTCCAGCCGGAAGCCGTAGCCGCGGTTTTGCAGCATCACGCCCGAACCCTCGGCCAGGATGCCCGAACCAAAACTCTCGAACAGCGAGTTGATGAAGGAGCAGGCATTGCCGTCCTCATCCACCACGCAGAGATAGACCGTGTCCTTGTGGCGGGAGAGCTCGCTCTCGCCCGCCGGCGGCATGACCTGCATGGCCATGTCGTCGGAGATCAGGCGGCGCAGCTGTTCGCCATATTCCGGGCTGAGCAGTTTTTCGAGCGGCATATCGAAGAAGGCGGGATCCGCGAGGAAGGCGTCGCGGTCGCGATAGGCCAGGCGCGCGGCCTCGATATGGCGATGGAAACGCTCGGTGGAGATCGGCCCCTGCTCGGGCGAGGAAAAACCCGAGAGGATGTTCAGGATTTCCAGCACCACCACGCCCGAGCCGTTGGGTGGGCATTGGTAGACATCCAGGCCGCGCCAGCGGGTGCGGATCGGCGTCACGAACCCCGCCGCCTCGCGGCCCCGGGCGAAATCATCCTCGGTGTGCAGCCCGCCCAGCGTGGTCAGCGCGCGGACCATGTCGGCCGCGACCTCGCCCTCATAAAAAGCCTTCGCGCCGTTCCTGCCGATGGCGCGCAGCGTCTTCGCCAGGGCGGGAAAGGCGATCTTGTCGCCATGCTTCGGCGCCACGCCGCCCGGCAGGTAGTGGCGGGTGGAGGCCTCGTTCTTCAGCAGCTTCGGGCTGGCATCGTGCCAGTCGGCCGCGACCTTGGCGTGGACATGAAAGCCGCCCTCGGCGAAGCGCGCGGCGGGTTCCAGCAGCTCCTCCATGCCCTTTCGGCCATGCGCCTGGTTCAGCTTTTCCCAGGCGCCGACCGCGCCGGGGATGGTGACGACATGCGGGCTGGTCGGCTCCAGCGCGTTCACCTGCCGCGCCCGCAGCGCCTCGGGCGTGGCCGCACCCGGCGCACGGCCGGAGCCGTTCATCGCGATGACGCGGCCCGAACCGGCGGGGGAATAGAGGCAGAAGCAATCGCCGCCGATGCCCGTGCTCTGCGGCTCGATCACCCCCAGCACCGCCACTGCGGCGATGGCCGCGTCCATGGCATTGCCGCCGGAGCGCAGCACATCCAGCGCCGTCAGCGTCGCCGCCGGCATGGAGGTGGCGGCCATGCCTCGGCCGGAAATCACCGGGCTACGGCCGGGGAGGTGAAAATCGCGCATTCCTGGATCCTCTTCGTCACAATTCCGATTGCACGGCGTGGGATTGCCGGCAAGCGCCCCCCTTTGCGCCGCCGCGCGCAGCCGCTAAGCGCCAACCGCATGGCGGAAACAATCAGCTGGTCCGATTTCGAGCGCGTCGACATCCGTGTCGGCACGGTGATCCAGGCCGAACCCTACCCCGAGGCCCGCAAACCCGCGATCAAGCTCTGGGTGGATTTCGGCGAGCCGCTCGGGGTGAAGAAGACCTCCGCCCAACTGACGGTGCATTACACGCCCGAGGCGCTGATAGGGCGGCAGGTCGCCGCCGTGGTGAATTTCCCGCCCCGGCAGATCGGCAAGTTCATGAGTGAGATCCTGGTCCTGGGCATGCCCGACGCCGATGGCGCCGTGGTGCTGCTGAGGCCCGATCAGGTGGTGCCGAATGGCGGAAGGATGTTTTAGTCGATGGCGCAAAAATACTTCACGGTGACCTGGGACCAGCTGCACCGCGACAGCAAGCTGCTGGCCTGGCGGCTGCTGGAGCGCGGCCCCTGGGCCGGCATCGTCGCCATCACCCGCGGCGGGCTGATCCCCGCCGCGATCATCGCGCGCGAGCTGGAATGCCGGGTGATCGAGACCGTCAGCGTGGTGACCTATGACGAGGAAAAGAAGGGCGAGCCCCGCGTGGTGAAGGCGCCGGTGGCCGCCGGCGACGGCACGGGCTGGCTGATCGTCGATGACCTGGTGGACACCGGCACCACCTCGCGCGTCGTGCGCTCCATGCTGCCCGGCGCCTATTTCGCCACCGTCTATGCCAAGCCCGCCGGCCAGCCGCTGGTCGACACCTTCATCACCGAGGTGACGCAGGACACCTGGATCCTCTTCCCCTGGGACACCGAGGCGCAGTTCATCGCGCCCATCGCCAAGGCGTCGAAATAAGGCTTCACCTTCCCGGCCAGGCGCGGGCCTGGTGCAGGATGGCCAGCACCTGCAATTCGCGCCCGGCCAGCCGGTAGATCAACAGGAAAGGCGTGCGCGGGATGACCAGCTCGCGCGTGCCGGCGACACGTCCGGGTCGGCCGCGCTCGGGGAAGGCGCGCAGCCCCTCGCCCGCCTCCATCAGCAGCCGCGCCATGGCCTCGGCGGCGCCGGCCGGGCGATGGGTCGCTGTCCAGGCGCAGACATCATCGAGGTCGTCCAGCGCGGATTTCAGGTAGCGGAGGGCGATCAACCGGGCTTGGCGCCCCAGCGGGCGAAGCGGGCCGCCACCTCGTCATCGCGGGCGAAATCTCCGGCATCGGCGGCCGCCACGGCCCGGGCAATGTGCCTGATCTGCCAGGCCTGGGCGGCGAGGTATTCCTCCAGCGCCTGCTTCACCACCCAGGTCCGGTCGCGGCCCATGGCGACCGCCACCTCGTCGAGGGCAGCGCGCATGCCGCCATCGAGACGGACCGTGACGGGTTTGGCGGGTTCCGAAAGATGTGTGGACATCGGGGCAGGATAGCGTCTTACGCTGCCCTACAACAACATCTTTCGAGTTACAGGATGCGCGCCTCGAACGGCGGCAGATAGTCCGGCGCCTCGAATTCCAGCACCCACAGATCCGGGTCGCGCTTCACCTGGCGCTCGACATAGGCATCGGCCACCGCCTGCTCGACCGGCGCCTCGCCGGTGCCGCGCATCCAGGCCGGCCGGCCCTCCGCGTCGCGCGCCTGGGACAGCACGACCACGCCGCCGCGCCCGAGCAGCACGCAGAGGAACCCGCCGCTATCCGGATCGCCCCGGCGCAATTGCATGGCCGGTCGGCCTGCCGCATTGGACAGGCGAATTGCCATGCTCACCCAGATTTCCGATTTCACCCGTGCTTCCATGCCGCCATTCTGCGCCCTCGCCGCCCCCGTTGCCAGGGCCGGCCAGCCACGCCACAACAGCGCCTCAGGAGAGCCCGATGGACGCCAGCAAATTGACCGAAGGCCAGCGCGCCTATGAAGCCAAGCGCGCCGCGAAGGCGGGCATGAGCCTGGAGAAATGGCTGGCGCAGAAGGAAAAGCGCGCGAAGGAGGAGGCCGCCGCTTTGGCCAAATCCGCCGCCCCCGAGCCCGCCGCGCCGCCGAAAAAGCCCGGCTTCTTCTCCCGCCTGCTGGAACGCGCCCAGAAACCGCTCTGAGCCACTCAGAGCATGCGCATCAGCGTGCCGTCGCGGCGCACCGCGTGGTGGTAGATGGCGGCCGCGACATGCGCCGCGATCAGCACGGGCAGAAGCCAACCCAGCGCGCCGTGCAGCCAAAGCAGCACATTGGCCAGGCCCTCCGAGGCCTCCATGAATTTCGGCAGGTCGATGAAGCCCAGATAGGCGGTCGCACCCGCCATCGGAAAGCCGAAGGCATTGGTGGTGAAGAAGCCCAACAAGGGCTGGAGGATCAGCACGGCGTAGAGCGCGTGATGCGTGGCATTGGCGGCAAGCCGCATATTCGCGGGCAGGTGATCGGGCAGCGGCGGCGGCGGGCTGAAGGCGCGCCAGGCCAGCCGCGCCAGCGCCAGGAACAGCAAGGTCAGCCCGATGCTCTCATGGATGGCGTAGAAGCCCAGCTTCGAGGCATCCTTCACATGCGCGATGGTGAAGCCGCTCAGCAAAGCCAGGACGATCAGCGGCACCGTCACCCAATGGAAGATCTTGGCCACAGCGCCATAGCTGCCATCGGGGCGGCTCAGCCCCATCGTCTCTCCACTCATGCGGAACTCCCTGCTTGATCGCCTTGCATGCCGATTGGTCGATGCATCCGGCCAAACGTTACTACAGCCTGGCGCGCCGTGTGGATGGGAAATGGTTGCTAAAGAATCCCGCCCTGGTGGGCGACCCGCGATCCTTGCTGGGGGGGCTGCTGGCCGAGGGCGCGGCCGTGGCCATGGGGCTGGATTTGCCGCTGGGCCTGCCGCGCGACTATGCGGCGCATTGCCCGCAGCCCGATTTCCCCGCCTTCCTGCGGCAAAGCCCGGGGCGGCCCGATTTCTTCCGGGTGAATGAGACGCTGGAGACGATCAGCCACGCCCGCCCCTTCTACCCCACGCGCGGGGTGAAGGGCATGACGCGGCTTTCCCACGCCCAGGCGCTGGGCATGGCCAGCGCCGCCGGCCTCTCCCGCCAATGTGACCGGGCCACGCCCTGGCGCCCGGCCGGCGCGCCGGTGTTCTGGACGTTGGGCGCCAACCAGTCAGGCAAGGCGGCGATCTCGGCCTGGCGGGACTGGCTGGGGCCGGCGCTGGCGGCAGGCGCGCCGCTCTCGCTCTGGCCCTTCGAGGGTGGGCTGCATGAATTGCTGCGCCCCGGCCGCGCCGTGCTGGCCGAGGTCTACCCGGCCGAGGCGCTGCGCCAGCTCGGCCTGAAAATGCCAGGCAGCAAGCGGGTGGCGGAGGACCGCCTGGCCCTGGCCCCGGCGCTGCTGGAATGCCTGGACAGGCTGGGGGCCGTGCCCGAAGCGGCGCTCAGGGCCGCCATCCAGGCCGGCTTCGGCCAGGACGCGGCGGGCGAGGACCGGCTGGATTGCGTCCTGGGCCTGCTCTGCATGCTGCAGGTGCTGGATGGCAGGCGGGAGGACCATGTCCCCGCCGACCCATGGATCCGGCGCTGGGAGGGCTGGGTGCTGGGCCAGGCAGCCTAGTGGTGTTGCCAGACGGACGATGCCGTCTGGCAACACCACTAGGCTTTGATTTGGTGGGCCGATGAACCCGACGCTTAGGTAGCAAGCGTCGGGATCGGACCACTAACGCCGCGTCGTGCCGGTCATCCGTCCCTGCGCGTCGTAATGCCGCACGCTGTCGCCCGAGACCTCGCTTCGGCCGGTGTTGCGGCCCTGCGCGTCGTAGTGCCGGGTGGTGGCGCCCGAGACTTCGCTGCGGCCAGTGCTGCGCCCCTGCGCATCATATTGCCGGGTGGTCGTGCCAGAGGTCTCGCTGCGCCCGGTGTTGCGCCCCTGCGCGTCATATTGCCGGGTTGTCGTGCCCGAGATCTCCGCCCGGCCCAGGCTGCGCCCCTGCGCGTCATAGTCGCGCCTGGTGTCGCCCCGGTACTCGCTGCGGCCGGTGGCGCGTCCCTGCGCGTCGTAATCGGTCTTGGTCTGCGCCGCGGCAGGCAGGGCCAGGAGGATGAGGGCGAAGAGAAGCTTTTCCATACCGACAATCTGGCCCGATTTCAGGGCAGGATTTGGGCGATGGTGACCACGCGTTCGACATGATCCTCCAACTCGCGCGTCGTGGGCACGCTCAGGCGCAGCCGTTCCACGATGTGCTCGCGCGAGAAATAGGCCCGGCCCGGATCGGCCATCAGCACCAAAGCCCCCTGCCCCGCCATGGCGCGCAGCCAGGGCAGGATGTGGCCGGCCATCGGCGCCTCGTAGCAGACATCGCCGGCCAGGATGACATCCCAGCGGCAATCCTGCCCCACCATGTCCCGATGCAGCGCCGTCACCGCCACCCCGTTCAACGCGGCGTTGATCCGGGTCGCGGCCACCGCCAGCGCGTCGATCTCGCAGGCCTCGACCATCGCCGCCCCGGCGCGCGCCGCGGCGATGGCCGCCAACCCGCAGCCGGCGGCAAAATCCAGCACCCGCTTCCCCGCCACCAGCGCGGCATCATCCAGCACCAGCCGGGCGAGCGCGATGCTGCCCGGCCAGGCGAAGGCCCAGAAGGGCGGCTCGATGCCCTGCTCCTCCAGCCAGGCCTCGGTGGCTTGCCAGATCGGCGTGATCTCGGTCGCCAGATGCAAGGCGATTTCGGGTACCAGGGGCGGATGCGCCACCAGGGTATGGGCGCGACAAAACTCCTCCGCCGTCACCAACGCCCGAGCAGGATGGCCAACCCGATGGCCAGGCCCACATCACGGTTGGACTTGAACAGGTCCAGGCACAGCGCCGGGTCGTCGATGTCCAGGTCCATCACCTGCCGGCCCAGCATCAGCGCGGGCAGCAGCAGCGCGGGGTAGAAAACCCAGCCCAGCCCCGCGGCCCAACCCGCGGCCAGCAGCAGCACCAGGGTGGCGCCGTAGCACGCCGCCACAAAGGGCCGGGTCGTCGCCTCGAAGCGCCGCGCGGTGGAGCGCACCCCGATGGCCGCATCATCCTCGCGGTCCTGATGCGCATAGATGGTGTCGTAGCCCAGGATCCAGCAGAAGGCCGCGGAATGCAGCAGCAGCGCGGTCAGATTCCAGGTATCGGCCGCCGCCGCATAGCCCAGCGTGGCACCCCAGCCGAAGGTGATGCCCAGCACCGCCTGCGGGTAGTCCGTCACCCGCTTGGCCAGCGGATAGACCAACACCGGCAGCAACGAGAGCACGCCAAGCGCGACCGACAGCAGGTTGAGCTGCAAAAGTATCAACAGCCCCAGGCAGCACAGCCCGACCAGGAAGATGATGGCCTGGCGCGGTGAGACGGCGCCCGAGGCGATGGGCCGGCCGCGCGTTCGCTCCACCATCGCGTCAAGCTTGCGATCCCACAGGTCGTTCACCACGCAGCCGGCGCCGCGCATCACCACCGCGCCCAGGGCGAACAGGAACACGAGCCAGAGCCCCTGCTGCCAATCCTCATGGATCATGGCGATGGCCCAGAGCCCGGGCAGGAAAAGCAACCATGCGCCGATCGGTCGGTCGAGGCGCATCAGCAGGGCATAGGGCCGCCAGCCCGGCGGCAGCCTGGCCACCCATCCCTGGTGGCGAATGTCCGTATGGCCTTGCATGACCCGAATGAATCGCGGATGGGTGTGGCCGTGTCCACCCCCCGCATTCACACCGAAGAACTACTGTTGCCGGATCTGGAACTGCCGGCCACCCCCGCCCAGGCGCATCACCTCGGCGTGGTGCTGCGCCGTGGCGCGGGCGATGCGGTGCGGCTGTTCAACGCGCGGGACGGCGAATGGCTGGGCGAGATCCTGGCCATGCGCAAGGATCGTGGCAGCTTCGTGCTGCGCGAGCGGCTGCGGCCGCCGGCCCCGGAGCCGGAACTCACGCTGCTCATGGCCATCATCAAGCGCGATGCGCTGGATTGGGTGGTGGAGAAGGCCACCGAGCTCGGCGTCACCCGCATCCGCCTGGTGCAGACCCGGCGCACGGTGGCGGCCCCGCCCAATCCCGAACGCCTGCAAGCCATTCTCCGCGGCGCGGCCGAGCAATGCGAGCGGCTCGGCCTGCCGCGCATCGAGGCCCCGCTCCCGCTGCATGCGGTGCTGGCGGGATGGGGCGAGGGGCGGCTGCTGGTCGCGGCCGAGCGCCGCGCGTCCCCCCCCATCGCCGCCCTGGCCGGCACCGCGCGGGCGCTGCTGGTGGGACCCGAGGGGGGGTTCGCGCCCCAGGAGCTTGACGATCTCGCGGCCCGGCCCTTTGTATCGCCCTGCCGGCTCGGCCCCCGCATCCTGCGGGCCGAGACGGCGGCGGTGGCGGGGCTGGCGGCGCTTCAGGCGTTGGCCGGGGACTGGGCCGAGTAGCAACGCACGGAAAACAAAGGCCAGCCATGTCCAACCCCGGTGAGGCGGATCCGACGCCGATCGAGAATGCTCGGCAATTGGCGGAATGGTTCGCCGCCGGCGAGAAGCCGCGCGACGCCTGGCGCATCGGCACCGAGCACGAGAAGTTTGGATTCCGCCGCGAGGGCCTGGCACCGCCCAATTACGCCGAACGCGGCATCCAGGCAGTCCTGGAGGGCATTCAGGCGAAAGGCTGGGAGCCGATCCTGGACGCCGGGAACGTCATCGGCCTGAAGGGCTTCGGCGCCTCGGTCAGCCTGGAGCCGGGCGGGCAATTGGAACTCTCAGGCGGCATGATGCCCGACCTGCATGCGGCGGATCTGGAGTTGCGCGCGCATTTGCGCGATGTGCATGAGGTGGCGGGGCCGCTTGGCCTTGGGTTTTCTCCGATCGGCTTCCACCCGGTGGCGCGGCGGGAGGACATGCCCTGGATGCCCAAGAGCCGCTACGCCATCATGCGCCGCTACATGCCCACGCGCGGCGGCCGGGGCCTGGACATGATGCTGCGCACCTGCACCGTGCAGGTGAACCTCGATTTCGGCAGCGAGGCCGACATGGCCGAGAAGCTGCGCCTCTCGCTGGCCTTGCAGCCTTTGGCCACCGCGCTCTTCGCCAATTCGCCCTTCATCGAGGGCAAGCCCTCGGGCTACCTCTCCGGCCGCGCCTGGGCCTGGACGGACACCGACCCGGACCGCACGGGCATCCCCGCCTGCGTCTTCGAACCCGGCTTCGGCTTCGAGCAATTCGTGCAGTTCGTGCTGGACGTGCCGATGTATTTCCTGGCGCGCGATGGCGTGCTGATCGACGTCGCCGGCGCCTCCTTCCGCGATTTCATGCGCGGCGGGTTGCAGGGCCACCAGGCCACCATGGGCGACTGGGCCGATCATGTGACGACCGTCTTCACCGAGGTGCGGCTCAAGCGCTTCCTGGAGATGCGCGGCGCCGATGCGGGCTCGCCGGCGATGCTGCAGGCCAAGCCGGCGCTCTGGGTCGGGCTGCTCTACGACGATGCGGCGCAGAAGGCGGCCACGGCGCTGACCCGGGAATGGTCGCTGGAACAGGTGCGCCAGCTGCGGCTGGAGGCACCACGGCTCGGCCTGCGGGCGGAGATCGCCGGCCGCGACCTGCGCGCGGTGGCGGGGGATGTGCTGGCCATCGCCCGCGACGGGCTGCGCGCCAGGGGCCTGGGCGAGGAGGTCTATCTCGCCCCGCTGGAGGAGATCGTGGCCAGCGGTCTGACCCAGGCGGACCGGGCGCTGCACCTCTACGACACCCTCTGGGCGGGCGATGCCAGCCGCATGCTGCAGGCCGGCGAAGCCTGATCGGCCTGGATTAACCAGGGATTAGCCCTGGGCAGGTTTGATGCCCAGGCGCGGGTCAGACGCGCCGTATCTCAAGGCATCAGCCCAGCCATGTCACTTCGAATTCAAATCCTGGTCATCTTCCTCGCTTTCGGATTGCTCGTCGGTGCCCGGATGGGCCTTGATGTCTGGTCGGCGCAAACCCGGGCAGGCCAGGCCGCCACGGCGGCGGTGATGCATGGCCGCGCGGCAGAGTTGCTGGCCGCCAGCGCCGCGCTGGCGACCGAGCGCGGCCTGACCAACGCGATTGCCGCCAACCCGGGCGCCGCCTCGCCCGAGAACTGGCGGAATGCCCGTGCCCGGCGGGCCGAGGCCGATGCGGCGCTGAGCGCGGCGACAGCGGGCATCGCCGCTTCGCCCCACATGTCCGGCGCCCAGGGCGTGGCGGCGGCGTTGGAGGCGCTGCAAAGGGTGCGTGTCGCCGGCCAGGCGCTGCGAGCCCGGCTTGACCAGCCCGCGCCTGGCGCCCCCCCGGTGCGCCCGGCGGAATGGTTCGCCGCCGCCTCGGCCGAGATCGACGCCATCACCGCGCTGCGCCGAACCATCGAGGGCAGCGGGGAGGACGGCCGCAACCGGCTGCAGGATCTCTCCATGTTGCGCGACGCGCTGGCCGAGGCGGCGGAATTCGCCGGCAGGGAGCGCGGGCTGGTGAATGGCGCCATCGCCCGCACTTCGCCACTGAGTGCCGCCGAGCTGCGCATGCTCGGCGGCTATCGCGGGCGGATCGAAGGCGCCTTCGGCGCCGCCAATATCCTGCTGCCGCGAATCGAGGACGTGGCGGTGCTGGCCGCCACCCGGCAGGCCTGGCGGGCCTATTCGCAGGATTTCGAGGCGGTGCGCTCGCGCGCCCTGGCCGCCTCCGACTCTGCGGCGGCCTGGCCGCTGACGCCGGCCGAATGGTTCGGTGCCGCCACCATCGCCATCGACGCGATGATCGCCGCCCAACGCCATGCCACCGAGGGCATCATGCGGGAAGGCTCCGCCATCATCCGCGCCCAGAAATGGCTTGAGGGCCAGGCGCTGGGCCTGTTGCTGCTGGCCATGGGCGTGGTCGGGCTGCTGATCTGGCATCTGTGGCGCGCATTGCTGCGGCCGCTGGCCGGGGTGGTGGCCGATGTGCAACGGATGGGAACAGGCGCGCTTGAGCAGCCGACGGGGGAGTTGCACCGGCGCCATGAGATCGGCGAACTCGCCCGCGCCATCGAAGGCTTCCGCCAATCCCTGCTGCGCGCGGCGGCGGACCGCGAGGCGGCGTCACGGGCGCAGGAGCAGGCCCTGGCCGCCGAGGCCGCCGCGCTGCGCGCGATGGCCGACAAGGTGGAGGCCGAAACCCGCGACGGCGTCGCCATGATGAGCCGGCAGATGGAGAAAGTGCTGCTCGGCGCCACCGAGGTGAGCTCGGCGGCCGACCGCGCGACGGTAGAGAGCCGCGCCGCTTCCGAAGCGGCCGGCGAGGCCCTGGCCAACGCCAATGCGGTGGCCGCCGCGACCGAGGAACTGGGCGCCTCGATCGGCGAGATCACCGCGCGCCTGGCCGAGGCCAGCCGTTCGACACGCACCGCGGCCGGCCTCGGCACCAGCGGCCGCGAGATCATCGGCGCGCTGAGCCAGGCCGTCGCGCGCATCGGCGGCGTGGCCAGGCTGATCGGCAGCATCGCGGCCCAGACCAATCTTCTGGCGCTGAACGCCACCATCGAGGCCGCACGCTCGGGCGAGGCCGGCAAGGGCTTCGCCGTGGTCGCGGGCGAGGTCAAGGCCCTGGCGGCGCAGACCGCCCGCGCGACGGAGGAGATCAGCCGCGAGATCGGCGAGGTGATGCAATCGACCGAGCGCGCGGTGGGCGTGGTGCGCGACATGGCCGATGCGGTCTCCGACGTGGACCAGGTCACCACCGCCATCGCCGCCGCCATGGAACAACAGAGCGCCGCCACGCGGGAGATCGCGGGCGCGGTGGCGCGCGCCGCCGCGGCCTCGCAGCGCGTGGCCGAGAACATGGACGAGGTGTGCCAGGCAAGCGCCGAGAGCGCGACGGAAGCGGACAGCATGCGCAGCAGCAGCCATGCGGCGCAGGACGCGATCGGCGAGGTGCGAAGCAACATCATCCGCGTGATGCGCGAGACGACGGAGGTCACGAACCGCCGCACCAGCCCGCGTCACGTCATGCCCTGTGAGGTGACGCTGCGGCAGGAGGGCGGCGGCGGCCCGATCAAGGCCAGCTTGCACGACATCAGCGAGGGTGGCTGCGGCCTTGCCGGCTGCGGTGGCTCGCTGCGGGTAGGCGAACGGGTCTGGCTGCGGATGGAGAGCCTGCTGCCGGGTCTGGACTTGCCTGCTGAGATTCTCGGTCTGCAGGGCCAGACCAGCGCCAATTGTCGCTTCCTGGATCTTCAGCCGGATATGCGCGACAGGCTCGCAGCCCTGATCCGCGAAGGGGTGCGGCGCGTGGCGGCCTGAGGCTTCAGGCCCCTCCCTTCAGATAGCCGATCGCCTCGACCTCCAGCGCGCAATCCATCGGCGTGCGGCCGGCCTGCATGCGGGTGCGGGCCGGCAGCGTCTCGGCGCTGCTGAAATAGCCGCGGTAGATGCGGTCGAAAGCCTCCTGCTGGGTCTGGTCGCGCAACCACACGATCACCTTCAGCAGATGGTCCATGTCGCTGCCCGCCGCCTCCAGCAGCGCCTTCATGTGGTCCATCACCACCCGCACCTGATGCTCGAAGGGGAAGTCGGGGAAGGGCGGCGGCGGCTGCCCGGCGGCGCGGGCAGCGCGCAGGGCGGCACAATACTCGGCCTCGAAGGGCGGCAGGCCGGAGATATAGACCATGCCCCGATGCACGACGCACAGGTTGAATGGGCCACCGGTCTCCGGTACCAGGGGGCTGCCGATCACGCGTTTTTCATTGTCCATGCGCCAGCCTGACATGCGGGAAAGCATGGCGGAAGCGGGGCAGGCCCAACCTGAAACCGAACGCAATCCCCTGGCATTGAGGCGCCATGACCCAGGCCACCCTGCGCGCGCCTTTGCCCGCCGCCACCGCAACCGCCACCCTGGCCGGCCTGGCCTGGGCCTGGCCGCTGGCGGCACCGCTGCTGGGCGGGCTGATCACGCTGGGCATCTTCGGCATGGCCATGCTCAACCCCTTCGATGCCGGGTGGATGCTGGCCGGGCCCTTCGGGCCGGACACGTCGCAGTATTGGCTGGGCTGGCGCTTCTTCGCCAGCGCGCCCTGGTCCTGGCCGCCGGGCCTCAGCCCTGGCTACGGCATGGAGCTGTCCAGCGCCGTCTTCTACGCCGATGCCATCCCGCTGCTGGCCCTGCCCTTGAAGCTGCTGGCGCCTGGCATCGAGCAATATTGGGGGCTGTGGCTGCTGGCCTGCGGCATGGCGCAGGGCGGCCTCGGCTGGGTGCTGATGGGCCATGCCACCCGCAACCCGCTGGCCCGGCTGATGGGGGCGGGGCTGATGGTGATGCAGCCCATGCTGCTCAACCGCATGGCCGGGCATCTGGCGCTGGCCGGGCAATGGACGGTTCTGGCGGCATTGGCGCTGGCGCTGCGCCCGCCCGGCGCCCCGCGCCAGGCACTGGCCTGGTTGATGCTGGTGCCGGCCACGGCGCTGGTGCATGCCTATCTGCTGGTGATGGTGGCGGCGATCTGGGCGGCGGACTGGCTGCGGCGCACGCTGGAGGAGCGGCGGGCAACGCGTATCATCGAGGGTCTGGCGGTGCCGGCGGCGGCGCTGGCGGCGCTTTGGCTGGCGGGGTTCTTCACACTGGCCAGCGGCCATGGCGCGCCAGGCTATGGCGCGATGATGCTGGACCTCACGGCGCTGCTGAACCCCTCGCATTGGGGCGGATTGCTGCCGGTGCTGCCTGAACTCGGCCATCCCGAATCCGGCGGCGTCTATCTCGGCCTGGGCGGGTTGCTGATGGTGGCGGGCGGGCTGCTCTGCACGCGGCGGGCGCCGCCCGCCCGGCTTTGGCCGCTGGCCGCCGCGCTGCTGGCGCTGCTCGGTTTCGCCATCACGCCCCGGGTCGCGGTGCTGGGGCATGTGGTCGAGCTGTTCACCCTGCCCGGCTGGGCGCAGGGGCTGGCCAGCAGCCTGCGTGCCTCCGAGCGCTTCGCCTGGCCGCTGCTGTATCTGGCCCTGGTGGCGGGTGCCGCCGGGCTGGCGCAGCGCCTGGGCGGGCGCCGCGCCGGGCTTGCGCTGGCGGCATTGCTGGCCGTCCAGGCGGTGGATCTGCGGCCGGGCATCGGCTTCGTGCAGGGCTTGATGGCCCAGGCCCAGGCCCGCGGCGCGCCGGCCGAGGCGCCGTTCTGGGCCGAGGCCGCCGCCCGCGGATACCACCGCCTGCGCGCGGTGCCCGCGGCCAATCTGGGTGCGGGGTGGGAGCGCGCGGCGGTGATCGCCGCCCATCACGGCATGGCGACGGACGCCGTCTACCTCGCCCGCATCGACGGCGCGGCGGTCCACGCCCTGGTGCCGCGCGTGGCGGCGCTGTTGCGGGAGGGGCGGCATGAACCCGGCACGCTCTACATGCTGCGCGATGCGCCGAGCCTGGCACTGGCCCAGGCCGGCATGAACCCGGCGCGCGACCTGCTCACGCGGGTGGACGGCATGGATGTGCTGGCGCCGGGCTGGTTTCAGAACCCGTAGAGCCTGGCCGGGTTGTCCACCAGAATCGCTCGCAGCGTCGCGGCATCGGGCGCCCAATCCTTGAGCAGCAGCAGCAGCTCGGCCTCATCCGGCCTGGGGTCCGGCGCATTGGGGTGAGGCCAGTTGGATCCCCAGACCACCCGCTCCGGCGCCGCGGCGATGACCGCGCGGGCAATGGCGGCAGTGTCGGCATAATCCGGCGGCCCGGCGCGGGAAACGCCATAGGGCGAGGAGGCCTTCACCCAGGTCCGGCCATTTTCGAGCAGCCGCAGCAGGGCGCGCATGGGCGCGGCATCGGGGGTCACGGGGGTATGGAAGCGGCCGAGATGGTCGATCACCACCGGGGCTTCCAGCGCCGCGATCAGGGGTGCGCGCGCCTCCATCTCGCCGCCATCGAATTGCAGCTGGATGTGCCAGCCCAGTGCCGCGACGTGGCGGGCCAGCGCGGCCAGCCCCTCCCAGGGCACCAGCGCGCCATCCAGCATGAAGGCGCGGGCACCGCGGGCGCCCAGCGCGTGCAACCGGGCCAGTTCCTCGGGCGGGGTGGCGGTGGTGACACCCACCACGGCGCGGGCGTCGTCACCCAGCGCGGCCACGGCATCCATGGTGCAGGCATTGTCGGTGCCATAGGCGCTGGGCTGCACCACCACGGTGCGGGTGATGCCCATCCGCGCCCGCACGCGCTGCCAGGCCGCGAGATCCTGCGCCAGCAGCGCAGGCGGCGGCGCGCCGTGGCGCACCGGGTAGCGCGCCAGAGGGCCATAGATGTGCATGTGGCAGTCGGTGGCGCCGGGCAGGGTCATGGCTGCCAGCCAAGCGGCGTGCCGGGCGATTGTCCAGCCATGCGGGCCGGCCCTATCGTGGCGAAAACACGGAGGAAACCATGAGAATGCACATTGGCCGCCGGCCGCTGCTGGCGGCGGGACTGGGCCTGGCCGGCACCGCCCGGGCCTGGGAGCCCGCGCGGCCCATCCAGCTCATCGTGGGCTTCGCCCCCGGCGGCGGGGCCGATCTGGCGGCGCGCGGCATCGCCGAGGCCGCGTCGCGGCTTTTCCCCACGCCGCTGGTGGTGATCAACCGGCCCGGTGCCGGCGGCGCCATCGCGGCGCAGCAGGTGGCGGGGATGGCGCCGGATGGGCTGAACCTGCTGGTGGGCGGCGGCAGCGAAAGCATTTCGTTGCCCGCCTTCCGCGACCTGCCCTATGACCCGAGAACGTCGTTCCGCTCGATCATCCGCCTCACCCGCCAGCCGCTGCTGATCGTGGCCGGGCGGAACTCCCGCTTTGCCGATCTGCGCGCGGTGGCGGCGGCGGCACGCGCCCAGCCCGGGGCCATCCCGCATGCCTCCTCGGGCCAGGGGTCGATCTATCACGCCGTCTTCGTGCTCTTCGCCCGGGCGGCGGGGGTCGAGCTGCTGCATGTCCCCTTCACCGGCGGCGCCCCCTCCTTGCAGGCGCTGCTGGCGGGCACAGTGCAGCTGGCGGTGCTGGCGCCCGAGGAGATGGGGGGGCTGGTGCAATCAGGCGATATCCGGCCGCTCGGCGTGGCCTCCGCCGAAAGGCTGGCGGATTTCCCCCAGGTACCCACGCTGCGCGAGCAGGGCTTCGATGTGGTGATCGAGAACATGAAAGGGCTCAGCGCCCCCGCCGGCCTGCCCGATGCGATCGCGGCCAGCCTGCATGACCGCTTCCGCCGCGCGATGGCCGAGGCCCCCTGGCGGAATTTCCTGGAACGCACAGGCGCGATGGATGGCTATCTGGACGGGCCGGGCTTCCAGACGGCGATGGATGGCGTGCTGGATTCGCTGCGGGCGGCGCTGCGGGCCTGAGGCGGCCAAGGAGGCGGCTACGGTGGATGGATGGAGGCCCTGACGAGAACAGGAAAACATTGATCACACTTGCGCCCGCCGCCCCGGACGTGGCCTGATGGTGGAAAGGCCGCGGCAAGCGGCCGAACGGAGGAAACACGATGGCGATCACCCGCCGCGCGGCCATGACCGCGCCTTTGGCCCTGCCCGCTTTCGCGCAGACGCGCTGGGCGCCCGACCGGCCGGTCCGCATGATCATCCCCTGGCCACCTGGCGGCAGCGCCGACGCGCAGATGCGTGCCATGTCGGAATCGGTGACCCGCGCGCTGGGCCAGCCCGTGGTGGTGGAAAACCGCTCCGGCGCCGGCGGCACGCTGCACGCCGTGCATCTGGCGCGCGAGGCGCGGCCGGATGGCCACACGGTGGGGCAGATGCATCTGTCGGTCATCCGCCGCCCCTTCCTGGTCCGCCAGCCGCAATGGGATGCGACGACCGACTTCACCCACATCATCGGCCTGACCGGCTGGCTGTTCGGCGTAGCGGTGCGCGCCAGCGCCCCTTGGGCCAATTTCCGCGAGATGCTGGAGGACGCCAAGCGCCGCCCTGGCCGGATTTCCTTCTCCACCTCCGGTGTCGCCACCACCAACCACCTGGCGATGGAGGAGATCATGGCGCGCGAGGGGGTGGAATTGCTGCATGTCCCCTTCCGCGGTTCGAACGAGGCGATCGCGCCGGTGCTCAACGGCAATGTCGACATGATCGCCGACAGCTCGACCTGGGCGCCGCAGGTCGAGGCCGGGTCGATGCGGCTGCTCTGCGTGTGGAGCGCCGAGCGGGCGCGGCGCTTCCCCAACGTGCCCACCCTGAAGGAGCTGGGCTACGACATGGTGGTGACCAGCAATTACGGTCTCTCCGGCCCGCCGAACATGGACCCAGGCATCGTGCGCGTGCTGCATGACGCCTTCCGCGACGCGCTGCTGAGCGAGGACAACGCCCGGGTGCGCGGCCAGTTCGACATGCCGCTGGTCTACCTCAATTCCGAGCAATACACTGATTTCGTGCGCCAACGCGCGGCCATCGAGCGGGAGATCATCACCCGCCTCGGCATCCGGATGGAGTGAGCTCCATGAGGATCACCCGCCGCGCACTGCCGCTTCTCGCGACACCGGCCTTCGCCCAGGCGCGCTTCCCCAGCCGCCCGATCCGCTTCCTCATTCCCTGGCCGCCCGGCGGCAGCCTGGATGCGCTGCACCGGCGGATGTTCGAGGTCTTCCAGCAGGACACCGGCCAGCCCGTGCTGATCGAGAACATGGCCGGCGCCCGCGGCACGCGCGCCGCCACCTTCCTGGTGCAGCAGGGGCGGCCCGATGGCTACACGCTGGCGCATCACCACCTCTCCATCATCCGCCACCCCTTCCTGACCCGGCAGCCGAGCTGGGATCCGGTGGCGGATTTCACCTACATCATGCAGATCACCGGCTTCGTCTTCGGCACCGTTGTGCGCTCCGACAGCCCCTACCGCACATGGGCCGACCTGATGGAGGCGGCGCGGCGCCGGCCCGGGGAACTGACCTATTCCACCTCCGGCATCGCCACCACCAACCACATCGCCAAAGAACTGCTGCTGGAGCGCGAGCGCGCTTCGATGACCCATATCCCCTTCCGCGGCGCGCAGGAGGGGGTGACGGCGCTGCTGGGCAACCAGATCACCGCGGTGAGCGACGCCCAGTCCTGGCGCGAACAGGTGCTGGCCGGGCAGTTCCGGCTGCTGAGTGTCTGGACGCCGACCCGCCTGCCCGCCTTCCCCGATGCACCCACCCTGCGCGACCTGGGCTATGGGATGAGCGTGACCAGCCCCTACGGCATCGCGGGGCCGCGCGGGATGGAGCCCGAAATCGTCGCATTTCTTCACACCGCCTTCAAAAAGGCGCTGCAGGACGAGGCGAGCCAGCGGATCATGCGGCAATGGGAGTTGCCGGATGAGTATCTCGACCCGCAGGCCTATCTGGATTTCGCCAAGGAAAGAGCGGCTTTCGAGCGCGAGACGGTGACGCGGCTGCGGCTGACGATCGACTGAGATCGGCCGCCAAGCCTTGCCTGCGGCCGTATCATTTTTGATGACAAATTCGGAAATTTAGCGTCTCACAAAAACTTGTGGTTGCGGTGCGCCGTGATTAATGGTTTTTAAGCCTTGGCAGCCGACCCCGGCGAGCAGCAAAGAAAAGGAGTTTCCATGAGTGGTGCCCGCGTCTCCCAGCGTCGTTCGACCATCGTCGCCGAACCCGTCCAGCCCATGCAGGGCAACATCGTTCTGATGGGTCTTCGTGTCGTTCTCCTCGGCTGCGCCGCCGCCCTGGTGGGTGTGCTCGGCCACGTCGCCTGGAAGATCATCGCCTGACATCCTGACCGTTTAAGGACAGGGATGGGGCAAAAAAGGGGCTTTGGCCCCTTTTGTTGTTTCTGGAGGCTGGGGTGCAAACCCTGCATCGGCAACAGGACCGCCCCGCGCGATCCGCGCATTCCGGTTTCGTGACATCCCGACTAGATTGCCCCCATGTCCAAGCCCCGCATCGCCCTCTTCGTCACCTGCCTGGTCGATTCCTGGCGCCCCAGCGTGGGCTTCGCCGCGATAAAACTGCTGGAGGATGCCGGCTGCACCGTGGAGGTGCCGATGGCGCAGACCTGCTGCGGCCAGCCCGCCTATAACAGCGGCGACCGGGCCTCGGCCCAGGCCATCGCCCGCCAGGTGATCCGCAATTTCCGTGGCTTCGACCATGTCGTGGCGCCCAGCGGCAGTTGCGCCGCGATGATCCACCACCACTACCCCGCTTTGTTCGAGGAGACCGACCCCACGGCGTTGGGCGAGGCGCGCGAGCTGGCCGCACGCACCCACGAACTGACCGCCTTCCTGCATGACGTGCTGGGTGTTCGGCGAATTCAGGGCCGGTATGAGGGTGTCGCCACCTATCACGACAGTTGCTCGGGCCTGCGCGAACTGGGCGTGCGCGACCAGCCCCGCGCCCTGCTCTCGGGCATCGCCGGCCTTTCGGTGACCGAGCTTTCCGAACCCGATGTCTGTTGCGGCTTCGGTGGCACCTTCTGCGTGAAATACCCCGAGATCAGCACCCGCATGGTCAGCGACAAGGTGGCGGATATCACCGCCACTGGCGCCACCACCCTGCTGGCCGGCGATATGGGCTGCCTGCTGAACATGGCCGGCAGGCTCTCGCGCGAGGGCAGCGCCGTGCAGGTCCGCCATGTCGCCGAGGTTCTGGCGGGCATGACCGACACCACGCCAATAGGGAGTGCCGGCTGATGGCCGCCGCCGAGGATTTTCAGCCCGAATCGCTGGCCGCGACGGTGGCGCGCGACGGCTATGCGCGGCTGCGGCCGGCCGCCATGGCCGCCGCGCTGCGACTGCCCAGCCCCGCGCTCGGCGCCTTCGCCGCGAGCTGGGAGCGCCTGGAGACCGATGGCTTCATGGCCGATGGCGGCCGCTACCGGCTGCGCCGCCACGCCAATTTCAATGCCCTCCCTGGCCTGCCCCCCACGCGCGGCCTGCACCGGCCGCATTTCCAGGCCAGCGTGCACAACGCGCTGAATGGCGGCGTGGATCGCTGGTTCGCCCCGGTGGAGGACGACGTCGCCGCCAGCCCGGCCACGCAGGCGCTCCTGGCCATGGGCGGGGATGCCGCCGCCGGGCTGCGCCCGGGGGCCGGCTTCTTCATCGAAATGCACCAGTTCCGCATCGAGGCCCTGGCCGGCGCGCCGGGCTACCCCACGCCCGAGGGCACGCATCATGACGGCGTCGATGTCGTTCTCATCGCCATGATCAACCGCCGCAACCTCACCGGCGGGCAGACGCTGGTGACGGACAATGCGGGCGGGGAACTCGCCCGCTTCACCCTCGATGGCCTGCTCGACACCGCCATCATGGATGATACGCGGGTGATGCATGGGGTGACGCCGATCGAGCCGACCGACGCCGGGCTGCCCAGCCGGCGCGATGTGCTGGTCATCACCTGGAAGGCGTTGGGGTAGCGCCTCAGGCCGGCTCGGCGTCGCGCTCTTTCCACATCCGCTGGAAGGCAGGCCGGGCGTGGCAGGCGGCCAGCCAGGCCTTCACATGCGGCGCGGCCTCGAACAGCGCCGGCGCCGGGACCGCGTAGCGGATGATCTCGGCCACGTTGATGTCGGCCACGGTGAAGCGGCCGCCCACGAGGTGGCCGGTCGCGGCCAGCGCGGCGTTGAGCACCGCGAAGGGCGCGCGCAGCGCCGCCTCGGCGGCATCGGCGGCGGCGGCGTCACGCTCCGCCGGGGGTTTTCCCACGCGGTTGTAGAGGATGGAGATGGAATGGGGTTCCACCCCGGTCGCGGCCCACAGGCTCCACATGCCCATCTGGCCATCCTCGGCCAGGCTGGCCGGGCCCAGCGCGCCGCCATGGGCGCGCGCCAGATACAGGTTGATGGCCAGCGATTCGGTCAGCACCAGATCGCCATCCACCATGCAGGGCACCTGGGCATTGGGGTTCACCGCCAGGAAGGCCGGGCTGGCCGTGTGCATGGGCGCATCCGGCGCGGTGGGGTCGGCCAGGCGATAGACCTGGATGACCGGCACATGCCGCACCGCCAGCCCGGCCTCATGCGCCAGCCAGATGTTGCGTGAGGCGCGTGAGCGCAGAACGCCATAGATCGTGATCATGCCATTATCCCCGCGGCGCGCGCCTGTTGCCGGACAAGCGCTATGGTCAGTTCCAGAACCGGCGCCGGCACGCCAAGCTCCCGCCCCAGCAGCAGCGGCTGGTCGAACAGGGATGCGATCTCCATCGGCCGCCCGGCCTCCAGATCCTGCAGGATGGAGGGTTTGTGCGCGGTGGCGCCGCTTCGCGCAAGCCGCTCCTCCGGGTCGATCTCGATGGCCAGGCCCAGCGCCCGGCCGATCGCCACTGCCTCCTTCATGCAGGCCAGCGAGGCCCGGCGCAGCACCGGGTCCTCCAGCGTCGTCTTGATGTCCTGCCGCGCCGCGGTGCAAAGCGGGCCGTTGGCCAGATTGCCGATCAGCTTGAGCCAGAGCTCGGTGCGGATATCGGTGGTGGCGCGCGCGCCCATGCCGCCCGCCTTCAGCACATCGGCAATGGCCTGGGCGCGGGCCGAGGGCCGGTTGTCGGGCTCGCCCAGGATCAGCCGGTCATTGCTGGTGGCCACGCGGATCACGCCGGGCTCGATCACCGTACAGGCCGACCAGATGACGCCGCCGATGGTGCGCTCGATGCCGATGGCGTTGCGGATCACGTCGCCCGGGTCGACCAGCGGCAGCCGCGTGCCCTCCCGCGCGCTGCCCTCATGGTCGAAGAACCACCAGGGAATGCCGTTCATCACGAAGGTCACGGAGGTCTGAGGCCCGAGCAGCGGCCCGATGGCGGCGGCCGCGGCGGGCAGCGCCGTCTGCTTGGTGGTCAGCAGCACGGCATCCTGCGGGCCGAGTTCGCCGGCATCGGCGGCGGCACGGGGGCGGACATGGATCTCGCCATCCGGCGTCAGCACGCGCAGGCCATCGGCCTGAATGGCCGCGAGGTTGGGCCCGCGGGCGATGATGGAGACATCCGCGCCCCCCTTCGCCAGCCTGGCGGCGAGATGGCCGCCAATGGCGCCGGCACCGAATACACAGATCTTCATGGAGAGCCTTCTGGACTGGAACGCATGAGCGCGACCATGGCGGCCGCGGCCTCGGCCAGGGCGGTGCAGAGCCGGGCGCCGAGATCGGCATCCGCCTCGCGCGGGTCCTCGGCCTGCACGCCGCCCGGCGCCACCTCATCGACATGGGTGGGGAGCGAGAAGTCCACGCCGGCCAGGCGCAGCGCGCCGAAATTGGTCACCGGCCGGCCGAAAATCCGCCCCGCCGCCTGGCGCGGCGCGAGGCGGTGCGGGGCGCAGAGCTGCGGGAAGAGATGCAGCGCCACCGACAGCACAGGGTTGCCGCCATGGCCGGTGGCCGCGGCCGGCGCGCCCCATTCGCGCAGCAGGTCCGAGGCCTCGCGCCACAGGTGCAGCGCCGGCACGATGGCGCCATGGCGCGCCCGCATGACGCGCTGCGCCGCATCGATGGCCGGAATATTGCCGCCATGGCCATTGACCACCAGCAGGCGCCGCGCGCCGCCGCGATGCAGTGCCTCCAGCGTCTCCAGCGTCAGGGCGGAGAGCGTGGCGGGGGAGAGTGCCACGCCGCCCGGCACGCCGGCGAAAAAATCCTCGCCGCCGAAGGGGATGGCCGGCGCCACCAGCGCGTCATCGCCAGCCGCCTGGGCGGCGCGGGCGGCCTGCATGGCAATGGCATCGGCCAGCATGAAATCGCCCATGGGCGCCGCCGGGCCATGCGTCTCCGTGCTGCCCATGGGCAGGATGACGGCAGCGCCGGCGGCAAGGCGCGCCGCCACATCCGGCGCGCGCAACCGGGCGATGGCGTGCGGCATCAGCGCAGCATGTCCACCGCGATGCGGCTGAGCGCCTGCACGCCCAGGCCGATGCAGGCCTCGTCGGGCTGGTAGAAGGCATTGTGCAGCCGGTCATCGCGACCCGGGGCGCCGGCACCGACCAGGAGATGAAAACTTGGCACACGGTCGGCAAAGGCGGAAAAATCCTCGGCGCCCATGGAAGGTTCCTTCTCGAGCACGGGCCGGGCGAAATTCTGCTGGACGGAGGCGATGGCGGGTTCCAGCACCGCATCATCATTTCGCAGGCTGGGCACCATGCGGCGGTAATTGACCTCGATCTTGCAGCGCATCGCCTCGGCCACGCCGGCGCAAAGGCGGCGGATGGCGGCCTCGGCCACGTCGCGCGCCGCGGGCTGCAGGGTGCGCACCGTGCCCTTCAGGGCCACACGCTCGGGGATGATGTTGTAGGTGGTGCCGCCCGCGACCATGCCCACCGTCACCACGCAGGGGTGCAGCGGCTTTTGCTCGCGCGAGACGACGGTCTGCAACTGGGTGATGAGATGGGCGGCGGCCACGATGGGGTCGACCGCGGCGTAGGGATGCGCGGCATGGCCCGATTTGCCCTGCACGATGATATCGAAGCGGTCGGAGGCCGCCAGGGCGTGGCCGCGCACGAAGCCGAACTCGCCCACCGCCATATCGGGCATGTTGTGGAAGCCCAAGGCCATGTCCAGGCCATCGGCCGCACCATCGGCGATCATGGCCGGCGCCCCTTCCAGCACCTCCTCGGCCGGCTGGAAGATGAGCTGGATGCGGCCGGCCAGGCTGGGGGCGAGGTCGCGCAGGAGTTCCGCCACGCCGATCAGCGTGGCGGTGTGGATGTCATGGCCGCAGGCATGCATCTGGCCCTCCACGGTGCTGGCGAAGTCGAGCCCGGTCTCCTCATGGATCGGCAGCGCGTCCATGTCGGCCCTGATCGCCAGGGTGGGGCCGGGGCGGCCGCCCTCGATGGTGCCGATCACCCCGGTGCGGCCCACGCCAGTGCGGTGCGGGATGCCCAGGCGGGTGAGTTCGGCGGCGACGATGCCGGCGGTGCGGACTTCCTGGAAGGCGAGTTCGGGCACCTTGTGGATGTCGCGGCGGATTTCGACCAGCCGCGGCTCGATGGCGGCGGTGGCCTCCTTCAGGTGGCCGGCGATGTCGTTGGGAAGGGGCATGCTCGCTCCGCGGGTCAGGATGGCGCAACATCCGCCGGGGGCGCCGGGCTGTCCAGTTGCCCGGTGGCCGACCATCGCGCTGCAACATCTCGGGACGGCTGCGTAACGGGCGGCGCAACCGCTTGCTGCCCATCCGGCGGCCTGCCATAGCGGAAAAAAAGCCGGGGAACCCGAACGTGCCAAGCAGAATCGCCCGCCGTGACGTGCTGGTGACGAGCACCGTCTTCGCGCCGCGCGTGCTGCGCGCGCAGGCCTGGCCCGCCCAGGCCATCAGGCTCGTCGTGCCGTTTGCACCGGGCGGCACCACCGACCTGATGGCCCGCCTGGTCGCCACGCCGCTGGCCGAGCGTCTGGGCGTCGCCATCACCATCGACAACCGCCCCGGCGCCGGCGCCACCGTGGGCAGCCTGGCCGTGGCGCAGGCGGTGCCTGATGGCCACACGCTGCTGATGAGCAACATCGCCAGCCACGGCATCGGCCCCAGCCTCTACCCCGGTATCCGCTACGACGCGGTGCGGGACTTTTCCCATATCGCGCTGATCACGCAGAACCCTTCGGTCTTCGTGGCCAACCCGCGCGCGGGCATCGGCAGTATTTCCGAGCTGGCGGCGCGGCATCGGGCGAGTGCCGGCGGCATCGACATGGCAAGTTCGGGCGCCGGCTCCTCCAACCACATGTTGATAGTGCTGCTGGGGCGCGCGCTGGGGCGGGAGATCAACCATATTCCCTTCCGGGGCGCGGGGCCGGCGATGACGGCGGTGATCGGCGGCCAGGTGCCGCTGATGAGCGACAGCCTGCCCTCGGCCGCGAGCCATCTGCGGGCCGGCTCGGTGCGCGGCGTCGCCATTTCCGATGCGGAGCGGCACCCGGCCTTTCCGGACATCCCGACCTTCCGCGAGCAGGGGCACGACATTGTCAGCACCAGCTGGTTCGGGTTGTCGGGCCCCGCCGGGATGCCGCCGGCGGTGGTGGAGAGACTCAACCTTGAGTTGCGGGAAATACTGGGCGGCGCCGAGTTGCGGCGGCGTTTTGCCGAGTTGGGCGGCACGCCGGGCCAGATGAGCGCCGCGGAATACGCCGGATATGTCGCCGCCGAGGTTGCCTATTGGGCACCGCTCGTGCGCGCTTCTGGCGCGCAGCCCGACTGAACATGCACGAAAACACCGCCGTGCCTGACGTAAACGTAAGCTTCTTTCGTTCGGCGGCAGTTCGGCTCTGGGCTGGACGTGCGGAACACGCTAGGCATGATGGCTGGATTGTGTTGGAAGCCGGTGGCGTCCTGTGCCAAGGGTGGCGTGGATGGCGGGGTGGATGTCGACGGCGGCGAGTCTTGCTGCCGCCTCAATGCAAACGATGGGTTGCGCGTTGTCTGGGAAAGGCCTGGGAATGAAAATAAACGAGAAGGACCTGGTATCAGGTCTGTTTCTGATCCTGATCGCGGCCATCGGCTTGTGGCTGAATCTGGATCACAACATGGGCACGGCGCGCCGCATGGGCCCAGGCTACATGCCCTGGATGGTGTTCTGGCTGCAGATCGTGCTGGGCGGCCTGGCCGTGCTGATCGGCATCTTCGGCGACGGCGAGAAGCTGCTGCGCTGGACCGGCAACGAGATCGGCGCCTTCGTCGGCGGCATCGCGGTCGGCTTCGCCGTCTTCTACATCCTCAAACCGATGCCCGGCTTCTTCGGCCAGACCTACAACGCGGTCGGCACCGCGATGATGATCGGCTTCCTGGTGCTGTGCATCGCACCTGGCTGGCGGCTTTTCGGCCTGATCAACGCGTCCATGTGCCTCTTCGGCCTGCTGCTGGAAAAGATGGGCTTCTTCGCCGCCCTGGTCGGCATCATCGTCATGTCGTGCCTTGCGGAACGCGAACACCTGAAGAAGCCGATCGGCATTCTCGGCACCACGATCTTCCTGCTGATCATGTGCTGGTTCGTGTTCATCAAGGAACTCGATATCCGCGTAAACCTCTGGCCGCAGCTGTAAGGAGCCGGAACCCATGGAACTTCTTCTCACCAACCTCGCGCACGGTTTCGGCGTCGCGCTCTCCTTCCAGAACCTCAGCTTCGCGCTGCTGGGTGCCCTGATCGGCACGGCCATCGGCGTGCTGCCGGGTATCGGGCCGGTGGCGACGATCTCGCTGCTGTTGCCGATCACCTTCGGCCTGCCGGCGACGACGGCCATCATCATGCTGGCTGGCATCTTCTACGGCGCGCAGTATGGTGGTTCGACCACCGCCATCCTGCTGAATTTGCCAGGCGAGGTGTCATCGGTGGTGACCACGCTCGAAGGTTACAAGATGGCCCGCAACGGCCGGGCCGGCGCTGCACTCGCCACCGCGGCCATCGGCAGCTTCTTCGCCGGCACGGTGGGCACCATTCTGGTCGCGGCATCGGGGCCGCTGCTCACCCAGGTGGCCTTGAGTTTCGGACCAGCGGATTACTTTTCTCTCATGTTATTGGGCCTGATCATTGCCTCGGTGCTCGCCCAGGGCTCGGTCATCAAGGCCATCGGCATGGTGGTCTTCGGCGTGGCGCTCGGCCTGGTCGGCACCGATGTGCAGACGGGGCAGCAGCGCTTCACCTTCGGCATTCCTGAATTGTCGGACGGCATCGGCTTCGTGCCCGTCGCCATGGGGATGTTCGGCATCGCCGAGATCATCCTCAACCTCGAACGCCCGGAATCGCGCTCGGTGCTCACCAACAAGGTGGGCAGCCTGTGGCTGACCAAGGAGGAGTTCCGCAGGGCCACGCCTGCCGTGCTGCGTGGCACGGTGGTGGGTTCGTTCCTGGGTATCCTGCCCGGTGGTGGCGCCGCTTTGGCCGCCTTCGGCAGCTATATGATGGAACGCAAGATGTCGAAGGGCCGGGACCAGTTCGGCTCCGGCGCCATCGAAGGTGTCGCGGGCCCCGAGGCCGCGAACAACGCGGCGGCGCAGACCAGCTTCATCCCGCTGCTGACGCTGGGCATTCCGTCGAACGCCGTCATGGCGCTGATGGTCGGCGCGCTGATCATCCAGGGCATCCAGCCCGGCCCCCGCATGGTGGAAGCCCAGCCTGACCTGTTCTGGGGCCTCATCGCCTCGATGTGGGTCGGCAACCTCATGCTGCTCGTCATCAACCTGCCGCTGATCGGCATGTGGGTGAAGCTGCTGCAGGTGCCCTACAAGTACCTCTACCCGGCGATCCTGGTGTTCTGCTCGATCGGCGTCTACTCGCTGAACAACAACGTCTTCGATGTCTACATGACGGTGCTGTTCTCGGTCTTCGGCTACTTCTGCAACAAGGTGAAGCTGGAGGCGGCACCGCTGCTGATCGGCTTCGTGCTGGGGCCGATGATGGAAGAGCATCTGCGCCGCGCCATGCTGCTGAGCCGCGGCGACCCGATGGTGTTCCTGGAGCGGCCGATCAGCGCGACCATGCTGGGCATCGGCGCCGTGGCGCTGCTGGCCATGGCGCTGCCGGCGCTGCGCAAGGGCAAGGACAAGGCGCTGGCGGAATAACGGCCGCGCACTTCACGAACCGCGCCGCGGGGGGCAACCTCCGCGGCGTTTGCTTTTTTGGGGGTGTGATGGATCTGGAACTCAAGGGGCGCGTGGCGCTGGTGACCGGCGCCTCGGCCGGCTTGGGGCGCACCATCGCCCGGCTGCTGGCGGAGGAAGGCTGCCGCCTGGCCCTGCTCGCCCGCCGCCGCCCACTGCTGGAAAGCCTGGCTTCGGCGCTGCCGGCCAGCGCCGAGCCGCTGATCATCGAACAGGATTTCACCGCCGCCGATGCCGGGGCGCGTGCCCGCGACGCGATCCAGGCCCGCTTCGGCCGCTGCGACATCCTGGTGAACAATGCCGGCTCCTCCCGCCCGCAGACCGATCTGGGCAGCGACGAGGTCTGGATGGAGGCGATGGAGATCAACTTCCATGCCGGAAGGCGTATCGCCCATGCCATCGTGCCGCTGATGCAGGCCCAGAAATACGGCCGGATCATCAACATCACCGGACAGGACGAGCCGTTCCAGATCAACGCCGCCAATGCCCCCAACGGCGCCGTGCATATTTGGGCCAAGGCGCTGAGCCGCACCCTGGCGCGCGACGGGATCACGGTAAATTCCATCCCCCCCGGCCGGATCCATTCCGAGCAGATCGACACCCGCATCATGCCCACGGCCGCATTGCAGCGGGAATGGGCCGAGCGCGAGGTGCCGGCGGGCTATATCGGCGAGCCGGAGGATCTGGGCGTGCTCGTCACCTTCCTGGCCTCACCGCGCGCCCGCTACATCACCGGCCAGGTGATCCATGTCGATGGCGGCACGCGGCGCTTCCCGCACTGATCAGGGGCGCTCGCCCCGCGCCAGGCGGGCGGCGATCTGGTCCAGCACCGGCAGGATGTCGGCCACGCTGTCGATGCAGTAATGCGCGCCGGCGGCGTGGAGGCGATGGGCGGCGATGTTGCGCAGACGCGCCTGCTCGGCATGGGGCGTGGCGGCGAGTTCTTCGGCCGAGAGGCCCACCTCGTTGCCCGAAAGGGTCACGCCGATGGTCCAGCTGCCGGCCGCGATGCCCTCGCCGATGCCCGCCGGCGTGTCGTCCACCTTCACCACCGAGGATGCCGGCCAGACGCCAAGTTCGAGGAAGCAGCGATACATCATCATCGGCGTGGGCCGCCCCTCGGCCAGGTCTCCGGCGCAGACGAGATTGTCCGGCGCATAGCCCTGGGCGGCCGCCAGCGGCAGCAGCGGCGCCATGATCTCGCGCGTGTAGCCGGTGGTGCTGCCGATCTTCAGGCCCTGGGCGCGCAGCGCGCTCGCCATCTCCGCCGCGCCGAGGATGAGGGTGGAATGCTCGGGCTTGCTGACCACGGCCACGTTCATCGGCACGAAGATCTCGTAGATCGCCTGGGCGTCGGCGTCCGAGAAGGGCCGGCCATGCTTCGCCAACCAGGCCGCCGCCACCCGCGGTTGCGCGCCCAGCGTGCGGATGTGGTCGAGCTTCGCCATGCCCATCGGGCCGCGGGCCTCGGTGATCGTCACCTCCACCCCAAAACGCGAAAACACCTCGACGAAGACGCCCATCGGAGCGCGGCTGCCCATGTCCACCACCGTGCCCGCCCAGTCCAGCACCACTGCCTTCAACATGCGCTTTCTCCTGCCAGTTCCTCGATGGTTTCCTCCGCGATGGCGAAGGAGGTGCTGGCACCGGTGCCGCTGGTGATCATCACCACGCGCTGGCCGGGGCCGGGCGTGTCGCGGAACATCAGCCGGTCGTGGGCCGAGCTGTAGATGCCGGTCCAGCGCGCCGTCACCGGCGGGGCCGGGATGCCGAGTGCGGCCTCGAATTCATCGAGGATCAGCCGGTCCACCGCCTCGGGCTGGAAGGGGTCGGGCGTCGCGCCGTAATGGTGGCTGTCGCCGACCACCAGCGCGCCATCGGATGATTGCACCACAATGAGGTGAATGCCGTTCTCCAGCTGCGCGGATTGTTCGCGCCGCAGCACCGGGCGCAGCGCCTCAGCCTCGGGCAATTCGGAATAGCCGAGGTAGCGCACCAAGCCCAGGTCGCTCATCACCGCCGCCGGCAGGCGGAAGCCCGGGCTTGCCAGGCGCAGCATGTGCAGCTTGCATTTGGTGACGCCATAGGCCGCGATGCGCCCCGGGAACAGCGCCAGGAAATCATCGCCGGGGCAGACCACGACGCGGCGCGCGGTGACTGCCCCGGCAGAGGTGACGACACTGCCGCCCTCCACCGCCAGCACCATGGTGTTGCGGCGGATCTCCACGCCATGCGCGCCTTCCAGCCAGGCGGCCAGCAGCGGGATGGCGTCGCGGCTTTCCACCCGGCGTTCATGCGGGCTGTAGAGCAGCGCGGCGGGGCGGCCGGCGGTGATGTCGGGGAAGCGGCTTGCGGCCTCGGCGGCGCCCAGCAATGCGCAGCCCTGGCCCATCTCGGTGCGGCAGAAGGCTTCCAACACCGAAGCCGCTTCGGGCCTGCGCGCCAGCATGGCCAGGCCGGGGTGCACCACCTGGATGCCGGCCTGGGGCGCCACCTCCTCCCACACATCGCGCGAGCGCATGGCGCGGCGCCAGCATTCCCCCGCCTGCTGGCCGGTGACGGTGACGAAGCCGAAATTGCGCACCGAGGCGCCATTGGATTGGGCATCGCGGTCCAGCACCACCACGCGCATGCCCGCACGCGCCGCGGCCAGGGCATGCGCCAGGCCCAGGATACCCGCGCCCACAATGGCGATGTCGTAGGCTGCGGCCATCATCCCTGCCCTGGAAACCGGCGGCACCCTAGCCGCCGGCCGGCCACAGCCATAGGGGGCTTGTGCCGCGCCGCGCATTTCATGGCAGTGTCACACAACCACCATTCGCGCGCGGCTGTTGCGCGGCGAAGGTGGCGCGGAAAACATCAGACCAGCAGGGAGTGCTTCATGCGCCGTATCCTTCTCGCCGTCGTGGCGGCCATCGGGCTTTGCGCCACCCAGGCCGAGGCGCAACAGCGCACCCGCCTGACCGTCTACACCGCGCTGGAGAACGAGCAGCTCGCCCCCTTCAAGGCGGCCGCCGAACGCGCGGTGCCCGGCATCGAGATCGCCTGGGTGCGCGACAGCACCGGCGTCATCACCGCGCGCCTGATCGCCGAGCGCGCCAACCCGCGCGCCGACGTGATCTGGGGCCTCTCCGTGTTCAGCCTGTTGCAGCTGGAAGCGGCCGACATGTTGGAGCCCTACACCCCGGCCGGCGCCGAGGCGCTGCGGCCCAATTTCCGCTCCGCCCGCACGCCGATGACTTGGACCGGCATGGACGCCTTCGTCTCCGCCATTTGTTTCAACCGCGTCGTCGCGGGGCAGCGCAACCTGCCCCGCCCCACGGTCTGGACCGATCTGCTCAACCCCGCCTTCCGCGGCCAGGTGGTGATGCCCAACCCGGCCTCCTCCGGCACCGGCTTCCTCACCATCGCCGGCTGGATCGGCGCGATGGGCGAGGCCCCGGCCTGGGCCTTCATGGACCGGCTGCATGAGAATGTGCAGACCTACACCCACAGCGGCAGCGCGCCCTGCAACAACGCGGCGCGCGGCGAATACGGCGCCGGCCTGTCCTTCGACATGCGCTCGGTCGCGCTGCGCAACCAGGGCGCGCCCATCGACGTGATCGTGCCGACCGACGGCGTGGGCTTCGACCTCGAAGCCACCGCCATCCTGCGCGGCACCCGCAACCTGGAAGCCGCCCGCCGCCTGGCCGATTTCACCGTCACACAAGCCGCCGCCGACCTCTATGGCCGCTTCTACGCCCTGCTGGCCCACCCGGCCGGCCGCAGCACGGTGGAGAACTACCCGGCCGATTTCGCCGCCCGTCTGGTCAGCCAGGATTTCTCGGCGCTGGCGGCACGTCGCGACGAGATCCTGCGGGAATGGACGCGCCGCTACGACGGCAAATCCGCCCCGCGGAACTGAGGCCATGCTCGACCTTCTGGCGGCCAAGGAGCCCGGCCCGGTCTATCTGACGGTCGAGCGTGTCACGAAAAAATTCGGCACCTTCGCGGCGCTGCATGAGGTGTCGCTGACCATCGGGGAGGGGGAATTCGTCTCCTTCCTCGGCCCCTCCGGCTGCGGCAAGACGACCTTGCTGCGCGCCATCGCCGGGCTCGACCCGGCGACCACCGGCCGCATCACCCAGGCCGGGCGCGACATCACCGCCCTGCCGCCCTCCGAGCGGGATTTCGGCATCGTCTTCCAATCCTACGCGCTGTTCCCCAACCTCACGGTCACGGAGAATATCGGCTACGGGCTGCGCGGGCCGGACTGGCCCAGGGACAAGGCGCGGGCACGGGTGGCGGAGCTGATCGCCACCGTGGGGCTGGAGGAACACGCGAAGAAATACCCCTCGCAATTGTCGGGCGGGCAGCAGCAGCGTGTGGCGCTGGCCCGGGCGCTGGCGAACCGGCCCGGGCTGCTGTTGCTGGATGAGCCGCTTTCGGCGCTGGATGCCATCGTCCGCCAACGCCTGCGCACCGAAATCCGCGCGGTCCAAAAAGCGCTCGGCGTCACCACCATCATGGTCACCCATGACCAGGAGGAGGCGCTGTCGATCTCCGACCGCATCGTGGTGATGAGCCAGGGCCGGATCGAGCAGATCGGCACGCCGGAGGAGGTGTATCGCACCCCGGCCTCGGCCTTCGTCGCAAGCTTCGTCGGCCGCGCCGGCAGCTTCGAGGCGACGGTCGAGCCAGAAGGCATGCTGCGCGCCGGCAATATGAGTATCGGCTCCGACGCCGTGGCCTCCCTCACCCCCGGCGCCGCCGCCCGCGCCTTTATCCGGCCCGAGGATGTGAAGCTGGGCGCGGAGGCGGAGGCCTATCCCGGCGCCTTCATGGCCATTGTCGGCGGCATCGAGTTCCTGGGGCCGTTCTGCCGCGTCCACCTGCTGGTGGAGGGCGTGACGCTGGAAGCCGATGTGCCTTCCGAGAAGATGCGCGCGCTGCATCTGGACAGCACGGCCCGCGTGCTGGTGGCGGTCCCGGCCAATCGCGTGATGGCCTATCCGCATGTCTGACATGGCGCTGCCCGCCCTGGCGGTGCGGCCGCGCGCGGGGACCGACCAGCGCCTGATGCAGGGCGCGCTGCTGCTGGCGGCGGCGTTCCTGGCGGTCTTCCTGGCGCTGCCGCTGGGCTGGCTGCTGGTGCGCGCCTTCCAGGACGCCGATGGCGCCTTCGTCGGGCTGGCGAATTTCGCGGCCTACGTCACCACGCCCTCGCTCGCGGTCTCGGCCTGGAATTCGCTCTGGGTCGCCTCGCTGACCACGGCGCTGGTGGTGCCGCTGGCCTTTTGCTTCGCCTATGCGCTGACCCGCAGCCGCATACCCGGCAAGCCCGTGTTTCGCGCGGTGATGCTGCTGCCGGTGCTCGCACCATCGCTGCTGCCGGCGCTGGCGCTGATCTACCTGTTCGGCAACCAGGGCATGCTGCGCGACCTGCTGCTGGGACATTCCATTTACGGCCCGATCGGCATCGTCATCGCCCAGGTGTTTTATTGCTTTCCGCATGCGGCGCTCATTCTTTCCGTGGCACTCGCTGGGGCCGATGGGCGGCTGTACGAGGCCGCGGCCGCGCTGAAGGCCGGGCGGGGGCGGATGTTCACCACCATCACCCTGCCCAGTGCCACCTATGGCCTGGTCTCCGCCTCGGTCGTCGTGTTCACCCTCGTCGTGACGGATTTCGGCATTCCCAAGGTGATCGGCGGGCAGTTTCCGGTGCTCGCCACCGAGGTCTACAAGCAGGTCGTGGGGCAGCAGAATTTCAACATGGGGGCCGTGGTCGGCATCGTGCTGCTGCTGCCGGCCATCGCCGCCTTCATGCTGGAACGCTGGGCGCAGGGGCGGCAGGCGGGCGTGCTTTCCGGGCGCTCGGTGCCTTACGAGCCGAAGCCGCGGCTGGCGCGGGATTTACCGCTGTTGCTGCTCTGCCTGGGCGTGGCGGCGGCGTTGTTGGCGGTGGTGGGGACGGCGGCCTGGGGCTCGTTCATCCGCTTCTGGCCGTACAATCTCGCCTTCACCTGGGCGAATTATGATTTCGGCCGGTTCGATTCCGCGGGCTGGGATTCATTGCTGCTCTCGGCGCGCTTCGCCGGCCTGACAGCGCTGTGCGGCACCGCCATTGTCTTCCTCGTGGCCTATGTGCTGGAGCGCGGCGTGAAGACCGGCGCTCTGCCGCCGCTGGTGCGCTTTGCCGCGACCATGCCGCTGGCGGTGCCGGGCCTGGTACTCGGCCTTTCCTACATCCTGTTCTTCAACGAGCCATCCAACCCGCTGGGCTTTCTCTACGGCACGCTGGCGATCCTGGTGCTGAACTCGCTGGTGCATTTCTACACCGTCTGCCATCTCACCGCCGTCACCGCGATCCGCCAGCTCGACCCGGAATTCGAAAGCGCCTCGGCCAGCCTGAAGGTGCCGGTCTGGATCACCTTCTGGCGGGTGACGCTGCCGATCTGCCTGCCGGCGATCCTGGAGATTTTCGTCTATCTCTTCGTCAATGCGATGACGACGGTCTCGGCGGTGATCTTCCTGTATGGCCCCGACACCAAGCCGGCCTCGATTGCCGTGGTGCATATGGATGAGGCCGGGCAATCCAGCGCCGCGGCGGCCATGGCCTGCACCATTCTGGCGGTGAATGTGGCGCTGAAGCTTGTGCATGTCGGCATGGGGGGCGCGATCGACCGCTGGACGCAGGGCTGGCGGCGGCGTTGATGGACCTCAGGGCGACAGCCGCGCCAGCATGACCGCGACGTCGCGCAGCGACGCAGCACCCGTCTTCTCCAGCACCTGCCGCGCCTGGGTTCGCACCGTGGCCACCGTGACCTGCCGCCGCTTCGCGACCTGCGGGCCGGAAAGCCCCGCCGCCAGGTCGATGGCCACCTCGGCCTCCGCCCGCGTCAGGCCGAAGACCTGCTGAACCAGTGTCAGCGGCGGCGCGACAGCCGCCGTCAGGCTGCGCGCCAGGAGCAGCGCCATGCCCGGCCGCAGCGGCCCCATTGCCAGGCGCCGCGGCAAGGGCAGGATGGTGATGGCGGCCGCGGCGTCCTCGTGCTCCCAACGCATGCCGCCGCCCGGCGTGATGCCGCTGGCCACGGCGCGGATCAGCCGCGCCAGCCGCAGGCCCTGGGCGCCATCGCTGGCCAGGGCGCCGCGGCCGAGCAGCGCGGTGCGGCGGATGGCTGGCAGTGCGCCGCTGCGCGACAATTGCAGCGCCGCCGGGCTGGCGAACATCACCTGCGAGGATGCGTCCAGCACCATCGCCGCCAGCGGCAAGGCCTCGAGCGCGGCCTCCGCGAGGCTGGCATCGGCCGCGCGCAGACGGCGTTGCACCCGCACGGCGCGCCCGAGATGCGGCACCATCCCGGCCAGGATCGCGCGCTCGCGCTCGGTGAAGGGCCGGCCATCCTCGGGGCGGTGCAGCCCCTGCGGCATGATCACGCCATCGCCCAGCAGTCCGACATGGCCGATCAGATGGAACATGCCGAGTTCGCGGGCGAAATCCTGGTAGAACTCGGAATCGCGAAGCTGCCTGTCGCCGATCAACTCATGGCCCAGCGCGATGCGCTCGGCCTGCGCGAGTGAACGTGTCCAGGGGTCGGTGTGGACGAAGTGGCTGGCATAGGCTTCGCGGCAGCCATCCGGCAGTTTTTCGGTGAGCAGGATATCCACCTCGCCCTGCTCCGGCCTGCCGTTCCACAAGGCGATGGAACCCGCGCCGGTGGCCCCGCGCAGCGCGTGACCGAAGGCCTCCCATGGACCCTCGCCGGACCCGGCCTCGTAGGCCAGCGCGCAGAGATCACCGATCAGCCGCTCTACTTCCATGAAAATTGAGATTAGCCGCACCGCGGGCCGGCGGCATCATCCCTTCTGATGATGCGGCAGGACAGGCACGGATGGTGCTTTCCCGGTCACACACAAGCGAGTGATGCCGCGATGCCCAACACCCTGTCCCCCGCCGCCCTGCACGAGACCGTGGCGGACCACGCGACGCCGACCGGTCCCGACCTCCTGGCCCGCTGGGACGGGTTTCAGGACTGGTCGGATGACCGGCTGCGACAGGGCGTCGATCCGTATTGGAAGCATGGCGCGGGCCGCGTGGCGCCGGAAGCGGCCATGACCGACCGCGGCGGCACCTGGTTCGAAGGGATCAACCTCGCCTCGCAGGATTATCTCAGCCTCGCCTCGCACCCCGCCATCATCGAGGCCGCGGCGCGCACGGCGGCGGAGTGGGGTGTGCACAGCGCCGGCTCCATCGCGCTGATGGGCGGCACGGCGCTGTCGGCCGCGCTCGAGAAAAGGCTGGCCGGATTCCTGGGCCTGGCCGATTGCACGCTTTTCCCCACCGGATGGGCGGCCGGCTATGGCGTCATTCGCGCCCTGGTGCGGCCGGGCGACCATGTGGTGATGGACGCGCTGTCGCATGCCTGCCTGCAGGAGGGCGCGCGGAACGCCACCGGCCATGTCAGCCTGTTCCCGCATGTCTCCAGCGAGGGCGTCGCCCGCCGCCTCGCCCGCATCCGGGCGGAGGCGCCGGAGGCCGGCATTCTGGTGGTGACGGAAGGCGTCTTCTCGATGGATTCCGACACCCCGGACCTGGCGGCGCTGCAAGCGCTCTGCCGCGCGCATGGCGCGACGCTGCTGGTGGATGTGGCGCATGACCTCGGCGCGCTGGGTGCCGGCGGCGGCGGCGCGCTGGAGGAGCAGGGGATGATCGGCCTTGCCGACATCGTGATGGGCAGCTTCTCGAAGAGTTTCGCCAGCAATGGCGGTTTCGTGGCGTCGAATTCGCGCAGCCTGAAGCAGACGTTGCGCCTGTTTGCCGGGCCGCTGCTGTTCAGCAACGCCATGTCGCCGATCCAGACCGCGGTGGTGGATACGGCGCTGGGCATCGTGGATGGCGCGGAGGGTGCCGAGCGGCGGGAGCGGCTGATGGCGAATGTGCTGCGGTTGCGCGGACGACTGGAATCCCTGGGGTTCCGCATGCTCGGCCGCCCCTCGGCCATCGTGCCGGTGCTGGTGGGCGACGCGGCCCTGTCACGGCTGGCCACCCGTCATGCGTTGGAGAATGGCGCGCTGGTCAATCTGGTCGAGTACCCGGCGGTGGCGCGCAATGCGAGCCGCTGGCGGTTGCAGGTCATGGCGGATCATGCGCCGGAGCAGCTGGATCGCTTCGCCGATATCCTGGCGAATGCGCGGGACTGGGCGGCGCGGGAATTGGGCAGGCAGAGCGCAGTGGCAGAGAGCGTGGAGTAGGCGGGCTCTATCATCTCGCGCTTGAATAAGGCGAGGATCATTGCTATCAACTGGTCAAAACAACCGGTCCAAACACATGCGCGAAATTCAGTCCTCCGAAGCGAAGACCCATCTCGCCCATCTCCTCGACGAGGTGGAGCGCGGGGAGACCGTGATCATCACCCGACATGGTCGGCCCATCGCCCGCATCATCCCCGAACAACAGCTCCGGAACCAGAGTATCGACCACGCCAGAACGGCGATCGAAGCCATCCGCCGCGCCAATGGCACCATGAGCATCGATGATATTCTCTCCTCCCGGCATGAGGGCCATCGCATCTAATGGCCTTCGTCCTCGACGCCTCGGTCACCATCGCCTGGGCGTTCGAGGCAGAGGCAAACCCGGTTTCCCAGGAAGCCTGGCGGCGTTGCTTCGAACTCTATGAGGATGTCGAGGCCCCGAGCCTGTGGTGGTTCGAGGTCCGCAACAGCCTGCTCGTCAGTGAGCGGCGTCAGCGCATCACGCCAGCCAGGACGGCCGGCTTCCTCAAGGCCCTCGCCAATCTTCCTATGTCGCTTGACCGGCAGATCGGGGAGGCCGCCCTGCTCAGCCTTGCCCGAGACCATGTCCTGACCGCCTACGATGCCGCCTATCTGGAACTGGCGCAGCGCAAGCGCTTGTCGCTTGCCACGTTGGACAAAGCTCTGGCGGCGGCGGCGCGCGCAAGCGGAGTGCCATTGATCGGCGTGACACCCACCTGAGCTTTTGACGCCCCGCGCCTTTTCCACAATACTGTGCCGCTTCCGCCCGAGGCAGCAATTCCGCCGCCCCACGCGGAACACCCACGGGAGAAATTCCAGCGTGATCCCCGCCCTGATGCCGACCTACAACCGTGCCGACCTCGCTTTCGAGCGTGGCGAAGGTGCCTGGCTGTGGACGACGGATGGCCGACGATTCCTGGATTTCGGCGCCGGCATCGCGACATCCTCCATCGGCCACGGCCACCCGCATCTGACGCGCGCCATCGCCGACCAGGCTGCGAAGGTTATGCATGTCAGCAACCTCTACCGGGTGCCGCAGGCCGAGCAGCTGGCGGCGCGCCACGTTGCCAATTCTTTCGCGGACTCAGTCTTCTTCTGCAATTCCGGCGCGGAAGCCAATGAAGGCATGGTCAAGGCGGTGCGCAAATACCACGCCGAAAACGGCCAGCCCGAGCGCTTCGGCATGATCTGCTTCGAGGGCGCCTTTCATGGCCGCACGCTCGCCATGCTCTCGGCCACGGGCAACGAAAAATACCTGGCCGGCTTCGGCCCGCCGGTGCAGGGTTTTTTCCACGTCCCCTTCGGCAACATGAATGCCGTGCGCGACGCGATCAACCCGGGCGTGGGTGGGATCATGATCGAGCCGGTGCAGGGCGAGGGCGGTGTGCGCCCGGCCGATCTGCGCTTCCTGCGCGAGCTGCGCGCTGTCTGCGATGAGTTCGGCCTGCTGCTGGCGCTGGACGAGGTCCAGATCGGCATGGGCCGCAGCGGAAAACTCTGGGCGCATCAATGGGCCGGGATCGAGCCCGATGTGATGAGTGCGGCCAAGGGCATCGGTGGCGGCTTCCCGCTCGGCGCCGTGCTGGCGCGCGAGAAGGTGGCGCAATACCTCAAGCCCGGCACCCATGGCACCACCTATGGCGGCGGGCCCCTGGCCTGCGCCGCCGGCAATGCGGTGCTGGACGTGATGCTGGCCGAGGGCTTTCTGGACGGCGTGGATTCCATCGCCCGCAAACTGTGGAACGGCTTCCGGGAACTGGCGGCGAAAAACCCCGATGTGATCGAGGATGTGCGCGGCGCCGGCCTGCTGCTGGGCCTGAAACTGCGCCCCGAATTCACCAATGGCGAGGCCCAGGCCGCCGCGGTGGCCGAGGGGCTGCTGACGGTGGCGGCGGGGATGAACGTGCTGCGCGTGGCGCCGCCGCTGATCATCGGCGAGGCCGAGGTGGAAACCGCGCTGGACATGCTCGACCGCATGTGCCGCCGCCTGCGCCCCAGCCAGTCCCAGGCGGCGGCAAAGTGAGCGCCGCCCTGAAGGCCACGCCCCCACCAGGGCCGCGGCACTTCCTGGAACTCATGGACATCGACAAGCTGTCGCTGCGCCGCATGCTGGAGATCGGCAACCGCGCCAAGCGTGGCGAGATCAGCGAGAAGCCGCTGGCCGGCAAACATGTGGCGATGATCTTCGAAAAACCCTCCACCCGCACGCGGGTGAGTTTCGAGGTGGGCATCCGCCAATTGGGCGGCGATGTGGTCACGTTGTCGAGCAAGGACACGCAGCTCGGCCGAGGTGAATCCCCGGCCGATACGGCGCGCGTGCTCAGCCGCTATGTCGATGCCATCATCCTGCGCACCGACAGGGTGGAGAAGATGCGCGAGTTGGCGGAATTCGCCACCGTCCCGGTGATCAACGGGCTGACCGATGTGTCGCATCCCTGCCAGCTTATGGCCGATGTGATGACCTTCGAGGAGCATCGCGGCCCCATCGCCGGCCAGATCGTGGCCTGGACGGGTGATGGCAACAACGTGGCGCAGAGCTTCATTCAGGCCGCGGCGCGTTTCGACTTCACGCTGCGGGTGGCCACGCCGCCGGAGCTGGCGCCCAAACCCGAGCTCATCGCCTGGGCGCGTGGCCAGGGGGCCCGGGTGGAGCTGACCCACGACCCCTTCGAGGCGGTGGCCGGCGCCCGCTGCGTGGTGACCGACACCTGGGTCTCGATGAGCGACGACAAGGCCTCGGCGCGGCAGCGGCACAACATGCTGGCGGGGTATCAGCTGAACAGCAAATTGCTGAAGGCCGCCGCGCCTGATGCCATCGTGATGCATTGCCTGCCGGCGCATCGCGGCGAGGAGATCACCGACGAGGTGATGGATGGACCGCAAAGCGTGGTGTTCGACGAGGCGGAGAACCGGCTGCATGCCCAGAAGGGTGTGTTGTTGTGGGCGCTGGGGCTGGCGTGAGCGACCGTTCGACAACCTCAGAACTGGCGGCTGACGTTCGTGAGCTGCGGAAAATGATTACAGAGCTTGCATTGGCCCAAGCAGAAGCTTTTAATGCGTTAGTCGAGTACACAAATCGGGCCGTTGGTGGTCCGTCGTACTACCTTACCGGTCAAATACCGCCGCCGTCGCTCAAGATATTACGGGGCCGGGTGCTGGAAGCTGCCGACAAGTCATTGTCGATAGCCGAAGCCCTCGTTCAGCGCGATGACGGTTGATTATCAGCTTCAGCAGCGCCTGGCCGCAGCGCAGGAGGAGAGCCGACGTCTTCGCGCGGACGATGCACGACCGGTTGAATTTGGCGGCGGTGGGGGCGATTCTGGAGGAATGGATGATCTCCCCGTTCGCGTGAAGGCGCTTGAGACCAAGGTGGATGGGCTGGACCTTCGGCTCGTCAGGGTTGAGGTGCGCCTGGAAGCCGTCGAGGACCGCATGGGCCGGCTTGAAACGCGGATGGATCGGCTAGAGACCCGGATGGATGGGCTGGAAACGCGGCTGCGCAACGTCGAACAGAGCCTGTCCGCTGTGAATGCCAAGCTCGATATCTTGACCACCCAGATCGTTGCGAAGCTTCCCAGCTGGTGGCAGATGCCCGCGGTCATAGGCTCCACGGTCGCGCTGCTTGCGGGGCTTTTCCTTTTCGGGAGATGGCTCAGCAAATTGGGCTATCTCTAGCAATGTTCACCCTCAACTCCGGCACCCACAACCAGCGCGCCGCGGTCAGCGACTGGCTGGTGGGTCTGGACGCCGTTACCCCCGACACCGCCGAGCGCATCATCACCGCCTGGGTCACCACCTGGACTTCCAGCACCTACCCAGCACTGGAGGACATCCCGTTCTCCGCCAACGCCCCCACCTACCCGCTGATGCGCCATGTCAACGAGGTGACGCGCGCGGGGCAGGCCCTGATGCCCCGCGCCGCCGAGGATTGGGGCGTGGCGCCAAGCCCCGAGATCATCCTGCCCATCCTCATCCTGCACGACATCGACAAGCCGCTGCTGAGCGAGCGCGACGCCACCGGCGTGCACAAGACCGCGCTGGCCAAGCGCATGCCGCATGGCGTGGTGGGCGCGATGCTGCTGCGCGACCTGGGCTTCGACCAGCGCATCATCGAGACGGTCGCAACCCACGCCACCGACGCCCCCTTCCATGGCGACACGGCGGAGGCGCATATCCTGCATTACGCCGACCTCTTCGCGGCCGACCATGCGTTGCGCAGCCAGGGGCTTACGCCGTTCTACCGCCGATGATCCGCGAGATGACCCACACAGAAGTGGCCATGGCCATCGAATGGGCCGCGCGCGAGGGCTGGAACCCGGGCCTGGCCGACCTCGACGCCTTCCTGGCCGAGGACCCGGGCGCCTTCCTGCTGGCAGAGCAGGATGGCCGCCCGCTCGCCTGCATCTCAGCCGTGCGCTACGGGGAAAAATTCGGCTTCATCGGCTTCTACATCGCCGCCCCCGAAGCTCGCGGCCAGGGCCATGGCCTGGCGGTGTGGCAGGCCGCCATGCAACGGCTTTCCGGCCGGGTGATCGGGCTGGACGGGGTGGTGGCGCAGCAGGCGAATTACCGCAAATCCGGCTTTTCCCTCGCCTGGAACAATGCGCGCTACATGTCCCCGGCGCCGAACCTGCCGCCGCCGCCCGTGGGGTTGGTCCCGGCGGCCTCGCTGCCCTTCGATGATCTGCTGGCCTATGACGCCACCTGCTTCGGCCTGCCCCGCCCCGCCTTCCTGCGCAGCTGGCTGGGCACGGCGGGGCATGTCGCCCTCGCCCTGCCCGGCCTTGCCGGCTACGCCGTCGCGCGGCCCTGCCGCGAGGGCAGCCGGGTCGGCCCGCTCTTCGCTGACACGGCCGAGGGCGCCCGCGCTTTGCTCTCTGGCCTCGCCGCCGCCCTGCCCGGCGCGCTGGTGCTCGATGTGCCGGAGGACCATTCCGAGGCCGTCGCCCTTGCACAGGGCGCCGGCATGCAAAAGACCTTCGAGACCGCACGCATGTACACCGGAACGCCGCCGGCCATGGCCCGGGCCAGGATCTTCGGCGTCACCAGCTTCGAACTGGGCTGATCAGCCGCGCTCCACCACGATGCCGATGGAGCCCGTCACATACCCCGCCACGTCCAGCTTGAGATGAGGCAGGTTGTAGGGCGGCAGGTCGATATGCTGGTCCAGCTCCTCGGCGCCGGGGTGAAAATTCACCGGCCAGGGCTTGTGCCCGGCCTCGACCAGGCGGGCGAGAAGCCGCTCGATATCCTGGCGGCGGAACAGGCACAGGCCGGGCTGGTCGATGGTGTCGGTGTCCGAGCCCAGGTTGAATTCCGTGGTGTGCACGGCAAGGCCACCCGGGCGCAGCGTCGCCATGCTGTTTTCGATGAACCGCAGCCCATGCTCGATGGAGCCGAGATGTTCCAGGGCACAGGCCGACCAGCAGGCGTCGAAGGCCTGAAGGTCGGGCGGGATGGCGTTCATGTCCACCGGGCGGAAGCCGACCTGGCGGTCGAACGCCTCGCGCGCGAGGAGGTCGCCGCGAAACAACGAATCCGGCCCGGCGGCGAACTGGTTGGTGCTGTCCCAGCCCTGATTGGCGATGAGCTCATAAGGCGCGTCGGTGGCCAGCACCGAGACGCCGTGGAGGGCGAAGAAGCTGGGCAACGGCTCCTCGCCGCAGCCGAAGCCCAGGAAGCGATGGCCCGGGGTCAGCTTGCCCGCCCGCTCCAGCACCGCGCTGACCCAGGCCAGCTCCCAGGGCTTGCGGTGCAGATTGGGCTCCACCCCCATGCGGCCGCAGATCGCGGCATAGGCGGGCTCGCGCAGCTGCGCCGCGGTGCAGAGCTGGCTCACCGGCGCGGCCAGGCTCGGCTCCTCGAACCTCGCCTCGACGCCGGGGATGTGCATGGGCCGCAGCAGATGCAGCGGCACGGCATAATGCCGGCGCAGCAGGCCGCGATTGTTGTTGGCGAATTCCTCGCTGGCCAGGAAGGCATCGCGCAGCCGGCCGAGCGTGGCATGCGGCATGTGGTGATGCAGTTCCCGCTCGCCATCAGGCTCACGGCCGAGGATGAGGCGGATGGCGATGCCGACATCCTCGGGCGTGAGAGGCTTCTCGCGCCAGTCCATCAGGCGGCGGCGCTCTCCGAACGGCGGGCATTCTTCTTGCGCTCGTTCGGGTCGAGGTAGCGCTTGCGCAGACGCACCGCACTCGGCGTCACCTCCACCAGCTCGTCATCCTCGATATAGGCGATGGCCTGCTCCAGGCTCATGCGCCGGGGCGGGATCAGCAGCAGCGCCTCATCCTTGCCGGCGGCACGGATATTGGTGAGCTTCTTTTCCTTGATCGGGTTCACGTCGAGGTCGTTCTCGCGCGAGTTCTCGCCCAGGATCAGCCCCTCATAGACCTTGTCGCCGGGGTTCACGAACAGCGTGCCACGCTCCTGCAGAGCGAAGAGCGCGTATTGCACCGCCTCGCCATCGGAGTTGGAGATGAGGCTGCCCTTCACCCGGCCCTCGATATTGCCGGCCCAGGGCTGATAGCCGGCGAAGAGCCGGTTCATGATGCCGGTGCCGCGGGTGTCGGTCAGGAATTCCCCGTGATAGCCAATCAGGCCGCGGCTCGGCATGGTGAAGGTGATGCGCACCTTGCCGCCGCCCGAGGGCCGCATGTCCTGCATCTGCGCCTTGCGGATGGAGAGCTTTTCCACCACCACGCCGGTGTAGCTCTCGTCCACATCGACGAGAACTTCCTCGAAGGGCTCTTCCTTCTCGCCGGTTTCGGGGTTGGTCTGGGTCAGCACGCGCGGGCGGCCGATGGTGAGTTCAAAACCCTCGCGGCGCATGGTCTCGATCAGCACGCCCAGCTGCAATTCGCCGCGGCCCGCCACCTCGAAGGCGTCGGTCTCGGAGGAGACGCTGACGCGTATCGCGACATTGCCCTCGGCCTCCTTCAGCAGCCGGTCGCGGATCTGGCGGGAGGTCACCTTCTTGCCCTCGCGGCCACCCAGCGGGCCGTCATTGACGCGGAAGGTCATGGCCAGCGTCGGCGGATCGACGGGCACGGAGGGCAGCGGCGCGGCGACCGTGGGCTCGCAGATGGTGTCGGGGATGGTGGCGTCGGAAAGGCCGGCGATGGCGATGAAGTCGCCGGCCTGCACGCTTTCCACCGGCACCCGCTCCAGTCCACGGAAGGTCAGCAGTTTTGTCAGGCGGCCGGTTTCGATCTGGGTGCCATCGGGCCGCAGCACCTTCACCGGCATGTTCAGGCGGGCGACGCCCTGCTCCACGCGGCCGGTCAGGATACGGCCCAGAAAATTGTCGTTTTCCAGAATGGCGGCGTTCATCGCGAAGGGCAGCGTGGCATCCAGCCCCGGCTCCGGCACATGGCGCAGGATCAGGTTGAAGAGCGCGGACAAATCCTTGCGCGGGCCGTCGATCGCCTCATCCGCCCAGCCCTGCCGGCCGGAGGCGTAGAGCATGGGGAAATCGAGCTGCTCGTCGGTCGCGTCCAGCGCGGCGAAGAGATCGAACACCTCGTTATGGACCTCGTCATGCCGGGCATCGGCGCGGTCAATCTTGTTGACGATGACGATGGGCTTGATGCCGCGCGCCAAGGCCTTGCCGAGCACGAATTTGGTCTGCGGCAGCACACCCTCGGCCGCGTCCACCAGAAGGATCGCGCCATCGACCATCGAGAGAATCCGCTCCACCTCGCCGCCGAAATCGGCGTGGCCGGGGGTGTCGACGATGTTGAGCTTGACACCCAGCCACTCGACAGCGGTGCATTTGGCGAGAATGGTGATCCCGCGTTCGCGTTCAAGGTCGTTGCGGTCCATGGCACGCTCGGCCACCGCCTGGTTCTCGCGGAAGGTGCCGGCCTGCTTGAGGAGCTGGTCGAGCAGCGTGGTCTTGCCGTGGTCGACGTGCGCGATGATGGCGAGGTTACGCATGGACATATGAATTGGGCCTTCGGGCGTGGAGGCCCACCATGCCAAAACCCGGGCCGCGGCGCGGCTCGGGGGGTGGAATGGCTGGCCTTGGGGCTTGTTGTGGCACTCCCTTAGCGATGCGGCGCGGGAAAGGCCAGCGCAAAAGCCAACCCCTGCGGGCATGGCTGTGGCGCGCGCGGCCCATTACGCAACCACGAAGGAAGCCAGCCTTTCCATCGCCTCGGGGTATTTGTTGCGCTCGTAAAAACCCTTCAGGCGAGCCCAGCTCGGTGAATCCGGCGTCAGCCGCAGGAAGCGGGCCGCGTTGCGCCAGGCGAAATCCTCCAGGAACTCGTGATCCTGCCGGTTGACGAGCACGGCGTTGATGAGCGCCCGGGCGTAATCAGGCTCGCCCGGCTCGCGGCCGACCATGGACCAGTCGGTGCCGAACATCAGGCGTTTCCTCAGGTCGCCAGCGGGGTCCGCCAGCAGCCGGCGCAGCTCGCTGATGGCCTTTGTTCTTTCCCCCCACAGGGCCGCGGCAAAATAGCCGGCATCGGCATAGAGGTTGGGATAGCGCCGGCCGGCCATCATCTCGGCGATGGTGCCGGCCCAGGTCAGGCGGTTCCGCCCCTCGGCGTCGGCATTGGCCTTGTCCTCCTCCGGGTCAAGCACCCCGGCCAGGCCGCCGAAATGGGCCAGGTTGAGGCGCAGCGTGCGCAGCCCGTCCCGTTCCAGTACCTCACGCCAGTGGATCGGGTTCGCCCGTGCCTCATAGCGCCTATTCATGCCCTGCGAGGGCGAGCAATGCGCCATGACCGGCACATCCCATGCCACCGCCCAGCGATAGAGTGCCAGCAGCACCTCATCCAACGCCGCGCCGAAACCGGTGGAGGAGGGCAAATCGGCCTGGGCCACGAGATAATCCGGGAATTCCTCGTCACCGAGTGCGGCGTTGTTGATCGCCCGGAAGCCCATGGGCGGATAGATCTTCACCCCAATGCAATTGCCCTGGCTGATGTGCCAGCGCAGGTCGCGGAATATCTCCTCGAACGACGCGCCCCGGGCGCGGCGCAGGACGGCGCGGGCGGGGTCGAAGCCGAAATAGGGGTGAACCAGCACGGGCCTGCGGCCACGGGCAAAGACCATGCTGATCTCCGCCATCAGCATGACCTGCTCATCCATCGGGCTGGATTTGCTCTGGGTGCCGGTGAAGGTGCCCTTGGGCTCCACCAGCCAGGAATCGAAATCCACCATCGAGGGCGTCAGCAGCACCAGGGGCGCGTTGCCGGGGCTGGCCCAGGGCTTGACGAAATGTTGTTGGTAAAGCCGGTCGCACAGGCCCAGCCGGCTGCCGCTCAGCATTTCCACCCAGTCGGTGACGGCGTGGCCGCGATCGGTCGAAGCCTCCGCCGACAGCTCGCGCTCGGCGGGATTGCCACCCATGATCTCGGCGAGGAGCTTCAACTCTTCATCGATGGTGACGGTCTGTGCCCGGGTCCATTCGCGGAAGAAAAACGTCAGCGGGTCCGACAGGGCGGTGGCGATTCGCCCCAAGGTGGATTGGCCGCCAATCACCACCTTCCGCACGAAGTCATGCGTCGGCAGGTCGGCCCCGTTGAACACGTGGCAATGGGTATCGATCCAGCGGCTGGCGGTGGGCAGCGTGCCGGAGACCGGCGGCGGCACCGCGGTGCAAGCCAGCAGGCTGGCCCCCGCCCCGACCTGCCCCAGCGTGGTCATCACCATGCGCCGTGACGCGGATGCCCGCATCGCCGCTTCGAAACAGCCCAGGCACATCGCCATCCCCTGCATTCCGCCATCCGGCGCAAGCTTCCAACATGGGACATGCAAAGCCAAATGATTTCGTTGCGACAGCAAAATTTTTTCACTGTTGTGCCGGCCCATGGCACATGGCACCGGGTGCTCCCCAGGAGATCGGATTCCTTGCTGAAACACACACCGGAAAGCCAAGGCCCGCCCGCCTCCGCCACGGTCGTCGGCGTCGCCCTGCAGCTGACCGCCCTGGTCCTCTTCGTCTGCATGGACACGGTCTTCAAGCTGCTCACCGCCCGATTCGCCGTACCGCAACTCGCCTGGTCGCGCTTCTTCTTCTCCGCCGTCACGGTCTGGCTGTTCTTCTGGCTGACGACGAAGGGGCGCGTGCCCTGGCGTTCGCGGGCGCCGGGGCTGCAGGCGTTGCGCAGCCTCACCCTGGCCGGCTGCACCTTCTTCTTCTCCTCGGCACTGGTATTCCTGCCGCTGGCCGACACCACGGCGGTGAATTTCGCGGCCCCGCTGATCAGCGTGGCGGCGGCGGCCTTCTTCCTGAAGGAGCAGGTCTCTCCCCGGCGCTGGCTGGGGGTGGGGGTGGGGCTGCTGGGCGTGATGTTGGCGGTGCGGCCACCCTTCATCACCGGCGAGGCGCCGCCACACCCCGCCTATCTGCTGCCCCTGGGCTCGGCCACGCTCTTCGCCCTCTACGCCATCCTCACCCGCAAGCTGGCGGCGCGCGACGACCCGCGCACCACCATCCTGCACACCGGCCTGGCGGCAACCCTGGTTTCCTCGCTCGCGCTGCCCTTCGTCTGGGTCTGGCCCAGCGGGGTGGAGTGGATGCTGCTGGTGGCACTCGGCGTGATCGGCGGCGCCAGCCACGGGCTGCTGGTGCTGGCCTATGCCAGAGCACCAGTCTCGCTATTGGCGCCGCTGTCCTATTCCCAGCTGATCTGGGCGGGGATCGCCGGGCTGCTGGTCTTCGGCGACCTGCCCGATCGCTGGACCCTGCTGGGCGCCGCGGTGATCTTCGTCGGCGGCGTCCTGGCGGTCATCCCGGAACGGCGAAAGCCAGACTGAAACACTACGGCAATCAACCTGAAACCATCTGGACATGAAACCGCGGCGGCGCTACCCCCAATTCTCGCCGCGGAAGGAAGCCTCGCCCCATGTCCAGCATTGGCCTGACCCAGGACAGGGACCACCCGCGCGCTGCCCTCGATGCCGCCTCGGTGCGTGACGCCTATCGCCGCTGGGCTGGGGTCTACGACATTGTGTTCGGTGGCGTCTCGGCCTTCGGTCGCAGGCGCGCGGTCGCCGCGGTGAACCTGCTGCCCGGGCCGCGCGTGCTGGAAGTCGGCGTGGGCACCGGCCTGGCGCTGGAACATTACCGCGCCGATCTCGACGTGGTCGGCATCGACCTCTCCCGCGAGATGCTGCTGAAGGCGCAGGAGAAGGTGGCGGAGCAGCGCATGGGAAATGTGCGCGGGTTGCTGGAGATGGACGCCGAGAACATGGCCTTCGACACCGGCAGCTTCGACGTCGCGGTGGCGATGTTCACGGCCTCGGTCGTGCCGGATGCGAAGAAGCTGTTTGCCGAAATGTCGCGTGTGGTCCGCCCCGGTGGCCACCTGCTCTTCGTCAATCATTTCGCGGCCGAGGGCGGCTTCCGCTGGTGGGTCGAGCGCAGCATGTCGCCGCTGGCCCGCGTGCTGGGCTGGCACCCCGACTTCATGCTGGAAGACCTGCTGGACCCCGCCACCACCCGGGTGGAGGCGCGCGAGCCCTGCCCGCCGGCGGGGCTCTTCACCCTGGTGAAGGTGCGCAACGGCGGCTGAGCCCCCGGCTCAGAAGCCGAAAGGGTCGCGCCCGCCGCGCAGCATGCGAACCGGCGCCTCCGACCACAGGATGAGATTGGCGCCAAAGCCCGAGTGCAGGCTGACCCTTGCTCCGGGTTCCGCCACGATGAAGCCGGCACCCTCCGCCCGCGCAGCCCGCCCGCGCGCCGGTTTCGCAACCAGGTCGCCGGCGACCACGAAGATGTCCAGGGGTGCCGCGGTCTCGAAAGCCGGGATCTCGCTGCCCGGCAGCATGGCCAGCATGCAGCAGCGGCGATCCGTGCCCGTGCCGTGATAGTCGAAGACCTCCCGGCGGGTGATGCCGGCCAGCCGCGTGGGCCGCGCCGGCAACATGGAAAGCGGCAGGTTGATGTCCGGCGGCATCTCCGGATTGGGGTTCACGATGGCGCCGCGCTGGCTGCCATGGTGGAGATCGAGTTCGGCAGGGGTCTCCTCGGGGTAGATCACCGGCGCCTCCAGCCGCGAGACCAGGGTGCAGCCATCATAGCTGATGGCGTCATGCGTGGCGCCCTTGAGGTTGATGCCGAAGCCCGCATTCATCGGCCCGGCATAGTCATCCAGGCTGCCGGCCAGGAAATAGGAGATCGCCGGCCCGAGATGCTGGTGCAGGCCCGAGCGTGTCATCGGGTCGAAGCCGATCAGGCCGAGGAAGCGGCCGCGTTCGCGATCGCCATAGACCATGGCCAGGCGCAGGCCCGCGCGCCCCGCGCTGGTCCAGGGCAGGTCCGCCTGCGCCCGGGCATAGAGCCCGCCCGCCAGCGCGCCCGCTGGAATGATCATGGGACTTTCCGGCATGGTCGCGGGTCCACCGTCTTGCTCCCGACATCATGAGCGAAGCGCGCCGCTTTCGTCACCCACCGAAAAACAGATCGTGGCGTTAACGGCAGCGTCACACCAGGCCGCGCGGCGCCGGGCTAGAACGGCATTTGGAGGGACCATCATGAGCAGCACCGCACGCCACATCCTCGAGCTCCATCGCAGGGGCGCGCTGCGCGGCGCGCTGGGCCTGGCCGCGCTGGCCGCGCTGCAGCCGGCCATGGCGCCACGCGCACTCGGCCAGGTCGCCTTCCGCGCCTATCCCTTCACGCTGGGGGTGGCGAGCGGCGACCCGGCTCCCGATGGCGTGGTGCTCTGGACCCGCCTGGCGCCCGAGCCGCTGGCGCCCATGGGCGGCCTGCCGCATGTCGCCATCGAGGTGCGCTGGGAGGTGGCGGAGGATGACCGCTTCACCCGCATCGTGGCGCAGGGGCGGCAGCTGGCGCGGCCGGAGCTGGGATTCTCGGTCCATGCCGAGGTCAGCGGCTTGCAGCCGGCGCACGGCTATTTCTACCGTTTCATGGTCGGCCGGGAGGTCAGCCGCGTGGGCCGCACCCGCACCGCGCCAGCCGCGGGTGCCACGCCCGAGCGGCTGCGCTTCGTCAGCGCGGGCTGTCAGCACCTGGAACACGGCTTCTTCACGGCCTGGCGGCACGTGGCGGCGGAAGAACTGGATTTCGTCTACCACTCCGGTGATTACCTCTATGAATACCGCGGCGTGCAGCCGGGCGAGCCGAGCTGGGGCCCCACGTTGCGCAGCCATGTCGGCGATGAAATCCACACCATCGACAATTACCGCCAGCGCTACGCCCAATACAAAACGGATCCGGACCTGGCCGCCGCCCACGCCGCCCACCCCTTCATCATGGCCTTCGACGATCATGAGGTGGACAATGACTGGGCGGGCGCGATCAGCGAGGAGGATGGCGGCCGCCGCTTTCCCATCGCCGTGCCTCCGGAGGTTTTCGCGCTGCGCAAGCAGGCCGCCTTCCAGGCCTGGTGGGAGAACATGCCGCTGCGCCGCGCGCAGCTGCCGCGCGGGCCGGAGATCATCGCCTATCGGGAGCTGCGCTTCGGGCAACTCGCACGCTTGCATGTGCTGGACACGCGGAGTTGGCGCGACGACCAGCCCTGCGGCGGCAGCCCCGCCGTGCAGCGCGCCTGCGACGAACTGCAGCGCCCGGACCAGCAGATGCTCGGCCAGGCGCAGGAGAGCTGGCTGATGGGCAATATCGCCGAGGGCGGCGCCACCTGGCAGGTCCTGGCGCAGCAGGTGCTGATGATGCCGCGCGATCTGGGCAATTCGCAGATCAATGTCGACAAATGGGACGGCGCGCCGGCCGCACGCACCCGGCTGCTGCGCGGCCTCGCCGAGCGCGGCGCGGCCAATGCCGTGGTGCTGACGGGCGACAGCCACAATGCCTGGGTGGCCGATCTGCGGCTGGAGAACGGCCCGGTGGTGGCCACTGAGTTCGGCGCCACCTCGATCTCCAGCGGCGGCGACGGCAATGAGATGGCGCCGGCCGCCGAGGCGGTGCTTCGCCGCAACCCGCATATCCATTTCTTCAACAACCGCCGAGGCTATTCGCTGCACGAGGCGACGGCGCGGCGCATGGAGGTGACCCAGCGCGTGGTGCCCTTCGTGACGCGCCCGGACGCGCCGCGCGAGGATCGCGGGGTGTTCGTGGTGGAAGCGGGACGGGCGGGGGTGCAGCGGGGGTAGGTGGCGCCGGCTGCCCGGCGAGGGGTGCCACCGCATAGCCGATGACCGGTCGCGGGTGAACGGCACCGAATTGCGCGTTGGAGCTTGATGGGGTGGCGGGGCCGGCGGCACGCCCGAGGCGTTTCAGGCCTCCATCCCGCGCCAGGGCCGGATCCGGCTGGATCAGTGCGGTCGGCCCGACCCGCCGCGGAAGGCCGGCCTGGCGCTACTCCATGCGAAGGTTGCGGCGGCGGATGACCGGGCCGAACCGGCTGCCGAGCGGCGCGCGGCTCCTCGCGCGGCCGGGGCATGAGCGGCGGCTGCTGGCGGCGGCGGAATGGGTGGTGCGGAACCGATCCTGACGGAGTGGCGATGCCTGCCCTCAGCTTCTCGCGCGGCGGGCGAGGGCAAGCAGGCGCGGCCCGGCGGCGCGCTGTGCCGCGCGTTCTATCGCCCGGTAATCCGCCACCAGGTTGCGCCCGGCATCGGTCAGCATGGCGCCGCCGCCCCGATAGCCGCCGATGCTCGCCTCCACCACCGGGTTCGCCAGCAGCTTGTTCAGCGCATCCACCAGGTCCCAGGCGCGCTTGTAGCTCATGCCCAGGGCGCGGCCGGCGGCGGAGATCGAACCCTCGCGGTCGATCGCCTCCAGCAGCTCGATCTTGCCCGGGCCGATCCGGCCCTGCGGCAGGTCGATGCGCAGGCTGAGCTGACCGGCTTCGGCCCGGTTCGGGGATGGGCGGTTCATGGCGCCTCCATAGCATCGTGGCGCGGCCTGTCGCCGGCCGGGCGCAGCCCCGCATGGTCGAAGGTCACCGCCTTGATCACCGCCCAAAGCGCCATGCCCGGCGCCAGGCCCAGGCGCGCGACGCTGTCGCGGGTGACCCGCGCCAGCAACAGGGTCGGGCCGATGGCGAGCTGCAAAAAGGCTTCCTGCGAACCGGTCACGGCTTCGATGGCGACGAGGTTGGCGGGCAGCACGTTCTGGGTGGAGATGCCGCGCGGCGGCTCGGTCGCCACCGCCACGTCGCGGGCGCGCAGGCGGATGCGCGCCTGGCTGCCCGGCGGCGCCTCGCGCAGCGGCACCAGGAAGCTGCCGCCGTCGAATTCCAGCCGCGTCAGCCCGCGTTCGCGGTCATGCGCCACCACCCGGCAGGCGATCAGCGCGCCGGCATCGCGCCGGCTGGCCAGCGGCAGGTCGGTGCGGGCGGAGAGTTCCTCCACCGCCCCCTCGGCCAGCACGCGGCCGGCCGCCATCAGCACCAGGCGATCCGCCAGCGCATCCACCTCGTCCAGCGCATGGGTGACGTAGAGGATGGGGATGGCCGCGGCATCGCGCAGCCGGGCCAGGAAGGGCAGCACCTCGGCCCGGCGCGCGGCGTCCAGCGCGGCCAGGGGTTCATCCATCAGCAGCAGCCGGGGGCGGGCCAGCAGGGCGCGGCCCAGCGCCACCCGCTGCCGCTCGCCGCCCGAGAGCTTTCCAGGCCGGCGCGCCAGCAGATGGCCGATGCCCAGCAGCGCCACCACCTCCTCGAAGCCCGGCCCCGCCGCCACAGCCGGCGCGCGCCGGAGGCCATAGCGCAGGTTGGTCTCGACGCTGAGATGCGGGAAAAGCCGGGCGTCCTGGAAGACCACCGCGCAGCGCCGGTCTTCCGGCGGCAGGAAGACGCGGCGTTCGGTGTCGAGCAGCGCCAGCCCACCGAGCGCGACGCGGCCCGATTGCGGCCGAAGCAGCCCGGCGATGGCGGCCAGGATGGTGCTCTTGCCGCAGCCCGACGGGCCGAAGATCGCGGTCACGCCGGTCCCGGGCGCGGTGAAGGCGATGTCGAGATCGAAGCCCTGCTCGCCGAAACGATGCCGCAGCGCGACCTCCAGCATCAGCCGCGCCCCAGAGCCAGATGCATCCGCCGCGCGATCACCTCGGCCAGCAGCAGGCCGGAGATGGCCAGGGTGAAGGAGACGAGTGCGAGGCGCGCCGCCATCGCCTCGCCGCCCGGCACCTGGGTGGCGTTGTAGATCGCCAGCGGCAGGGTTTGGGTCTGGCCGGGAATGTTGGAGACGAAGGTGATGACCGCGCCGAATTCTCCCAGCCCCGCCGCGAAGGCGGTCACCGCGCCGGCCAGGATGCCAGGCGACATCAGCGGCAGGGTGACGGTGACGAAGCGGTCCAGCCGCCCGGCGCCCAGCGTGGCCGCCGCCGCCTCCAGCCCCGGATCGACATTCTCCAGCCCGAGCCGCACCGCGCGCACGATGAGCGGGAAGGACATCACCGCGGTCGCCAGCGCCGCGCCGCCGGTGGTGAAGACCAGACGGATGCCGAACCATTCGTAAAGCGGTTCGCCGATCGGTCCGCGAATGCCGAAGAGCATGAGCAGCCCCCAGCCGATGACGACGGGCGGCACCACGAGCGGCAGATGCACCAGCGCGTCCAGCAGCATGCGCCCGGGAAAGCGGCCGCGCGCCAGCAGCCAGGCGATGGCCACCGCCGGAACCAGCGACAGCAGCACCGAGCGCGTGGCGACATCGAGGCTGAGGCGGACAGCCTGCCATTCCTCAAGGCTCAGCCAACCCATCACCGTGGCAGCGTGAAGCCGAAGCGCTGCCAGGTCGGTGCCGCCTCCGCCCCCTTCAGGAATGCGAGCAGGGCGCTCGCCTGGGCATTGCCCTCGGCACGCCGCGTCATCGCGAAGGGGTAGGTCACCGGCTCATGGCTTTCCGCCGGGAAGGTGGCGATGACACGCACACCCCGGCTTGCCGCGGCATCGGTGGAATAGACGATGCCCAGCGGCGCCTCGCCACGCTCCACCAGCAGCAATGCGGCGCGGACATTCTCGGTCCGGGCCAGGCGGGGCGAGAGGTCATCCCAGACGCCCATCCAGGTCAGCGCGCCCTGCGCATAGCGGCCCACCGGCACATGCGCCGGGTCGCCGGTGGCGAGGCGGCCGCGGGGGCCGAGCAGCGCCGTGAGGTCGGTGCCGCGGGCCAGGGCGATGGGCCGGGCGATATCGGCCGGCGCGATCAGCACCAGGCTGTTGCCGAGCGGGCTGCTGCGGCTGGCGTTCACCAGCAGGTTGCGCTGCTGCAGGTGGTTCGCCCAGGCCTCATCGGCGCTCATGAACAGGTCGGCCGGCGCGCCCTGCTCGATCTGCCGCGCCAGGGCGGAGGAGGCGGCGAAGGAGAAGCGTGGTGCTGGGTTGCCGCGCGACGCCCATTGCTGGCCCAGTTCGCGCAGCGCGTCGGTCAGGCTTGCGGCGGCGAAGACGGTGACGGCGTCTTGGGCGCGGGCGGCAGGTGGCGCCACGGCCCCGGCAAGCACGGCCCCGGCGAGCATGGGCAGGGCGGACAAATGGCGACGGCGCATGCAGGGTCTCCGACGCAGTGTATGTCCCCGGAAATAGCGGATGGCATGCGCCACGTCCATCAAGCCGGCATGGACGAAGGCATCCGCGGCCCCGACATCGCATTGGCCGGGCCGGGGCTGCGCAACAGGCTGCGCCGCGTCGCGGCTCACGCGACCTGGCGGCAAGACCACGAAATCGGCACGGCCGATCAGCCACCGCCTTTGCGCTGCCCGTTGCGCTGTCATGGGCCCGGCCGGCAGCAGGGGTTTCGTCCTCGCTGGGGCTGCAGGAAGATCGCGCACCCGCAATCGTCAATCCGGGCCGCGACAGCGCCGGCTTCGCATCGCTCATCCGCATTCCCGTCCTCGTTACTCGATATATTTCATTGGATATAATGGATCATGTCCCATCGGGTGGAGTGGGAGCGATGACCTCGGCGGGTTGACGGGCCGCTCAACCCTCAATTCGCGTTTGGCATGAATGTGCTCGGCGCGGTGCTGGGTTGGGCGGTGAGCCTGCTCGGCCGGCTGCTCGGTTGGGGCCAGCCCAGCACCGCCAGCCCGACGCCACCCACCACCGAGAGCGTGCCTCCGCCGGCCACCCACCAGATGCCGGCGGCCATCCCGGTCTCCGGCACCGCGGAAGCGCCCGTCCTGCCTGGCGAGCAGTTCAGGGTGGCATGGGCGGGAGCCTGCCAACGCGCCGGGCTACCCGGCGGCCTGCGGGTTTATGCCCGGAAATCCGGAAAGGACGTGGGGCGGACCGATGAGCGATTTGCCCCGGACCATGTGCGGTACGTGATGAGGCATACCTGGGCATCGTGGCACTACGCCATCAACACAGATCTCATGCTGCTGAAGAGGGACGGTGCCTGGGAGACGACCGATGTCTTGCAGGTTTATGTTCACCTGATGCCTGCCGCATACGTGCAGGAGGCCAAGGATTGGTTGGCTGGGGGACGTCGATTTCCGGTTCGGGGCACGGGCACGGACAGGCGTTTCCGCGCAGTAGCCGAGCAGTCCGGGCGCACCATCCCGCTGGGGCGTCCACCGCGCAAGTAAGTGACTGATATATAGAGAGATAAATGGTGCTGCCAGAGAGGATTGAACTCTCGACCTCTCCCTTACCAAGGGAGTGCTCTACCACTGAGCTACGGCAGCAGCGCCGGCAGGGCTTACCCCCCCATGCGCGGCGCCGCAAGCCCCGATGCGGCTTGACCTTCCGCACCACCCCGGCTTCTTCTCCGCCATGCCCTCCAACCCCGACCGCGAGGCCCAGAAGCAGGCCCGCCTGGCCCAGGCGCTTCGCGAAAACCTGCGCCGGCGCAAGGCCCAGGCCCGCGCCCGGGAGGAGGCAGCGCCCGCGAAAAACCCTACTGCGGCCAACCCCGAACCACCCCATCCCGAAAAAACACCTGATAAGGCGTAGTCCCCGCGGCCTCGCCTTCCAATGCGCGCCAGCGGCCATTGGTGCACAGCACCCCTCCCTGAGCCGGTACGGCATCGAACTCTGCCCGGTTGCGCAGCACCGTCCCGTCGGCCAGCGTCGCGGTGAAATCAGTGGTGCACAGGGCGCCCCGTACCACCGGGTCATATTCACCGATGATCACGCCACCGCCGCCCGTGCTGCCGAATTGGCGCTGGTGCAGCGGCCAGGTGCCGTAATCCGGCGTCTCGGCGGCGGGCTGCGCCTGCGCGGTCACGGCCAAGATCCCGATGCCCAGGATCCTCCCCCAACACAACCTGGCCATCACCGTCCTCACCAGCGCCCTGTCACCTCGCATCGCACACCTCCTTGAGTTCTTGCAGAAGGGCTACGGGCCGGCGCCCGGGGTGGATGCACGGGGTGGATGCAGGGGCCGCGATTGCCCCACCCCCCCGGCTGGTCTAGACCCTGGGCGCTCCGCACCCCGACGAAAGGCTGGATTCCACGCAATGCCCATCATGCCCGACCATTGGATCCGTCGCATGGCGACCGATCACGGCATGATCGAGCCTTTCGTCGAAAGCCAGAAGCGCGAAGGCGTGATCAGCTACGGCCTCTCCTCCTTCGGCTACGACGCGCGGGCGACAGACGAGTTTAAGATCTTCACCAATGTCGACAATGCGGTGGTCGACCCCAAGGCGTTTTCCGAAACCGGCTTCGTCACCCGCCGGGGACCGGTCTGCATCATCCCGCCCAATTCCTTCATCCTCACCTCCACGGTCGAGTATTTCCGGATACCCCGCGACATCCTGGTGATCTGCCTTGGCAAATCCACCTATGCCCGCTGCGGGCTGATCGTGAATGTCACGCCCCTGGAGCCGGAATGGGAGGGCCAGGTGACCATCGAGATCAGCAACACCACGCCGCTGCCCGCAAAAGTCTATGCCAATGAAGGCATCTGCCAGTTCCTGTTCCTCCAGGGCGAAAGCGCGCCCGAGGTGAGCTATGCCGATCGCGCCGGCAAATACATGGGCCAGCGCGGCGTCGCGTTGCCGAGGCTTTGATCCATGGCCTATAACATCCACAGGTGTGGTGCCCCCCGGCCATGCTCCCAACAGGAGCAGTGCTGAATCATGGACCGCATTCGCATCCGCGGCGGCAAGCCGCTTTCCGGCAGCATTTCCGTCTCCGGCGCCAAGAACGCCGTGCTGGCCCTGATGCCGGCCGCACTTCTGGCCGATGGCCCGCTGCGCCTCTCCAACGTGCCCAACCTGGCCGATGTCGCGACGATGACGCAACTGCTTCGCCACCTCGGCATGGAGGTCGAGCACGACAAGGCGGTCCGCAGCCTGACCATCGCCGGCCCGGCCTCGGTGCTGGAAGCACCCTATGACATCGTGCGGAAAATGCGCGCCTCGGTCCTCGTGCTCGGCCCGCTGGTGGCCAAGCACGGCATCGCCCGCGTCTCCCTGCCCGGCGGCTGCGCCATCGGCACGCGGCCGGTCGATCTCCACCTGAAAGGGCTGGAGGCCATGGGCGCGACCATCACCGTCGAGGGCGGCTATATCGAAGCCCGGGCGCCGGCCGGCGGCCTGAAGGCCGCGCGGATCATCTTCCCCGTCGTCAGCGTCGGCGCCACCGAAAATCTGCTGATGGCCGCGACCCTGGCGGAGGGCGAGACCGAGCTGGTGAACGCGGCGCGCGAGCCGGAGATCGAGGATCTCGTTCTCTGCCTGATGCGCATGGGCGCGCGCATCGAGGGCATCGGCACCGACCGGCTGCGCGTCACTGGCGTGCGAAGCCTCGCCGCCGCGCAGCACCCCGTCGTGATGGACCGCATCGAGGCCGGCACCTATGCCTGCGCCGCCGCCATCACCGGCGGCGAGGTGTTTTTGGAGGGTGCGCGCCTGGAACACCTCGGCGCCGTAGCCCGCGTGCTGCGCGAGGCAGGGGTGGGCGTCAATGAAGAGCAGGCGGGCCTTCGTATCGCCCGCATGAACGGCCTGCACGGGGTGGACGTCGTGACCGAGCCTTTCCCGGGCTTCGCCACCGACATGCAGGCCCAGTTCATGGCGCTGATGTGCGTGGCCCAGGGCGCCTCCATGGTCACCGAGACCATTTTCGAAAATCGCTTCATGCATGTGCCTGAGCTGAACCGGATGGGTGCGCGCATCAATGTGCATGGCGCCTCGGCCATCGTGCGCGGCGTGCCCAAGCTGTCGGGCGCGCCAGTGATGGCGACCGACCTTCGCGCCTCAGTCAGCCTGGTGCTGGCCGGCCTCGCGGCGAAGGGCGAGACGGTGGTCAACCGCGTCTATCACCTCGATCGCGGCTATGAGCGGCTGGAGGAAAAACTCGCAGCCGTCGGCGCCGACATCGAACGGCTCGCCTGATGTTCACACCGCTGTCGCGGGTTTTCCGGTAGATTTTGTCATGGACCAACCCCTCGCTTCCCCTGCCCTGCTGGGCACCACGCAGCCTCTTGTGCTGGCTCTCCCCAAGGGCCGCATCCTGAAGGAGCTGGCGCCCGTTCTGGCCCGCGCCGGCCTCACCCCCGCGCCGGATTGCGCCGACGAGGACAGCCGCCGGCTGCGCTTCGAGACCGAGGATGCGGGCGTGGATGTCATCCGCGTGCGCAGCTTCGATGTCGCGACCTTCGTCGCCCATGGCGCGGCGCAGATCGGCGTCTGCGGCGGCGATGTGCTGATGGAGTTCGATTATCAGGAACTCTACGCGCCGCTCGACCTGGGCATCGGCGCCTGCCGCGTGTCCGTGGCCGGGCAGGTGGATGCGCCGCCCCAGGATCCGTCGCGCTGGTCGCGCATCGCGGTGGCCACGAAATACCCCAATATCGCGCGCAAGCACTATGCCGCGCGCGGCGTGCAGGCCGAGGTGGTGCATCTCAATGGCGCCATGGAACTCGCACCCTCCTTGGGCCTGGCCAATGTGATCGTGGACCTCGTCGCCACCGGCGCCACGCTCAAGGCGAATGGGCTCGTCGAGACCGAGGTGATCGCCGAGGTCACCTCGCGCCTGATCATCAACCGTTCGGCGCTGAAGACCATGCCTGAGCGCATCGGCGCGTTGCTCGCGCGCTTCCGGGACGCCATCGCGTGAAGTGGCTGGACACTGCGGCGCCCGGTTTCGAGGCTGATTTCGCCGCCCTGCTGGATGAAGCGCGCGAGACAACCGCCAGCGTGGGCGGGGTGGTCGCCGGGATCATCGCCGATATCCGGGCGCGCGGCGATGCGGCGCTGGTGGATTTCACCGCCCGCTTCGATGGCTGGCAGCCCGGCGCGCTGCGCGTGACGGCCGGTGAATTGGCCGAGGCGGAGGCCTCCATCGATCCGGGATTGCTGGCCGCGCTGGATGTGGCGGCGGCGCGCATCGAGGCCTTTCATCGCGCGCAAATGCCCGCCGATATCAGGCTCGACGACCCGGCCGGCCTGACACTGGGCATGCGCTGGGGGGCGCTGGACGCGGTGGGCCTCTACGTGCCCGGCGGCAAGGCGGCCTATCCATCCTCCGTCCTGATGAACGCCATTCCCGCCCGCGTGGCGGGGGTGGCGCGGGTGTGCATGTGCGTGCCGACACCGGGCGGGCTGCTCAACCCGCTGGTGCTGGCGGCCGCGAAGCGGGCGGGGGTGACGGAGGTGTTTCGCGTCGGCGGCGCGCAGGCGGTGGCGGCCATGGCCTGGGGCACCGAAAACATCGCGCCGGTGGACCGCATCGTGGGGCCGGGCAATGCCTTCGTGGCCGAGGCCAAGCGCCAGGTGTTCGGCCGCGTGGGCATCGACAGCATCGCCGGGCCTTCGGAAGTCGTGGTGCTGGCCGATCGCGACAATGATCCCGCGCATGTGGCGATGGATCTGCTGGCGCAGGCCGAGCATGACGAGGCGGCGCAGAGCATCCTGATCACCGATGACGCGGGTTTTGGCCGGGCGGTGGCGGCCGCGGTGGAAGACGCGCTGCGCACCCTGCCCCGCACCGCCATTGCGAGCGCCAGCTGGGCCGCGCATGGCGCCGTGGTGCTGGTCCGCGACTGGGACGAGGGTGTCGCGCTGACCAACCGCCTGGCGCCGGAGCACCTACAGATCATGACAGCCGCGCCGGAGGCGCTCTTCGCCCGCATCCGCCACGCCGGCGCCGCCTTCCTGGGCCGCTGGTGCCCCGAGGCCCTGGGCGATTATGTCGCCGGCCCCAACCATGTGCTGCCCACCGGGCGTTCAGCGCGGTTTGCCTCCGGGCTTTCGGTGTTCGACTTCCTCAAGCGTACCACCTGGGTGGCGGCGGAGGAGCGCGGGCTGCGCGCCATCGGACCCGCCGCGGTGGCGCTGGCCGAGGCGGAGGGGCTGGGCGCCCATGCCCGCAGCATCGCCACGCGCCTTACACCTTGACCTGAAACCCTGCCGAGACCATGTTGCGCCGCGCGCAGCCCGACCTTCGAGTCCGGCCGGTTGCCGCGCATTCCCGGATTTCAGGGCGCTCCCCGCCCTCCCAGCCAAGGTTGTTCGACAATGAGCGCGTATGTCTAAAGAGGACATGATCGAATTCAGCGGTCAGGTCATGGAGCTGCTGCCCAACGCCATGTTCCGGGTCAAGCTGGACAATGAGCACCTCGTGCTCGCCCACACCTCCGGCAAGATGCGCAAGAACCGCATCCGTGTGCTGGCGGGGGACCGGGTGAACGTCGAGATGACGCCCTACGACCTCACCAAGGGTCGGATCACATTTCGGTTCAAGTAAGCAGCCTACCGCTCGTCCTCGCCTCCGCCAGCCCGCGGCGGCTGGAGCTTCTGGCCCGGATCGGCGTGGTGCCCCGCGCGATCCGCCCGGCCGATCTGGACGAGACACCCCTCCCCGCCGAATTGCCGCACAAGCTGGCCGAGCGGCTCTGCGCGCTCAAGGCCCAGGCCATGGCCTCGCCCGATGCGCTGGTGCTGGCGGCTGACACGGTCGTCGGCGTCGGCCGGCGAATCCTGGGCAAGCCGTCCGATGCGGCCGAGGCGCGGGCCTTCCTCACCCTCATGTCCGGCCGCCGCCACCGCGTGCACACCGGCGTGGCGCTGGCCGTGCCCGGCCAAAAACTTCGCACTCGCCTCGTGACCTCCGTCGTCGCCTTCCAGCGGCTGACCGAGGCGCAGATCGCGGCCTATCTCGAAGCGGGCGAATGGCAGGGCAAGGCCGGCGGCTACGCCATCCAGGGCAGCGCCGAGGCCTGGGTGCGCTTCATGTCCGGCTCCTGGTCCAACATCGTGGGCCTGCCGCTGTTCGAAACGGCGCAATTGCTGCGGGGGGTGGGGTGGCTCAGGCCGTAATCCGCGTGGCGGTTTCGCCGGGCGAGCGCCGCGTCGCCCTGCTGTTGGACGGTGTGCTGACCGAGGCCTGGGTGGAACGCCCCGCGCGCCCCGATGGCGTGGGCGATGTGCTGGCCGCGCGCGTCTCGGCCGTGGCGCCCGCCATGGCCGGCGCCTTCCTCGCCCTGCCCGATGGACAGACCGGCTTCCTGCCGGAATCCGAGGCCAGCCTCTCCCGCCGCCCGCTGAAGGAGGTTGTGCAGGAAGGCCGGCTGCTGGTGGTGCGCATCACCCGCGCGGCGCAAGGCGCGAAGGGGCCGCGCGTCTCGGTCAAGCGCGCGCCGGCGATCGCGGCGACCGGGCCTGGGCTGATCGAGCGCGGCCCCGATGCCGCGCGGCGGCTGCTCGCCGCCTTCCCCGATGCCGAAATTCTCGCCGACAACACCGTCGAGGCGAAGCGCCTTGGCGCGCGGCTGGTGCCGCGCGCCTTCGATGACGAGATCGAGGCCGAATTCGAAGCCCTTGCCACCGCCGCCATCCCGCTCACCGGCGGGGGTGCCCTCGTCATCCAGACGACCCATGCGCTGACCGCCATCGATGTGGATGCCGGCAGCCATGCCGGCGCCGATCGCGCGGCAGCCCAGGCGCTCAACGCGGCCGCGCTGCACGAGGCCGCGCGCCAGATCCGGCTGCGCAACTGCGCGGGCGGCATCCTGATCGACGCCGCGGGGATGGCGGCGCGGGACCGTGCGGCGCTGGAACCCGTGCTGCGCGAGGCCCTGGCGCCGGACCGCCTGGCCGAACTTCTGGGCACCGGCCCGCTTGGCCTGTACGAAATCCGCCGCGCCCGCATCCACCCCCCATTGGCCGAAACCCTGGCAGGACCGCTCACCCCCGGCCTGGCCCTGCTGCGCGCGGCGGCCCGCGAGGCCGCGCAGGCGCCGCATCGCCGCCTGGCGCTGCATGCCCCCGGCCCCGTGCTGGCGGCCTTGCGCGCCCTGCCCGGGGCCCTGGCGGAATACGAACAGGCCAGCGGCCACGAACTGAGCCTGCGGCCGGGCGAAAGCGGGATCACCGATGCCGACTGACAAAAAACCCTGCCCGATCTGCCGCAAGCCCGCCGGCCCCGCACCGCTGCGGCCCTTCTGCTCGGAGCGCTGCCGCCAGGTCGATCTCGGCCGCTGGTTCACCGAAAGCTATGCGGTGCCGGGCAAGCCCTTGGGCGAGGAAGACGAGGTGGAATAGCGCGCGCCGGGTCCGAAGAGCTTTTCGCGATAGGTCCCCGGCGCGTATGCCGTCTTGTAGGCGCCGCGTTCCTGCAGGGCGGGGACAAGCAGCTCCACCACATCCTCCAGGCATTCCGGGAAGACGGTGCGGGAGAGGTTGAAGCCATCGGCACCGGATTCCGCGGCATAGGCGATCAGCGTCTCGGCCACGGTCTGCGCGCTGCCGACAATCGGTTTCTGCCGGCTGCCGAGGATGAACTGGTCCACCAGACCGCGCCTGGTGAGCGTGCCGCCCATGGCCCGCGCCATGGCCGTGACATTGGACTGGATGGCATTGCTTTCGGCGGTGATCGGCTCGTCCGGGCCGAAGCGGTTGAAATCCAGCCCCAGCGAGGCGGCGGCGTGGGCGAGTGCGCCCTCGACCGAGGAATGCGCCCTGTACTCCGCCAGTTTTTCCGCGGCTTCGGCATCGCTGCGGCCCAGCACCAGCGTGGCGCCGACAAACGCCTTGACGGGGCGGGCCGTGGCAAGGCCACGCAGCCGGGCAATGCCCTGCCCCACCAAAGCGGGCGGGCCGCCATTCATGAAGACGCATTCGGCATGCTGTGCCGCGAAGGCCAGGCCGCGCGGGCTGGCGCCGGCCTGGTAGAGCACCGGCGTGCGCTGCGGCGAGGGCTCGCACAGATGCGGCGCGTCGATGCGGTATTGCCGGCCGTGGTGATGGATGGCGCGCACCTTGGCGGGGTCGGTGAAGACGCTGAGCCGGTCGCGCCGCACCGCGTCGTCATCCCAGGATTCTTCCCAGAGCTTGTGCACGACGGTCATGTACTCATCCGCCATGTCGTAGCGGTCGTCATGCTTGAGCTGGGCGTCGAGCCCCATGGCTCGGGCGGCACTGTCGAGATAGCCGGTGACGATGTTCCAGCCGATGCGGCCCTGGGTCAGATGGTCCAGCGTGCTCATTCGGCGCGCGAAGGGATAAGGCTGTTCATATGAGAGGTTGGCGGTGACGCCGAAGCCGAGATTGGCGGTGACCGCGGCCATGGCGGGGACGATCAGCATGGGGTCCAACAGCGGCACCTGCACGGCGTGGCGGATGGCGGCGTCGGCGCTGCCATCGAGCACGTCGTAGATCCCCAGCACATCGGCCAGGAACAACCCGTCGAACAACCCGCGCTCCAGCAGGCGGGCGAGGTCGAGCCAATGCTGGAGCTGGTTGTAGTCGGCGCTGGTGTCGCGCGGGTGGGTCCACATCCCGTGCTGGATATGGCCCACGCAGGCCATGTCGAAGGCGTTGAGAGCGATGGGTCTCAAGGCTTTACGAAGGTCACGCCATTCGCGGCCATGAAGCTGTTGAGGTCCTGCCGCTGCACGCCGGTGAGGCAGGCGGTGTCGGCGGCCGCGTTGTGGCGGAAGGTGTAGATCGTCAGCGTGTCGCCGGAGATGGCGGCGCGGCAGAAGCCCTGCTCCGCGGTGGGCGCGTTGTTCGGGCACATCTCGAGGTCGATGTGCTGCACGTGGTCATGGAACTCCTGATAGGTGATCCAGCATTGCGGGGTTTGCGCCAGGGCCAGGGCGGGGAGGAGGGAGGCGAGCAGGATGGTGCGCAGCATGGCGGTGTCCTGATGGTTGAGATTTCGGTCGTAGCATGGGTGCCGGGGATGGCACAGGCCACGCCGCTGCCGTGGTGCCTGGGCCGGGGGCGGATCAATCGCCGCGGCGCCGCCTCGCTCACACCCGTGCGCGGCACACCTATCCCGCAAAGGGATCCCGCAGCGCGATCGTGTCATCACGGTCTGGCGAGGTGCTGAGCATCATCACCGGCGCCTCCACAAGTTCCTCGATTCGGCGGACATATTTCACCGCTTCCGCCGGCAGTTCGGCGTAGCTGCGGGCGCCGAAGGTGCTGCCGGACCAGCCTTGCATGACTTCAAAGATCGGCTCGGCCGCGGCTTGCGCGCGCATACCGGCGGGCAAGCGGCGCGTCTCCACTCCGCCGACCTTGTAGCCGACGCAGATCTTCAGCTCCTTCAGCCCGTCCAGCACGTCCAGCTTGGTCAGCACCAGGCCGTTCACGCCGCCGATCTTCACCGCCTGGCGCACCATGGCGGCGTCGAACCAGCCGCAGCGGCGCGGGCGGCCGGTCACCGTGCCGAATTCGCGGCCCTTCTCGCCCAGCATGCGTCCAACGTCGTCGAACAGCTCGGAGGGGAAAGGCCCGCTGCCGACGCGCGTGGCATAGGCCTTGGCGATGCCCAGCACGGTGCCGATGGCGCCCGGCCCCACGCCCGCGCCGGCGGCGGCATTGCCCGCCACCGTGTTGCTGCTGGTGACATAGGGGTAGGTGCCGTGATCGACATCGAGCATCACCGCCTGCGCGCCCTCGAACAGCACGCGCTTGCCCGCGACGCGCGCGGCATCCAGCGTCTCCCACACCGCTTCGGCATAGGGCAGCAGGCGCGGGGCGAGGGCCAGCAGCTTGTCAAGCAGCGGCTGCTTCTCGAATTCGGGCGAGCCCAGGCCGCGCAGAAGGGAATTGTGGTGCAGCAGCAACTCATCCAGCTTCGCGCTCAGCGTCTCCGGCTCCGCCAGGTCGCATACACGGATGGAGCGGCGGCCCACCTTGTCCTCATAGGCCGGGCCGATCCCCCGCCCGGTGGTGCCGATCTTGTCCTCGCCCCGCGCTGCCTCACGCGCGCGGTCGAGTGCGGGGTGCAGCGGCAGGATCAGCGGCGTGTTCTCGGCGATACGCAGATTGTGCGGGCCGACGTCCAGGCCCTGGGCCCGTACCTTCTCGATCTCGGAGAACAGCGCGTCTGGGTCCAGCACCACGCCATTGCCGATGATGCCGAGCTTGCCGCGTACCACGCCGCTGGGGAGCAGCGAGAGCTTATAGGTGGTGTCGCCCACCACCAGCGTATGGCCGGCATTGTGGCCGCCCTGGAAGCGCACGACGATATCGGCACGGCTGGCCAGCCAGTCCACCACCTTGCCCTTGCCCTCGTCGCCCCATTGGGCGCCGATCACTGCGACATTGGCCATTATGCTTGTTCCTTCTGCGGCTCTGCCGCTGGCAGGGGCACGGCGTCATGGCCGAGCAATTCATGGGTGCAGCGCAGCGCGCGCGGCTGGTCGGTGGGCGAGAGTGCGGCCACCGTGGCATAGCCGCGGCCACGCCAGTCAGCCGCCGCGCCCCGGTCATGGCCCAGCGGCAGGAAGAGGCGCGGCGGGCGGGGGCTGGGCTGGGCCGCGCGGCGCACCATGTCGGGGTAGAGCGTCATGCCGGTGGCCGGCTCATCATGCAGGGAAAGATAGCGGCCGCCGCGGGCGAGTTCACCGCTGCGCCCAGGCCCATAGAGGGTGAAGGCCACGCCGACATGGTAGCGGAAGCCGCGATACTCCGCCGGGTCGAGCGTCACGCTCAAGCCGGGCGAGGCGGCGCGAATGGCGGCGACGATCACCGCCGCATTGTCAGCGATCGCCCGGGCGCCCGGCGGCAGCGCCAGCCCGGCCAGCACGCGAAGCGCCGCATCCGCCGGGCCGGCCGCGTTCAGCAGCGCCGGCAGCACGGCGGCGATCGGCCCCGCACCCTCGGCGAGTGCCGCAACGGCGGCGGCGTCCTTGCGGTCCAGCGCCCGGGCCAGCCGGTTGGCGAGCGGCTGGGCCAGGCCCGCCTCCTCCAGCAGCCGGGGCGTCATGGTGGGCAGGGTGATGTCGAGCGAAAGGCCGGCCACACCCACCGCCGTCAGGGCCTCGACCGCCACCAGGGCAACCTCGGCATCGGCCTCGGGCATGGCGCCGCCGATGATCTCGATGCCGGCCTGGGCGACCTGGCGTTCGGGGGCGAGTTCGGTGCCGCGCACGCGCAGCACCTGGCCGGCATAGGAGAGGCGGAGCGGGCGGGCCTGCAAACCCAGGCGGGTGGCGGCGATGCGCGCCACCTGCGGCGTGGTGTCCGCCCGCAGCCCCATCATGCGCTGGCTGATCGGGTCCATCAGGCGAAAGGTCTGCTCGGCCACCGCGGCGCCGCCGCCGGCCAGCAGCGAATCCTCGAATTCCAGGAGCGGCGGCTTCACCCGCTCATAACCATGGCCAGCGAAGACGGCCATCAGCGCTTCCACGAGTGCCGCCTCGCGCTCGGCCGCGGGCGGCAGCACGTCCATCAGGCCGGCGGGCAGCAAGGCGGGGTTGGGGGCATCGTCTGTCATGGCGCGGCGGGGGTGTGACACAGCGGGTTGCAGTTGGAAACAGGACAACCGCCGGGAGAAGCGCTAAAGCTGAACCCATGCTGAACCGACGCCACACCCTCCTGCTCCTCCCCGCCCTGGCTTTGGCCGCCTGCGTGCAGAGCCCGGTCTCCGACAATGAGTTCCTGCTCAGCGGCGATGACGTCGTCCGCGGCGCCGCCGATGGCGTGCGCACCGCGGCCTTCGGCGCGCAGCGGGCCTTCGGCGATACCAGCGCCTGGCGTGGCAACCCCGTGGCCGCCTGCTTCGGCACGGCGCAGCTGGAATTCCTCAACCGCAGCTTCACCACCAACCCACGCTTCGCCGGCACCGCAAGTTTCGAGACGCAGCACAATGTGCGTGAGGGCCAGCGCGAGCTGCGCCGCGCCGCCGGCATCCCACTGGAAGTGCCGGCGCCGGAGTTGGAGCGCGCCCTGCGGATCGCGGTGCGCGAATTGAGCACCGGCAACCGCGCCGCCGCCGATACGGCGCTTGCCGCCTATGGGCCGGACCTGATCGGCCGGCTGACAAGCCTGCCCCGCCTGCGCCTGGTCTTCATCGCAGCCGGTTCGGCGGCCGATGAGGTTCGCCCGGGTAACGCCGGCCGCAATCGCGTCTGACGCCATCCCAGGGCTGCGGTTGGCCGCCGGGCCAGGCATTGGCGAAAAGCGGATCGTTCGGTGTCGTGACGAAGGACATGGTCCGTGTTCTCCTCGAGCGGCGACACGATCCGCGAATGCGGCTTCACCGCCTTTCGGCCTGACCCGCGGGTGAATGACAACCTGCCTGATGTCCCTGGGGCAATTCATTCCAGGGCCGTCAAGCGGCGCCGAAACGCCGGTTGTCGCCCGGCCGCAACCGCAGGCCTGGGCGCAGATCGGTGAAGGGCAGCCCGGCGGGGTCGGCCACCACCGGCCCCGGCGCGGCGGCCACCAGCACCGCCGCGGCGATGGGCTGGAAATGCGCGCGGAAATGCACGCTGGACTTCACCGCCACGATTTTCTGCGCCGCGGGCTCCACGCCGAGTTGCCGAAACACCTCCTGGTCATGCGCCTGCATTTTCCGCGAGACCACGACCACCCGCACGCCTGAGGAGACGCGCAGCAAGGCGCAACGGCCCAGATCGGCCGGGTTGCCGGCGCCCATCGGGCCGGAGAGGGTGAAGCGGCCATCGCCCAGGCGTTCCACCACCCCTGTCACGGCCAGCGGCGCGCCGTCGCTGTGGCCGCCTAGCGAGAGGGAGATGCTGGCGCCCTGCCCTGCCGCGTGACAGGCGGCGGCCGATTCGGCGTCGTTCATCACCGCGAGCACCGCCCCTTGCGCGTCCTGGGCGATCAACTCCGCCAGCAATCCGGTGGTGTCGCCATGGCCGCCGCCGCCGGGATTGTCCTGGGTATCGGCGATCACGATCGGGCGGGTGGCGCTGGCGGCGAGACGAATGGCCTCGGCCACCGCCTCGGCCGCGGGCATGACGCCGCCCATGAATTGCGCCTCACGGGCGGCGATTTCGGCCAGCAGGGCATCGGCGGCGGCCTCGGCGTTGGCGCCATAGGCCGCGATGGCCTGGCCGCAGCCGGGGAAATCGGCGTAGGGGAAGCCGAAGCAATAGGCCAGTTCGGCCAGGCCCTCGCCGAGTTTTCTCCGCGCATCCATGACACCGGCCATGGGCTCCACCAGCGTGCATTGGCTGGTCAGCGGCACCAGGAAATCGACGCTTCGAAAAACCTTCGGCCAGCGCGGCTCGCCGCCGGCCAGGCGCAGTAGCAGCCGCATGGCCTGGGCGCCGGCGTCGCGCATGTCGATATGGGGGTAGGTGCGGAAGGGGACCAGCGCGTCGCTCAGCGCCACCATCTCAGCCGTCATGTTGGCGTGGGGGTCCAGGCTGGCGGTGATCGGCACGGCTTCGCCCACCACGGCGCGGACTCGGCGCAGCAACTCGCCCTCGGCATCGGAAAAGTCATCGCTGACCATGGCGCCGTGCAGGTCGAGATAGACGCCATCCAGCGGGCCGGCGTCCAGCGCGAGGGAGAGCTCGGCCAGCATCAGGCCGGAAATGCGCTCGAAGGCCTCGCGCGTCACCGGGCCGGCGGGGTTGGCGAAGCACCAGATCAGGGGGGCGAGGGTGGCGCCGGCCGCCTCGGCCACCTCGATGGCGCCGCCGGCGGGGACGGAGATGGGGCGCAGGGTGTCCAGCAGCGTGTCGGCGTATTGCAAATTGGGGAAGCCGCCGGCCTCGAAGAATTGCCGCCAGCCGGTGGGCATGGGGGCGAAGGAATGGCTTTCGTGCAGGAAGCCGCCGATGGCCAAGCGCATCTCAGAGATCCTCATTGGCGGTGGCGATCACCGCATCTGCCAGCACGCGCAAGCCCGCCTCCGCCCATTCCGGCGTGATGCTTTCGGCCTCGTGATGGCTCAGCCCATCATGGCAAGGGGTGAAGAGCATCACCGTGGGCACGCGGCGTGCCACATAGACGGCGTCATGGCCGATGCCGGTGGGGATGTCGCGCCAGTTCAGGCCACGGGCGGTGGCGGCGTCGCGAGCCCGCTGGATCAGGCGCGAATCGAAGGGCGTCAGCGGGCTGTGCCAGAAATCGCGGACCTCGATGGTGAGGTGCCGCGCCTCGGCGATGGTTGCGGCCCGTGCCCGCAGCGCCGCCCCCATGGCGTCTAGCTGCGACGGGTCGCCATGCCGCGTATCGACGGAGAACCACACCCGGCTGGGGGTGATGTTGCGCGAGGAGGGATAAACCGTGACCTGCCCCACCGTGCCCCGCCCCGGCTCGCCGCTGGGGGAGATGGCGGCGAGCGCGATCTCTTCCACCGACGAGATCAGCCAGGAGGCGCCCATGAGGGCGTCGCGCCGGTGGGCCATGGGGCTGCCGCCATGCGCTTCCTCGCCGGTCACCGTCACCTCGTACCAGCGCTGGGCCAGGGCGTGGGTGACGACGCCGATGTCGTGGCCGCCATCTTCCAAAAGCCTGCCCTGCTCGATATGCAATTCCAGATAGGCGGCGCAGTCGGCCAGCGCAGCGGGGTCGGCGGTGCCGGCCCAGCCGATGGCCGCGAGGGCCTCGCCGAAGACCGCGCCTTCGGGGTCGGTCTTGGCCAGCACCTCGGCCTCGGAGAACATCCCCATGGCGCCGCCGCTGCCCATCATCGGCGGCGAGAAGCGCGCACCTTCCTCATTGGTCCAGTTGATGAGGAGCAGGGGGGCGCGGGTCGTGGCGCCGGCCTCATGCAAGGCGCGCATGATTTCCAGGCCGGCCAGCACGCCCAGCACGCCGTCGAATTTGCCGCCCGTGGGCTGGGTGTCGAGGTGGCTGCCGAAGGCAACGGGTCGGCGCGCCGGCTCGCTACCCTCGCGCCGCAGGGCCATATTGCCCAGGCGGTCGACGGTGAGCGTGCAGCCTGCCTCGGCTGCCCAGCGGGCGAGGAGGTGGCGGCCCTCGCCGTCCAGCGCCGTCAGGGTCTGCCGGTTGCAGCCGCCTTTGGCGGTGCCGCCGATCCTGGCCATGTCCATCAGGCTGTTCCAGAGGCGGGCGCCGCTGAGGGGAAGATTGTTCATAGGGGTTCCACTCCACACCATTCCGCCATGGCCAGCGCGATGGCGCGGGTGCAGCCATGGATGCTTTCCACGCCCACGCTCTCATCGATGCCGTGAATGTCCTGCGCATCCGGGCCGAAGACGGCGGCCGGCGTGCCCTGGTGCAGCACGAAGTGGCGGCCATCGGTCAGGCCCGTCGCGGGGTAGTCGCGCAAGCTGCCGCCGGTGGCCTCGGCATAACAGCGCCGCGCCAGCCTCACGATATCGGCGTCGAGGTCGAAGGCGCAGGCCTCGGCCATGAAACCCTTGAATTCCAGCTTGATGGTCGCCCCCCGCAACCGTTCGTGTTGCGCCGCGCGGGCGACCAGGGCTTCGATATCGGCCCGCGTCCGCGCCGCCGAATAGCCCAGCATGACGCCGACCCGCATGCCGATCCGGCAGCGCGTGGCGACGGAGGAATTCCACTCGCCGCCCTCGATGGTGCCGAGATTCACATTCACCGGGTGGTTCACGCCGTGGAAGGCAGGGTGGATATTCTCCGCCCGGTTGCGCTCATTCTCGTAATCCTTGAAGGCGCCGGCGATGATGTTCGCGGCCTCGATCGCGTTCAGCCCGGCCTGCATGTCGCGCACATGCGCGGGGCGGCCGCTGACGGTGACCCAGGCCCAGACCACGCCGACCTCGCAGGTGTAGAGCGCCTCCACCCCCGGGCCTGGTTCGGGGATGATCACGGCGTCGCATTTCGGCAGGGCGAGCAGGCAGGCGGCGGCGCCATTGCCGGTGCATTCCTCCTCGATCACCGCGTGCATCTGCACGGGTGCCGCGGGTTGCAGCCCGGCCTGGCGCAGGGCCGCGAAGGCCATGAGGTAACTGGCGATGCCACCCTTCATGTCGCCGGCGCCGCGGCCGAAGATGCGCCCGCCCCGGATTTCGGGGGCGTAGGGCGGGCTGGCCCACATATCGGCCGCACCCTCGGGCACCACATCGACATGGCCTTGCAGGACGAGGGAACGGCCGCGGGTTTCGCGCGGCTGATGCACAGCCACCACATTGTCGCGGCCCTCATACGAGATCAGCGGCGGCGAGAAGATCGGGTCGTCGCTCGGCATGGTGGGAATGCGGCGCGGCGTCAGGCCGAGCGCTTCATATTGCCGGGCCATTTCGTTCAATGCGGCCGCCTCATTGCCCAGCGTGCTGGGGCAGCGGACGAGGCGGAAGAGGCTTTCGAGGGTCGCGCCGCGCAGATGATCGCAGGCGTCGAGAATGGCGAGGCGGGCGCCGGGGTCGAGTGGAATCATGCCGCGAGTATGGCGCAGCCGCGCGCGGGTGCTAGCCTGCCCGGATGCGCGCCTTTTCCCACCCCGACGAAGCCCTGCACGATCCGCAATTCTTCCTGACCCGGGGGATGGTGCGGCGCAATTTCGAAATCCCGGCCCGCGCGGCCAGCCTGCGTGACGGGCTGGCGCAGCTTGGCATCACGCCCGACACGCCCTCCCATGCCACCGCGGCGCAGGCGGCGCGGCTGCACAGCCGCGATTACCTCGCCTTCCTGGAACACGCCGCGGCCGACTGGGCGGCCATGCCGGATTCCGGCCCCGAGGTGGTCGCCAACATGCACCCCACGCCGGAGATGGTGGCGCAGCAGGGCGAGGCGGTGCGGCATATCATTGCCCGTTCGGCGCTGTATTCGGCCGATGCGGCCTGCCCGATCGGGCCGGGCACCTGGGCGGCCTCGCTCTCGGCGCTGGGCTGCGCGCTGGCGGGGGCGGGGGAGGCCGCGCAAGGCCGCACCGCCTATGCGCTGTGCCGGCCGCCTGGGCACCATGCCTATGCGGCGCGGGCGGGTGGGCATTGCTACATCAACAATTCGGCCCTGGCGGCGCAGGCCCTGCGCGATGCCGGCGCGGCGCGCGTCGCCGTGCTGGACATCGACAGCCATCACGGCAACGGCACCCAGGGGATGTTCTGGGAACGGGCGGATGTCCTGACCATCTCCATCCATGGCGACCCGCATTTCTACTACCCCTGGCATGTCGGCTTCGCGGCCGAGGTGGGGTGTGGGGAAAACCTGAACCTGCCGTTGGCCATGGGCTCGGGCGATGAGCTCTGGCTGGGGGCGCTTGACGCCGCGCTGGCGCGGATACGGATGTTCCGGCCCGATGCTCTGGTGGTGGCGCTGGGCTTCGATGCCTCGGAGCATGAGCCGCTGGCCTCGCTGCGCGTCACCGGCGATGGGTTTGCCAGGGCAGGGGCGGCGATTTCGGGCCTCGGCCTGCCCGCCGCCATCTGCCAGGAAGGCGGCTACGCGGTGGATCATCTGGGCGCGCTGCTCGCCCGCTTCCTGGGGGCCTGGGCGACATGAACGACATCCATCGCAACACGCTGGTGCTCGACACCCATATCGACATCCGCTGGCCCGAGACGCCGGACTGGACGGAGGAGACCCGCCAGCTGGTCGACCTGCCGAAGATGCGGGCGGGGGGGATGAACGCGGCTGTCTTCATCGCCTATGTCGGCCAGGGGCGGCGGGATGCGGCGGGCCATGCCGCGGCCACCGCGCGGGCGGAGGCCATGCTGCTGCACATTCGCGACCGCGCACGGGCGCCGGGCACCCGCTTCTGCGCCACGCCCGACGCGCTGGAGCAGTGCTTTGCCGCCGATGAGACCGCGGTGCTGAGTGCCGTGGAAAACGGCTATGCGATGGGCCACGACCTCAGCCGCATCGCCGCCTGGCGGGAGCTGGGGGCGCTCTACCTCACGCTGACCCATGACGGGCACAACGAGATCGCCGACAGCGCGCGGCCCCGCGCCAATCTGGGCGATGCGCCTTCCGAGCATGGCGGACTCTCCGCGTTGGGGCGCCAGGTCGTGGCCGAGATGAACCTGCGCGGGCTGATGATCGATGTCAGCCATGTCGCCAAATCGGGCATGATGCAGGCGGCGGAATTGTCGCGCACGCCGGTGGTGGCGACGCACACCGCCTGCGTGGCGCTCTGCCCCCATCCGCGGGGCTTGGATGGCGAGCAGTTGGACATGCTCAGGCGGGTGGGTGGGCTGGCGCAGATCACCGCTGTCGGCGCCTTCCTGAAATCCACGCCCCCCAATGCGGCGGCGCAGGCGGGGGTGGCCGATCTGGTGGACCACATCGATCACGCGGTCCGGCGCATCGGCATCGACCATGTCGGGATTTCCAGCGATTTCGATGGCGGCGGCGCCTTGCATGGCTGGGGGAACGCGGCGCAGAGCGAGGCGGTGACCCTGGAGTTGCTCAAGCGGGGGTATGGCGCGCGGGAAGTCGGGCTGCTGTGGAGCGGGAATTTTTTGCGGGTGTGGCGGCAGGTATTGCGATTTGGTAGTCTATAATTTATTTTGTAATTTGATATTTACTATATGACGCGGCGGGGTAATGCGATGATGATCGTCTTTGCACCTTCTGTTACCTGGTCGCGGCTGAGCTCGGCCACAATATGTTTGCTCGCATTCGCCGTTTGCGCGTGTGAAGGTCAGCCAACAGATATTCCTGCAGTCGTCAGGAATCTCCAAATATCATTCCAACAGAGTGGGATTGCAGCCAGTTATGACCCAATGGTCAATGACCAAGAAATTCGCGCCGTCCATCTCTTGTATATCCGCGACAATCAATGCGACCAAAGCACCAGTAATCCACTCGTTACCGCCTTCCATCCCGATTATGAAATTCAAATTAATGCAAATATTTTGCAAAATGGCAGCATCTCTGTGCCAACTGGTCCGGGTTTCCCAATTTAGGATTTTCGCACGCTCAGGGTAGTGGAAACAGCATCAAGGCTACGATCCACGTCACACCAATCAGCAGGCTTCCACAGCAATGGTTTATTCGTAATTCGCAAAATCTATCGGGTGTGAATAATCAAGCAGCCGCAACTCAATCTGCCAGTAATACCAGAAATCAAATGGCTTCAGTTGGACCCGTCCATCATCGTTTTGAAATCCCCGCTTTGCAACGTGCCCGCGCTGAATACCAGATTGAAATAGACCGGCTTATTGCGACATTCGATCGTTCGAAATGCTCCGGGAGGCGATTTAACAGGCAATATGCGGCGCTTTGATCCGCGCCGTTTTTCGTTTCAGGTCAATTTCTAAGGGGTTTGTCGCCGGCACCCCGCCGCCAAATAAACGACCCACACCCCACCAGCACCACAACCCCCAGCGCATCCCAATGATCCGGCGCCTCGCCCCAAAGCAGCAGCCCCATGGCGGTGGTCCACAAAATGCCGGAATACTCAAAGGGCGCCACCAGCGTCGTGTCGCCGCGCCGATAGGCCTCGGTCATCAGCAGCTGCGCCGCCGCCGAGATCAGCCCCACGCCGGCGAGCAGCAGCCATTGCCAGGCGCTGGGCCAGACCCAGACGGGCAGCGCGAAGACCAGCGCCACGGCCGAGGAGCCGATGGCGAACCATGCCACGATCGACACCCCCGATTCGCCCCGCTCGCCCATCCAGCGGATGGAGATCATCGACAGCGCCCAGGCGAAGGCGGCCACCAGCACCGCGGCATAATCCACCGCGGCCCCCGGGCCATCCATGCCCGGGCGCAGCATGATCAGCACGCCGCAAAACCCCACCAGCACGGCGGCCAGCCTGGCCAGGTCAATCCGCTCGCCCAGCAGGGGCACGCAAAGCAAGGTCAGGAACAGCGGCATGGTGAAGCCCAGCGCCGAGACGCTGGCCAATGGCAGCGTGGCATAGCCATGAAAGGCCCCGGCCATCCCCACCAGGCCACACAGGATGCGCGCCACATGCCCCCAGGGCCTTTCCGTGCGCAGCACCACCCACCCGCCGGCGCGCCACACCAGGGGGAGCATCACCGGCAGCGCGAAGGCCGCGCGGCACAACACCACCTGCGCCAGGGGTATCCCGCCCTCCAGCCCCTTCACACAGGCCGCCGCACCGGCAAAAAGGCATGCCGCCGCGAGGACGAGAAGGATGGCGCGGCTGGGGCTCATGGACTGGCGATGCGGGCGAGGTTACGGTTCCGCCCGAATGAATGCCAGACCCGAAAAGGCGCCGCCGGTGCCGCCCCATCCCGGCCTCGATGTGCGAGAGGACAGCGTCGTCTGGGCCGGCCGCTTCCCCTTGCAGCGCGTGCGCTTCACCTATGAGCGGTTCGACGGCGCGCGCTCCCGCGAATTGACCTGGGAGCTGTGGCGGCGCGGCCAGGCCGTGGTGGTGCTGCCCTATGACCCCTGGAGCGACCGCCTCGCATTGATCGAGCAATTCCGGCTGCCGGCGCTGGCCGCGGGCTTCGGCCCGATCATGACCGAATGCGTGGCCGGGCTGATGGAGCCGGGCGAGGTGGCCGAGGAGGCCGCGCGGCGCGAGACAATGGAGGAGGCCGGGCTCGCCGCCATGCGGCTCGAGAGCATGGGCCGCTACATGCTGATGCAGGGCGGCTGCGACGAGAACGTTGAAATTTTCTGCGGCTGTGTGCGGCTGCCGGAGGAAGGCTCGGCCGGCCATCACGGCCTGGCGGCGGAGGGCGAGGATATCCGCCTGAACATCCTGGCCGCCGAGGACGCCTTCGCGCTGGTGGACGAACAAAAGATCGAGAACGCCACCGGCGCGCTGGCGCTGCTCTGGCTGCGCCACCACCGCGAGCGCCTGCGCCGGGAATGGAGAGAGGAATGACCAGAACCCTGTTCCGCGAGGACGCGACATTGCGCGAGGCGCCCGCGACCGTCCTGGCCAGCGGGCCGGAGGGCGTGCTGCTGGACGCCACCATCTTCTACGCCCAGGCCGGCGGCCAGCCCGGTGACACCGGCTGGCTGGCCTGGGAGGGCGGCGAAATGGCCGTGGCCAATGCGGTGAAGGGCGAGGGAGAGGCCATTTTGCACCTGCCCACCGAGGGTGCGGCGCTGCCGCCCATGGGTGCCGTGGTGACGGCGCGGCTGGATTGGAACAGGCGCTACCGGCACATGCGCATGCACTCGGCCATGCATCTGCTGTGCAGCCTGATCACCGGCGCGGGCGTCACCGGCGGGCAGATCGGGGGCGAACGTTCGCGGCTGGATTTCGACCTGGCGGAGCCGCCGACCAAGGAATTCCTGACCGAGGGGCTGCGCGCCCTGGTCGCGGGCAACCACCCGATCAGCACGAGTTGGATCACCACCGAGGAGCTGGACGCCAATCCCGGCCTGGTGCGAACGCTGTCGGTGCAGCCACCGCGCATGGGCGGCAGGATCAGGCTGGTGCGGATCGGCGGCGCTGAGACGCCGGTGGATTTGCAGCCCTGCGGCGGCACGCATGTGGCCGCCACGGGCGAGATCGGTCTGGTCACCGTCACCAAGCTCGAAAACAAGGGCAAGCAGAATCGGCGGGTCTATCTCGTCCTGGAGGACTGACATGCGCAATGTGGTTTCGACCGAGTGGTTGGCGGGCGAATTGGGCAAGCCCGACCTGATCGTCTTCGACTGCTCGACCTACCTGCCCAATGAACCGGGCAACAAGAAGGACGGGTTTCAACAGGCGCATATCCCGGGCGCGTTGTTGTTCGACATCGACGTGATCGCCGATACCGAGACCGACCTGCCGCATATGGTGCCGACGGCCGGGCGTTTCGCGAAGCTGGTCGGGCGCTTGGGCGTCTCCAACGCCTCACGCATCGTTTTCTACGATCAGCACGGGCTGCGGGCGAGCCCGCGCGGCTGGTGGATGATGCGGCTTTTCGGCCATGATCAGGTCGCCGTTCTGGATGGCGGCCTGCCGGCCTGGAAGCGCGAGGGGCGGCCGGTAGAAGCCGGCGATGCCCCTGCCCCGTCGCCCGCGGTCTTCGTGCCGGATTTCCGCGCAGAAAAACTGCGCGGCATTGGCGACATCAAGCGCATCGTCCGCCAGGGCGGTGGGGCGGAGTTGATCATCGATGCCCGCGCCAAGGGGCGCTTCGACGGGACCGCGCCCGAGCCCCGCGCCGGCCTGCCCTCCGGCCATATGCCCGGCGCCGCGAATGTGCCGGTCGGCGACATCGCCGGCCCCGACGGGCTGATCAAGTCGCGCGAGGCGCTGCACGCCATGTTCGCCGCTGTGGGCGTGGATGACACGCGGCCCGTCGTCACCTCCTGCGGCTCGGGCGTCACCGCCTGTGTGCTGGCGCTGGGGCTGGTCGAGGCCGGCTTCCCCGAACCCGCCGTCTATGACGGCTCCTGGACCGAATGGGCGCTGCGCCCCGAAACCCCGAAAGTGACGAGCTGAGATGAGCGACAAGAAACACGCCTTCGAAACCCGCATGAGCCATGCCGGCCGCGCCGGCACCCGCGCGCATGGTTTCGTGAACCCGGCGGTGCATCGCGGCTCCACCGTGCTGTTCCCCGATTGCGAGGCGCGCCGTGATGGTGCTGCCAAGCGCTACGAACAATACATGACCTATGGCACCCAAGGCGGGCCCACGCATTACGCGCTGGAGGACGTCATCGCCGAGATCGAGGGCGGCACACGCGCCACCATCGTCGGCACAGGACTTGCCGCCGTGATGGTGCCGCTGCTGGCCTACCTCAAATCCGGCGATCATTGCCTGATGCCCGACAGCGTCTATGGCCCAGCGAGAAACCTGGCGAACACGCTGATGCAGGGATGGGGGATCGAGACGGAGTTCTACGACCCCGCGATCAACGAGGCGGGGATGGCGGCGCTGATCCGCCCGAACACCAAGGTCGTCTATACCGAGAGCCCTGGCAGCCACACCTTTGAATTGCAGGATATTCCGGCCATTGCCCGCGCGGCGCATGCCCGTGGTTGCAAGGTGCTGATGGACAACACCTGGGGCATCCACACCTTCATGCCGTTCCAGCATGGGGTGGACGTATCGATCCAGGCGCTGACGAAATATGTGTCGGGGCATTCGGATATTCTGCTGGGGTCGGTGACGGTGAATTCCGAGGAGGATTGGCAGATCGTGCGCTCCACGGCCTCGCTGCTCGGGCAATTCGCCAGCCCCGATGACGTGTATCTGGCGCTGCGTGGCGTGCGGACCATGCCGCTCAGGCTCAAGCACCAGTTCGCCTCCTCGCTGGAGGTGGCGCGGTGGTTCGAGGCGCAGCCGCAGGTGTTGCGGGTGCTGCATCCCGGCCTGCCGAGCCATCCGCAGCATGCGCTGTTCGCGCGCGACTTCACCGGCGGGTGTTCGCTCTTCGGCGTGGTGTTCCAGCCGCGCTACGCGATTGAGGACGTGTTCAAATTCATCAATGCGCTGGAGTTCTTCGGCATCGGCGCGAGCTGGGGTGGGTATGAGAGTCTGGCGCTGCCGACGACGGGGTTTGTGACGCGCACGGCGGGCACCGGGGATTTCGGCGGGCCGATGGCGCGGATTCATATCGGGCTGGAGGATGTGGGGGATCTTTGCGCTGATCTGGCGCAGGGCTTGGCGAAGATGGGGTAGGCTATTCGCTGCCGAAGATCGCCTCGACATCACGGTGCCCTTCCACGATGGTCACGATTTCGAGGCGGGCCGCGTCGTAGCGGAACAGGATGAGGTAACCGCGATGCGTGACGCCTCGCAGGTCCGGCCGCAGCTCAGGCCGGGCGCGGCCAAGGGTTCCCGGCAGCTCCGCCAGCTTGCGGCATTGCCTGCGCAGTGTGGCAATGAATGCGAGCGCGACGACCAGGCTGCCGCTTTCCGTGGCCAGGTAATTCTGGATCTGGATCAGATCCCGCCTGGCATCGGGCAGGAAGATCAGGCGGCGCAATCAGTAGCCTTGCCGAGCCAGTTCCCCGGCCGCCTCGGCCAGCGAAGCGTCCAGTTCCTCCTCGGAAACCTCACCGCCTTCCGCGATGGCGGCCTCGATCTTGGCCCGCAAAGCCGCCAGCTTACGCTCGCGCTCCTCCACCAGCCGCAAACCCTCGCGCACCACGTCATCGGCCGAGCCAAAGCGGCCGCTGCTCACCGCCTGCTCGACGAAGCCCTGCCAGCGATCCTCGATGCGTACATCCATGGCACCGATATAGCCTCGCATCCGCCCGGTTTCAAATTTTCTCCGCCGTCGCCGGCACGAAGACCCTGAGCAACGGCGGCAGCACCAGCATCACGCATAGCAGCGAATAGACCAGCGACACCCCCAGCACGACACCCATGCTGGCGGTGCCCGGATGCGGGCTGATGGCGAGCGCGCCAAAGGCCGAGGCATTGGTCACCGCCGAGTAGATCACCGCGCGGTTCAGCGGGCTGGCCAGCAAGCCCCGCTCGCCCCGCGCCCAGGCCGCGACGTAGTAGATGTCATACGCCACGCCCATGCCGAACAGCAAAGGCAGCGCGATGATGTTGGCCAGGTTCAGCGAGGGGCCGAACAGCGTGCAATGCGCCAGCGTCAGCAGCCCGGCCAAAGCCAGCGGGGCCAGGGCCAGCAGCGACAATCTCAGGCTGCGCAGGTTGAGCAGCAAAAGCGCCGTCACCAGCGCGATCGCGACGGCCCCGGCCAGGATGAAGGCCCGCTGCACCGTGGCGGAGGATGCGGCGGTGGAGATCGCGGCCCCGGTGGCCCCGGGCGCCACCGCCTGCACGGCCTGGGCGAATTCGCGCATCGCCATGGCGTTCTGGCCGAGGGCGCGCGGCGCCACCTCCACCCGCGCCCGGCCATCGCGGCCTATCCAGTCCGCGCGCAAATCATCGGGCAGGGATTGCAGGGTGACCGGCCTGGCCTGAAGCAGCCTGTCCACCTGGGAGAGCGTGGCGGTCAGCCCGGGCAGCAGCGCCTCGGCAAAGGCGGAGCGCGCGGCGGGCTGGGCGCTGGCGAGCGCGATGAAGGCAGCCCCCAAACGCCGGGCGTCGCGCGCCGCCTCCACCTCCGCGCCCTGCCCCGCGGTCGCGGCGGTGCGCAGCGCAAGGCCGGCGCGGGCCAGGGCCGCGCTGACCGCGGCGTCCGAGGGCAGCGCGCCGGGGGGCGTGTTCAGCGTGGGGGACAGAAAACCAGCGGCATCCTCGATGAGCGCGAGCTTTTCCATCTGCCCTTCGGGGACGAAGGAGGCGAGGCTGAGCGCGCGGCCGACCTCGGGCCGCGCCTCCAGCCGGGCGACCATGGCCTGGGCGGCGGCCAGGTCCGGCACCAGGATGTCCAGGGTGTTGGGGTTGGTCTCGGCGCTCAGCATCAATTCGCGGTAGGTGGCGACGGATTCCTTGGTGGGGTCACGCAGGTTCAGCGGGTCGCTGTCGAAGGGCAGTTGCGGCAGCAGGGCGAGGCAGCCCAATGCCAGCAGCCCGGCGGCGCCCACGACCCAGCCGGCGCGGCGCAGCAGCCAACGGTCCAGCGGTGCCAGGGCGGGGTAGCCCACTTCCCGCGCCTCGGCCTGCGGGTTGGCCAGCAGCATCAGCGCGGGCAGCAAGGTCATGGCCATCAGCCAGCCGATCAGCATGCCCACGCCGGCGATCAGGCCAAGCTCACGCACGCCCAGGTAATCGGTGGGGATGAAGGCGAAGAAACTCAGCGCGCAGGCCATGGCGGCCAGCGTCATGCCCGGGCCGGCCACCCGGGCGGCTGAGAGCAGCGCCGGAGCGAGTGCCCCGGCGGCCTGGCGCTCGGCCCGATACTGCACCGCGTATTGGATGCCGAAATCCACCCCCAAACCGATGAACAGCACAGCGAAGGCGATGGAAAGCGGATTGAAATGCCCCACCGCCAACACGCCGAAAGCCGCCGTCCAGGCCAGCCCCGCCACCACCAGGACCATCAGCGGCAGGATCAGCCGCCAGCTTCGCAAGGCCATCCACAGCAGCAGCACCGTCAGGCCGAGCGAGAGGACGACGTTTTCCACCGCGCCTTCCGCCAGGGTGGCGAATTCCTCATCGGCCATGGGGACGTTGCCGGTGACGCGGATGCGGATGCCGGGGCCGGTGAGGCCGGCGGCGGCGGCGCGGATGGCCTCGGTGGCGGAATGGCCGGCCTCGAGTTCGGAAAAATCCAGCAAGGGCTGGGCCAGGACGAAGCGGCGGGTTTCCAGCGGGCTGGCGGCGCGGCCGGTCAGCATCAGCGCCCAGTCAGGCTCGGCCACGCGGCCATTCAGCGCTGCCTCGGCCGCGGCGAGGAAGGCTCGGAGCGGGCCGGCCAGCGGCTGCAGGGTGGTGTCGCCGCGTGCCACGCCCTCCATCGCGGTGCGCAACAACTCGGCCACGCCGCGCAGGCTGGGGTCGGCCGCCAGCGTGCCGAGCAATGGCTGCGCCTCGATCAGCCGTTCGGTCAGCGACTGCACTTCGGGCAGGGAGAGAAAGAGGGCGGCATGGGTTTCGAAGAAGGGGCCGGCATCGGGCCTGCGGATTTTGCGGAAGACCTGGGGCTGGGCGCGCAGCGCTGTGGCCAGCGCCTCGGCCACCCGGTCGGCGGCGGCGCCGGTGGGGGCATCGACCACCACGGCGATGACATCGATGCGGTCGGGGAAGGCCACATCCATCGCGCGCTCGTTGATCCGCCAGGAGAGGTCCTGCGGGAAGAGGCGGGTCACGTCGGAATTGAGCTCGAATCGGGTGATGGTGACCCAGGACGCGGCGATGGTGATGGCGGCGAAAATCGCCACCACCAGCTTCGCATGCCGCAGGCTTGTCGCCACCAGCGCCGCGACGGCGCAAGCGACCACGCCCTCGGCTTCAGGCTTCACGATAGAAGATCAGCAGCATGCTGATGAAGACGAGGCAGCAGGGCCAGACCCAGCGGGCGACGCGGCCTTCGGGCGAATCGGCCCCCGCGCGCAGCTCCAGCCAGCGGGCGGTGCTGGCAATCACCGCCGCGGCGCCGAGGGGGAGGTGCGACAGCTCGACCAGCAACGCCTCCTTCACATTGGCGATGGCATGGGCGTGTGACAGCAGAAGGAAGCCGCCGAGCGCCATGGCGATGGGGAAGACAAAGGCAGCGGCGGAGCGCTTTCCGCGCAGCCGGACCAGCCATTCGGAGACCGCGAAGACCACCACCAGCAGCGAGAGCAGCTTGTGCTGCAACACCTCCGGGTCGCGCAGGCTTTCCCAGAAGCCGATATCGCCCATCGGCCAGGCCTCGGGGTCGGAGCGGGCGAAGAGGAAGGCGGCGAGGCCCATGAACAGCAAGGGCCAGTGCCTTGCCCAGGCGACGAGGCGGCTGGCATCGGCCAGCGCCGCCAGGCCCACCGCCAGCACCACGAAGCCGGACATGTGGTGGTTGTACTCGCTCCAGGCGATGTCGAAGGCGTTGCGCGGCGGCAAAAAACCCTCGCCGGGGATGAAGGCCTGGGGGCGTTCGGCGCTGTCGCGCGCCTGGGCGTCGAGCTGCGCCTGGAGTGCGGGGATGCCGAGGTCGGCATGGCTGGGCGAGGTGATGCGCGGGGCGCGCGGCTCGGCCCGTTCCATGATCTCGGCCCAGGTCACCCGGTCATCCGGCAGGTCCGCGCCGGGGGGGACGGAGGTGAGGCTGGCCGCGATGCCGAAGACGCAGATGCCCACGATCACCTCGCATTCGACGAAGCGGCGCAGGCGCGGCAGGAAGCCGCCATCGCGGGCGAAGCGGTGCAGGAGGAGGAAATTGGCCAGCCCCAGCAGCAGCAGCACCGAGAACAGCACCGACTTGGTGGCGGACATGGCGCCATAGGCGGTGCCGTAGATCGCCTCGGGCGAGCCGACATAGCCGAGATAGTAGCCCACCACGCCGGCCACGATGCCCAGCACGCCGGCGATGGCCAGGCCCGAATAGCGGGCACCCACCGCCTGGGCCCGTTCGGCCGCCCAGTCCAGCCGCAGCGCCATCAGGAAGGCCGGCAGCCCGCCCAGCCAGAGTGCCGCACCGGCCTGGTGGATGAAGGTGGCGGCCAGCATGGGCAGCCGGTCCTCGGTGCGGGCCATGGCGTGGCTGCCGGCAACCGCCGAGACCAGCAAACCCAGCGCCACCAGCAGCAGCGAGATGGCGCGGGGCTTTTCCGCCCGGACCATCAGCATGGCCAGCACGGCGCAAAGCAGCACGCCCGCGGCACTCAGCACGAAGCCCGCGCCCAGCGCCCTGCCCGCCTCCATGTCCAGCGAGGCCATCAGCGCCACCATGCCCAGCCCGCTGGAGAGCAGCACCGCCACCAGCGTCAGCCCGCCGCCCCACAGGATGGCGCGCCGGGCGACGCCCAGCAGTTGCGCCGCCGATGGCCCGTCGAATCGCGTCGCCAGCGGCGCCGCCAGGAACACCAGGAAGGCGATGGAGCCGAGCAGCACGCTGCGCGCCATCAATTCGGCGGCGTGCAGCACCACCGAGAGAAAGCCGTAGAGGTCGAGAAACAGTTCCACGGCTCAGGCGCCGACCGTGAAGGGGATGTCGCCGCGGGTGATATGGCCATCCAGGGCCAGCACCTGCCAACGGATGCGCCAATTTCCGGGGGCGAGCGGCTGGGTGGTGCCGATCAGCTCGGCCGCCGGGCTGTCGGGGGCAAGCCCCACCCGCACCTCATCTGCGCTGCCGCCGCCGCCCAGGCGGATGGGGGCGATGGCGAGCTGGCTGCGGTCGTGATCGAGTCGCGAGTTGAACACCAGGCGCAGCCGCACCGGGCCGGGCGGCACGCGGGCGCCCGCCGCAGGCTCGGAGGCGCGGATGATGGCATGGGCGCCGGCCGGTGCGCTGAACACCAGCAGCAGCGGGAGGGCGCGACGGGTGGGGTTTCGCATGCGGCGCAAACTATGGAAGCCGGGCGCGGCGGGCAACCCGGGCGTGGGTTTCGTTACGCGGCCGCGGCCCCATATGCTTGAGGTCGCAACGCCCGGCGAAGCATGCTAAGCGCACCACTTCGGTCGGGATTGGAGTGGATTCGATATGGGTATTCCCCTCGCGCAGCAGGCCAAGGTGGCCGCCTATGTGCTGAAGCAGCAGTTGATGGGGCGCAAGCGCTTCCCGCTCGTGCTGATGCTGGAGCCGTTGTTCCGCTGCAACCTCGCCTGCGCCGGCTGCGGCAAGATCGATTATCCGGATGCGATCCTGAACAAGCGGCTTTCCGTGGATGAATGCCTGGAGGCCTCGCTGGAATGCGGCGCCCCCGTGGTGGCGATCGCCGGCGGCGAGCCGCTGCTGCACAAGGAAATGCCGGCCATCGTGGAAGGGCTGCTGGCCCAGGGCCGCATTGTCATTCTCTGCACCAACGCGCTGCTGCTGGAAAAGCGCATGGAGGCCTACAAGCCGCATCCCCGCTTCATCTGGGACATCCATCTCGATGGCGACCAGGCGCAGCATGACTGGGCGGTGAGCCAGGAGGGCGTGTATGACCGCGCCGTGGAAGCCCTGAAGAAGGTGCGCGATGCCGGCTTCCGCACCGCCATCAACTGCACCCTGTTCAACAATGCCGACCCGGAGCGGACAGCGAAATTCTTCGACGACGTCACCGCGATGGGTGTGGACAACATCATGCTCAGCCCCGGCTACGCCTATGAGCGCGCGCCGGATCAGAAGCACTTCCTGAACCGGCAGAAAACGAAAGAACTGTTCCGCGACGTGTTTGCCCGCAACACGGGTGAGACAAAGTGGCGGATGGGCAACTCGCCGCTGTTTCTGGATTTCCTGGCCGGCAACCAGACCTATGGCTGCACGCCCTGGGGCAACCCGACCCGCAACGTCTTTGGCTGGCAGCGGCCCTGCTACCTGCTCGGCGAAGGCTATGCCAAGACGTTTACCGAGTTGATGGAAACCACGGAGTGGGACAAATACGGCGTCGGCAACTACGAAAAATGCGCCGATTGCATGGTCCATTCCGGCTTCGAGGCGACGGCGGCGATCGATGCGCTGAAGCGGCCCTGGAAGGCGGTGGCGGCGCAGATCCGTGGCCCCCGCACCACCGGGCCGATGGCGCCGGAGATCGACCTGTCGAAGCAGCGGCCGGCGGAATTCGTCTTCTCGGCGCATGTGCAGCAGGCAATGAACGACATGGCGCATGAGCCGAAGCAGGGCGCCAAGCACGGCGCCACCGCACCGCCCGCCGCCGCCGAGTAGCCGCCTGGCCGGGGTAACCTAACCCCGCGCCGGGCCGAAACCGCTGCATGGATGTTTCTGCGGAACAATCAACCGTCGCTCGGGTTCACCGCCCGCGGCCGCATATATCGGGCTTGGCGCTGGGGGTTTTTGCCCTGGCTTTGGTGATGGTGGAGATCACCACCCTGCCCGACCCCGCCCTGCCCTGGGTGTTGGCGGCAGCCTTGGCTCTGGGTGCCGCCTTCATCCTGCTGGATTACGGTTTCACCGCGGGCTTCCGTGCCCTGCTGGTCGAGGGCGATGGCCGGGCGGTGGCCGCCAGCTTCATCGTGCCCGCGGTGGCGGCGCTGGTGATTGTGCCGGTGGGCAGCCTGGTCGCGGGGTATGGGCGGTTCGTCGCACCCATCGGGGTTTCGCTGCTGTTGGGTGCCGCGATCTTCGGCGTGGGGATGCAACTGGCCAATGGCTGTGGCTCAGGCGCGCTGGTCGCGGCCGGCCAGGGCTCGCGCCGGATGTGGGTGGCGCTGCCCTTCTTCTGCCTGGGCGGGCTGCTGGGCAGCCTGATCCTGCCGGCCGCGCAACGGCTGCCGGAATGGGGGGCGGTGGACCTGCCGACATTGCTCGGCCCCTGGTGGGCGCTGGCGGTGATGCAGGGGCTGCTGCTGCTGGGGGCGCTTCTGGCGCTGCGGGGCGCGATGCCGGAGCGCCGCCGATTGCTGGCCGGTGCCGTGATCGGCGTCCTGGCAGGCTTGCTGTTCCTGGTCTCGGGCGAGCCCTGGGGGGTGACGATGGGCCTGACGCTCTGGGCGGCGCAGGGCTTCCAGGCGCTGGGCGGCGACCTTTCGGGCCAGGGATTCTGGAGCGTGGACTGGGCGCGCCAGGCGCTGGATGGGCGGCTGCTGGCCGGTCATGCCTCGCTTTCCGACGTCGGTGTGCTGCTGGGCGCGCTGCTGGCGGCGGCGGCCAGCGGGCGGCTGCGGCACCGGACGCCGCTGGGCGGGCCGGGCGCCGCGGGCGCGGTACTCGGCGGGCTGCTGATGGGGGTGGGCGCCAGACTCTCCTTCGGTTGCAATGTCGGCGCCTTCCTGGGTGGCGCGGCCTCGGGCTCGCTGCACGGGCTGGTGTGGATGCTGGCGGTGCTGCCGGGTTGCTGGCTGGGGATCAGGTTGCGGCCGCTATTCGGGTTGAGCGGGGATTGAGGGGCGATTGAGGGGCTTCGGCACCTCGCTTACCGCGAGCCCGGCGCGGGCGCCTTGCGCACCCGCCGATTGATCTCCGAGAAGGTGGTGATCCGGCCTTCCCAGAACTCGTCGATGACGTCGCGGTTGGTCATCACCCAGGCCGAGACGCGCTCGAATTCCTTCTCATGCAGCCCGCCGCTCACCTGGAGGACCATCGGCTCGACCGCCAGGACCGTCAGCCTTTCGGCCTCGAAGCGCGGGCTGGGAGTGACCCCGACCAATGCGCTGTCTTCGCCGTGCCCACGGCGCAGCCAGATCACCTGCGCCAGGCCGGTGAGATGTCTCGGCAGGCTGACATTGTCCTGGGCTATCCGGTCGGCCGCGGCAGTTGGCGGGGCTGGCTGCTCCCGCTGGGCCGGCTGCTGCGAAGCCTGGCGGGGCTGCGGGGGCTCGGCGGTCCTGGCGACCTCTGCCGCCTCGGCGATTGGCGTCGTGGCTGGCGGGGTCTCCAGCCGCTCAGGCTGCATCTCGCCGACGACATCCATTGCGTCGGCGCGTGGCGGCATCGGCGTCCTGCCATCCGCGGCGATCTCTTCCCCCGCCGGTTCCGCGCGGCGAAGGCTGACACCCTCGTCATTGACAGCGAGGTCGACCGAGCCATCCGCGTCGAAGACGAGGCGCAACGCGGCCTCGAAGCTCGACCTGAATTCGGCAAGATCCTGCGAGGCAGTGCCAAACCGCCGCAGCAGGTCGTCCCATGGCGTGGTGACGATCTGATCCACCGCCGCACGGTGGAGCGACATGCCGATCCACGCATAGGCGTCCAGCGCCGCCGGCGTGGCCGCCAGTTCCTGCACGACCCGCCGGTCGAGTGGCACGGCATGTTCGACCAGACCGGACAGGAACCTGGTGCCGAGCCGGACAGTTGAACGCCATCCGATATCTGCGGGCCGGCGCCGGCTCCTTGCGTCGAACACGCTGATTTCAGCGTTTCCACTGCCCAGCAACACCAGCCGGGCGGCCTGCAGACGCTGCCACTGATCGGTCAGATCGCGTGTCTTGGGATCAATGCCCAGGGCGGCGGCAAGTGAATTTCCATCCTCGCCAAGCTCGACGACCGGGCTTTTCGCATGGAAGGCCGCGTCGCAGACATGCATCATGCTCAGGCGAAGGATGCGTCCGCTGGGGACCACATCGTCGCTTGAGCCAGGCTCGATGCGAATCGATCCCTCTGAGGTGTCGCGCTGCCACGCTCCGCGGGTCGCTCGCATCGGCAATGCCATGCCGCAGAAGGCCGGGTGCAACCAGATGACAGCGTCGGCTGGCCGCGTGGCGGCGGTATCCGGCGCCAATGGGCGCGGATGGCGATCTAGGTTCATACTTGAGGACACTCACTTCGAGACGAGAAGAAGAGACGCGAGCCAGTCCGCGCCATGTCGAGCGAGCCTCGGGGTCGCATCGGCGTGCCACAGATAGGCCCTGGCGATGGACGAGGAAAGGGCAATGCTGGTTCAGCCGGGAACGGCTTGAAGATGGTCAACCGGTTCCGGTCATTCGCCATCGCGGCGCGGAGAGCCCGGGCGCCACGCCGATACGGGCCGCCGCCACACGCGGACGATCGGCGACCTCGGCCGGTTCTGCGGCCACGCCGCCGGGACGCGGATCGAGGCTGGCCCGCCGCGGCATGACCTGCTGCGCCGGGCGCTTGCACTCGACGCCGGTCGCGCACGCTTTGGGGCCACGGCCCCCGCAAAGCCCTCACCCAGGGCCGCCGGCGCCAGCCACCACCCGCCGCACCGCGGCCAGCCAGTCGCCATGCCGCTTTGCCGCCTCCTCGCGCGCCATGCGCGGCATGAAGCGCTGTTCCAGCCGCCAATGCGGCGCGGCTTCGCCCGGGCCGGGCAGCAGGCCGGACTGGTAGCCGGCCAGCCAGGCGGCGCCGAGCGCCGTGGTTTCCGTCACTTCCGGCCGGTCGACGACACAGCCGGTGATGTCGGCCAGGCGCTGCATGGTCCAATCGCTGCGGGCCATGCCGCCATCCACCCGGATGGTGGTGGCGCGCGCGCCCATGTCCAGCGCCATGGCGTCCAGCAGGTCCTGGGTCTGGAAGGCCACGGCCTCCAGCGCGGCGGCGGCGATCTCGGCCCGGCCGGTGCCGCGGGTCAGGCCGGTGATGGCGGCGCGTGCCGTGCTGTCCCACCACGGCGCGCCCAGGCCGGTGAAGGCGGGCACGAGATGCACGCCCGCGGCCGGGTCGGCCTGGGGCGCGAGCGCCGTGGCCTCGGCGGCCGAGGCGATCAGCCCCAGCCCATCGCGCAGCCATTGCACGGTGGAGCCGGCGTTGAAGATGGCACCTTCCAGCGCGTAGCTGCGCTGCCCGCCGAGCTGCCAGGCCAGGGTGGTCAGCAGCCGGTGGCGGGAGACCACGGCCGCGCCGGTGACGAGCATGGCGAAACAGCCGGTGCCGTAGGTGGATTTCAGCATCCCCGGCGCGAAGCAGGCCTGGCCGATGGTGGCCGCCTGCTGGTCGCCCGCGATGCCGCGGATGGGCACGGGGCGGCCCAGCACGCCGGTCACGCCGAATTCGGCGGCACAGTCCAGCACCCGGGGCAGCACCGCGCGCGGAATGTTGAAGAGGCGCAGCAGGTCGTCATCCCATTCGCCAGAAAAAATGTTGAACAGCATGGTGCGGCTGGCGTTGGTGGCGTCGGTGGCGTGCACGCCGGTCAGGCGGAACAGCAAAAAGCTGTCCACCGTGCCGAAGCACAGGCGGCCGGCCTGCGCATCGGCGCGGGCACCCGGCACGTGGTCCAGCAGCCAGGCCAGCTTGGAGGCGCTGAAATACGGATCGGGCAGCAGGCCGGTGCGCTCGGCGATGAGGTCGGCCGGCAGCCCCGCGCAAGACTCCGCCGTGCGGCGGTCCTGCCAGACGATGGCGCGGTGAATCGCCTGGCCGGTGTCGCGGCGCCAGAGCAGCGTGGTCTCGCGCTGGTTGGTGATGCCGATGGCGGTGATTTTTTCGCTCCCCGCAGCCTCGCGCAGCACGGCCAGGCTGTCGCGGATCAGGTCCTCGGGCTCGTGCTCCACCCAGCCCGGGCTGGGGAAATGCTGGGTGAGTTCGATCTGCGACACGGCCTGCGGGCGAAGCGTGGCATCGAAGCGGATGGCGCGGGTGGAGGTGGTGCCCTGGTCGAGCGCGAGCAGCATGTGATGAACGACCTTCTTGCGGCGTTTTCCCCGGGCGGTAGGCTGAACACATCAACGGAGAATGCAATGCCCCTGAACAACCGCATCGCCGGCCTCGGCCCCGAAATCGCCGAATGGCGCCAGACCATCCACGCCAACCCCGAGATGGGCTTCGAGGAACACGCCACCAGCGCGCTGGTGGCGGAAAAACTGGCCGCCTGGGGCATCGAGGTGCATCGCGACATCGCCGGCACCGGGGTGGTGGGGGTGCTGCGCAACGGTGATTCGGGTCGATCCATCGCGCTGCGCGCGGATATGGACTGCCTGCCGATGACCGAGGAGACGGGACTGCCGCATGCCTCGAAGACGCCCGGAAAAATGCACGCCTGCGGCCATGACGGGCACACCGCCATGTTGCTGGGTGCGGCCAAATACCTGGCCGAGACGCGCAATTTCGACGGCACGGTGAACTTCCTGTTCCAGCCCGCGGAAGAAGGCGGCGGCGGCGGCCGCGTGATGATGGAGGAAGGCGTCTTCGACCGTTTCCCCACCGACAGCGTCTACGGCATCCACAACGATCCCTCCCTGCCACTGGGCGAGATCTCCATCGTGGCCGGGCCTATCCTGGCCGCGGCCGACACGGTGGGCTTCAACATCCGCGGCCTGGGCGGCCACGCGGCCCGGCCGCACCAGGCGATCGACCCGGTGATCGTGGGCTCGCACCTCGTCGTCGCCCTGCAACACCTGGTGTCGCGCCGGGTGGACCCGCTGGACAGCGCGGTGTTGAGCCTTTGCATGTTCCACGCCGGGTCGGCCAGCAACGTCATCCCCGAAACCGCCGAAATCAAGGGCACGCTGCGCACACTGAACGCGAAGACCCGCGCGGATATGGAACGCCATATCAAACGCATCGCCGCCAGCGTGGCCGATGCCTTCGAGGCCGAGATCGAAGTGGTGTGGAAAGCCGGCTACCCGGTGACAGTGAACCACGAACACGAAACCGATCTGGCGGCACAGGCCGCCGCAAGAGTGTTCAACGAAGGCGGCATCATCCGCAAACGCCCGCCGATCATGGGCGCCGAAGATTTTTCCTACATGCTGGAGAAAAGGCCGGGCGCCTTCGTGAAGCTGGGGCAGAAAGCCGCGGACGGCAAAGGCGGGGTGCCGGTGCATCATCCGAAATACGACTTCAACGATGACGCGGCGCCCTATGGGGTGGCGTTCTTCGCGGCGCTGGTGGAGCAGGAATTGCCGCGGTAGGGACCGTCAGGGGGCTTTGCCCCCCGACACCCCCCAGCAGGGCCGACCCGGCCCTGCACCGTGCCGAGTCTGATCGGAGGTTGGGGGAGGGGGCCGGCGCTACCGCTCGGCACGGACGACCGCCAGCCCCCTCCCCCAACCCCCGATGAAAAACAAAACACGGTCCAGGACCGGGTCGGTCCTGGCGGGGGTGCGGGGGGCAGAGCCCCTTGCCAGCGCTACCCCGCCCGCGCCCGCAACCGGATGAGTGCCAACACGGTGTCGATGGTCGGCGTCGGCAGTTCCACGATGCGGCCGAGCTCGGCCACGGCGCCGACGAGGGCTTCGTATTCCATCGGCCGCCCGCGTTCGAGGTCTTGCAGCATGGAGGTTTTGTGGGCGCCCACGGCGCCGCCGCCTTCGATGCGCTTGTCCACGCTGATCGGGAATTTGACCCCGAGCTTTTCCGCCACACCTTGCGCTTCCACCATCATGGCGCGGATGACGGCGCGGGTGCCGTCGAAGCGGACCATGTCCTCCAACGTGGCGTGAGTCAGGGCGGAGATCGGGTTGAAGGAGAGGTTGCCCCAGAGTTTCACCCAGATCTCGTCGCGGATGCGTGGCCGGACCGGGGCTTTGAGGCCGGCGGCGATGAAGCATTCGGAGAGTTTGGTCACCCGTTCGGAGCGTGAGCCATCGGGTTCGCCCAGGGTGAAGCGGTCGCCTTCGAGGAGTTCGATGATGCCGGGTTCGGGCACTTCCGCGGCGGGGTAGACGACGCAGCCGATGGCGCGTTGCGGGCCCCAGACGCTCCATTGCACGTCATCGGCGTCGATGCTGCGCACGCGCATGTCGCGGTAGGGGCCGTCGAGGCCGTGGAAGTACCACCAGGGCACGCCGTTGACGGCCATGACGACGGCGGTGTCGGGGCCTATGAGGGGGGCGATGGCGGGGACGGCGGCGGGCACGGAATGGGCCTTGAGGCCGATCACCACGTAATCCTGCACGCCGAGTTCGGCGGCGTCGGCGGCGACCTTGGGGTGGGTGACGGTTTCGGTGCCGTGTTCGCGCAGGATCAGCCCGCGTTCCTGCATGGCCTTGAGGTGCGGGCCGCGGGCGACGAGCGAGACATCGGTGCCCGCCGCCGCCAGCTTCGCGCCGAGAAAGCCGCCGATGGCCCCGGCGCCGAAGATCGCGATCTTCATTCGCCCAGCCCCAGCTTGGCGGCGAGGCCGATGCGCTGCAGCTTGCCGGTGGCGCCTTTGGGGATTTCGTCGAGGAAGACGACGTGGCGCGGCACCTTGAAATCGGCCAGTTTCTGTCGGGCGAAGTCGCGCAGCTCGTTTTCGGCGCAGGCAGCGCCCTCGCGCAGCACCACGGCGGCACCGACTTCCTCGCCCAGCTTGGCGTGGGGCACGGCGAAGGTGACGACCTGCTGCACGGCGGGGTGGTCCATCAGGACCTCATCGACCTCGAGCGGGCTGACCTTCTCGCCGCCGCGATTGATGATTTCCTTCAGCCGGCCGGTGATGCGCAGAAAGCCTTCCTCGTCGAGGGAGCCCTGGTCGCCGGTGCGGAACCAGCCACCGGCAAAACCCTTGAGGTTGGCATCGGGGTTGTTTTCGTAGCCCAGCGTCACGTTGGGGCCGCGAATGACGATTTCCCCCAGCGCGCCCTGCGGCAGGATGTGGCCTTCCTCGTCCATGATCGCCACCTCGGGGCCGGCGGCGATGCCGACCGAGCCGGGCTTGCGCGGCCGCGGCGGCAGCGGGTTGGAGGTCATCTGGTGGGTCGCCTCGGTCATGCCGTAGCTCTCCAGCACGGGGCAGCCGAAGGTGGCCTCCAGCTCCGTCATCACCTGCGGCGGCAGGCTCGCCGAGGAGGAGCGGATGAGCCGCAGCTTCGCGCGGGCGATGATCTCGGCATTGCGCTTGGCGCGTTCCAGGATGGCCTGGTGCATGGTCGGCACCGCCGTGTACCAGCTGGGCTTCACCGCATCGAGCCAGCCGAAGAATTTCAACGCATTGAAGCCGGGCGTGGCCACCACCTGTCCGCCGGCCGCCAGCGAGGAGAGGGTGGCGGCGATCAGCCCATGGATGTGGAAGAGCGGCATGATGTTCAGGCAGGTGTCATCGGGCGTCAGCGCCAGGGCGGTTCCGATATGCCGTGCCGAGGCACAGAGGTTGCGCTGGCTCAGCGGCACGATCTTGGGGCGCGAGGTGGTGCCGGAGGTGTGCAGCACCAGCGCCACGTCATCGGGTTCAGCCAGGCCCGGCATGGCCGCCGCGCCAGGGGTGCCGCCGCTCAGCGTGAAGGCGCCGGCGACCGCGCCGGGGGTGAGTTCGAGCAGCGGGATGCCCAGCTTTTCCGCCACCCCCCGGGCCGGCGTCTCGCCCCCCGCCAGCACGACCAGCGCGCGGGCATTGAGGTCGTTGAGGTAGAATTCGAATTCATCGGCGCGATAGGCCGGGTTCAGCGGGCAGGTCGTGGCAGCGGCCGCGATGGCGATGAAGCTGGCCGCCATTTCCGGTCCGTTCGGCAGCACGATGGCCACCCGGTCGCCGCGGCCGATGCCGATCGCGTTGAGCGCGGCAAGGGTGTCATGCGCGAGCGCCCGCAGGCCGCCATGGGTCATGGCCGCGGCATCGGGCGCGCCGATCGCGGGTGCAGAGGCGGCGCCTGTCGTCAGCAGCGCCAGGACGGTATCGGCCATGAAGTCTCTCCCCAGGAACTCTCCAGGGCTATGCCCGAACTGCCGCCCGGCGGGAACCCTGGCCAGTCAGCGTAGCGTCGCCGCCACGCCCTCCGCGAAGCCACGCGCCTCGGCCATGCGGCCCTCGCGCCGGATATGGCTCACCCGCAGCCTTACAAGCTGGCCGCCGAAGACGCCGACGCAGGCCAGGCTCTCCACCGCCTGGCGGCCGAAGGTACCCTCCAGCTCGGCGCATCGCAGCACCGGCTGTTCGGCCGGAACGCCGACCAGGGCGCGTTGCCGAAGCCTGCGGTGCATCGGCGTGCCGGAGGTGTTGTCGGCCACGAAGCGGGCCAGTTCCTGTTCGGCCGCATCCGGGTCCAGCGGCGGCTCGCGCCGGAGCACCTGGATATAGCCCGCGATGGCGCGGTTGGCGGTGGCATAGGCCATTTCGCTGCCCGCGCCGGCCGGGTCATCCACCGGCGTGGTGCCGCCGCGACGGAAGGTGGCGATGGCATCGGGCAGCCGCTCGATCAGCGTATCGGCCGAATGCGTGACCGTGGGCGGGTCCTGCGGCACATCCATGGCGCAGCCGACCAGGGCGAGCAGGAACCATGCCGCGCGCAATTGCATCAGGAGATTCGCACCGGCAGGGCTTCGAAGGAGCCGGCCTGAGCGGGGGGGCTCGCCCGCAGCTCGGAATGCGCCGCGTCGCCCGCGAAGAAGCGATGCACATCCTCATAGATCATCTCGATACCAATGTAGACGATCAGCGCCACGCCGACATAGGCGATGACCGGGAAGCGCTCCAGCAGCTTGGCGATGAGGCCGGCGGCGACGCCCATCAGCAGGATGGAGATGACCAGGCCGATGATCAGCATCGACGTGTTGCCATGCGCGGCACCCGCCACCGCCAGGACATTGTCCAGGCTCATCGAGACATCGGCGATGATGATCTGGCGCATGGCCACGGCCATGGTCTTTGATTCCACCTCGGCTGAATGGCCGGACGCCTCGTCGCGATCCTTCTGCCGCAATTCCTTGAAGAAGCCGTAGGCGATCCACAGCAGCACCGCGCCACCGATCAGCAGGATGCCGGGAATGGCCAGCAGATAGACCGCGGCCAGGCTGAGCACGACGCGCAGCACGACGGCGAGCATCATGCCGTAGAGGATGGCCTTGGAGCGCTGCGCGGCCGGCAGGCCCGCCGCCGCCATGGCGATCAGGACGGCATTGTCGCCGGACAGGATCAGGTTGACACCCAGAATTTCGGTGAGAATCACCCAGTTCCAGTCAGCCGCGAATGTTCCCAAATCCATCTTTAATCGCCTCCCCGTCGCCGTATCGCGGGGCAGCGAATGCGCGCCCCCCCCGATCTTTACGGCCCCGCGACGAGATGGACAACAGGCCCGGGCTTGTCGGTTGTGGTCCGCTCTCAAACCCGGGCGCGCGGCGCGGCTAGTCCCTGGCGCGGCGGCCGACCATGGCGGTGGCGATCCCCACCACCACAATGGTCAGCACCGCGACATGCAGCAGCGTCGCACCCGCCCAGATCCAGGCCGGAAACACCCCCGGCAGCGCCAGGTAGCCCAGCGGCAGCAGCAGGAAGGCGTAGGAGCCGGGCACCCGCTCCGCCACCTCATGCGTGCCCGACCAGATCATGTCGCCGGCGACATAGACGATGATCAGCAGGCCGACCCAGGCGATCCAGCGATGCTTGTTCAGCAGGTTGGCGATCAGCGTGGCCGCGACACCCATCAGGATGACGGAGGCGACGAGGCCGATGATCAGGATATTGGGATGGTCGCGCGCCACGCCGGCCACGGCCAGAACATTGTCCAGGCTCATCGACACGTCGGCGATCAGGATCTGGGTGATCGCCTGGAACATGGTCTTGGGCTTGGCCTCGGCCTCGGCCAGGGCATCGGCATGGTCGCCGCCATGACCCTCGCGCAATTCGCGGAACATCTTCCAGCAGACCCAGAGCAGCAGCACGCCGCCGGCCAGGGTGATGCCGACGATGGCGAGCAGCTGCACCGTGATGGCGGCGAAGCCGATGCGCATCACCGTGGCGGCGATGATGCCCCAGAAGATGGCGGTGCGGCGCTGCGCCGGCGGCAGGCCAGCGGCCGCCATGCCCACGACGATCGCATTGTCCCCGGCCAGGACAAGGTCGATCATGAGAACTTGTAGCAATACGGGAAGCCAATCCGGCATGGACTTCGCTCTCTCTCAATACGTTGCGGGGCCGATAACGTAACGCTCATGAATCCACAAGCGGGCGGTGCATGCAAATTCCCCGCGGGCTGGACATCATGCCCCCCCGACGCCAAAGACCCGGTGAACGCCAACACGCGAGAATGCAACATGGTCCCACGCTATTCCCGCCCGCAGATGGTCGCGATCTGGTCGCCCGAAACCCGCTTTCGCATCTGGTTCGAGATCGAGGCGCTGGCGGCCGAGGCGATGGCCGGCCTCGGCACCATCCCGGAGAGTGCCGCGCGAGACATCCGCGAAAAGGGCGCGCCGCGGGCCGCCGCGATCGACGCCGCGGCCGTCGACGCGATCGACGCCATCGAGCGGGTGACGCGCCACGACGTCATCGCCTTCCTGACCTGGATGGGCGAGGGGATCGGCGAGAATGCCCGCTTCATGCACCAGGGCATGACCAGCTCGGACGTGCTGGACACCGCCTTCGCCGTGCAGTTGACCCGCGCCGCCGACCTGTTGATCGCGGGCGTCGAGGCCTTGCTCGTGGCGCTCCGGGCAAGGGCGATCGAGCACAAGTTCACGCCCACAATCGGCCGCAGCCATGCCATCCATGCCGAGCCCACCACCTTCGGCCTCAAGCTCGCCGGGCATTACGCCGAGTTCGCCCGAAACCTGGCGCGGTTGCGCGTGGCGCGGGCGGAGGTTGCGACCTGCGCCATCTCCGGCCCCGTCGGCACGTTTGCCAGTGTCGATCCGCGGGTGGAGGAATTCGTGGCCGGGAGGCTGGGCCTGGCGGTGGAGCCGGTGAGCACGCAGGTCATCCCGCGCGACCGCCACGCCGCCTTCTTCACCGCGCTGGCGGTGGTGGCCGGCGGCATCGAGCGGCTGGCAACGGAGGTGCGCCACCTGCAGCGCTCCGAGGTGCGCGAGGCGGAGGAATTCTTCCATGCCGGGCAGAAGGGCAGCTCGGCCATGCCGCACAAGCGCAACCCCGTGCTTTCCGAGAACCTGACGGGCCTGGCGCGCATCGTGCGCGGTTACGCCATGCCGGCCTTGGAGAACATCACGCTTTGGCATGAGCGAGACATTTCCCATTCCTCGGTCGAGCGGGTGATCGCCCCGGATGCCACCATCACGCTGGATTTCGCCCTGGCCCGGCTCACCGGCATGATGGAGAAGCTGACGGTCTATCCGGACCGCATGGTGGAGAACCTGGAATCGCTGGGCGGCGTGGCGCATTCGCAAAAGGTGCTGCTGGCGCTGACCCAGGCGGGAATGAGCCGCGAGGCCGCCTATGCCGCCGTGCAGGCGGCCGCCATGGCGACCTGGTTGAAGCTGGGCCAGGCCGATGCGAGACGCTTCCGCGACAATCTGCTGGCGAGTGCCGAGGTGGCCGCGGTGATGGATGGCGCCGCGCTGGATGCCGCGATGGACCCCGCCCGGGATTTCTCGCATGTCGAGACCGTGTTCGCCCGGGTCTTCGGCTGACACCCCACGCCGTTGCGCCATGCCTTGCCGCCCCCATCTGTGCGATACTGCCTTCGCAACAGGGGTTCCCACGCATGATGCGGTTTCCGATCGGAATGGCGCTGGGCCTCGCCCTGATGATGGCTGCCCCGGCGGCGCGGGCGCAGCCGCCGCAGGCGGGCGCGGCGGCGGAGGCCGGTTGGCTCGAGCGCGCCAATCGCAGCCTCTATGATTTCAACCGCGCCGCGCGCGATGGCGTCGCCTCGCTGACCGCCCGGCTCCCGAGCGTCCTGCCAAGCCTGGGGCCGGTGAACCCGGCGCTGCGGGAGGGCGCCATCAACCTGATCAGCACCTGGATCGCCGAGCCCTGGCAGGCGCTGGCCCTGGCCGCGGCCGGGCGGGGCGATGATTCGCTGCTGGTGCTGGATCGCGTCCGCACCAACATCGTGGAAGGCCAGGGCGGCTTGCGCGACCTCGCGACCGAGCGCGGCATGCCCACGGCACCCTACGCCGATATCGGCCTTGCCCTCTGCGCCCGCGGCGTGGGCGAGGGGCCCTATGTGGTGTTTCCCATCGTCGGCGGCCGCACGCTGCGCGACGGGCTGTCGGACATCATCATCGCCAATGCGCTGATCTATGGCACGATGGTGCCCTTCACCGGTCCCACGCCGCCGCTGGAGGTGTTCATCGCGGTGGAGATCCTGGACAATATTCCGATCTGGGCATTGGCCGAGCGGATGGGCCGGGCCGAGAGCGTGCGGATCGACCGGATGAGCTTCGAGGAGGCGCGCGACGCCTATCTCGCGACCCGGCGCGAGGGCTGCGAGCGGCTGCGCGGCGGGCGCTGAGCAGGGCCAGGCCATGCATCGCCCGCGTCACGGAGCCTCGATGCCCGGACTTCCTCAGCGGCGCCACCAGGCCGCCCTGATTCCGCCGCAAGCCGGGATCATCCTGTGCCCATAACCCAAGGAGATGGACACCATGCGTTCGCTGCTCCGCCTTTCGGCCGTCGCCCTGATGGGGCTCGGCGTCATCGCCGCCACGCCGGACGAAGCCCGGGCGCACCCCGCCGCGTCGGACGCGGCGCAGGCAAAGCTTTCGCAGGTCGGCTGGTATGGCCAGCCCACCTATTACGGCTACTTGCCGCCGCCGCCGGTCTACTACGCCCGGCCGCGTTTCTACGCGCCGCCGGTTTATGCGCCGCCGCAGGTGTATTTCGCCCCGCGGCCACGCTTCTACGGGCCGCCGCCCTGGGCCTATCGCCATCACCACGGCCGCCGTTGGTGAGCTGAAACTCCGGCTTACGCGGTGAGCGCGGCGCCGCCGGGCAGCGCGGCCGTATTGGTGGCCTGGCGCGCCTGATAGGCAGCCAACTGGCGCAGCAGGGCAGCGTCGGGCTGGCCCGCGGCGCGGCTGTCGCGGTGTTGTTCGCGCTGGGCCGGCCGTGCAACGTCGCGCGCCGACCGACCATTTTCCTGGCCCTGGGTGCTGATCAGGGCGGAGAGGGTGGCGCTGTCCAGCCTGGCGGCCGTTCCCGGATTCGGACGGCCAGCCTCCAGCTCCGCCCTGCTCAGGCTGCCGTCGCCGTCACGGTCGATGCGCGTGAACATGTCCTGGACGGCGGAAGCGGCCTGGGTCGTGCCGCCGCCCCTGGTCGGTTCTGCCGGGGATGCGGCGGAATTTGCCGGCGGCGTGCCCTGCCGCCGCGCCGCCATTTGGCTGAATTCGGCCAGCGACAGGCCGCCGCTCTGGTCCTGGTCGGCGCGCTGGTACATCCGCTCCCGCCATTGCTGGAGCTGGGCGGCCTGTCCGGCGCCTCCCATGCCCGGGATCTGCATCGTGAAGCCCTCCTTGAGCAAGCCGCGGCGAGGTGCCGGGGCTTGCCGGGATCGGCAAGACGCGTGCCAGCCTCAGCGGCTTGCGCCGGAGAGCGCGTCCGGGTTCGGCGTCGCGGTTCAGCGGCGCGCGGGCATCGGCGTGACGGTCACGGCCACCGCCTCGCTATAGGCGAGATCGACCTGCTGGCCGCGCCGCAGCCGGCCGGCGAAGGCGCGCATCTCGGGCTGCTGGACCTCGGTGGTGACGATGCGGCCATTGCCGAGCCGGAACGTCGCCGTGTTGGTGCGACGATCAAAGGCCAGGAAATTGACACGGGTCGCCACCGCTTCGCCGACGAAGCCGGCCGGGCGCTCGCCAGGCTCGGCGCGGGCGGCGGCGAGGGCGGCGGCGAGGGCGGCGGCAGGCGGCGGCGGGCTGCCGGCGGGGGCCACGCGCGCGGCAACCGCCGTCATGTATCTGACGGTCACGCTGTCGCCGGCGCGGATCTGGGCCAGATTCTGCACCTGCGGTCCTGCGATGACCGTGCTCAGGCGGTTGCCGGGCAGCCGCAGCAGCACCGCGCGGCTGGTCTGGTCGACCGATTCGATGCGGGCGGTCATCTGCCTCACGCTGCCGGTGACGGCGGGCGCAGGCGCGGGTGTCGCGGCGATGGGGGTGCCGGCGACCGGCGGCGGCGGCGGCGCGTCGGCGGCGCAACCCACCAAGACTCCAGCGGCGATGGCGAGGCATAGGGCGGTCATCGTCAGCGGGGATGTGGTCATGAGTGGTTTCTCCTCCGGGTGGCCTGTCAGGCAGGTCCTTGGATGCAGAGCATCATTTGCGGCGCCACGCCGCAAGACATCGGGGCGTGACGTTTGCTCCAACCCTGGCTCACGCCCTGGCTGGCACCTTGGCTGGCCTGGAAGGTGGCGGCCAGGCCTGCTAGGGCGCGCCATGTGCACCGTCATCCTGCTCCTGCGCCCTGGCGCCGCCTGGCCGGTCATGGTCGCCGCCAACCGTGATGAACGGCTGGACCGCGCCTGGGACCCGCCGGCGGAATTCTGGCCCGGCATGATCGGCGGGCGGGACAGGCTGGCTGGCGGCAGCTGGATGGCGGTGAACCGGCACGGCGTGATGGCGGCGGTGTTGAACCGGGTGGGCAGCCTGGGCCCGGCGGCGGACAAGCGCTCACGCGGGGAATTGCCGTTGCTGGCGCTGGAGGGGGCTTCGGCGGCGGCGGCGGCCGCGATCGTGGCGGGCTGGGATGCGCGGCTGTGGCGCCCATTCAACCTGGTGCTGGCCGACCGCAATGGCGGCTTCTTCGCCGCGGGGCTGGGCGAGGGGCGGCCCGTCGTGACCCCCCTGGCCCCGGGGCTCTCGATGGTCACGGCCTGGCCACCGAATGATCCGGCAAGCGCGCGCAGCATGCGGCATGTGCCGCGCTGGCGGGCCGCCGCGGCGCCCGCCTCGCCCGATGACTGGGGAGCCTGGCCGGGCCTGCTGGCGGATTCGGGCGGTGGCCCGGCGGAGGCGCTCAACCTGCCGCCGCGCGCGGGCTTCGGCACCATCTGCTCCTCGCTGCTGGCCTTCGGCGGGCGGACGCGCTGGGATTTCGCGCCCGGCGCCCCCGACCGGGCCGCATTCCAGCCCGTGGCGGGGCTCAGTGGCGGGGCCGCCCCCCGGCTGCTATAGCGCGCGCTGGAATTCAAGGACCACGCGCATGGCACGCAGGCGCCAGCTATATGAAGGCAAAGCCAAGATCCTTTTTGAGGGGCCGGAGCCCGGAACCCTGGTGCAATATTTCAAGGATGATGCTACGGCATTTAATTCACAGAAAAAGGGCACGATCACCGGCAAGGGCGTGCTGAACAACCGCATCAGCGAGTATTTCATGCTCCGCCTGGGCGAGATCGGCGTGCCGACGCATTTCATCCGACGCCTGAACATGCGTGAGCAATTGATCCGCGAGGTCGAGATCATTCCGCTGGAGGTTGTGGTTCGCAATGTCGCGGCGGGCTCGCTCGCCACCCGTCTGGGGATCCAGGAGGGCACCCGGCTGCCCCGCTCGATCATCGAATACTACTACAAGAACGATGCCCTGCAGGACCCGATGGTGAGCGAGGAGCACATCACCGCCTTCGGCTGGGCCGGCACGGCGGATATCGACGACATCGTGCAATTGACCCTGCGGGTGAACGACTTCCTGACCGGGCTGTTGCTCGGCGTCGGCATCACGCTGGTCGATTTCAAGCTGGAATTCGGCCGGCTGTATGAGAATGACGAGATGCGGATCGTGCTGGCCGATGAGATCAGCCCCGACAATTGCCGGCTGTGGGACAGCAAGACGGGCGAGAAGATGGACAAGGACCGCTTCCGGCGCGATCTCGGCCGCGTGGAAGAGGGCTATCAGGAGGTTGCGCGGCGGCTGGGGATTCTGCCCGAGGCGGGGGTGCGCGATTTGAAGGGTCCGGAGACGGTGCAGTGAAGATCAAGGTGACGGTGATGCCCAAGCCCGGCGTGCTGGACCCGCAGGGCCGCGCCATCCAGCAGGCGCTGGGTGGTTTGGGCTTTGGCGGCGTGACCGAGGTGCGCGCGGGCAAGGTGATGATACTCGACCTGGAGGAGAGCGACCCCGCCGCTGCGCGCGCGCTCGGCGAGGAGATGGCCCGGAAACTGCTGGCCAATACGGTGATCGAGAGCTTCTCGGTGGAGCTCGCTTGAAGGCGGCCTCGTTGCGGGTCTTCGTGGGCCTGGCCATCGGGCTGACGACGCTGCGCATGGTCTCGACCATTGCCTACCTGATGTTCGGCCCGGCGCCGGACGTGCTGCCGCAGCACGCCACGACGCAGGTGTTCTTCCTGCTCAGCAAGGCGTTTCTGGGTGGGCTGTTCTGGCCGGTGTCGCTGGTGCTGGAAGGGTTCGCGAGCCCGCTGGGCTGGCTGCTCTTCCCCTGGAGGCTGTGAGATGATCAAGGCCTCGCTGCTGCTGATGGCGGTGTTCACCGTGCTGGCGGCGATGGGGCTGCGCTGGCGCGAGAGCCGCGGCACGCCCGAGCCCCGGGCGGGCTGGGTGGCCCGGCAGAAGCGCTCGGCCAATCGCTGGGTGACGGCCGCCGCCATCGCCGCCATCGCCACCATGCTGCTGCTGGGCGGCGTGCAATGGTTGCGGATCTGGGCGGGCTGATGCGACACTTGATGACGGAGGTGGGGCATGCAGCTCAGCGCCGGCGTCTTCCTGTTCTTCCCCGTCATCCCCGCCGCGGTGCTCGGCGCCATGCTGCTTGGCATGGGGGTGGCGGCGGTACCGCTGATGTGGATGGCCTATTGGCTGCTGCCGCCGGGCTGGCTGCGCGGGCTGACGCCCTCGACAGTGTTCGTGGCCTGCATGTTGGTGTCGCCTATCCTGCTGCTGTCCGGTGTGATGGGGGTGGTCATGGCGGGTCCGGGGCGCGAGGTGGCGGTCACCGAGAAGCCGACGATGGAGCAGGTGCGCGAGCGCCAGGCGCTGTTCCGGCATTTGCTGCCAAACCGGGCCGTGCCGGTGGAACCGCAATAGAGAAGGCTTGGGCATGAAATCGGCGGTGGTGGTGTTTCCCGGCACGAATCGGGAGCGGGACATGGCGATCGCGCTGGAGCGCGCCTCGGGCGTGACGCCGGCCATGTTGTGGCATCGCGACACTTCGCTGCCGGCGGGGCTGGACCTGGTGGTCCTGCCGGGCGGGTTTTCCTATGGCGATTATCTGCGCTGCGGGGCGATGGCGGCGCAGTCGCCCATCATGGCGGCGATTCGTGATTTCGCGGGCCGCGGTGGGCATGTGCTGGGGGTGTGCAATGGCTTCCAGATGCTGTGCGAGGCGGGGCTGCTGCCGGGCGCGCTGCTGAAGAACGCCTCGCTGCGGTTTCTGGCGCAGGATTGCATGCTGAGGGTGGAGCGGGCGGATACGGCGTTTACCCGCGGCTTCGAGCAGGGGGCGGAGTTCCGCGCGACCATGGCGCATGGCGATGGCAATTATTTCTGCGACGCGGAGACGCTGGCTCGGCTGGAGGGCGAGCGTCTGGTGGCGCTGCGCTATGTGGGCGCGAACCTCAATGGGTCGCTCGGCGCCATTGCCGGCGTGGTTTCGCCCAATCTTCGGGTGATGGGGCTGATGCCGCATCCGGAGAATGGGGTGGACCCGCTGGTGGGCGGGGTGGAGGGTTTGCCGATGTTTGCGGGCTTGGCGGGGGCTTTTGCGGCGGCGTGACCTAGCGCTTTTCGCGTGCGACGCCGGCGCGGTGGCGCTAGGCTGGCTGCATGCCGCACCACGCCACCATCACCCTGTCGCCGGAGCTGGCCGCGGCCATTGAAGGCTTTGTGGCCTCGGGCGCCTACCCCGACGCCTCGGCGGTGATCGCCGCGGGGCTGGAGGCGTTGGTTCCGGCGGATCAGCGGATCGAGGCCTGGCTGCGCGACGAGGTGCTGCCGGTGGCGGAAATGAGCCAGGCCGGGACAGCGCCGCGGATCGCGGCGGAGGATGTCAGCGCCGCGCTCGATGCCCGGCACGCCGCCTGGAAAGCCCGCCAGGCTGGTTGATTACACGCCGGAGGCGCTGGCCGATCTTGAGGCGATCTTCGACCTCATTGCACGGGATGCCGGGCCTGATCGCGCCCTTGCCTGTTTACGACGCATCGAGAGGCGATGCGGGGTGCTCGACAGTTTTCCTCGGGCGGGGCGGGTGGTGCCCGGCACTGACCTGCCGCTGCGCATCATCGGCTTCGAGCGGAGGGTGACCATCGCCTATCTTGTTGAGGCGCGCGGTGTTTTCATCCAGCGCGTGCTCTATGCCGGCCGCGACCTCGATCCAGCCGCCCGGCCTCCAGCGGCGGATTGAACTCCCGGCCGACGCCTGCGTTTGGCGCGTCGGCAGCCCTGCGTGGCCAGCTTCACTGACCGACCGGCCCCAGCCATTTGCCATTCTCATCGAAGTAGGTGTTGCAGCGCTGGAAGCCATAGGCGTTCCACAGCGTGTCGAGCATCGGGCGCATCACGCTTTGCCAGCCCTCGGGGAAGCTGGAATCGTCGATGGTAAAGGGTTCGAGCAGGAGGTCGTCGCGGTCGACTCTATTGCCAGAGCCGAAGCCCCAGTGATTCCTGCGAAGGATGCTGCCGCCGATACCGATGAACGAAACCATCACGACATAGGGGCCGAGCACGCCGCAGTCGGACAAGCCAAGGATCAGCTTCCTGGTCGCCGCGAAGAGCGACGCAATGGCGAAGTCCGGATTCAAGGCAAGGTCGGTTGTCTGGTAACTGCTTTCCCGGATGACTTCCCCAAGCACGCTCTCAACCCGTCCATTCCGGAAAACCTGCGTGTAGGCCGAAACGACACCCGGCGTCGTCGCGCTTCGAAACAGCAGTCGCCCATCGAAGTTGTTGCGCCAGTCCGCATAGTGGCCGCCCATTGGCTGGAACTGCTGATCCTGCTTCGCCATCTCCACAACGCCGATGCCACTCTCCGGGTCGCGTGCCGGCAGGATATGCACCACCATCTGCCCCGGCCCGGCGGCCCGTAGGTTCTGATTGTCGCGCAGGCGGGAGAGCCGCTCGATGCGCCAATCCAGCAGCCGGCGCCCCAACTCGGCCGAACCCAGGAAGGCGGCACGCAAATGCTCGACATCCATCGGCGTGTTTGCCCGGGAGTTGCGGATATAGAACCGGCCCTCGCCATTGCCCGTCTTCACCCTATGGGGCGGATTCCAACTGGCGGGAATGCGCTGGATGACAACGAAGCCGCCATCGACGTCAACATGGTGAGACTGCACGCCCAGCAATCTGGGCTCACAACCGCTGGCGATGATATCCTCCAACCGCCGAATCGCCGCATCCGCCGAGATGTCGGTGATGGGATGGATGGCAGAGGCTTTGCCAGTGCTATTCTCGTCGATACCCCAGATCAGGTCGCCGCCAGAGGCATTGGCGAAGGCGGTGACGTCCTTGAGGAACTCCTGTTTGACCTTCTCATCGTCAAGCTTCGACGGAAGCTGGCGCTTGAACTCAAGATCGCGCCCTTCCGACAACCCGTTGTCGCAAAGCTCGCGGATATCGCTCTCCTTGATGTCGCCGAGGCGGGTAAATCTGCGGGTGGTCATGCTGCGGCGATTCCTCGGCTTGCTTGGGCGAGTCTACATCGCGCCATCCCAGGCCCTCAATCTGCATTCCCTGGAAATTTAAGGCGAAGGTTTCGATTGCGCTTCTCAGTATTTTTTCCTATAATTAGCCCATGGTCAGTCGCGAAAACCCCACCGCCGCCGCCGCCATCCCCCAAGCC
>JAKFUL010000023.1 GCA_021732665.1 Acetobacteraceae bacterium
TCCCGGCGCCTGGGATTTCCAGCGCGCCGCCTATTTTTCGGGGCTCGGCGGCAGCGGCTTCGCCCTCGGCCCCGCCCGCATCCTGGAGGGCGAGGCGCCGGCGCCCCTGCTCTCCGGCCTGCGCGCGGCCATGGAGGCGCGGGTGCAGGCCGCCATTCCCGGGGCCGCCGGCGCGATCGCGGCCGCGCTGATCACCGGCGGCCAATCCGCCATTCCCCGCCCCGAGATGGTGGCGATGCGCGATTCCGGCCTCGCCCATCTGCTCAGTGTCTCCGGTCTGCACATCGCCATCGTCATGGGCCTCACCTTCATGCTGCTGCGCCGGCTGCTGGCGCTCTGGCCCTGGCTGGCGCTGCGGCTGAACGTGAAGCTCCCCGCCTCGGCCGCCGCGCTGGCGGTGGGTGGCTTCTACATGGTGCTGACGGGGTCCGAGGTGCCGATGCAGCGCAGCTTCGCCATGGCGGCGCTGGTGACGCTGGCGCTGCTGGCCGGGCGCCGGGCGCTGACCCTGCGCGGCATCGCCATCGCCGCGGCGCTGGTGCTGGCGATCCAGCCCGCCGCCATCCTCGGCCCCTCCTTTCAGATGAGCTTCGCCGCCGTCCTGGCGCTGGTGGCGGGCTGGGAGGCAGCGCGGCCCTATGTGAAGCGCGCGGGCATCCAACCACGCTGGTGGCATGGGGTGGCGCTGATGCTGCTCGGCGGTGTCGCCACCTCGGTGCTGGCGGGGGCGGCGACCACGCCCTTCGGGCTGCATCATTTCGGCCGGCTGCAGGCCTATGGCGTGGCGGCCAATGCGCTGGCGGTGCCGCTGACCAGCTTCTTCATCATGCCCGCGGCCATGCTGGCGGCGCTGCTGATGCCCTTCGGGCTGGAGGCGTGGCCGTTGCTGGCCATGGAGTTCGGCGTGCAGGGCGTGCTGGCCATCGCCCATGCCGTTGCTTCCTGGCCAGGGGCGGCGCTCTCGGCCGAGCCCTTGCCGGGCTGGGGCCTGGCACTCTGCGCCTTCGGCATGGTCTGGCTGGCGCTGTGGCGCGGTGGGCTGCGGCTGGCCGGGGTGGCCATGATCATCTTCGGGCTTTCGGCCGGGCAATTCTCCCGCCCGCCGGATGCGCTGATCTCGGCCGATGCCAGGCTCATCGCGCTGCGCAACGCGCAGGGCCAGGTGTTTCTCGCCCGCGCCCCCGGCGGCCAGCGCTTCACCAGCGAGGCCTGGCTGCGCGGCTGGGGCGAGCATGAGGCCGCACCCATGCCGCCGGCCGGAGGCGGCGATGCCGGACTGGACTGCCAGGGCGCCACCTGCCGGCTGCGGCTGACCCCCGAAGGCCCGCTGCTGGCGGCGCTGCGCCACACGCCCCCGCCGCCGCGCGGCCGCAACGCCCGCGCCGAGACCGCGCCACCGGCTGAGCCGCCCTGTGGCCAGGCCGCCATCATCCTCTCGCCCGAGCCGGTGCGTAGCCGCTGCGACGGTTCGATCGTGATCGACCGCTTCTCGGTCTGGCGCGATGGCGCGCATGCGGTCTGGCTCGAGGCATCAGGCCCGCGCGTGGTGAGCGACCGCGCGACGCGCGGCGACCGCCCCTGGGTGCCGCCCCGGCCGCTGCCGCGCTGGACGCCCGACAGCCTGCCGCTGGCCTCTACCGAGTAGCGCCGGGCTGGTCGGGCGCCGCGGGGGCGTTCTGCCGCTCGCAATCGCGCGCCAGCGTGTCGCGGCGGAACTGCCGTCCGAGTTGGTCGAACTGCGCGCGTAACCCCAATGAGCCGGTCTCGGAACCCAGCCGGGCATTGCGCTCATCCTCGCGGATCAACTGCCCGCGATCCTGCCGGGCCAGGGTACGGTCGGCGGCCTCGCGGCAGGCGACCTGGACGCTGACGCGGTCGCCGCGCTCGATATCGCGTGCCTCCGGCCGGGACGCGGCGGGGGTGAAGCCGCTGCAGGCGGCCAGGGAGAAAAGGAGGACGACGGGAAGGGCGCGGTGCATGGGCCGAGTATAGGCCGCCGCCAGCGCCGCTGTCGAATGTCCCGGCGTCAATCCGCGATGAGAATGGACACCGCCGCCTGGGCCGCGATGCCCTCCTCGCGCCCGGTGAAACCCAGCCGCTCGGTGGTGGTGGCCTTCACGCCGATGCGCGCCACCTCCACGCCCAGAAGTGCCGCCAGCCGCGCACGCATCGCCTCGACATGCGGCCGGATCTTCGGGCGTTCGCAGACCAGCGTGACATCGGCATTGACCAGCCGACCGCCCCTCGCGGCGATGCGCGCCGCCGCATGCTCCAGGAACTGCGCGCTGTCGGCATCCTTCCAGGTCATCTGGCTGGGCGGGAAATGCGCGCCGATATCGCCCTCGCCCAGCGCGCCATAAATCGCGTCGCACAGCGCATGAATGCCCACATCGGCGTCGGAATGGCCATCGAGGCCCATCTCATGCGGCACCGTCAGGCCGCAAAGGATGAGCGGCCGGCCGGCCACCAGGCGGTGCACATCGAAGCCGGTGCCGACGCGGCAGACCATTTGCGGGGTGGGGATTGTCACGCGAGAAAGATCCTCGGGGAAGGTGATTTTCACGTTGTGCTCGCTGCCCGGCACCAGGGCGACGGGGGCGCCCATGCGCTCCAGCAGCTCGGCATCGTCGGTCGCGTCATCCGCGGCGCCGGCATGGGCGGCAACGAGCGTGGCATAGCGGAAAGCCTGCGGCGTCTGGGCGCGGAACAGCCCGGCGCGGGCCACGGTGGCGGCGATCATGCCGCCTTCGCCGCGCTTGAGCGTGTCGCTGACCGGCTGGGCGGGGATGGCGCCGGGCGCCGTCTCCAGCGCCGCCAGCAGCGCGGCGACGGTGCCGCGCGGCACCACCGGCCGCGCGCTGTCATGCACCAGCACGATATCGGGGGCGCGGCCCCGAAGCGCCGCCAACCCGGCGCGCACCGAGGCCGGGCGGGTGGCGCCGCCTGCCACCGGGGGCAAGGCGGGCAGGCCCGCCAGCATGGCCGCCAGCGCCGCCTCGTCACCCGCCGGGCAGACCGGTTGCAGGGCCGCCACCAGCCCTTCGGCCAGCAGCGCCTCCGCCGCGTGGCGCAGCACCGGCTTGCCGCCCATGGCCAGATATTGCTTCGGTCGGTCCGCGCCGAAGCGCGTGCCCTGGCCCGCCGCCAGAAGAATTGCCACCACATCCATGGCCGCGCGGGTTACGCCAGAAATCGCGCCACCGCAAACCGATGACGCATGTTGCCCACGCCTTGGGCTTTCTGTATGCCTGCCCGAATGTTGTGCAACCCACCCCTCAGGCCGATTGATCTTGCCGCCGGCGTGCGCATCGAAACGCCGGTCATCCTGGCCCCCATGTCGGGCGTGACGGACCTGCCCTTCCGTCGCCTGGCGCGCGCCGAGGGTACCGGGCTCGTCGTTTCCGAAATGATCGCCAGCCAGGCGATGATCCGGCAGAACCGGCAATCCCTGATGATGGCCGATGTTGATGCCGGCATCACCTCCACCCAGCTTGCCGGCTGCGACCCCGCGGTGATGGCCGAGGCCGCGAAGCTGGTGGTGTCCCTGGGTGCGGCCATCGTCGACATCAATTTCGGCTGCCCGGTGAAGAAGGTGGCGGTGGGCCAATCCGCCGGCTCCGCCCTGATGCGCGACGAGGTGGCGGCGGCGCGGATCCTGGAGGCCGTTGTCCGCGCCGTGGAGGTGCCGGTCACGCTGAAGATGCGCATGGGCTGGGACCACAATTCGCTCAACGCCCCCAAGCTCGCGCGCATCGCGCAGGAATGCGGGATCAAGCTCGTCACCATCCATGGCCGGACCCGGCAGATGCTCTACACCGGCACGGCCGATTGGCATTTCATCGCCGGCGTAAAGGCGGCGGTCACCATCCCCGTCATCGCCAATGGCGATATCACGACAGTGCAGGACGCGGCCGCCGCCATGGCCGCCAGCGGCGCGGACGGGGTGATGATCGGCCGCGGCTGCTATGGCCGCCCCTGGTTCCCGCGCCAGGTCGCGCATTACCTGCGCACCGGCGAGGCGCTGCCCGACCCTTCGCTGTCCGAGCAATACGCCATCCTGCTGGAACATTACCGCGCCATGCTCGGCCATTACGGCACCCAGGCCGGCGCGCGCATCGCCCGCAAGCATGTCGCGTGGTATTCCAAGGGCCTGCGCGGCGGCGCCGAATTCCGCATGGCCATCAACCGCACCGACGACCCCACCGAGGCGGAAGCGCTGATGGAAAGCTTCTACCGCCCTTTGATCGAGGCCCCCGCGCCCGAGAGGATGGCGGCGTGAGCGGTGCCCGCCTCGCCGGCCTCGCCCGGCGCTTCGTCTCCGCCCGCAACGCGGTGCCCGATGCGGCCTCCGTGCTCTCGGCGCTGCCCATGCCCGCCGTGGTGCTCGACGCCGATGACCGCTTCCGCTTCGCCAACCAGGCGGCGGAGCTGTTTTTTCAGCAATCCATTGCCACGCTGATGGGGATGGCGCTGGGCGAATTCCTGCCGGTCGACAGCCGCGTCTTCGCCGTGCTCCGCCAGGTCAGGCTGCAGGATGCGCCGGTCTCCGACCATGACCTGCTGCTGCAAAGCCCGAAGCTGCACCGCTCCGGCGTCTCGGCGCATGGCGCGCCGCTGCCCGAGATGCCCGGGGCCGTGGTGCTGACGCTGACCGATGGCTCGACGGCGGCCATGCTCGACCGCCAGCTGAATTTCCTGGGTGCCGCGCGTGGCGCCACCGCCATGGCGGCGATGCTGGCGCATGAGATCAAGAACCCGCTCTCGGGCATCCGAGGTGCTGCGCAATTGCTCGAACAGAACGCGTCCGAGGCCGATATCGAGCTGACCCAGCTGATCCAGGACGAGACGGATCGCATCCGCAACCTGATCGACCGGATGGAGATGTTCTCCGACCGGCCGGTGGACCGCGCGCCGGTGAACATCCACCGCGTGCTGGATCACGTGAGGCGCGTGGCGCAATCGGGCTTCGCCGCGCATCTGAAGATCATCGAGGAATACGACCCCTCGCTGCCCCCGGTCTGGGGCAATCGCGACCAGCTCGTCCAGATCCTGCTCAACCTGGTGAAGAACGCGGCCGAGGCGGTGACCGAGCACGGCCGCGGCCTGGGCGAGATCCACCTCATCACCGCCTATCACCACGGCGTGCGCATCGCCGTGCCCGGCACCTCGGAGCGGGTGCATCTGCCCTTGCAGATCATCGTGCGCGACAATGGGCCGGGTATCCCCGAGGAGCTGCGCAGCACGCTGTTCGAGCCCTTCGTCACCACCAAGCGCGGCGGCCAGGGGCTGGGGCTGGCGCTGGTCGCCAAGCTGGTCTCCAATCACGGCGCGCTCATCGAATGCGACAGCCGCCCGGGGCGCACCTCCTTCCGCCTCTCCATGCCCGTTCCACCGCCGGGCGAACCTGTTCCGCTGGAGCTTGATTGAACATGGCCGAACCGCACTCCGTGCTGATCGCCGATGACGACCGCGCCATCCGCACCGTGCTCTCCCAGGCGCTGGGCCGCGCCGGCTACAATGTGCGGGCGACATCCTCGGCCAGCACGCTCTGGCGCTGGGTGGAGGATGGCGAGGGCGACCTGGTGATCACCGATGTGGTGATGCCCGACGAGAACGGCCTGGACCTGCTGCCGCGGATCAAGCGCATCCGGCCCGAGCTGCGGGTGGTGGTGATGAGCGCGCAATCCACCTTCACCACCGCGGTGAAGGCGGCGCAGCGCGGCGCCTTCGAATACCTGCCGAAACCTTTCGACCTGAAAGAGTTGCTGGCCGTCGTGGAGCGCGCGCTGGCCAAGCCCGCCGCGGCCGAGGCCCCCGATGAGGAGGCCGGCCCGCCGGAAAAACTCCCCCTCGTCGGCCGCTCGCCGGCGATGCAGGACATCTACCGCACGGTCGCGCGGCTGACCACGACCGACCTGACCGTCATGGTCACCGGCGAGAGCGGCACCGGCAAGGAGCTGGTGGCGCGGGCGCTGCATGATTACGGCAAGCGCCGGCAGGGCCCCTTCGTCGCCATCAACATGGCGGCGATCCCGCGCGAGCTGATCGAGAGCGAGCTGTTCGGCCATGAGCGCGGCGCCTTCACCGGCGCGCTCACCCGCGGCGTGGGGCGATTCGAGCAGGCCGCCGGCGGCACCCTCTTCCTCGACGAGATCGGCGACATGCCGGCCGAGGCGCAGACCCGGCTGTTGCGCGTGTTGCAGGAGGGCGAGTTCACCACGGTGGGTGGCCGCCAGCCGATCAAGGCCAATGCGAGAATCGTGGCCGCGACCCACCGCGACCTCCGCGCCTCGATCCGCGCCGGGCTGTTCCGCGAGGATCTGTTCTACCGGCTGAACGTGGTGCCGCTGCGCCTGCCGCCGCTGCGCGAGCGCACCGAGGATATCGGGCTGCTCGCCCGGCACTTTCTGGATCGTGCCAAGGCTTCGGGCCTGCCGTACAAGCAGCTGACCCCGGCCGCGGTCGAGCGCCTCAAGCGCCACCCCTGGCCGGGCAATGCGCGCGAGCTGGAAAACCTGATGCGCCGCCTGGCCGCCCTCTATCCCCAGGAAATGATCGACGAGGTCGCGGTCAGCGCCGAACTCGCCGAGGCCGAGACCAGCCCCGACGGCGCGCCGCGTGCCCAGGAATCGCTGGAACAGGCGGTGGAACGCCACCTCAAGGCCTTCGTCGCCGCGCATAAGGACGGCATCCCTGTGCGCGACCTGCATGAGCGGGTGATGGCCGAGGTCGAGCGGCCGCTGCTGCGCCTGGCGCTCTCGGCCACCCGCGGCAACCAGATCAAGGCCGCCGCCATGCTGGGCCTGAACCGCAACACGCTGCGCAAGAAGCTGCGGGACCTGGAACTGCCGGTCGTGCGCGGCATCAGCTGATGAAGATTCTGCCCGCCCCAGATCTGCGGGGTGCGGGGCAGGGTGAGGCCGCGCGCGTGTCGCGCCGCCCGGCGCCCCGGCCAGTGCGCGAGCCCAGAGGCCCGCTGCGCCGGGTTTCCGACCTGTTGCTGGGCCGCGTCGTCACGCTGGGGCTGGCCGTGGGCGCCCTGCTGATGGGCCTGCTCACCTTCACGGTGCTCAGCGATGGCAGCCCCTTCGGACCGACCCGGCCGGGGCAGGTGGTGGGGCTGGTGCTGGCGGCGGTGGCCTTCCTGCTGTTGCTCTTCGCCGCCCTCGCCGGGCGGCTGGTGCGGATGTGGGCGGAACGCAGGCGCGGCTATGCCGGCTCGCGCCTGCACACCAGGCTGGTGGTGCTGTTCTCGGTCGTGGCCATCGTGCCGTCGATGCTGGTGGCGGGCTTCGCCGCGCTGTTCTTCAACCTCGGCATCCAGGCCTGGTTCAGCGACCGCGTTCGCACCGCGCTCGATGCCTCGCTGCTGGCCAGCCGGGCCTATCTGGCCGAACACCAGCAGAACATCCGCGCCGATGCCTTCGCCATGGCCAATGACCTCAACCGCGCCGTGGTGCTGCTGCCCGAGCAGGGGCTGACCTTCGCCCGTGTGCTGGGCACCCAGGCCGGGGTGCGCGGGTTGACGGAGGCGATCGTCTTCGAGCCGGTGCTGGGCCGGGTCATCGCCCATGCCGGCATTTCGGCCGGTTTCCAGCTTGACCCGCCGCCGGCCTCGGCCGTTGAGATGGCGCGCTCGGGCGAGGTCGCCGTGCTGACGGGGGAGGAGAACAACCGGGCGCGTGCCGTGATCGCCCTGGCGCCTGCCACCGGGTTGCTGCTGATGATCGGCCGGCCGGTGGACAGCCAGGTGATCGAGCACATGCAGCGCACCGAGGCCGCGGTCGAGGCCTATGACAGTCTCGACCGCAACCGCTCGGGCCTGCAGATCACCTTCGTGATGATCTTTGCCATTGCCGCCCTTCTGGTGCTGTTGGCGGCCATCCTGATCGGTCTTGTGCTGGCCAACCAGCTGGCGCGGCCCATTGGCAAGCTGATCCAGGCCGCCGAGCGGGTGCGCTCGGGCGATCTCTCCGTGCGGGTGGATGAGGGGACATCCGATGACGAGGTCACCACGCTCAGCCGCGCCTTCAATCGCATGACCAACCAGCTGGCCGGTCAGCGCAACGAGCTGATGGAGGCCTACCGCACCATCGACGAACGCCGGCGCTTCACCGAGGGCGTGCTGGCCGGCGTCTCCGCCGGGGTCATCGGGCTCGACAGCGATGGCAGCATCAACCTGCCCAATCGCCGCGCGAGCGAATTGCTGGGGCAGGATCTGGACCCCGCCATCGGCCGTGACCTGGCCGAGATGGTGCCGGAATTCGAGCCGCTGCTCGGCCTGATGCGCCAGGGCGGGGGCGCCGCCACGGCCGAAATCCGCATCGGCCCGCCCTCGGCCCGGCGCAGCCTGCTGGCCCGCATCTCGGCCGAGACCACGGACGACAATATCTCAGGCTATGTGCTGACCTTCGATGACATCACGGCCCTGCTGACGGCGCAGCGTCAGGCCGCCTGGGCCGATGTGGCGCGCCGCATCGCGCATGAGATCAAGAACCCGCTGACCCCCATCCAGCTCTCGGCCGAGCGCCTGAAGAAGCGCTACCTCAAGCAGATCCATGACGACCCCGAGACCTTCATCCAATGCACCGACACCATCGTGCGCCAGGTCGGCGATATCGGCCGCATGGTGGATGAGTTCTCGGCCTTCGCCCGCATGCCGCAGCCGGTCATCCGCCCGGAGAAGCTGAACCGGCTGCTGGAGGAGGCACTGGTGCTGCAACGCCACGCCCATGCCGAGATCCACTACACGCTGGAGATGCCCGGCCAGGCCCCGGTGGCCGCCTGTGACCGCCGGCTGCTGGGCCAGGCGCTGACCAATCTCCTGGCCAATGCGGCGGATGCCATCGCCATGCGGGCGGAGAAGGAGGGCCGCGCCGCCACCGGCCACATCATCGTGCGGCTGACCACCGAGGAGGAGCAGGCGGTGATCTCGGTCACCGATGACGGCATCGGCCTGCCGGCCGGCGAGGAGCGCGAGCGGCTGGCCGAGCCCTATGTGACGCACAAGCTGAAAGGCACCGGGCTCGGTCTCGCCATCGTCAAGAAGATCATGGAGGATCACGGCGGCAGCCTGGCGCTGGAGGACGCGCCCGACCCGCCCGGTGCGCGGGCCACGCTACGCCTGCCCTGGCGCAGCCTGGCCGAAGCTGCCATGGATAGGGGCCTGGCACATGCGCAGGCAGGGGAGCACTGATGGAGTGCGGCAGGAGGATCAGGGATGGCGCATGATATCCTGATCGTGGATGACGAGCCGGATATCCGCACGCTCATCGAGGGCATTCTCACCGATGAGGGGTACGAGACGCGCCAGGCGCATAACAGCGACGCGGCGCTGGCGGCTTTCCGGGCGCGTCGGCCCTCGCTGATCATCCTGGACATCTGGCTGCAGGGCTCCAAGCTCGACGGTCTGGGCATTCTCCAGGCGATGAACCTGGAGGAGCCGCAGATCCCCTGCATCATGATCTCGGGCCACGGCACCATCGAGACGGCGGTGCAGGCGATCCAGATCGGCGCCTATGATTTCGTCGAAAAGCCTTTCAAGTCGGACCGTCTGCTGCTGATCGTCAACCGCGCGCTGGAATCGGCCAAGCTGCGCCGCGAAATCAGCGAATTGCGCATGCGTGCCGGGCCGGAGACCGAGCTTGTCGGCATCTCCACCGTGGTGAACCAGTTGCGGACATCGATCGAGCGGGTGGCGCCGACCGGCTCGCGCGTGCTCATCTCCGGCCCCGCCGGCGCGGGCAAGGAGGTGGTGGCGCGGATGATCCATGCCCGCTCCCGCCGCGTGGACGGGCCTTTCGTGGCCATCAACTGCGCCACGATGAACCCGGCCAGGATCGAGGAGGAGCTGTTCGGCGTCGAACCCTCGGCCGACGGCCCGCGCCGCGCGGGGGTGCTGGAACGCGCCCATGGCGGCACCCTGCTGCTCGACGAGGTCGCCGACATGCCGCTGGAAACCCAGGGCAAGATCGTGCGGGCGTTGCAGGATCAGGGCTTCGCGCGCATCGGCGGCTCGGCCCGGGTGAATGTGGATGTGCGGGTCATCGCCACCACCAACCGCGATCTGCAGGGCGAGATCATCGCCGGGCGGTTCCGCGAGGATCTGTTCTATCGCCTCTCCGTGGTGCCGCTGCGCATCCCCGCGCTGCGCGACCGGCGCGAGGATATTCCGGCCCTGGCGCGCCATTTCATGGCCCGCTCGGGCGAGACCTCCGGCATCGCGCCGCGCGAGATCAGCGAGGACACGCTGGCGGCACTTCAGACCTATGATTGGCCGGGCAACGTACGGCAGCTGCGCAACCTGATCGACTGGCTGCTGATCATGGCGCCGGGCGACAATGGCTCGGCCATCCGCGCCGACATGCTGCCGCCCGAGGTGGGTGCCGCGGCACCGGCCATGCTCAAGCTCGACCGTTCCAGCGAGATCATGACGCTGCCCTTGCGTGAGGCGCGGGAGTTGTTCGAGCGGCAATATCTGGAAGCCCAGCTGCTGCGCTTCGGCGGCAATATATCCCGCACCGCGACCTTCGTGGGCATGGAGCGCAGCGCGCTGCACCGCAAGCTGAAATTCCTGGGCGTGCAGGCGGAGGATCGGGCTGCCAGCGCCTAGTCGCGCGCCGCCTTGTCCGCCGCCGTCCGGGCCTTGATGCGCGCCCGCGCCGCCTCCCATTCCGCATCGCCCCAGGCGAGATAGTCGCGAAAGCCGCCGCCCTGACTCAACCAATTGCCGCCATCCAGCGCAATGGTCTGGCCGGAAATCCAGCCCGCCCCGGGGGAGAGCAGGAAGGTGGCGAGGTTGCCGATATCCTCGGGCGTGCCCACGCGGCCCAGCGGGTTCAGCGCGGCCGCCTTTTCCGCCGGGTCGTTCTCGCCGGGGCGAAGGCGGGCCAGCATGCCCTCGGTCGGGATCAGACCGGGGGCGATGCAGTTCAGCCTTATGCCGTAACGCCCCCATTCCACCGCCAGCGACTTGGTCATGGCATCCAGTCCCGCCTTGGACATGGCCGAGGGCAGCACGAAGGGCGCGCCGGTCCAGACCCAGGTCACCACGATGGAGACCACGGCACCGGGCATGTCCCTGGCGATCCATTGCCGCCCCAGCGCCTGCGTCACGCCGAAGGAGCCGTGGAAGACGATGTCGGAAATGGCGCGGAAGGCGCGCGGGCTCAGATCCTCCGTCCGGCTGACGAAATTGCCGGCGGCGTTGTTGATGAGGTGGGTGATCGGCCGGCCTTCGTCGAAAGCGCGGGCGATGGCGGCCTCCACCGCCTCGACATCCTTGATGTCCACCACGGCGTGAACAGCCCGCCCCGGATGCGCCGCGTTCATCGCGGCACAGGCCTCCTCCAGCACCGGGGCGCGCCGGCCCCAGATCTCCACCGCGGCGCCATGCGCCAGCAGCGTCTCGGCCATCATCCGGCCGAGGCCCGTGCCGCCGCCGGTGATCAGCACGCGGCTGCCCGCCATCAGGTCAGGCGCGAACATCAGCCGGTGGCCAGGCCCAGGCGACGGACGCGCGCCTCCTCCTCATCGGCGGTGCGCAGGATGAAGGCGGCGTAGTCCTCGGAGTTCAGGTATTCCAGCGGCTGGTCCAGCCGCGCCAGGGTGGCGATATGCGCCGGGTCATGCGCGGCCACGCGAAAACCGTCATGCAGCGCGCGCACGATGGCCGGCTCCATCCCCAGCGGCCCGACCACGCCATAGGGCGAGGTGACGACCATGTCGCGATAGCCGAGTTCCCCCAGCGTCGGCACCTCGGGCAGCTTGGGCGAGCGGTTGCGCGACCAGACGTTGAGCGCGCGCAACCGCTCCTCGGCGATCAGTTGCAACGTGCCAGAACCGGTGCCCGAGGCCTCGATATGCCCGCCCAGCAGCGCCGGCACCGCATCGCCCTCGCCGCGGAAGGGGACGTGGGTGAGGTTGATGTTCTCGCGTTCCGCCAGATCGACCAGGGTGAGATGCGGCGTGCCATTGGCGCCGGTATTGCCCATGCGCACCTGGCCCGGCCTGGCGCGCGCATCGGCCACCAGATCGGCCCATGTGCGATAGGGTGATTCGGCCCGCACGCAGACCATGAACAGATAGCCGGTGAGGTGGATGATGGGGGTGAAATCGGTGCGCGGATTGAAGCTCATGCGCTGCATGAAGGGCAGGCGGATGGCGGGGAGGGCGAATTGCGCCAGGGTGTAGCCATCCGGCCTGGCGTTGCGCATGTTGGCGGCCGGCAGGGTGCCGCCGCCGCCCGGGCGGTTCTCAACCTGCACGGTCTGGCCCATCACCCGGCTGGCGGCCTCACAGAAACTGCGCATCTGCACATCGGTGGCGCCTCCCGGTGGGAAGCTGATCTGGATGGTGATGGTGCGGCTGGGGAAGGGCGCCTGCGCCAGGGCGGGGGTTGCCAAGGCGGTGGCGAGGAGGGCGCGGCGGTTCATCGGTCGTTTCCTTGGGTGGTCTTGTCGTTGGGCGGTATGTTGGCATGGCCGGCGCGTTGGAGGAACAGAATATGACCGAAGCCGCGGCGCCGATCGCCAGCCGCATCTTCGAGGTGGATGGCGAAGCGGCCTTCCACGTGCACGTCCATGTACCGGTGCTGGAGCCAGACGGCATCACCTGGCGTTGCAGCTATCGGCTCGATGGCCCGCTGACGAAGCGCTGGCGCTACGCGCTGGGCGATGATTCGATGCAGGCGCTGGTGTTGGCGTTGCAGATCATTTCCGTCGAGCTTGAGCTTTGCGAGGAGAACCGAGCCGGACGGCTGGGCTACTTCGCCGAGCCAGGCGATTTCGGCTTTCCCGCCATGCCGCTGCCTAAAGCGTCCGCGCGATGATTTCCTTCATCACCTCGCTTGATCCGCCATAGATCCGCCCGACCCGCGCATCCGCCCAGGCCCGGCCGATCTCGTATTCCGCCATATAGCCATAGCCGCCATGAATCTGCAGGAACTGGTCCAGCAGCCGGTTCTGCATCTCCGTGCCCAGCAGCTTGGCCGCCGCCGCATCCTCGGCCGAAAGCCCGCCCGCCATGTGCCGGGCGATGCAGTCATCCAGATAGACCCGGAACATTCCGATCTCCGCCTTGGCGCTGGCGAGCGTGAAGCGATGGGTCTGGAAATCGAACACCGGCTGGCCGAACACTTTTCGCTCGCGCGCGTACTCGATGGTCTTCGCCAGCATCGCCTCCATCGAGATGCCGGCGCGTATCGCGATGATCAGCCGCTCCTGCGGCAGCTGGTGCATGAGCTGGTAGAATCCGCGGTTTTCCTCGCCCAGAAGGTTGTCCATGGGTACGCGAACATCATCGAAGAACAGCTCAGACGTATCCTGCGCGTGCAGGCCGATCTTCTCCAGGTTGCGGCCTTTGGTGAAGCCGGGCGTGCCTTCCTCGACCGCGATCAGCGAAATGCCGCGCCGCCCCGCCTCCGGATCGGTCTTGCAGCAGACCACGACGATGCCGGCATTCTGGCCCGAACTGATGAAGGTCTTCGAGCCGTTGATCACCCAATGCCCGCCCTCGCGCCGAGCGGTGGTGCGCATGGCCTTGAGGTCGCTGCCCATGCCCGGCTCGGTCATCGCGATCGCCGTGATCATCTCGCCCGAGGCCATCTTCGGCAGCCATTCGGCCTTCCTCGCCGGGCTGGCATAGGCGGCGAAATAGGGCACCACGATGTCGCTGTGCAGCTGGAAGGCGACGCCCGAGGCATTCACCCGCGCCAGCTCCTCCAGCACCACCGCGGCATGACCGAAATCGCCCCCGCCGCCGCCAAATTCCGGGTCGAGCATGGTGCACAAAAAGCCCTGCTCGCCAGCCTTGCGCCAGAGTTCGCGGGGGACGATGCCGTCATGCTCCCATTGCCGGTGGAAGGGCACGATTTCGCTGTTCACGAAGCGCCTGACCTGGGTGCGGAACATCTCGTGTTCCGCGGTGAAGACCGTGCGGGCGCGGGAAGGCGGATGGGTGTCCATGGCTCAGTCCTCGGTCAATGCGGCGATTTCGGCTTCGGAAAACCCGGCCTCGCGCAGGAAGGATTGCGTGTGTTCGCCGCGCAGCGCGGCCGGTGCGCCGGGCCCGGATGGGCTGGCCGAAAACCGCGGCGCCGGGGCGGGCTGGATCACCCCGTCGCGCTCGAAGAAGGTGCCGCGGGCGACATTGTGCGGATGCGCCGGCGCCTCGGCCATGCTCAGCACCGGCGCCACGCAGGCATCGCTGCCCTCGAAGATCGCGGCCCATTCGTCGCGCCCGCGGGTCAGCAGCGCGGCGGCGATGCGGGCGCGCAGGGCTGGCCATTGGGCGGCCTCGGCCCGGCCGGAAAAATCCGCCTCCGACAACCCCAGAAGCTGGATGAACCGCGCGAAAAACTGCGGCTCGATCGGCCCGACCGCGAGAAACCCGCCGCAGGCGCAGCGATAGGTGCCATAGAAGGGCGCGCCGCCATCGAGGAAATTGCCGCCGCGCGGCGCGCCCCAGCGGTCGGCCGCGCGCATGCCATAGATCGGCGCCATCAATTGCGCCGCCCCATCGCTCATCGCGGCGTCCACGACCTGGCCGACCCCTGTGCGTTGGGCGTGCAGCAGGGCGGCCAACAGCCCCATGGCCAGCAGCATGCCGCCGCCGCCGTAATCGCCGACCAGGTTGAGCGGCGGCACCGGCGCGTCCTTCGTGCCGATCGCGTCCAGCGCGCCGGAGATGGCGATATAGTTGATGTCATGCCCCGCCGTCGGCGCCAGCGGGCCGGTCTGCCCCCAGCCCGTCATCCGGCCGTAGACCAGGCGGGGGTTTTTCGCGTGGCAGATCTCCGGGCCCAGGCCCAGCCGCTCCATCACCCCCGGCCGGAAACCCTCGATCAGCGCGTCCGCACCCTCGACCATCCGCAGCACGGCTTCGATGCTGGCCGGGCGCTTGAGGTCGAGCGCGATGGAACGCCGCCCCCGCCCCGTCACATCGCGTGCCGAGCCCGGTGGGCCTTCCCTGCGGTCGATCCGCACCACATCGGCGCCCATATCGGCCAGCAGCATGCCGCAGAACGGCCCGGGGCCGATGCCCGCCATTTCCAGCACCCGCAGGCCGGCCAGCGGTCCCATGGCGTTTTCCTCTTCCCCGGGGGTGAGCCTAGCGCTTCGCCTTATGCGCCACCAGCGCCATCAATTCGCGGTCGCGCCAGGCCGCGCGCTCGCCCAGCGCCCCCAGCGGCAGAAGGGCACGACGTTCGCCGGAAACCCGGGCCACCGTCTCGGCATCGTAGTGATAGGGCGGCATTTCCTCCGTCAACTGGCCCAGCAACGGGCCGTAGCGCTGGGCATAGTCGAGAATACCGCCCGGCGCGTTCAGCTCGCAGGTCTCGAACGGCCCCATGAAGGCCCAGCGCAGGCCCAGGCCATGCTTCACGCAGGCATCGACATCCTCGACGCTCATCACGCCGTCGCGCACCATCCGGAACGCCTCGGCCACCAGCGCGGCCTGCAGGCGATTGAGCACGAAGCCCTTTGTTTCCTTGTGCGCGACCACCGGCACCTGCTTCACGCTGTCCATCAGCGCGCGGGCGCGGGCGATCACCTCAGGGCTGGTCCAGGGCGCGCCGACCAGTTCCACGAGAGGCACCAGATAGGGCGGGTTGACGGGGTGGGCGACCAGGCAACGGGCGCGTCCCGCCAGCTTCTCGGTGAAGGCGCTGGCCGGGATGCCGGAGGTGGAGGAGGCCAGGATCACCTCGGGCGGGCAAAGCCGGTCCATCTCGGCGAAGAGGGCGAGCTTGGGGTCCAGCCGCTCCGGCCCGTTCTCCTGCACATAGGCGGCACCTTCCAGGCATTCGGCCATATCCGCCGCCGCGGTGATGCGCGCGGCGACCTCGGCCGGCGTCTCGGCCAGCAGCCCGGCGGCCTGCAGATCGCCCAGGCGTTCCTCGATGATGTCCAGCGCGGCCGCGGCCGCGCGCGGCTCGGCATCCCAGATGCGGACGGGGTGGCCGGCGCGGGCGAAGACCATCGCCCAGGAACGCCCGATCAGGCCGGTGCCGATGATGGCGATCTGTTGCATGCCGCTTGCTCCCTGTTTTGCCGCCAGCTTCGCGCAGCGCCGCCGATCTGCAAAGCATCGCCGGGTTTTCGCCGCCGAGGCTTGATTGCGCCCGACAAAACGCGATCTATCGGCCATGCCAACCCGACACGAATGGAAATCCGAGCGGCGCGAGGGCCGCCACGCCCGGCGCGAGGCGCGCGCCATGGCCCTGGCCCGCCCGCTGCTGCCGGACATGCCCCGGCCGGCGCGGTATTTCCTGGGCCTGGGTTTGCTGTTCCTGTGCCTGTGGCTGCCGGCCTTCGCCACCCTGTTCCGGCCATGAGGTCGCGCTTCCACGGCTTTCGCGTCTGGCTGCTGGTGGCCTTTGCCTGGCCGCTGCTGCTGAAGCTGCCCATCGCCATCCTGTTGCTGCAAGGCCGGGGCCTGCTCGCGGCCTTGCTGGGGATCGGCCTGCTGGCGCTGGCGGGCATCCGCATGCAGCGCGGTCGCGCCGGCGACGCCCGGCGTGGCGCGGTGCTGTTCGGTGTCGCCGCCGGGCTGGTGGCGGGGCTTGGCGCCCAGCTCTGGCCGCCGGTGGCGGTGGCCATGGGGATCGGCGCCTGGGCCGGCGCCCGCCTGCTGACCGACGACCTGCCGGAGACCGCGCCGCCGCCCGAACCGGTCGCCCCGGTCGCGATCCCGGCACCCTTGCAGGAGGTTGAGAACCGGCTGGAGGGCGTGCGCGCCAGGCTGGGCACAGGCTCGCCCCCGCTGCCGCTGAAGGCGGAGATCCGCGACACCACCGAGGCGCTGGAGAATCTGCTGCGCGAGATCGCGACCCGGCCCGACCGCATCCCCGAGGCCAGGCGCTTCCTCGCCATGCAACTCGACGGGCTCGATCGCATCGTGCAGCGGCTGCAAAACGGTGCCGAGCCGCCGGCGAGCCTCGCCCCCCTGCTGGACGGGATCGCCGATGCCGCCGATGACTGGCGTGCGCGACTGAAGGCCTCCGAGACCGAGGCGCTGGATATCCAGGTGAAGGTGATGGCCGACAGGCTGCGCCAGGAAGGACGTTGATGAGCGAGATAGCCCGCGCCACTGAGCCCGCCCCCCTGGCCCCCGGCATGACGGCGGAACGCCAGGCGGAAATCGAACGCCTGGCCGGCGCCATCGACCTGGCCGAGCCCGGTTCCATCCTGCGTTTCGGCGCCGCCACGCAGACGCGGGCGCAGGAAGCGGCCGACGCGATGCTGGAGGGTGCGAAGAGCCACGAGGCCGGCGAGGCCGGCGCCAGCCTGCAAACCATGCTGGGCCAGCTCAGAGGCTTCGACGTCACCAAACTCGCGGAAAAGCCGAATTTCATCGGCCGGCTGCTCGGCGGCGCGCGGGCGAAGGTCGGCACCATCGTGATGCGCTACGAGACGGTGCGCGACCAGATCCAGAGCATCGGCGACAAGCTCGACCGCCACCGCACCGTGCTGCTGGAGGATGTCGAGCGGCTCGACCGGCTCTATGACGCCACGCTGGAATGGTTCCACAATTTGGCCGACCACATCGCCGCCGGCGAGCTGGTGCTGGCCCGCACCGATGCCCAGACCATCCCCGCCCTGGTCGCGGCCGCCGAGAATGAGCACGACCCGCTGGCGCCGCAAAAGCTGCGCGACGCCCGGGCCACGCGCGACGATCTGGAGCGCCGGGTGCATGATCTGCGCCTGACGCGGCAGGTGGCGATGCAGGCGCTGCCGTCCATTCGCCTGATCCAGGAAAACGACAAGGCGCTGGCGGCCAAGATCCACTCCGTGATGGCCAACACCGTGCCGCTGTGGCGCCAGCAGCTGGCCCAGGCGCTGGCCATCCACCGCATGCGCGAGGCGGGGGCGGCGGTGAAGTCGGCCACCGACCTCACCAACCAACTGCTCACCGCCAATGCCGAGACGCTGCGCCGCGGCAACATGGAGGCGCGTCGCGAGCTGGAGCGCGGCGTCTTCGACATCGAGGCGGTGAAGCGCGCCAATGCCGCGCTGATCGGCACGATCGAGGACAGCCTGAAGATCGCCGATGAGGGCCGCGCCGGCCGCGCCTCGGCGGTGCAGGAGCTGGCCAAATGCGAGGCCGAAATCAGGCGCGCCTTGACATCTGCCAGGGCCAGGGGCCAAGCCGCCACGACTTGAAGCAATGGGGAAACGTCATGAAGTTCCAACGCCGCGCCTTGCTGGCTGTGCCGCTGGCCGCACCTGCCCTGGCGCAGAGCGGGCCCATCCGCCTCGTGGTGGGTTTCCCCCCCGGTGGCTCGACGGACCTTGTCGCGCGGATGCTGCAGCCCGGGCTGAGCGCGATCCTCGGCCACCCCGTGGTGGTGGAAAACCGGCCGGGCGCCTCGGGCGCGCTGGGCGCGCAGCAGGTGGCGCGTGCCCCGGCCGACGGCAATACCTGGGCCGTGGTCTTCGACACCCATGCGGTCAACCCCTTCCTCATCCCCAATATGGGCTTCGACACGAAGCGCGACCTGACGCCGATCTGCCTGATCGGCATCGCGCCCAACCTGGTGATGAAGCATCGCAGCCGCCCCTGGGGGGATTTCGCGGCGCTGCTGGCGGCGACCCGGGCGCGGCCGGACACCATCACCTATGGCACCATCGGCAATGGCAGCCTGGCGCATCTCGCCATGTCGCTCGCCCAGGCAAATGGCAATTTCAAGGTGGTGCACGTGCCCTATCGCGGCGGCGGGCCGCTGGTCACCGCCGCCGCCTCGGCCGAGTGCGACCTCTATGTCGCCACCCCCACCGTCTTCGCCGCCATGCTGCGGGAGGGCACGGTGGTGGCGCTGGCCGCGACCTCGGCGCAGCGCTTCGCGGGCCTGCCGCAGGTGCCCACCCTGGCGGAGCTGGGCGTGCCGGGGGTGGATGCGCGCGCCTTCTGGGGCGTGCTGGGGCCGGCCAACCTGCCGCCGGCGATCCGCGCCCGCATGGAGGCGGCGGTGCGCGATGTGCTGAACCAGCCGGAGGTGCGGATGCGACTGACCGAGCAATTGGGGGTGGAGGTGCTGGCCGGGGATGGCGCGGCCTTCGGCACGTTTCTGGATGCGCAGATGGAGGCCTGGGGGCGGGTGGTGCGGGAGAACAATATCCGGCCGGATTGATGGCGCTGGATCGGGGCGCTGTTTGCGCCCTTCCTGGCCAAGGGTTATCGCGCCGACGATCTCCATCGCGGGATCTCCAGGGAGAGCCGCGCAACCCGGGCGATCGCCGCATGCCCGCGAGGCGCGAATTGCCTCGTCGTATCGCGGCCCGCGCGGCCGCTATCCGCGCAAAGCCTTGATCTGCCGGGGGTAGCTGCCCGGATCGACCCGCGCATCCACCAGGCTCGGCCCCGTTATTGCCAGGGCCTGGCCCATCGCCGCGCGGAACCCGGCCTCGTCGTCGCAGCGGAAGGCCGCGCCGCCGCAGCCCCGCATGACCTGGGCAAAATCCACCATCGGCCAGTCCAGCCCGCCCGGCGGCAAGGCCCGCTCACCCTTCTTGATGTCGATCAACGACAGCGTCGCGTCATTGAACACCACCACGGTAAGGTTCACCCCCAACGCCGCCGCGGTGGCCAGCTCGCCCACGCACATCAGCAGCCCGCCATCGCCGGTGAAGGCAATCGCGCCGCGCGCGGGGTCGAAGATCGCCGCGGCGATGCCGGCCGGCAGGGCAAAACCCATGCTGGCCAGGCCGTTGGAGATCAGCAGGTCGCCCGGCTCCTCGGCCTGCCAGAATGTCGTGGCCGGAAACATATGCGCCCCGGCATCGACGGTGACACGCGGGTGCCGCCCGGCCTCGCGGCAGGCGGCCTGCGCCAGCTCCACCACCGCCTGCGGCGACATGCCGCGATTGCCGCCCGTGCCATTCGCCAGCGCCGCCGCCCATGCCGCGCGCGCGGTGGCGATCTCGGCCATGGCCCAATCCCCCGGCGCGCCGGCCAGCCCCGCCAGCGCCAGCCCCACATCGCCATGCAGCGCCGCTATCGGTGTGACGTAATGCGGCGCGCGCGGCACGCTCGCCACATCGATCACCGGTGCCTGGTAGCGCCAGGGCTGGCTGATGAACTCCACCGGATCGGCGCCGGCCAGGATGATCAGGTCTGCCTGGGCCAGCAGCGGCGCCTCGGCGGCACCACCGGTGAAGACGCCGCCGAATTGCGGATGGCGGTCCGGCAGCACGCCCTTGGCCTTGTAGGTGACGAGGACCGGGCAGCCCATCGCCGCGGCCAGGGCGCGCAGCGGCGCCGCGGCGGGCACCGCCTCCAGCCCGGCGATGATGATGGGCCGGCGCGCCGCCGCCAGCAGGGCCTGGGCAGCGGCCAGCGCCGCGGGCTCGGGCGGGCGTGGCGCCGGGCGGGTGAAGCGCGGTGTCGGCGCGCTTTCGGCCCGTGCCGCATCGCCCGTCACCTCGATCAGCACCGGGCCCAGCGGCGGCGTCAGCGCGGCATGCAGGGCGGCATGCACCGCCAGGCCGGCGGCGCTCTCGGCGCGCAGCTGCGCCTTGGTCACCGGCCGCATCAGCCCGGCATGGTCGAAAAACTGGTGGCAGGCGAAGGCGCGCTCACGGGGCGAAAAACCATCGGCCAGCAGCACCACCGGCGCGCGTTCCAGGCTGGCATTGGCCAGGCCATTGGCGGCGGCGGAAACGCCGGGGCCGCGGGTGGTCAGCACCGGGCAGGGCGCGCCGCTCAGCTCGGCCATGGCGCCGGCCATGATCGCCGCGCCGGTTTCGGTGCGGGCGAGGTGGAAGGTCATTCCCTCGGCGCGGGCGGCGGCCATCAGGTCCAGGCTGCTGCCGCCGCCCGGCACGCCGAACATGTGCCTGGCCCCCGCCTGGCGCAGCGCGCCCATCACCGCTTCCGCCCCGTTCATCCCAGTTCCCCCCCACCTTACCGGGGCAGGATAGGGCCTTTGCCGCCGCTTTGGGCAGACCCCGCCCGGACGTGGCAGGACGGCCGATGCAACCCGCTTGCCTTGGCCGTGCTGCCATGCGCCATTGTGGATAAAGGGATGCGGAGTCTCGGGGTTGACGATGGCTTTCGATGAAATGCGGGATGGCGAGGTGGCACAGGCCACCTATGCCGAGATCGCCGCCTGGGTGGAGCGCACGCCGCTCGACCAGCTGCGGCAGAAGAGCGCGGAGGCGGAGCTGCTGTTCCGCCGGCTGGGCATCACCTTCGCCGTCTATGGCGAGGGTGGCGATCCGGAGCGGCTGATCCCTTTCGACATCATCCCGCGCATCATCGCCGCCAGCGAATGGCGGGCGCTTTCGGCCGGGCTGGAGCAGCGGGTGCGGGCGCTCAACGCCTTCCTGGGCGATGTCTACAACGAGCAGCGCATCCTCAAGGCCGGCATCATCCCCACCGCCCTGATCCTGGAAAACGCGGCCTATGAGCCGAACATGGTGGGCTTCACGCCCCCCGGCGGCATCTACACCCACATCTCCGGCATCGACATGGTGCGCACCGGGCCCGACGACTTCTTCGTGCTGGAGGATAATTGCCGCACGCCCTCGGGCGTCTCCTACATGCTGGAGAATCGCGAGGCGATGCTGCGGCTCTTCCCCAAACTCTGCGCCCGCCATCGCCTGGCACCCGTCAACCGCTACCCGGAACACCTGCTGGCGACGCTGAAATCGGTGGCGCCCGAGCGCGCGGGGCCGGACCCGACGGTGGTGATCCTGACCCCGGGCAGCTTCAACTCGGCCTATTACGAGCATTGTTTCCTGGCCGACGAGATGGGCGTGGAGGTGGTGGAGGGCGCCGATCTCTTCGTCGAAAACGACGTGGTCTTCATGCGCACCACCGCCGGCCCGAAGCGGGTGGATGTGATCTACCGCCGCATCGACGACGACTTCCTGGACCCCGAATGTTTCCGCGAGGACAGCCTGGTGGGCGTGCCGGGCGTGATGCGCGCCTACAAGGCGGGCAATGTCACGCTGGCCAATGCGCCGGGTGCCGGCATCGCCGATGACAAGGCGATCTACCCCTATGTGCCGGAGATGGTGCGCTTCTATCTCGACGAGGAACCCAGGCTTGCCAATGTGCCGACCTTGCTGTGCGAGCGCGAGGCGGACCGCGCCGAGGTGCTGGCGAACCTGGAAAAGCTGGTGGTCAAGCTGGCCCGTGGCTCGGGCGGCTATGGCATGATGATCGGGCCACACGCGGATGAGGCGATGCGCGAGGAATTCGCCCGCCGCATCCGGGAAAAGCCCGGCGACTACATCGCCCAGCCGACGCTGGCGCTCTCCACCGTCCCCACGCTGGCACCCGGCGGCATCGCGCCACGGCATGTGGATCTCAGGCCCTTCATCCTGTTCGGGCGGCAGGAGATCACCATGGTGCCGGGCGGGCTGACGCGCGTGGCGCTGCGCGAGGGTTCGCTGGTGGTCAATTCCAGCCAGGGCGGGGGCACCAAGGACACCTGGGTACTGGAGGAGGCGGCCCCGCCAAGCCAGTCTCAATCGCAGTCGCAGAGCCAGGGCCAGGGAGACGCCTGATGCTCAGCAGCACCGCCGAATGCCTGTTCTGGCTGGGCCGCTACACGGAGCGCGCGGCGAACATCGCCCGTGGCCTGGGTGTTGCCAGCCGCATGGCCTCGCTCAGCGCCTCGCTGGGGGGCGAGAGTGCCGAATGGCGCGCGCTTCTCGTCGCCAGCGGCGGCGAGGAGGCCTTCTCCGAGAAATACGAGACCATCTCCCAGGACGCCGTGGTGGATTGGCTGGTGCGCGACCAGGACAACCCGAGCAGCATCTACACCTGCTTCGAGGCGGCACGCCGCAATGGCCGCGCCGTGCGCACGGCACTCACGGTCGATATGTGGAGCGCGCTGAACGACAGCTGGAATGATTTGCGCAAGCGCGATCTCGCGCGGATCGAGGGCGAGGAGCTGCCGGCATTCCTCGACTGGGTGCGTGAGCGCGCCCTGCTGTTCAACGGTGCTGCCACCGACACCATGCTGCGCGGCGAGGCCTGGAGGTTTGTCCAGCTCGGAACGGCGCTGGAGCGGGCGGACAACTCGGCGCGGCTGCTCGATGTGCGGCACGGCATGCTGGCGGTGGGCGAGACGGCGGAATACGCGCAGTGGCAGGCGGTGCTGGCCTCGGCCTCGGCGGCGCGGGCCTATCAATGGGTGTTCCGCGACCGGCTGGACCCGAAGAAGATCGCCGAATTGCTCATCCTGCGGCCGGAACTGCCGCGCAGCCTGGTCGCCTGCTTCGGCCGCGTGTCGGAGCTGCTGGAGGCCATCGCCACCGAGCAGGGCGGCCGCCAGGGCGAATGCCACCGGATGGCCGGCGAATTGCACGCCCGGCTGCGCTATGCCCGGATCGACGATATCTTCGAGGAGGGGCTGCACGTCTTCCTCACCCGCAAGATCGAGCGCGCCGCGGCCCTGGGCGCGGCGATCGACGGCTTCTACATTCGGGGCTGACCACCCGGAGGAAAGCGCCCGATGACCTATTGTGTTGGCCTGTGCCTGGAGCAGGGCCTTGTGATGCTGGGCGACACCCGCACCAATGCCGGGGTGGACAACATCTCCACCTTCTCGAAGCTGCAGCGGGTGGAGGTGCCGGGCGAGCGGGTGATCGGCCTGGCCACCGCCGGCAACCTGGCCATCACCCAGGCGGTCTGGGGCCATTTGCAGGAGGGGGTGTTCCTGGATGGCCAGCGGCTGCGGCTGCCCGATGTGCTGAACATGTTCCAGGCGGCGCGGCTGGTGGGGGCGGCGGTGCGGGCGGTCTTCGCGGCCGACGGCCCCACGCTTTCGGCCCAGGGCATCGGCTTCGATTGCAGCCTGCTGGTGGGCGGGCAGATCGGCGAGGAGCCACCCCGGCTGTTCCTGATCTACGCCGCCGGCAATTTCATCGAGGCCACGGCCGACACACCTTTCCTGCAGATCGGCGAGCATAAATACGGCAAGCCCATCCTGGACCGGGTGCTGACCTATGACACGCCCATCGCCGATGGGGTGAAGCTCGCGCTCGTCTCGATGGACAGCACGCTGCGCTCCAACCTCACCGTCGGCCTGCCGATCGACCTGCTGGAGGTCAAGCGCGACGAGCTGCGGGTGCACCAGTGGCGCCGGATGGGCGAGGACGACCCGTATTTCGCCGCGGTGCGGCAGGGTTGGTCGGAGGCGCTGCGGCACGCCTACATGGTCATGCCCGCGCCGGACTGGGCCTGAAGGCAACGCGCGCGCCAGGCATCGCGCAGCGCCGCGGCCAGATTGGCCCCGAAGCGCGGCGCGTCCATCAGCGGTGAGGCCGCCATGCGCGCCCGCATCCCGGCCCGCAACCCGGCCAGGGCCGGTATTTCATGGGCCGCCGCCACGGCGCGGGCGACATAGCCTGGCCCATCCTCGGCCACCCAATGGCCCAGGCCGAGATTGTTGAGATGCGACACGGCGTGCCGGCCCGAGAAACTGCTGCCGGCCATGGCGACGAGCGGCACGCCCATCCACAACGCCTCGCAGGCGGTCAGCCCGCCGGCATAGGGGAAGGGGTCGAGCGCCACATCGATGTCGTTGTAGCCTTCCAGCAGCGCCTCATGCGGGCTGGGGCCATGCAGTTCCAGCCGTTCCACCGGCAACCCGGCTCCATGCGCACGGGCGATGAACCGCGCCCTGGTCGCGGCATCGCCCAGCCCATGGGTGCGCAGCACCAGCCGCGCGCGGGGCAGGGCGGCGAGGATGGCGCCCCAGGCGGAGAGCACGTCCGGCGTGATCTTGGCCAGGTTGTTGAAGCAGCCGAAGGTGACATGGCCGCGGGCCAGGGCGGGCAGGACTCCCACCGGCGGCGCCCAGGGCGGGGGCGTGTAGCAGACATAGCCATCGGGCATGCGCAGCAGGGATTCGGTGTAATGCGCCTCGCTGCCCGGCGGCGTCTGCCAGGCATCGGTCAGCATCCAGTCCAGCCCCGGCACGCCGGTGGTGGCGGATTGCGCGCCGACCCATTTGACCTGCACCGGCGCGGGACGATGGGCCAGGGCGGTGACGCGCCCGCCCTCGCCATGCCCGCCCAGATCGACCAGGATATCTGGCTGATCGGCGCGGATGGTCTCGGCCAGGGCGCCATCCTCCAGCCGCGGCAATTCCCGCCACAGATCGGCCCGCGCTTGGAAGCGCCGGGCCAAGGCGTCGGGCATCGGCTTGAGGGAGTAGCAGACCACCTCGATCGCCTCCCGCGGCAGGGCCTCGATCCCCGCCAGGGTGAGCCAGCCCACCGGGTGTCGGCCGAAGGAGGCGCTGAGGAAACCCACCCGCAGCCGCCGGTCGGGCGCGAAGCCGGGCGCATGCGGGGGGGCCGCGACCTGCGGCAGCCGTGCGCCCAGCAGACTGGCCGTGGCATGCAGCGCCTGGCCAGAGCCGAGCCTGGGGTGATAGGGCTGGATGCCGAGCCGGCAGCCCAGCGCCAGCACCGTGTTGCCGGCCTGTTCGGAGACGGCCAGCGCCTCCTCCTGCAACCCCTGGCCGCAGAGGGTGAGGGCGAGGTTGCAGAGCAGCGAGGGCAGGGCGCCGAAATCCGCCACCGCCGCTTCCAGCACCAGCCGCGCTTCGGCCAGCCGATGCAGGCGCAGCAGGGTGATGCCGTGCTGGCTGCGCAGTTGCACATCGCCGGGCTGCGCCTGGATGGCCTCGGCAAGCAAGGGCTCGGCCTCGCCGTGGCGGCGCTGGTCGGCCAGGTGCAGGCCCAGCAGGGCGAGGAGGGCCGGGGATTCATCGGACAGGATGGTGGCCAGGCGCAGCGTGGCGATGCCCGCCTCGGTGGCGCCGGCGGCGAGTTCGGCGAGGCCGATGGCGGCCTGCCAGTGCCATTCCAGCGGCGCCTGGGCGGCCTCCTCGCGCAGATCGGCGGCTTCGACCAGCCGTGCGGCGAGGCGCACCGCCTCCATCCCGCCCAGCCCGGCGCGGAGCAGGGCGACAACCTCGGCGGCCGAGCCGCGCAGCCGGGCCCGCATCAGCGTCAGGCCATGATCATCCGGTGCCAGCAGCAGCGCCTGCGCCACCAGCAGCATGGCCTCCTCCACGTCGCCCCGCGCCTCGGCCAGGGTGGCCAGGCCGGCCAGGCTCATGACATGGTCGGGCTCCACGGCCAGCGCGCCCTCGAAACCGGCGCGCGCCTCCTCCCAGCGCTGCTGCTGGACGGCGATCTGGCCGAGGCGAAAGCGTGGCTCGGCCATGTACGGCATGGCCTGGCGGGCGGCGCGCAGATGCGGGCCGGCCTCCGCCAGCCGGCCCAGATCGCCCAGCGCCATGCCCAGGTTGAGCTGCGCCAGCGCCGCCTCCTCGCCGCTGTCCAGGCAGGCCCGCAGCAGCGGAAGCGCGGCCTCCGTCCGCCCCGCCGCCAACGCGTCCATCGCCATGCGGAAGGGGGCGGCGACGAGGTTCAAGGCGGGGCTCCGGCCGCCTGCGCCGCCACCAGGAAGCCGGCCAATGCCGCATCGGCCTCCAGCCGCAGCGCCTCACGCCGCAGCAGCAGCGGCACGAGGCCGGCCGCGGCCAGCGCGCGGCGCAGCCCGGCCTCGCTGTGGCGATAGCGGCCGCTATCGGTCAGCGTCCATTCCGCCGCGTCATCCGAGGCCTCGACGGTGAAGAGCAGCAATCCGCCCGGCGCCAGCCGCGCCGTGATGGCGGCCAGCGTGCCATCCAGCGCGCCGAGGTAGCAGAACACGTCCGCGGCAATCACCGCCTCGTATTGCGTGCCGTCGCGGGCCAGCGCCACGTCGATCTCGGCATGCTCCAGGCTGGTGTAGACGCCCTTCAGCCGCGCCTCCTCCAGCATGGCGGGGGAAAGATCGACGCCCTTCAGCCGCCCCGCCACCAGATCATGCAGCACCACGCCGATCAGCCCGGTGCCGCAGCCCAGATCCAGCACGTCGCCCAGCTTGCGCCCCGGCGGCAGGCCGGCGCCCAGCCCCGGGAGCAATGCCTCCAGCGCGCGCAGGATCAGCCCCGGGGCGCGATAGCCCAGGCCCAGAAGCGAGGCCTCGAAGCCCGCGGCATAGCCGTCGAAAAGATGGGTGACATAGGCGGCGGCGGCCCGCTCGGGCGCCTGCGCGGGATCGTCGAAACTGGCGGCGAGATGGCCGATATAGGCATCATCCGGCGCCAGCCTGTGAGCCTGCATGAGATGTCCGCGTGCCTGGGGCCGCTGGCCCAGCTTGATCAGCGCATGGGCCGCGATGCTGTGCAGCGTGGCGTCGTGGCCCAGCGCGGCAAGCCCGGCATTCGCCGCCTCCAGCGCCGCCTGAGGCTGGCCGCGCAGCAGCGCGTTCTGCGCCCGCAGGCCGAGTGCCAGGCGGCGAGAGGCTTCGGGCAGCAGCAGGCCATCGAGCAGGAAGGCGAGCAGTTCGGCCGTCGCGTCATGCCGGCCCGCGCGCATCATGGCGTCGGCCAGGCGAAGCGCGCCGCCCGCCTCCTCCGGCGCCTCGCGCCAGACCTCGCCCAGCACGCTGATCGCCTCGTCATGCCGGTCGCTGGCCAGCAGCGCCTGGCCCAGCAGGATGCGCGCGGCCTCGTCGCGCGGGGCTAGCAGCACGGCGCTGGCGGCATCGCCCAGCGCCTCCCGCGCACGGCCCAGCCGCCCCAGGGCGCGGGCGCGCGCCAGCAGCAGCGGCAGGCTGCCCTCGTCTGCTTCGGACGCGCCCGCGCAGGCCTCCAGCGCCGCCTGCGGTTCGCCCAGAGCGAGCAGCGCCTCGGCCAGCGCAATCCAGGCCGCCGGCTCACCCATGGCGGTGGCCGCGGTGCGCAGCAGCGGCAGCGCCTCGGCCGGCTTGCCGGCGGCGAGCAGGCGCCGGCCCTCCGCCAGCAGGCGCTGGCCCAGGCCGGCCCGGGGCCGGGCGGGAAGACTGGCGGGGCCGGCCGGCGCTGCGGCTTGGCTCATGCGATCAGGCCCACAGGCCGGCGGCGATCTGTTCGTTCATTTCCGCCACGAAAGGCAGGTCGGGCCGCTCCGCCTCGCATTCGCGCAGCACCGCGCGGGCCAGGCTGGCCAGTTGCGCGCGCAAACCCTTGGGCAGGGCATTGGCCGGGTCGAGCACCGAGACCAGCACGGCGTCCCACAGCCGGCGATTATCGGCCACCGCGCGGGCGAGGGCGAGCGGCGAGGACTGCGCCTCGGCCTCGCGGATGCTGCGCGTGGCGCGGGCGAAGACCTCCGCTTCCATCTGCTTGGCGCTGATGCGCCGACGATAGGCCGCGGCTCCGAGATTGGCGCCAGACAGGGGCGCGGGTCCGGGAAGGGCCGGGCTGGCCTCGATGATGGATGTGCCAAGGGTTTCGGACATGGGAATCTGCTATCCTTCTCGACGGCTGCGCGCCGTTTCGACAAAGCGGAAAAGCCGGGGCGGCATCCTGCCAAGGCCCCGTGAGGTGTTCTTTGCCGCCGCGATCAGCGGAACAGGCTCAGCAGCGACTGCGGCGCCTGGTTGGCGATGCCCAGCGCCTGGGTGCCCAGCTGCTGGCGGATCTGCAACGACTGCAGCTTCGCCGATTCCTTCGCCAGATCAGCGTCCACCAACGCGCCCACGCCCGATTCCAGCGCATCGATCTTCTTCTTGTTGAAGTCGACCTGGGTATCGACATAGTTGGTGCAGCTGCCGAAGCTGTTCAGCGTCGTCAGGGTATTGGTGATGGCGGTGCCGAGCTTGCCCGTCGCCGTCAACGCCGCCGCCGCATCGCCCTGCGTATAGGCATTCGCGCCGGAAATGTTGTTGAAGATATTGGCGATGGCATCATACGCCGCCACCGAGTAGTTGTCGCCACTCGAGTTGGTGACGACCTTCACCGTGGCCCCGCCGGTGTCGATCAGGTTGCGGCCATTATAGTCGGCGTCGGTGATGAACGCCTTGATGTTGTTCGAGAGCTCCTTCACCTGGGTCTGGTACTGGGTACGCTGCTCGGTGGTGATGGCGCCGTCGGCCAGTTTGACCGTCAGCTCCTTCAGCTTGTTCAGGCTGGTCGAGACGTTCTCCAGGCTGGCCCGGGTCACGTCCAGCAGGCCCTTGGCGGCGCCCAGCTGTTCATTGGCCGAGGTGGTTGCGGCCACCTCGCCCCGCACGCGCTCGGCCACCGCGAAGGCCGCGCCGTCGTCACGCGAATCGGCCACGCGCAGGCCGGTCGAGATACGCTTCGATGTCACCGCCAGGGCGTCGTTCGTCTTGTTGAGCGACTGCAACGCCACCTGGGCGCCGATATTGGTCACGATACTGTTCAAGGCCATCGGTTTTTTCCTCAGACTTGCGGGCGCAGGGTATCCGCGCCCTTCCTGCAGATTGCCGATGGCGCCTCAACGGAGGGTTAACATGGGCGCGGTTTGAGACAGCCCCGGCCCGGGCAGGGCCGGGCGGCGGCGGCGCACTGCCGCAGGGGCCGCGGCGGGCGGCCCTCCGCGCCCGGAGATCGGGTCGGTCTGGCCCGCTTTGGCCAGGACTGGCCGGCCTGTCAGCTTTGCGGCTTGCGCGCTTGCCCACCCAAGGGCATGAACGCGTCCATCGGGGAATCTGGTGGCCCCTTGCGCGGAGGAAATGCATGCGCCTGGCAGTCTTGAAGGAACGTCGCGCGGGTGAGACCCGGGTGGCCGCCACGCCGGAGACGGCAAAGAAATTGGCAGCACTCGGCTGCAAGGTGGCGGTGGAAGCCGGCGCCGGGCTGGCTTCGGGCTTCACCGACGCAGCCTATGCCGAGGTCGGCGCCGAGCTTTGCCCCGACGCGGCCTCGACCCTGTTCGGCGCCGGCGTGGTGCTCAAGGTCCGGGCACCCCTGGGCGCGGGCGAGGGCGCGGTGGATGAACTGTCGCTGATGCATCGCGGCGCCCTGCTGATCGGTACGCTGGAAGCCGGCGCCAATCCTGGCCGGGCTCAGGCCTATGCCGATCTCGGCATCGAGGCCTGCGCCATGGAATTGCTGCCGCGCACGACGCGCGCGCAGAGCATGGACATCCTCTCCTCCCAGGCCAACCTCGCCGGCTACCGCGCGGTGATCGAAGGGGCAGCGGCCTATGACCGCGGCTTCCCCATGCTGATGACGGCGGCCGGCACCATCCCCGCCGCCAATGTCTTCATCATGGGCGCGGGCGTGGCCGGGCTTCAGGCCATCGCCACCGCGCGCCGCCTGGGCGGGCGCGTCTCGGCCACCGACGTGCGACCGGCCGCGAAGGAAGAGATCAAGTCGCTGGGTGCCAGCTTCGTCGGCTACGAGGATGAGGAGAGCAAGAACGCCCAGACCGCGGGCGGCTATGCCAAGCAGCTTTCGGCCGATTTCTATGCGAAGCAGGCGGAAGTCGTGGCCGCGCATATCGCCAAGCAGGACCTCGTGGTCACCACCGCGCTGGTGCAGGGCCGGAAGGCGCCGACCCTGGTGACGCAAGCCATGGTCGACAGCATGAAGCCGGGCAGCGTGATCGTGGACATCGCGTCGGATGCCGGCGGCAATTGCGCCGCCACCCGGCCGGGCGAGATGTATGTCACCGGCAATGGCGTCAAGATCCTGGGCTACACCAATTGGCCCGGCCGCATCTGCGCCGCGGCGTCCGCCCTCTATGCCCGCAACCTGCTGACCTTCCTGACGACCTTCTGGGACAAGGAGGCGCAGGCCCCCAAGCTCCCCGAGACCGATGACATCGTGCAGGGCGTGACACTGACCCGCGGCGGCGCCGTGGTGCACCCCAGCCTGACCACGCCGAAAGCCTGAGGAGAGCCATCATGAACCCCACGGAACTGGCCAACCAGGCCCAGATCGTCGCCAACCAGGCGGTGATGCTCGCCGAGCAGGCGCGCCGCTATGCCGAGGCGATCTCGCCCGCCGCCCAGGCGGTCGAGCCCTTCATGCTCATGCTCACCATTTTCCTGATGGCCTGCTTCGTGGGCTATTACGTGGTGTGGAACGTGACGCCCGCGCTGCATTCACCGCTGATGGGCGTCACCAACGCCATCTCCTCGGTCATCATCGTGGGCGCCATGCTGGCCGCGGGGCTGGCTGAATCGGGTGCGGCGAAATTCTTCGGCTTCGTGGGCGTGACGCTGGCGGCGGTGAACATCTTCGGCGGCTTCCTGGTGACGCGCCGCATGCTCGCCATGTTCAAGAAGAAGGGCTGAACGCCATGGGGCATATTTTTTCCACCCTTTGCTACCTCGTCGCCTCCGTCCTGTTCATCATGGCGCTGCGCGGCCTCTCCCACCCCGAGACCAGCCAGAAGGGCAATCTCTACGGCATGATCGGCATGGGTGTGGCGATCTTCGCCACCATGGCGACGCCGGGCATGTCCTGGTCGGGCATCGGCATCATCATCGCGGGCCTGGCCATCGGTGGTTCCATCGGCGCCGTCCTGGCGCAGAGGATCGCCATGACGTCGCTGCCCCAGCTGGTCGCGGCCTTCCACTCGCTGGTCGGCATGGCCGCCGTGGCCGTGGCGGCCGCCGCCTTCTACGCGCCTGAGAGCTTCGGCATCGCCAAGGCGGGGGGTGGGATCAAGACCGCCTCGCTGCTGGAGATGTCGCTGGGTCTCGCGATCGGCGCCATCACCTTCTCGGGCTCGGTCATCGCCTTTCTGAAGCTGGATGGCCGGATGTCCGGCGCCCCCATCACCTTCCAGGGCCAGCACAAGATCAACGCGGCCCTGGGCGCGCTGCTGGTGCTGTTCGTGATCCTGTTCGTGGCCACCGGCAGCTGGTTCTTCTTCTGGCTGATTGCGCTGCTCTCCTTCGCGCTGGGCTATCTGCTGATCATCCCGATCGGCGGTGCCGACATGCCTGTCGTGGTCTCGATGCTGAACAGCTATTCCGGCTGGGCGGCGGCGGGCATCGGTTTCACCATCGGCAATCTGCTGCTGATCGTGACCGGCGCGCTGGTCGGTGCCTCGGGCGCCATTCTCTCCTACATCATGTGCAAGGGGATGAACCGCTCGATCATCAACGTGCTGCTGGGCGGCTTCGGCACCGAGAGCGGCGCGGCGGGTGCCGCGGGCGCGGTCGATCCGGACCGCCCGCCGGTGAAGGCGGGTTCGCCGGAAGACGCGGCCTATATGATGAAGAACGCCCAGAAGATCATCGTGGTGCCGGGCTACGGCATGGCGGTGGCGCAGGCCCAGCAGGTGCTGCGCGAAATGGGCGACCTGCTGAAGAAGGAAGGCGTGGATGTGAAATACGCCATCCACCCCGTCGCCGGCCGCATGCCCGGGCACATGAACGTGCTGCTGGCCGAGGCCAATGTGCCCTATGACGAGGTTTTCGAGCTCGAGGAAATCAACCCCGAATTCGCGGATGCCGATGTGGCCTTCGTCATCGGCGCCAATGACGTGACCAACCCTGCGGCGAAGACGAACAAATCCTCGGCGATCTACGGCATGCCCATCCTGGATGTGGAACGCGCGAAGACCGTGTTCTTCATCAAGCGCGGCATGGCCTCGGGCTATGCCGGCGTGGACAATGAGCTGTTCTTCAGGCCGAACACGATGATGCTGTTCGGCGATGCGAAGAAGGTGACGCAGGAAATCGTGCAGGCGTTGCAGCGGTAGCAGGCGTGACCCGGAGAGGGGGCTATGCTCTCTCCGGGTCGCTTCATCCGACATCACGCCCGTCTCGGCCGCTATCTCGGCATCACGACATGACGGAACATGCCGACGGGCGATCAGGGTTGCCGGATGCCCGGCTTCTGTGAAACCTGCCCGGTCGACCAACTGCCTGGCGGTTGCCAGGACTTCAAGCCCTTCGCCACCATCCAGCGCCGCCTCCGGTTCCAGAACCGAGGGTAGGTAAGCGCATATCTGAGCCGTGCCTGAAATGGCCCTAACGCGGTTGCCTCGTGAGCAGAATCCCCGCCGCGTAATCCAGCCCCAGCAGGGCATCGCGGCTGAGCACCGGCCGACCCGGCTCCAGCCCGTAAAACCCGAGCCCCATCGCCGCCAGGGCATCGAGGAAATCGCCGATCCCGAAGCCCGCATGGGCGATCTGCCCGGGCGACCACTCCATCACGATCTGCAATTGCGGATTGGCCGCGATGGCGGTCGCCGCCCCCTGGAAGACCAGCGGCTCGGCGCCCTCGACATCGACCTTCATCACATCGAGCCGGCCCTCCCACCGGGTGACCGCGCCATCCACCGTCACCCCCGATACCGAGAAAGCCTCGCTCGGCGGCTCGCCCAGCAGGTCGGTGAAGGAATCGGGCACCCGCGCGATCGAGGTGTTGCCTGAACGGCCGACGCGCCGATGCAACTGCACCATTCTCTCGCTCTCGCAGGCCGCGTTCTGCCAGGGCGTGGCGTGGCCGCCAAAACCGTTGATGTGGATGTTGTCGCGCAGGATGGTGAAAAGCCGCGCGTCGGCCTCGATGCCGATGACCCGGCCCTGCGGACAGAAGCGCGCGAAGAGGCAGGTGAAATAGCCGAAATTGGCGCCGACATCGAGGCAGCGATCATCCGGCCGCAGGGTGGCGGCGAAGAAGTCCGTCAGCTCCGTCTCGTAATGGCCGGAGGCGATGAACCAAGGCGCGATCAGCCGGTCATCGGCCTCGACCAGATAGGCGATGGTGTGGCCATGGACCACCGCCTTCAGCAGCACCAGCCCATGGCCCATATAGGTGGCGCGGCTGCCATGGCTGAAATCCTCCAGCCGGGCAAGCCGTGCCTCCATGGCGCCAAGCCGCGCCTCGATGCTGCGCGCCAGGTCGAGCAGGCCGGTCACCTCCGGCGGCGCCTCGCCCCGCAGCCCCAGCCATCGCCCGAGTTGGCGGCCGAGCCTGAGGCCCGGGCCGGTCGAGGGGTCAGAGGGCATGCGGCAAGCTCCTGGTCATCGCGCCATGGTAATCCCGGGCGGGTGATCAGGCCACCGGGGGCTCCCGCCGCTCGCGCTTCACCAGCAGCTTGTTCAGCGCATGCACATAGGCCCGCGCGCTGGCCACGATGGTGTCGGTATCGGCGCCCTGGCCATCGACCAGCTTGCCGGCTTCCTCCATCCGCACCGTCACCCGGGCCTGGGCGTCGGTGCCGCCGGTCACGCTCTGCACCGCATAGAGCTTCAGCGTCACATCATGCGGCCAGGCGTTGCGGATGGCGGCGAAGGTCGCGTCCACCGCGCCATCGCCGGTGGCCATGCCGTCGCGCTTCTCGCCATCCACTTCCAGCGCCAGCGTCGCCATGGGCTTGGCGCCCATGCCGGTGGCCACCGTCAGCGCGGTCAGCTTCAGGCGGTTCTGCTGGTTGGAGATCTCGTCATCCACCAGCGCCGCGATATCCTCGTCATAGACGATCTTCTTGCGGTCGGCCAAATCCTTGAAGCGCTTGAAGGCGTCGTTCAGCTGGTTGTCGCCGACCACATAGCCCAGGGTCGCCAGGCGATCCTTGAACGCCGCACGGCCCGAATGCTTGCCCAGCACGAGGGAGGATTTGGTCCAGCCCACGCTCTCCGGCGTCATGATCTCGTAGGTCGAGGCATCCTTCAGCACGCCATCCTGATGGATGCCGCTTTCATGCGCGAAGGCGTTGCGGCCGACGATCGCCTTGTTGGGCTGCACGTCGAAGCCGGTGATCGCCGCCAGCAGGCGCGAGATGCCCAGCAGCCGCTGCGTCTTGATGGAATGGCGGCTGGCGATGCGGTCATGGCGGGTGCGCAGCGCCATGGCGATCTCCTCCAGCGCCGCATTGCCGGCACGTTCGCCGATGCCGTTGATGGTGCATTCGATCTGCCGCACGCCGGCCTGCACGGCCGCCAGGGTATTGGCCACCGCCAGGCCGAGGTCATTGTGGTTGTGGGTGGAGAAGATGATTTTTTCCGCCCCCGGCACCCGCTCGCGCAGCATGCGGAACTGCCGTCCGGTTTCCTCCGGCAAGGCATAGCCGACCGTGTCCGGGATGTTGATGGTGGTGGCACCCGCCTTGATCGCCGCCTCCACGCAGCGGCACAGGAACTCGTCCTCCGAACGGCTGCCATCCTCGGCCGACCATTCCACATCAGCGGCGTGGTTGCGGGCGAGCGTGACACTCTCGGTGATGCGCTCCAGCACCTGGTCCGGCGTCATGCGCAGCTTGACGCGCATGTGCAGCTCGGACGTCGCCAGCACGATGTGGATGCGCGGCCGCGCGGCGGGCTTCACCGCATTGGCACTGGCCATGATGTCGGCGGGGTTGGCGCGCGACAGGCTGGCCACCACCGGGCCTTCCCGGCCGAAAAGCCGGGCGATGGATTGCACGCTCTCGAAATCGCCGGGGCTGGCGATCGCGAAGCCGGCCTCGATGACATCCACGCCGAGATCATCCAGCGCCGCCGCCATGCGCAGCTTTTCCTCAAGGTTCATCGAGAAGCCGGGCGACTGCTCGCCATCGCGCAAAGTGGTGTCGAAGAAGATGATGCGGTCGTCGTCCAGCGTGCCGAAGCTGGGATGGGTGATGGCCATGTTCTGCGTTTCCGTGTGCGTGTTGCTTCGACAGGCGGCGTCCTCGCCGCGGGGCTAACCCGTTTTTGCGTCCCCTGGGCGACCCAGCCAACGGCCAGGCATCACGCTCAGGGGCGCTTAAGTCGAAGAAGAAGGGCGAGCGGAAGCAGCCGGGCATTCACCCGCGCAGCCGGCACGAAAAGGGCCAAAGGCGTCGCCATGAGAGGAACCCTAGCCGCGCCCGGCGCGCGGATCAAGCGCCGCGCAGGCACAGGGCGGCGCGCACCTCCTCGGCCTCGTAGGGCGTGCCGCGCAGGCTGCCCAGCTCCACCTGCCGCCTCTCCCCCGCTGCCAGAACAAGCAGGCGCCGGCCGCAGACCTCGGCGCTGGGGCGGAAGGGCAGGGGCAGCGCCACCTGCAACACCAGCACCGCGGCCGGCCCGGGATTGCGAAGCACCGCGCGGTACAACCAGAGCGAGACGCCCTCTCCGCGCTGGCGGAAGACCCGCTCCACCATCACCCAGGAAGCACTGGTCTTCGCTTCGCTTTCAGCCCTCAACATCACCCGCACCCTTCTGTCCCAATGGCGGGACCCTAGGGTTGTGGGCCGGCATGCGGCCAATCGATGCTGACGCTGGGGATGATAGGAGTTGGCGATGAGGGGGTGGGGAGCGGGCGCCGGGGAGGAGCGGAGCCCATCCCCGGCGCCGCGCCCGCTACCCCCCCGTCGCCAAGTTCTGATCCGTCCCCCGCGTCGCCCATCCGGTCGTGCGCTTCTCGATCACCTCGGCGATCCAGTAAAGCACGATGCCCATCAGACCAGTTGTGATGAGCCCCGCGAAAACCAACGGAACGTCGAAGCGCGACGAGGCCACCATCATCAGCCGCCCGATGCCGGCATTGGGCGCCACGCTCTCGGCGATGATGGCGCCGACGAAGGCCACCGTCACCGCGATCTTCAGCGAGGCGAAGAAATACGGCATCGCCCGCGGCAGCCCCACCTTGATGATGATGTCGCGCGGCCGGGCGCCGAGTGCCCGCAGCACGTCCTTCAATTCCGGCTCCACCGTCGCGATCCCGGTCGCCACATTCACCACGATCGGGAAGAAGGAGATCAGGAAGGCGGTGATGATGGCCGGCAGGGTTCCGATGCCGAACCAGATGATCAGCACCGGCACCACCGCCACCTTGGGGATGGAGTTGAACGCGATCAGCAGCGGATACAGCCCCTTATAGACCAGGGTGGAGGAGCCAATGGCCACCCCCAGCAGCACCCCGGCCACGATCGCCAGGCCGAAGCCGGCCATGGTGGCATAGAGCGTCACCAGGCTGTCCTGCAGCAGCGGGTACCACCAGCGCACCGCGGCGCGGTAGATGTCGCTGGGCGCGGGCAGGATGAATTCGGGCACCTTGAAGACGGTGCAGCCGATCTCCCACACCCCGAACATGCCGAAGATCACCAGCCAGGGCAGCATGGTCTGCAACCGGCGCTGGCGCCGGGCGGCGGCGGCCATGGCGTTGTAGCGGGCCTGCGCCCGTGCCGACATTTGGGCCATCAGACGACCACCTCCTCACCGCTTCGGGCAGCGGCGATATAGCCGCGCAGATCATGCACCAAATCCTGGAATTCGGCGGTGTAGGTGGTCTCCAGCGTGCGCGGGCGCGGCAAATCCACGCGTCGCTCGGCAATGATCCGGCCGGGCCGCGACGACATCACCAGCACCCGGTCGGCTAGGTAGGTCGCCTCGCGCAGGTCATGCGTCACCAGGATGACGGTGGGCTTCTTGGTCATCCAGACATTCTGCAAAACGGCCCAGAGATCCTCGCGGGTGAAGACATCGAGCGCCGAGAAGGGCTCGTCGAGCATCAGCAGCGCCGGGTCATGGATCAACGCGCGGCACAGCGAGGTCCGCTGCTGCATGCCGCCCGAAAGCTGGTAGGGGAATTTCTTGTCGAAGCCCTCCAACCCCACCAGGCGGAGCAATTCCCGCGCCTTCGCCTCATACATCGCGCGTTCGCGGCTGAGCTTGTCGCGGTGCTGCGGCGTGACTTCCAGCGGCAGCATCACGTTGGCGAGGATGCGCCGCCAGGGCAGCAAAGTGGGCGCCTGGAAGGCCATCCCCGCGATGGTCAGCGGCCCGTCCACCTCGGACCCCGCCACCACGACATTGCCTTCGGTGGCGGGCCAGAGGCCCGTCACCAGCCGCATCAGGGTGGATTTTCCGCAGCCCGAGGGGCCGACGACGGCGACGAACTCGCCCAGGCCGACATTCATCGAGCAGCCCTCAAGGGCCAGCGTGCCGTCCACACCGCCATAGCGCATGGCGACCTGGTCAATTTCCACAAAGGGACGTGTCATGGCGGTTCCGGTGTCAGGTGGCGGAGGTGGGCAGGCGAAGCTGCTCGGCCGGCGGCAGGAATTCGGGGGTGTATATCTGCGCCGCGGTCAGCGTGGAGGTCAGATTGAACGCGGTCTTGACCACGTCGATGCTCTTCTCGAGGCGCGCGGGCACCACAGAGGACAGCCCGTTGCGGCGGACATGGTCGGACAGCACCATGCGGCTCATCATCACGTTGTGGCGTTGCAGTTCCAGCCCGGTGTCGGTCAGCGGCTCGGCCCGCCTGAGGGTTTCCATCGCCGCCGCGGGATCGGCGATCTGCGCCACGAAGCCACGCATCAGCGCCGCCACCATGCGCTTCACCACATCGGGGTTGCGCTGCATGTAGCCGCGCGTGGTCAGCAGCGCGCCGCCATAGAGGTCGAGCCCCACATCATTGTACATGAACAGTTTTTGCTCGGGCATCTGCATGCCCAGGCCGACGAGGGCCATGGTCGAGGTCTGCACGCTGGCGGTGATGCCATCGACCTCGCGCCGGACGAACAGCGGCTCGCGCAGCGCGGGCGTCACCGAGACGAAGGTGACCTTTGAGGCATCGAAGCCGGCGGCCGAGGCGAAGGCCGGGAAAAGCTGGCGCGCGGCATCGAATTCCGGCGCGGCCAGCCGCTTGCCCTCCAGGTCGCGGGGGTTGCGGATCGGCCCGCCCTCGCGGGTGATGACGCAAAGCGGGCTGAGGTCATGCAGCATGGCGATCGCCACCACGTCGCGTGACGGGTTTTCCGCCACAAAGCGCAGCGTGGGCGAGAGATCGCCATAGCCCATGTCATGCGTGCCGCCGGCCAGGCTGACCGGAACGCCACCCGAGCCCTGGCCGCGGTCGATCGTCACATCCAGCCCGGCCTCGCGGAAAAAACCACGCTCGCGCGCAATCAGCCCGAAGGTCTGCGGTGCCTGGAAGGCCCAGTCCATGGTGAAGCGCACGCGGGCGGTGCCCTGGCCCAGCGCCAGGGAGGGCAGGGCGAGGCCGGCTGCGATGACGCTTCGGCGGGAGGCGGTCATGAGCGGTTCTCCAGGATGGTTGAATTGGAAGAAGCATTACCAAGGCTTGAACCGGCACCATACCGCGGCGCCGGGCCGGGCGGAGAGGATGGCGCCCGGTTCTGCCCAAGCCTTGTGCAGCCGGTGGCGAACTGCGCCCGACCGGGGCTGGCAGTGCCGCCTGGGCGGATGCCGGCCAGGCGGCAGCGCCGGTTGATGAATTTCCACAATCCGGCCTTGCGGGGTGCCGCCGGCCGGACCAGCTTTCATCCCAGACGCAGCCTCGCCGCCGCCCGTCCACAGAGAAGGATCAGCCCGATGATGCCGCGCCGCAGCCTGGCCGCCCTTGCCGCCGCCACAGCGCTTTCGGCGCCGCGCGCCCAGGCGGCCGTCGACTTGCTGGTGCGCTTTCCCAACGGAACCTTCCTGGAAAACCTGGTGGTCGGCGCCAACGGCACGGTGCTGTTCACCAACTACTTCGCCCGCCAGGTCGAGAGGTGGTCGCCCGCGGCTGGCCATGGCAGCGCCCTTCCTGTTTCGGCGCACCCGGTGAGCCTGACAGCGCTGGGTGGCGGGCGCCACGCGCTGGTGGCGCATGGCGTGCCCTTCAATCGCGGGCCGGAGGCGATGCGTGGCCAGGCCGCCGTGCTGCTGCTCAACGCCGAGGGGAACCCGGTCAACAGCATCGCCCTGCCCGAGGCGATCTTCCCCAATGGCTCGCTCCTGCTGGCGCCGGGCCTGCTGCTGGTGGTCGACAGCGTGGTGGGCTGCATCTGGGCGGTCGATCTCGGCACCGCCCGGGCCTATCTCTGGTATCAGCATGCCGCGCTGCGGCCTGATGCGGCCCGGCCGGTGCCGGGGGTGAACGGCATCAAGCGCCAGGGCGAGAGCCTGCTGCTGTCGCATTCCGCCAGCCGGCGGATGTTCCGCCTGGCGCTGGAAGGGCTGACGCCGCGCGGCGAGATCACCCTGCTGGCCGAGATGCCTCACGGCGTGGATGATTTCTGCCTGGCGCCGGACGGCACCATCTATGCCGCCACCCACAGCCATGGCCTTGCCCGCCTGGCGCCCGGCGCGGCCGCACCAACCCAGCTGGCCGCGCCCGGGCTGGAGGGCAACACCGCCGTCGCATTGACGCCCGATGACCGCGGGATTTACGTGCTCGGCACAGGCGGAATGCTGGAGGGCGGGCAGGGTGAGGCAGCGCTGGGGCGCGTTACTCTCTAGGACCATGGTCGGCCGATCAGCCCTATGCTTGGGTAGCAAGCGTCGGTACGGACCACCAGGGTTTCAACCCAGCCGCGCCAGCGCCTCGGCCAGGGCCGCGCGCAGCCGATGCGGCGCCACGCCGGCCTTGGCCATCACCCGCAGGCCCATGTAGCTCGCCGCCAGCAACTCGCCGGCGGCCGCGGCATCCGTCGGGCCAGGCGCCGCCTTGGCCGCTCCGGTCGGTGCCGCCGCCAATGCCGCCGTGAAGGCCGCGGCGATCCGGCCCATCCCGCCCTCGGCCAGGCTGGCCACATCCGCATCCGACGGCGCCATCTCGACGGCCGCGTTGCACAGCAGGCAGCCCCGGCGCTCGCCGCCATCGAGCGGGGTGATGGCACCGGCCAGGGCCGCCTCGATCCGCGCCGGGAGCGGGCCGGGCGCGTGCAGCCCTCGCTCCATGGCCGTGATCTCGCCATCGAGGTAACGCTGCAGCGCCGCCAGATAGACCGCCCGCTTGTCGGCGAAAGCCTTGTAGAGGCTGCCGCGCGCAATCCCCATGGCGGCCAGCAGCTGCTCGATCGAGGTCGCCTCGTAGCCCCGTGTCCAGAACAGCTGCATCGCGGCCTCAAGTGCCAAATCCATGTCGAATTCCCTAGGCCTGGCCATTGCGCTCTCCCGTGCGAAACCGCTGGATTGGCGCATTAGGAACCGTTCGGTCAACATCCAGTTTCGCATGGCCGCCATCGCGGATTGATTATGGACCGATCGGTTCCCAATCCATAAAGGAGAGGCAAGGGCGGCCAACCCGGCCGCTCACCGAAAGAACCCCACCCATGTCCGACACCACCCCGGCCACCAGCCTTGCCCCTTTGGGCGCCCGCATCGAGCATGCCGGCGCCGCCGCCATCTTCATCGCGCTCGCGGTGATCTATTTCTGGTTCGGCGGCATGAAGTTCACCGCCTATGAGGCCGACGGCATCGCCGCCCTGGTCGGCCCCAGCCCGCTGCTGGGCTGGAATTATTCGCTGTTTTCCGTCCGCACCTTCTCCAGCCTGTTGGGCGTGCTGGAGATCAGCATCGGCGCCCTGCTGCTGGGCCGCTTTGTCAACCCGGCACTCTCCGCCCTGGGCGCGCTGCTCTCCATCGGGCTGTTCGTCACCACGCTCAGCTTCATGGCCACCACCCCCGGCGTCTTCGAGCCCCTGGCCGGTGGCTTTCCCGCCATCTCGGTGGCGCCGGGGCAGTTCCTGCTGAAGGATCTGGGCCTGCTTGCGGCCTCGGTCTTCGCGCTCGGGCATTCCCTGCGCTTGCTCGGCCGGCGCTGAAGGCCCAGCCCCCCGGCCCGGTGCCGGGGCGGCTCAGCCGCGCCTCCAGGTCATCATCGCCACGCCCCCCATCACCAGCACCAGCCCGCCCACGGCCGCCATCGGGAAGCTTTCATCCAGGAAGATCACCCCGATGGCGGCACCGAGCGGCAGCCGCAGATAGGCCTGGCTGGTGGTGGCCACCACGCCCAGCGTGCGCAACAGGCGGAACCAGATCACCGAGGCCAGCGCGGTGCAGAGCAGGGACAGCGCCAGCAGCGCCAGCAGCGATTCCCGGCTGGGCTGCATCGACCATGGCCGCTCCAGGATCACCGCCGCCGGCAGCAGGAAGAGCAGCCCGCAAAGCTGCGCCCCCAGCGCCGGCAACATCGGGTCCACCGCATCGAAACTGTTCTTGCCGGTGTAGCTGGACAGCGCGAAGAGCGCGCCGGAGGCGATCAGCGCCGCCATATGCGGCCATGAGCCACCCTCCAGCCCCTGATGCCAGACGATCAGCACCACGCCGGCGATCCCCAGCCCGGTGCCCAGCCCCTTCAGCAGGCTCGGGCGCTCCGCGCGGCTGAAGGCGAAACCCAGCAGGAAGGCGAAGATCGGCGAGGTGGAGGCGAGGATGATGGCCAGCCCCGAGCTCACCTCCTGGCTGCCCCAGGCGATCAGCACGAAGGGTGTCACTGTCGCGAGCATCGCCTGCACCATGAAGGCGCGCCAGCTCTCCAGGTTCATCGGCATGCGCCGGCCGCGAAGTCTCAGGACCGCGTAGAGCGCCAGCCCCGCCAGGACGCAGCGCAGCGCGATGAGCGTGATCGGCGGGATCGTCTCGATGCCCAGACGGATCAGGGCGAAGGAGCCGCCCCACAGCAGGGCCAGCAGCCCCAGCAGAAGCAGCTCCGGTGTTTGCCTGCGCATGCCGCCATCACTCCCTTCGGCGCCCACCCGCGGAGCTGCCCCGTTGCGGCCCCCCGTTGCGGCCCCCCGTTGCGGCATTGCCGCGCCCGCCCCATACCTGTGCGCAGAACAGCGTTTGAGGAGCGGGCCATGGCCGCCATACCCGATATCGCGCCCGCCGACACCTGGGCCGCGATCCAAGAGGACCCGCAGGCGGTGCTGGTGGATGTGCGCACGGATGCCGAATGGAATTTTGTCGGCCTCCCCGATCTCTCCGCCGCCGGCAAGCGCGTGGTGCTCATCCCCTGGCAGCTCTACCCCTCGATGTCGGTGAACGGCCATTTCGCCGAGGCGCTTCACAAGGCGGGCGTCGGCCCCGAGAACAAGGTGTATTTCATCTGCCGATCCGGCGCCCGCAGCCTCGCCGCGGCGCAGGCGGCCCAGGCCGAGGGCTATGCCAGCGTCTTCAACGTGGCCGATGGCTTCGAAGGCCCGGTGGACCGCGAGGGCCATCGCGGCATCGCCGCCGGCTGGAAGGCCGCGGGGCTGCCCTGGGTGCAGCGCTGAGCATGGATGGCACGCCCAGGAACGAGGACGCGCTGACCGCGCTGATGACCATGCTGCGGCCCGATATCGAGGCCTGCAACGCCGTCATCATGGGGAAGATGGCGAGCCCGGTCGCGCTGATCCCGCGGCTCGCCGCGCATATCATCGCCGCCGGCGGCAAGCGGTTGCGCCCGCTGCTGACCATGGCGGCCGCGCGCATGTGTGGCTATGACCCTGCCGGCCAGCGCCATGTCGTGCTCGCCGCCTGCGTGGAATTCATCCACACCGCGACCCTGCTGCATGACGACGTGGTCGATGAAAGCGCGCTGCGCCGGGGCCAGGCCAGCGCAAATGCGCTGTTCGGCAACCAGGCCTCGGTGCTGGTCGGCGATTTCCTTTTCGCGCGCTCCTTTCAGCTGATGATCCAGGATGGCTCGCTGCCCGTCATGGCCATCCTCGCCGGCGCCTCGGCCACCATCGCCGAGGGCGAGGTGCTGCAACTAATGACGCAGAACGACACCGGCACCACCGAGGAACAGTATCTGGAAGTGATCCACGGCAAGACCGCGGCACTTTTCGCCGCCGCGGCCCGCCTGGGGGCGGTGGTGGCCGGCCGGCCGATGGCCGAGGAGGAGGCGCTGGACGCCTATGGCCGCAACCTGGGCGTGGCGTTCCAGCTCGTCGATGACGCGCTGGACTATGCCGCCGACCAGGCGGTGCTGGGCAAGACCGTGGGCGATGATTTCCGCGAGGGGAAAATCTCGCTGCCCGTGATCGTGGCCTTCGCCCGCGGCGATGAGGCGCAGCGCCTCTTCTGGCGCCGCACGCTGGAGGAGGGCGAGCAGGGCGAGGATGATCTGGCCGAGGCGCAACGCCTGATCACCCGCCACGGCGCGTTGGCGGAGACCTTCGCCCGCGCCCGGGATTATGGCGCCGCGGCGTTGACGGCCCTCGCCATCTTTCCCGACAGCGCCGAGAAGCGCGCGCTGGCCGCGGTGGTCGATTACTGCATCGAGCGCGCGCGGTAAGGAATTTACGGATTTACAGGCGGGCTTGTCTGCGCGCCTACAGCTTCCGCGGCCGATCAACGACTTGGCAATGTCATCCCGGCCCAGCATCGGGCAGATGATCTCCATCAAATGGAGGTCACCATGTCGCTCATCACCCGCCGCGCCGGCCTTGCAGCAGTTTTCGCCAGCCCGCTGGCCGCCCCTGCCTTCGCCCAGCCCTGGCGGCCGGAACGGCCGGTGGAGCTGGTGGTGGGCTTCGCCCCCGGCGGCGGCACGGATGTGGTGGCCCGCCTCTTCGCCCGGCATCTGGAAACGCGCCTGGGCCAGCCCATCACCGTGGTGAACCGGCCCGGCGCCTCCTCCGAGGTGGCGCTGACCTATGTCTCGCGCTCCCGCCCCGATGGCCACACCCTGGGCCTGACCAATATGCCGAGCTTCGTGACCGTGCCGGTGGAGCGCCCGGCGCAGTACAACCTCGACAGCTTCGCCTTCATCGGCAACATCATGCACGACGCGACCGGGCTGATCGTGAAGGCCGACAGCCCGATCCGCGACATCCCCGACCTGATCGCCCGCGCCAAGGCGGACCCGGAGGGGATCATCATCTCCACCTCCGGCATCGGCACCGATGATCATCTTCTGCTGGCGATGCTGTCGCAGGCCACAGGCGCGCGCTTCACCATCGTCCATTACAACGGCGCGCCGCTGCAGCGGAACGCGCTGCTCGGCCGCCAGGTCCACGCCAACACCGTCAGCGTGGGCGAAGTGATGCCCGCCCCCGATGGCGTGCGCTTCATCGGCCATGCCGGGCGCGAGACCAGCCGCTTCGCCCCCCAGACGCCGACGCTGCGCAGCCTGGGCCTGGACATCACCATGTATTCCGAGCGCGGCCTGGTCATCCCCCGCCGCACGCCCGACGCCATCCTGGCCCGGCTGCGCGAGGCGGTGGCCGAGACGGCCGCCGACCCGGCAACCCGCGCCACTTTCGAGGCCCAGTTCATCGAGCCCAACTACGAACCCGGCCCGGCCTGGGAGGCTCGGATGCGTTCGACCCAGGACCAATACGCGGCGATGTGGCGCCGCGCACCCTGGATCAACAGCTGAAGGCTCAACCCCTCAGTTCGACCCAGACCGGGGCGTGGTCGCTCGGCTGTTCCTCCGCCCGCGCCTCGGTATCGACATGGAAGCCCTCCAGCCGCTCCGCCAGTTCGGGCGAGAGCATGGCGTGGTCGATCCGCAGGCCGCGATTGGCCTCGAAGGCCGCGCCATAATCCCAGTAGGTATAGCTGTGCAGGCCCAGCGCCGCGGCGCTGTCGGTCATGCCGAGATTGCCCAGCGCGCGGAAATGCGCCCGGCTATTGGGGTGAACCAGCGCATCGGTGGCGGGCAGAGCGCCGGGCGCCATATCGGCGGCCATGGGCACCACGTTGAAATCGCCGAGAATCGCGAAGGGGGTGAAGGCATCCAGATGCGCCGCCGCCCGGGCGTTCAGCCGCTGCTGCCAGCGCCATTTATAGGCCATGCCCTCATCGCCGCCGGAATTGCCGTTGGGCAGGTAGATGCCGGCGATGTGCAGGCCCTCGGCGCGGATTTCCAGATAGCGGGCCTGGGCGTCCTCCTCCTCGCCGGGCAGGGCTTCCAGCACCACCTCGAAGGGGATGCGCCCCAGCACGGCCACGCCATTGCGCCCGCCATGCTGGCCGAGCGCATGGATGCGATAGCCTGAGGCCGCGAGTTCCACGGCCGGGAACTCCTCGGTCTTGCACTTGGTTTCCTGCAGGAAGACCAGGTCAGGCGCATGGCGCGCCAGGAAGCGCTGGAGATGCGGCGCGCGGCGGCGGATCGAGTTCACGTTGAAGCTGGCGAGGCGCATGCGAGAGTTGTGGCCGGCCGCGCCCGCGCCGTCCAGCCATGATCAGACGGCGAAGGACACGCCGCAGCCGCAGCCGCTGGTCGCCAGCGGGTTTTCCACCTTGAAATGGCTGCCCATCAGCGCCTCGTGCCATTCCAGCCGCGAGCCCGAGAGGAATTCCAGGCTGACATTGTCCACCAGCACGCGCACCCCGTCCTGCTCCACCACCAGGTCGTCAGCCTCGGGCGCATCAGCCAGATCGAAGCCATACTGCATCCCCGAACAGCCGCCGGCCGAGACCGAGACGCGCAAGCCCGCGCCCGGCCGCCCCTGGCGTTCGGCAATGGCGGCGATCTCGGCCGCGGCGCGGGGCGTCACGCTGAAGGCACCAGGGGAAGCAATATGGCCATCGGGCATGGTGGAATCTCCTTGGGAGGGAACATAGTGCGCGCCAGCCAGTTTATCCACATCCGGGAGGCCGCATGGCCGACAGCTTTACACCCCATCGCACGCTTGCCCCCTATGCGGTGCAGGCCGATGCCTCACGCGGGCGGCTGCATGCCGAGACGCCCGACCGCAGCCGCAGCCCGTTCCAGCGCGACCGCGACCGGATCGTCCACTCCCGCGCCTTCCGCCGGCTGCAATACAAGACCCAGGTCTTCATCTTCCACGAGGGCGACCATTACCGGACGCGGCTGACCCATTCGATCGAGGTGGCGCAGATCGCCCGCTCCATCGCCCGGCGGCTGCGGCTGGACGAGGATCTCGCCGAGGCGCTGGCGTTGGCGCATGACCTCGGCCACCCGCCCTTCGGCCATGCCGGGGAGGATGCGCTGGACAGCGCCATGCGCACCCATGGTGGCTTCGACCACAATGCCCAGAGCCTGAAGCACGTGACACAGCTGGAGCGCCGCTACGCCGCCTTCGACGGCCTCAACCTGACCTGGGAGACGCTGGAGGGGTTGGCCAAGCACAATGGCCCGGTGCGCGCGCCGACCCAGTACATCGCCGAGTACGACTTCCGCCACAGCCTGGACCTGGCCAGCCACGCCTCCGCCGAGGCGCAGGTGGCGGCCATCGCCGACGACATCGCCTACAACAACCACGATCTGGAGGATGGGCTGCGGGCGCATCTCTTCAGCATCGAGGAGGTGGCGGAGCTGCCGCTGCCAGGTGCGGCGCTGGAGGCGGTGAAGCTGGAGCACCCCGGCGTGGCGGTGGGCCGCCTCGCGCCCGAGATGGTGCGCCGGGTGATCAGCCGGATGATCCAGGATGTGGTGGCCGAAAGCCAGGCGCGCATCGAGGCGCTGAACCCCGCCGATGCCGACGCCATCCGCGCCGCCGGGCGCCCGGTGGTGGGTTTCTCGCCGGCCATGGCCGAGGCGAACAAGGCGGTGCGCGCCTTCCTGTTCGAGCGGATGTACCGGCATTGGCGGGTGAACCGCACGGTGGGCAAGTGCAAGCGAGTGGTGCAGATGCTGTTCCAGCTGCTGCATGGCAGCACCCAGATGCTGCCCGACGAATGGCGGGCGCGGGCGGGCGACCCGGGCACGCCCAGGGCCGCGCGGGTGGTGTGCGACTATATCGCCGGGATGACCGACCGCTTCGCGCTGGAGGAGTATAAGCGCCTGACCGACCCGAGCGTGCCGGGGTGAGAGGCGCCTACCCCGCCCGGGTGCGCGCCACCACCACCGCCTGCTTGATCGGGTAGGCGGTGCGGTCGAAGCGCAGCACTTCGAGGAAGTCGGACCAGTTCTTCTCCATCCAGGCGCGCGAGATGATCGCGTCGCCATAGACATCGCTGGTCAGCGCGCCTGAATCATTTGTGACGAGATAGAGATATTCGCCGGCGGCGTATTTCGCCCGCAGCGCCGGCAATTCCGTCTGGTACTTCTTCAACGTGGCCCAGCGCGTGCCGTGGTTTTCCAGGCCCGGCTGGTCGAGATAATCCAGGAAGGCGTCGTCCTCGACGGTGAAGACGAACAGCGTTCCGGGTTGCAGCAGGCGGGTGACGTCGCGCGCCAGGCTGGTGGCGACATTCTCCGGCAGGTGGGTGAAGACCGAGTTGCAGATGACCACGTTGAAGGAATTGTCGGGATAGGGCAGGGGCTCGCCCGGGCGGCTCTGTTCCAGCTGCGCCGGTACGCCGAGGATATGGGTCATCAGCACCGCATTGGGGTCGATATCCACGCCATAGAGGCGCTCCGACGGCACATCGCGCATGAAGGTGCGGGTGATGCGACCCCAGCCACAGCCGATATCCAGCACATTGCCGCCATCCTTCAGCGGAAAGCCGAGCGCGCGGGCATATTCCTCGGCGTAGAGCCACAGCGCATGGGCGCTGATCATGGCTTCCTCGTCGGACGAGCCGTTGAAGTCGAGTTGGATCGATGCGTGCGGAAAACGCGGGAAGGCGACGCCATCGATATACGGCTCGCGCACGCTGCGTTTCAGCAACTCCAGCCATTCCGCATTGCTGACATTGGCGAAGGTCTCGGTCATCTCAGACATCGGCAAATCCCATCTTGCTCGGCGCAGGCCCTACTGCATGAGGCGATAGGACACAATCGTGAAGCCCGAGAAAACGCCGTCATCGCGCGCCGCAATTCTGAGGCGGCGCGCGTTGCCTTTCAGTCTCGCTTCCGTATAAGCAAATCATCGCATTTGGAGAGGCCTGGCATGGTCGAGTTCATGAAATTTGCATCGGCGACCAGCGAGGAGTGGTTGAACCTGTTGCAGCGCAGTGTGCGCGAGCCGGTCATCGACGGCGTGCAGTTTCCCCGCTTTCCCCATCCCAGCGTGCAGATCGAGTTCAATGGCGCCGCCGATGAAGAGGCGATCCGGCGCGCGCATGGCTTCTGGAAGGTGCTCGATGCCTATGCCCGCGCGCTGGGCCGGCCGCTGACGGGCAATTCCCAGGTGCTGGACATCGGCTGCGGCTGGGGCCGCATCGCGCGGTTCTTCGCCAAGGATGTCCACCCCGCCGGCATCCAGGGCATCGATGTGATGCAAAGCGCCATCCATATCTGCCGCGCGCTGGGGGTGCCCGGCACCTTCACCCTGACCGAGCCGGGCCAGCCGCTGCCTTTCCCCGATGGCCAGTTCACCGCCATCACCGCGAGCTCCGTGCTCACCCACCTGCCGGAGAAGGTCGCCACCAAGCTGGTGGCCGAGATGTCGCGCGTCGCCGCCCCGGGCTGCGTCATGGCCTTCACCGTCGAGGATCGCGCCTTCCTGGAGAAGATCGGCTGGGACAATCTGGAGTATCACGGCGATCGCTGGGTCCGCCTGTCCCGCTACAAGGCCGAATTGCCGGCGTTACTCAAGCGCTACGACAAGGGCGAATACCTTTATCTCCCGACCAATGATGATCCCGACTTCACCTCGGATTTCTATGGCGATGCGGTGGTGCCGCGCGCCTGGATGAAGAAGCACTGGGGCAAGTATATCCAGCTGGTCGAGATGATCGCGGCGCAGGAGCCGGTGTACCAGGCCATCGTGATCGCGCGGAAGAAGTAGCGCAGGGGGCCGGACGCCACCGCGTCGCCGCCTGGAAAGCGGCGACGGGCCTGCCGGAGGCAGGCTTCTTTCCGGAAATGCGGATCTGCGCACGTGCTGCACAGCTTTGGTGCGCGGCCGGCCCGGCTCAATCATGCGTGGTACGACGCGCTTCGGCCCGCGCGTCCCGCTATCAGGCCGGGGATGCCCCGGACTGACCGGTTCTCAGACCCCGAATTCCTCGAAAGCCACGGGGTCCTTGTGGGCGAATTCCACGAAGCGGTGGAGATGGAACATCCGGCCGTCATGTTCGATATAGGGATAGTCGCCGAAGGCCGGCGCCGGCCGGCGCCCGAAGAACACCGCCAGGCCCGAGACCGGGACATGGCTGGGGGTGACGTGGTTCACGATACTGAGCCGTGAGCGATGCGGCTCCTGGATCACCGCGCCGCCATGGGGCAGCTGCGGGTGCCAGATCAGGGTATCGCCGGGCTCCATCGCCACGGTCACGAGCGGGATATTGCGCGCCTTGCACATCGCGACCGTTTCCGCCTGGTAGGTGTCCCAGAGGTTGGCATCGAAATGGTTGATATCCTCGTCTTCCTTGTAGAACCGGTCGACGATCGCCCCGCGGTCGGGATCATGCAGCAGGTGCCCGCCAGCATAGACCTGGAGCGCGCCATTGCGTTCATCGACATACTCCAGCGCCGTCCACACCCCGAAGTAATAGTATTCCGGGTTGGTCGCGAAGTATGGTGAATCGCGATGAATGTCCTGCTCGGATCCGGATTCGAATGTCAGGCTGGTGTAGCAGCTGCTTTTGCTGCCAAAAAGGTAATCTTGCAGTTCCAGCGCGATGGTGTTTTTGGAAAAGATGTTGCGGAAGGATGGAAGCGCCATGTGCAGGTTGACGAGCCGGCGTTGAAACCCATTGGAATCGGCATGCACCGCGTAGCGCTCGGCATATTTGGCTTTGTGTGCGGCGAATTCCTGCTGCGCTTGCGCGACATATTCGGCCGGGAGTGACTTCCTCAGAACGACATAGCCGTTGTCAAGGAAGAAAGCCAGGTGCTCCTTGAGATGTTCCGGGCATGATTTCCAGAATGACTTACCTTTAGCGCCCATGTCCATGTAAGGCGGAATCTCGTTAAGCATAAGGCTCTCCTTGACCTATTAACCTCAGAAATGCGCAGCAGGCCGGTTCGGTTCGAAAGGCCGCCAGGCAAACAGGCAATGACGTCTGGTAATCATATGGCAGGCAGGGCCAAAGGATTGCGCCTCAGGCATAAACAGACGCTTTCCGGGAAGCAGGCCAAAGACCAGCCTGCGGCGCGGCTTCCCCAATAGCGACGGCGATGGTTTAACCTCGCGATCGGGCGATGGCAACACTCGTCGCAACGGCGCAGGCCGCGCCCGCTCAGTCGCTGCGCATCCCCGTCGCCCGCACCAGATCCGCCCATTGCTGGCGGTCCCGCGCGATATAGGCGGCATAGTCCGGCGTGCTCATCGGCAGGGGCGACATTCCCTGGCTTGCCAGCCGCTCCTGAAACGCGGGCCGCGCCAGCAGCGCCGCCATCGCCGCATGCACCGTCGCCGCCACCGGCGCCGGAAGGCCTGCCGGGCCGCTCAGCCCATACCAGTTCAGCACCTCATAGCCCTCGATGCGTTCCGCCACCGCCGGCACCTCCGGCAGCACCGCCAGCCGCTCACGCGTCGTCACCGCCAGCGCCCGCACCCGCCCGTCGCGGATGAAGGGCAGGGCGGTGTTGATCGTGTCCATCATCCCCAGCACCCGCCCGGCCATGACATCGGGCAGCGCAAGCGCGGTGCCGCGATAGGGCACATGGGTCATCTCCAGCCCGGCGCGATGGGCCATCAGCGCGAAGGTCATGTGGGTGGAACTGCCGATGCCGGCCGAGCCATAGGAAAGCTGCCCCGGCCGCGCCCGGACATGCTCCACGAATTCGGCGAAACTCGCGACCGGCGCTGATGGACCCACGACCAGCACCGCCGGCACGCCCGCCAGCGCCGCGATGGGCGTCGTGTCCGTGCCGGGGTCGAAGCCCAGGCGGTTGACCACCGGGTTCACCCCATGCGTGGCCTGGCTGGCCATCAGCAGGGTCAGGCCATCGGGCCGCGCGCGCGCCACGAATTCCGTGCCCACCGCGCCGCCGGCGCCCACCCGATTCTCCACGATGATCTGCTGGCCGAGCAGCGGCGAGAGTTCCTCGGCCAGGATGCGCGAGATCACATCGGAGGCGCCGCCGGGGGCGAAGGGGGCGATGATGCGGATGGTGCGCTCCGGCACCCAGGGCTGTGCCAGGGCGGGGGTGGCGAGGGGGGCGAAGAGGAGGTGGCGGCGCTGCATCATCATGGCATGGTGAAGCGATATCCAAGCAGCGTCATGTCCCTTATCGAAGGGAGCCCAGCCGGGTTGGAGCCCGGTGCCTAGGGATTGGTCAGGCTGCCAGCGTCGTCGCCTGCATGCGCATCCGTGACGCGTATGAGCGCTTAAGGTACCCTGCTGCCATGGCAACGACCACATCCCTCCAGACGCAAACGGTTACCCTCCTTGACATGCTGGGTAATGGAAGAAGGTTCAGCGTTCCACGCTACCAGCGCGATTACTCCTGGAAAGAGGAACAATGGGAGGACCTCTGGACCGATTTGATGGAGATGGAGGTAAGTCGTTCAGCGCATTACATGGGCGCTGTGGTTCTCGAGGAGGTCGATGACCGGCACCTGCGTGTCATCGATGGTCAGCAACGCCTGGCGACACTCAGCCTGCTCGCGCTGGCGATTATTGCGGGTCTACAGGGAATGGCGGCCGCCGGCATCGAATCAGCGGACAACAACGCCAGGGCTGACGAACTTCGCAAGCGCTTTATCAGCGAGCGGAATCCTGCCACGCTTCTCCAACGCAGCAAGCTTGAGCTCAATGCGACCGACGATGGGTTCTATCAGGACTATCTTGTCCCGCTTCGGGATCCGCCGGTTCCGCGGGCTCTGCGTGGATCGAATCAATTTCTCTGGCAGTGCTTCAATTTCTTTCGGTCTAAAGTCACCGAGCTTGTAGATCGGGGATACGACGGGCGTCGCTTGGCAGAACTGCTCTCCGAGATTGCCGCCCGCTCTCTCTTGTTTATCCAGGTTACGGTAAAGGATGACGTGAGTGCGTTTACCGTTTTCGAGACATTGAATGCGCGGAGGCTCGAACTTTCAAGTACTGACCTGTTAAAGAATTTTCTCTTCTCGAAGCTGCGTGTCGATTCCGATGCGGATGCCATGCAGCGGCGTTGGACGGGCATCGTCAACCTTGTGCCGGCCCCTCGGCTGCCGAACTTCCTTCGCTACCACCTGATGACCGGTCCAGGCCGCATCAGGAAGGGGAACCTATTCAAGATCATGCGCGAGCGCGTTCGTGAGCCGATGGACGTCTTTCCCCTTATGGACGAGCTGTCCGCACGTGCCCATCTCGACGCGGCGCTGCGGGATGACCAAAGTGAGTTCTGGGCCGATACGCCCGAATGCCGGCCGTTGGTCCGTGATCTGAGGCTTTTCGCCAGCGAACAGGCTACCCCCTTGCTGTTCGCCGTTCTGGAGAAGCTGCCGTCTTCGTCATGGACTCAGGTCTTGCGCATCGTTGCCAATTGCATGTTTCGCTTCGTTGTTGTCGGTCGGCGGAACACCAATCGGCTTGAGCCGGTCTTTCAGGCCGCCGCGGTCGCAGTCATGGACGGTTCATGCGCCAGTCCGCAGCAGGTCTTTTATGCGTTGCGGGAACTCTATCCTGCAGATGCCGAGTTTAAGGCTGATTTTTCAAAGCTACGGATCGAGACGGATGGGCCACGCAAGCGCTTGGCAAAGTATGTCCTTGGTATGCTGGAGCGGGACCGTGAGGCGCAGAGGATCGAATTAGATACTGCCTCAGTTGAGCACGTATTGCCTGAAAACCCCGCGCAGGAATGGCATGACGCAGTGCCAGAGCGAAATTGGCCTGACCTGGTTTTCCGCCTGGGAAACCTGGCACTATTGGAGGCAAATTTGAACAGGGCGGCTGGGAATGCCGCTTACGTTAGTAAGCGAGAGCATTACGAGAAAAGCGCTTACGGGCTTACCCGATCCATTGCTACCGAATTTCCGGGCGGTTGGTCTGCTGAGACAATTGAGCAGCGTCAGGCAGCCTTGGCGAGACGTGCAGTGCATATCTGGCGCGAGGATTTCCCCCTAAGATAAGGCCCGCATATTCCCGCGCCCTGCCGCCAATGGCATACCGGGTTCATGCGAATCCTCTACCACCTGCCGCTTTCGCCCTATTCGCGCAAAACCCGCCTCGCGCTGGCCGAAAAGCGGATCCCCTTCGAGCTGCGGCTGGAGAAGGTGTGGGACCGGCGCGAGGAGTTTCTCGAGATGAACCCGGCCGGCACGGTGCCCGTGCTGGTCGAGGAAAACGGCCTGACGATCTGCGACAGCTCGGCCATCTGCGAATATCTGGACGAGGCCTATCCGGATATCTCGCTCTATGGCCGGACGCTCGCCGAACGCGCCGAGGTGCGCCGCCTCGTCGCCTGGTTCGACCTGAAATTCGGCCATGAGGTGACCCAGAACCTGATCTATGAGCGCCACCTCAAGCGCGCCATGGGCCGCGGCAACCCTGATGCCGCCAACATTCGCGCCGGCTATGCCGCCATCAAGCCGCATCTGGAGCATATCGGCTGGCTGGCCGAGACCCGGACCTGGCTGGCGGGGCCACATATCTCTCTCGCCGATTTCGCGGCCGCGGCGCATCTCTCGGTGCTCGACTATGCCAATGATGTCGATTGGAAGCACAATCTCGCTGCCCGCGAGTGGTATGCGCGCATCAAGTCCCGCCCTGCCTTTCGCCCGCTGCTGACCGAGCGTGTCAGCGGCCTGACACCACCCTCGCATTACGACGATCTGGATTTCTGACCATGCAGGATATGTTTGCCGCGATGCGCGCCCGGGTGCTGGCCGCGCTGGCCGGAATGTTGCCCGAACTGCCGGCCGAGGCGTTTTCCCGCACTGTGGTCGAGCCGCCCAAGGACCCGTCGCATGGCGACATGTCCACCAATGCGGCGATGGTGGTGGCCAAGCTGGCGAAACAGCCGCCACCCAGGCTTGCCGCCGCATTGGCCGGGAGGCTGGCCACACTGCCGGAGGTGGCCGAGGCCACCCCCGCCGGCCCGGGTTTTTTGAACATCCGCCTCTCGCCCGAATACCTTCGGGCACAGCTTCCCATCGCGCTGGCGGCGGCCGAGCATTATGGCGATGGCGCGCCGAATGGCCGGCGGGTGAATGTGGAATATGTTTCGGCCAACCCCACCGGCCCCATGCATGTCGGCCATTGCCGGGGTGCCGTGGTGGGCGATGCACTGGCGCGCCTGCTGGACAAGGCGGGCTACGACGTCACGCGCGAATACTACATCAACGACGCCGGCGCGCAGGTGCAGGCTTTGGCCTGGGCGGCGTATTGGCGCTACCTCGAGGCCGCGGCGCGCGCCGGCGCCCCCGGCGAGGTGCTGGACAGCATGCGCGAAAACCCCGCCGAGGGCCGCGCCATCGTGGAAGCCGCCTTCGGGACCACCCTGCAATATGGCGGCGAATACCTGGTGCCGGTGGGCGAGGCGCTGCTGGCGAAGCACGGCGCCGCGCTGATTCCGCCGCGTGAAAACATCCTGGCCATGGTCCGAAAATTCACCGTGGACGCCATGATGGTCTCCATCCGCGAGGACCTCGCGGCGCTGGGCGTGGAAGGCCAGGTCTTCGTCAGTGAGGCCGCCCTCATCGAAGCCGGCATGCTGGAAAAAGCCGAGGAGCGCCTGCGCTCCCAGGGCCTGATCTACCAGGGCATCCTCGAAGCTCCCAAGGGCAAGACGCCCGATGACTGGGAGCCGCGCGAGCAGACCCTGTTCCGCTCCAGCCAATTCGGCGACGACACCGATCGCGCTTTGCGCAAATCCGACGGCACCGGCACCTATTTCGCCAATGACATAGCCAACCACCTCAACAAGGTAGAGCGCGGCTTCGACGAACTCGTCCATGTCTGGGGCGCCGACCACGGCGGCTACGTCAAGCGCATGAAGGCGGCCGTCGCGGCACTGACCAACAACCGCGTCAGCCTGGACGTGGTGCTGGCGCAGATCGTCCATGTGCTGAAGGATGGCCAGCCCGTGCGCATGTCCAAGCGCGCCGGCAGCTACATCACCCTGGCCGATCTGATCGACGAAGTGGGGCGTGACGCGGTGCGCTTCACCATGCTGACGCGCCGCGCCGATGCGCAGATGGAATTCGACCTCGACCGCGTCATCGAGCAGTCGCGCGACAACCCGGTCTTCTATGTGCAGTACGCCCATGCGCGAATCCGCTCGGTGCTGCGCGCCGGCGGCGACCCATCGCTGGAGTCGCTCGTCGACACCCCATTGGATTCTCTGGTGGACCCTGCCGAAACCGGTCTGATCCGCCGCATCGCCACCTGGCCGCGGGTGGTCGAAGCCGCGGCACAGGCCCGCGAACCGCACCGTGTGGCGTTTTTTCTGAATGACTTGGCGGGCGACTTTCATCTACTATGGAACCGTGGGCGTGAGGATTCGACCCTACGCTTCATCCGGGCGGACGAACCGGTGGCAACACAGGCGCGGCTCGCGCTGGTGGCGGCCACGGGGGCGGTTCTCCGTTCCGGCCTCAGGGTCATGGGGGTGACACCTGTCGAGGAGCTGCGGGATGACAACAAGGATGTTGCAACAGGCTGATCGCATCGGGGGGCGCGCATGAGCGACGCCCAACGCCCCTGGCCGGGGAATGATCCGTTCAGCCAGCGCCGGCCGATGCGCTCGTCCAGCGCCCGCACCGGCGGCGGCGCGCGTTTTCCCAGCATGCGCGGCATGCCGGATACCGCCCGCAGGGCCTTGCTGATCGGCATCGGCCTTACCGGCTCGGTGCTGCTGGCGGCCACCATCATCTGGGGCATTTCCCGCATGGGGCCGCGTAGCGTGCCGCTGATCGAGGCCGATGGCCGGCCCTTCCGGGTGCGGCCGGACACGCAGGTGGCGCCACCGCCTGCCGCCACGCTGCCGGAACGCGGCCCCGCACGGCAGGAACAGGCCCGCCTGGCGCCTGCGCCGGAGGCCCCGCGCACCGAGGCGCTGCGCCAGCAGATGCAGCCGGCCGCGCCAGCGCCCGGGGCCGCCAGCCCGGCCACGCCCAGCCCGCAAGCCGCGGCCCCGGTCCAGGCCGCCCCGGTGCCCGCGCGCCCGGCGCCCGCCGCTCGCGCCGCCACCCCGCCCACCACGGCCGCGCCGCCAGCCAATGCCGGCCGGGTGCAGGTCCAGCTCACCGCCGCCACCTCCGAGGAGGCCGCGCGGGGCGAGTGGGAACGCCTGCGCCGCCGCGTGCCCGAATTGGCCGGCCGCGAACCCCGCATCACCCGCTTCGAGCGCGAGGGCCGCTCGCCGCTGTTCCGCCTGCGCGTGGGCGGCCTGGCCGACCCCGCCGCCGCCCGGGCGCTGTGCGAGCAGGTGCGCGCCCGCGGCGGCGCCTGCATGCCGGTGTGATCGGCCGCCGGCCGTGCTAGTCATGGCGGCGCAACAGCGGGGCGATTCGCGATGGTAGCCGCAATGGGCCGCAAGGCCGCCATCATCGGCCTGGCCGGCACCCATCTGGGTGCCGCCGAGGCCGCGATGCTGCGCGAAACCCCGCCGATCGGCATCATTCTCTTCGCCCGCAATATCGGCCGCCCGGCGCAGCTTCGCACCCTCACCGCCGCCATCCGCGATATCCTGGGCGAGGACACGCCGATCCTGGTCGACCAGGAGGGCGGCCGCGTCGCCCGGCTGCGCGCGCCGGACTGGCCAAGCTTCCCCGCCGCCGCCAGCTTCGAAAACGGCCCCGCCGAGGCCGCCCACGCCAATGCCGCGCTGATCGGGCTGGAATGCCGCGCCATGGGCCTGGATGTGGTCTGCGCCCCGGTGCTCGACCTGCGGCTGCCCGAGGCGCATGGCGTGATCGGCGACCGCGCCTTCTCGGCCGACCCCGCCGAGGTGACGCGGCTGGGCCGCGAATACCTGCGCGGGCTGCAGGCAGCGGGCTGCGTGCCGGTGATCAAGCATATCCCCGGCCATGGCCGCGCCCTGGCCGACAGTCACCTGGAATTGCCGCGCGTCAGCGCCTCGCGCGAGGAGTTGGCGCGCGACTGCCTGCCCTTCGCCGCCCTGGCCGGGCTGGGCGCCTGGGCGATGACCGCGCATATCCTCTACGACGCCATGGATGCCGAGCTGCCGGCCACGCTTTCGGCCAAGGTGATCGCCCGCGTCATCCGCGGCGCCATCGGCTTCGATGGCTTCCTGATCTCCGACGACCTGGCGATGAAGGCGCTGACCGGCCGCCCCGCGGCATTGGCCCAGGCCTCCATCGCCGCGGGCTGCGACGCGGTGCTGCATTGCACCGGCGAGATCGACGAGACCGCGGCCCTGCTCGCCACCTGCCCCTGGCTGGCGGAGAGCGGGCTGCGCCGCCTGGCCGTGGCGCGCGAGGCAAGCCGGACCCATCGCGCCGATCTCGACCCCGCCGCGCTGATGGCGCTGCGCGACACCGGCCTCGTCAGGGCCGCGTGATGCCCGCCTGGCTGCCGGAGCTTCTCGCCGCCATTCTCGCGACCGTCATCGCCATTACGCTGCACGAGGCCGCGCATGCCTATGCGGCGGACGCGCTGGGCGACCCCACGGCGCGCGAGCGCGGGCGCGTCTCGCTCAACCCGCTGCGGCATGTCGACATGGTCGGCACGCTGCTCATTCCCGGCATCTTGCTTGTCACCCAGTTGCTGACGATCGGCCGGGTGGAGGCGATGTTCGGCTGGGCCAAGCCCGTGCCGGTCGATATCCGCCGGCTGCACAACCCCCGCTGGGGCATGATGTGGGTGGCGCTGGCGGGGCCCGGGATGAACGTGCTGCTGGCCTTCGTCGCGGCATTGGCGGCCCATTTCGCCGGGCTGCTGGGGCCGGATGAGGCGGCGCTGATGTATCGTTCCGTGGCGCTTTTCATGGTGGTGAACCTGGTGCTGGCGGTGTTCAACATGCTGCCCATTCCGCCGCTGGATGGCGGCCGGGTGGTCACCGCCCTGCTGCCCTGGCCCCTGGCGCGGCGTTTTGCCGAGATCGAGCGCTACGGTCTTCTGGTCGTGATGGGCCTGCTGTTCATTCTGCCGCGCATCTCGTCCGAGCTCGATGTCATGGCCTGGGCGCTTCGGAGCCTGGTGGCGCCGGTGTTTTCGCTGTTGCTGCGCGCCGCGGGCCACCCGGCATGAGTGAGGCGCTGGCACTCAACCTCGAAGGTTTCGAAGGCCCGCTCGACCTGCTGCTGGATCTCGCCCGCGCGCAGAAGGTCGATATCCGCCGCATCAGCATCGTGGCGCTGGTCGACCAGTATGTGGCGGTGCTGGAGGGCGCGCGGGCGGTGCGGCTGGAGATTGCCGCCGATTGGCTGGTGATGGCGGCCTGGTTGACCTGGCTGAAGTCGCGCCTGCTGCTGCCCGACGAGGCCGAGCCCGAGGAAGATGCCGAGCTTCTGGCCGAACGGCTCACCGAACGCCTGGCCGAGCTGGACCGGATGCGCCACGCCGCCTTCTGGCTGGGCGGCCAGGTGCAGCTGGGCCGCGACAGCTTCGGCCGCGGCGAGCCGGAAATCCTGCGCCTGGAGGATCGCTCGGGCATTGTGGCCGATCTGCCGGCCTTGCTGCGCGCCTATGCCGCCGCGCGCCGCCGCGCCACCGCGGCCCAGCCCTATGCGCCAAAGCCGCGAAGGCTTTTCTCGGTGGCCGAGGCGATGGCGCGGCTGCGCGCGCTGCTCGGCAGCGCGCCGGGCTGGACGGTGTTGCAGGGGTTTCTGCCGCCCGGGCTGGCCACGCCGCTGGAACGCCGCGCGGCATTGGCCAGCGGCCTGATCGCCGCCCTGGAGGAGGCCCGCGGCGGCGGGCTGGAGCTGCGCCAGGACGAGGCCTTCGGGCCGCTGATGATCCGTCTCGCCCAGGGAGGGGCCATTGGACACGCTGCCTGAGCCCGACCCCGCCGTTTTCGAACACGCGCTGCGCGTGGCCGAGGCGCTGATCTTCGCCAGTGACCGCCCGGTGAAGCCCGAGCGGCTGCAAATGGCGCTGCCCATGGGCACGCATGCGCCCGCCGTGCTGACAGCGCTTCAGGCGCGCTGCGCCGGCCGGCCGGTGGAGCTGGTGGAGATCGCCGGCGGCTTCGTCTTCCGCACCGCACTCGACCTCGCACCCGCCATCACGCGCGTGGTCGAGGTGCCGCGTCGCCTGCCGCGCGTGGCGATGGAGACGCTGGCCATCATCGCCTACCACCAGCCCGTCACCCGGCCGGAGATCGAGGAAATCCGCGGCGCCACGCTCAGCCAGTCCACGCTGGATCAGCTGCTGGACATGAGCCTGGTGACCGGCCGGGGCAAGAAGGAGGTGCCGGGGCGGCCCACGCTCTGGGGCACCACGCCGCGCTTCCTGGAGCAATTCGGACTGAAGTCGCTCGGCGACCTGCCGCGGCGGGAGGAGCTGGTTTCCGTCGAGGCAGCCCTGCCGCTCAGCCCACCGCCGGCCTGACCAGGGCTTTCAGTTGATCGCGCCGCCGAACAGCGTGCGGTGCATGATCCGGTAGACGTCGACATTGTCCATCGTGCCGGCCCGGCTGATCTGCTCGGCATTGCGGCCCACGCCGCGCACCAGAATGCCACCGGACACATCGGTCAGGGTCGACCAGACGATGGCGAAGGGGTGGCGCACGCCGTTCCTGTCCGGCGCCGAGAGCCAGGCGGTGGTGCCGGTGCCGGTCTGGCCATCGGCCGGGGCGCCGTTGCGGTCACGCTCAGGCAGCGGCTGGCCTTCGCGGATAAGCTGCTGGCCGCGATTGGGTCCGATCACCTGCATGCCGCCGGCATCGCTGTCGGCCGTGGTCAGCATGAGCGTGTTGGGGTTGGCGCTGACGAACTCGGCGAAAAGGCCGATCGCCTCATCGGCCCGCTGGCCGGCCAGGATGCTGCCGGGGGCATTGTTGTTGTTGCCGAAATTGTCGGTGCCCTCTTCCTCGGCCACCAGCAGGAAGCCGCCGGGTGCGGCCGACAGGATGGCCAGCGCGGCGCGGCTCATCTCCGCCACGCTGGGTGCCGTGGCCACGAAATGCGGCAGGTTGCGCTCGCGCTGGGCCTCCTCTGTCATGTCGTGGAAGGTGTGCTCATGGGCGAAGATGCCCCACAGGCGCTGGGTGCCGGCCGGCACCGCGGCCAGCTCCTCGCGGGTGAAGACCATGGTGTAGCCGCGGCCGCGCAGCTCCTCGACCAGGTTGCGGCCATCGGTCCGCGCGCCGGGGCCGAAGCGGCCGGCCACGCCCTGCGGCAGGTACCAGCGCTCGCCGCCCGCGAGCTGCACCGCCACACCGCTCTCGGCGACGAGGCGGGTGATCTCCTCCAGGCTATTGCGCCGCGCGGTGGAGGCGACGAAGGCCGCTGTGCCCGGCTCGTAGGTGGCGCCGGAATTGACCAGGCCAACCGCCTTCCCGCGCGCCATCGCCTCCTGCGCGATGGAGCCCTGGAAGCCGGAGAGCGCCGCGATGGGGGTCGCGCCATCCTGGCCGAAGCTGTCGGCCTGCACCCGCACGCCATAGGCATGGGTGGTGGCGCCGCCATGCGAGGTGCCGGTCAGCGCGTCACGCATATGGCCGAGATAGACCGCGGTGTGCGGCAGGCGGTCCCAGTTCAGCCGGCCATCGGGCCCGACCGTGACCATGCGCGTCGCACCCCAATGGTTCACCCCGAAGCCGTCGGGGTGGAAGAAGATCACGTTGCCGCCGCCCGGCGCGCTGCCCTGCGGTTGGGCCTGGGCGCCGGCGGTGGCGAGAAGCGTGGCCAGACCAGTGCCGGCCGCGAGCAACATGCGACGATCCATGAGATCCCATCCCGAATATAACGTCGAGTTCATCTCCGACGCCTCCGGCAGAGATAGTCGGGCCGCGCGCCATTTCCATGACAGCCTGGTGAATTGCGCATCCGGCCGAGGCGCTCAGCGGAATCCTGGCCGCGCTACCGCCAGGCGCCGATCAGCATCGCACGCTCCGCCGCCGAGACCGGCTGGCCAAGGGCGCGCTCCAGCACCTCCCAGACGATCAGGCGCGGCGGTGTCTGGCGCCAGGCCTCGCTGGCGAAGTAGCTGATGGCGCTGCCCGCGAAACCGCCGCCGGCCAGGGCGAAATTGACCACCGGCGCGCCCAGCGCCTGTTGCAGCGCGCCGTGGAAATTGCCGTTCAGTGAATAGCTGGAACCCAGCAGCACCACCTCCGGCGCCGCCGCCTCATCCAGCAGCCCGCCCCCGGCCTCGGGTGCCGTGGTGCGGGCCAGGCCGATGATGTCGGGCGCCGGGCGCCAGGGATCGGGGACCATCTCCAGGTTCATGATGCGCAGCAGGTCGCCGGCCACCGGGGCCGCGGGGGCGCGGCGGGTGGTGAAATTGTTCGGCCGTTCCAGCGGCAGGGGGCGGGCGGCCTGGGCGATCAAGTCGGCCATCAGCGCCGCGCCGCGCTGGTTCCAATGCGTGTCGGTGCGCAGCCAGAGGTCATTCTCCCGCCGCGCCGCCAGCAGCGGGGCCAGGGTCTCCACCCGGCTGGCGCCGGCCTGGGCGAGCAGGGCGGTGAAGGCCTCGTGCCGCCCCCGCGCCTGGGCCGAGAGCGGCGCGCCGCAGAGATGCTCGGGATGGACCCGCGCCTTGTCGGGGGCGACGGCGATGAGGAGCGTGATGCCGCGCCCCGCCAGCTCGCGCTGCATGCGGGCCAGGCCCTGGGCGCGTTCGGCCATGGCGGCCTCGGCACCCGGCCAGGGGCGCAGCTCCTCGGTCAGGTACAGCCAGCCCTCGCAGCCCACCCGCGCCTGGGGACCGCCGGAACCGAAGACGCCCCAGCGCAGCAGCCCGCCGGCGCCGCGCAGCAGGGGGTCGACCGGCAGCTCATGCGCCATGACGTGGTTGATGGCGGCGGCGGTGCGGCCGGCCCAGAAGGCCTCGGTGTTCAGTGTGGGGGTCAGGCGCGCCTCGGCCGCCGGGCTGCGCAGCGCCGCCACCGCCTGCCAGGCGCCGAAAGCCAGCCAGGCGAGGGCGAATAGCCCCTGCGCCACCGAAGCCCGCCTGCCACCCGCCCTGGCGATATCGAGGAATGCCATGGCCGCCCCCTCAGAACTGGAAATACAGGAAAGGCACGGCGGCGCGGCTGTAGAGCAGCACCACCGCGAGCAGGAAGGCCAATGACGGCCCGATCTGCCAGCCGAACCGCCAGATGCCACGAATTGCCGCGGGCTCGCGCTGCCAGGGAAGCCAGGAGCCGAGGCCGGGCAGGGCGCAGAGCACCAGGCCCAGCAGCATGACCCAGGATTGCTCGGGCAGGATCTGCCAGGACAGGGCGTCGGTCATTGCCCAGCCATTCTGCCCGGCCATGGCGGCGTAGATGCGGATGGCCTCGTGGATGTCATGCGCGCGGAAGACGACCCAGCCCAGCACGACGCAGAGGAAGGTGATGGGCAGGCCGATGGCATAGGGCAGCGGCCCGCCGCCCGAGGCACGCCAGAAGCGATGCAAGGCCAAGAGCCCGCCATGCCAGAAGCCCCACACGATGAAAGTCCAGTTCGCGCCATGCCAGAAGCCGCCGATCACCATGGTGGCCAGCAGGTTCACATAGGTTCGGAAGGCGCCGCGCCGGTTGCCGCCGAGCGAGATGTAGAGGTAGTCGCGCAGGAAGCGACTCAAGGTCATGTGCCAGCGCTGCCAGAATTCCTGGATTGACCCGGCCAGGTAGGGGTTGGCGAAATTTTCCGGGAAGTGGAAGCCGATCATCATGGCCAGGCCGATCGCCATGGCCGAATAGCCGGCGAAATCGAAGAACAGCTGCAAGGTATAGGCCAGCGCCCCCGCCCAGGCCTCGGCCGCGCTGGGCGAGGGCAGGGCATAGACGGCATCGACCAGCGGCGAGAGCGTGTCGGCGATCACCACCTTCATGGCGAAGCCGGTCATGAAACGCCGGGCGCCGGCGCCGAACAGGGCCAGCGAATGCTCGCGGCTTTTCAGCTCCCGCTCGATCTCGGCATAGCGCACGATGGGGCCGGCGATGAGCTGCGAGAAGATCGCCTTGTAGGCGGCATAGTTCACAAAACTCATGCTGACCGGCACGTCGCGGCGGTAGACGTCGATCAGATACGACACGGATTGCAGCACGTAGAAGGACAGGCCGATGGGCAGGACGATGTCTGTCCAGTTCACGGTCGAAAAGCCCGCGGCGGCCATCACCTGGTTGAAGCTGTCCACGCCGAAATTGGCGTATTTGAAATAGGCCAGCACGCCGAGATTCCCGAGCAGGCCGATGGTCAACCATCGCCCGCGCGCCGCCTCCTCCGCCGCATGCAGCCTGAGCGCCACGAAGAAGGTGAACAGCGTGACCCCGCCCAGCAAGGCCAGGAAATCCACCCGCCACCAGGCATAGAAGGCCCAGGAGAGGATCAGGATCGGCCAGTTCCTCAGGGCGAAGGGCGTGAGGAAATACACCGCGAAGAAAACGGGCAGGAACAGGAACAGGAATTCGAAGCTGGCGAAAATCACGCGCGGGTCCCCCGTCTCACCTTTGCGGGAGGTGCTGCGTCCGGGCAAGCCCCGCATGGCTTGCGGCGCATGGCACGGCCCCTCTACGCTGCACCGCAATGGCATCCTTCCTTCTTCGCCGCCTGATCCTAGCGGCCTGCGTGGCGCTGACGGTGCTGACGCTGGCCTTCACGCTCACCAGGCTGTCCGGCGACCTCGCGATCTCCATCGCCGGGCCCTCCGCCACGCTGGAGGATGTGGCGGTCATTCGCCGCGCCTATGGGCTGGACCGGCCGCTGCCGGAACAATTCATCGCCTGGGTCGGCCGCGCGGCGGTGGGCGATTTCGGCGAGAGCTATTTCTTCAAGTCCCGCGTCTCCACCCTGATCGCCGAGCGCATGCCCATCACCCTCACGCTCGGCTTCGTGGGCCTGGGGATCGCGCTCGTCGTGTCCATTCCGCTCGGCATCCTCGCCGCGGTGCGGGAGGGGTCCTGGATCGACCGGCTGGTGCAGCTCTTCGCCATGATCGGCCAGGCGATGCCCAGCTTCTGGCTCGGGCTGATTGCGATGATCTTCTTCGGCCTGCAGCTCGGCTGGCTGCCGGTGAGCGGCACCGGGTCCTGGGAGCATTTTGTCATGCCCGGCACCGTGCTGGCGTTTTCGGCGATACCGGCGCTGACCCGCCTCACCCGCTCGGGCATGATCCAGTCGCTGGCCAGCGACTATATCCGCACCGCCCGCGCCAAGGGCCTGTCGCGTTTCTCCATCCTGTTCAAGCATGCGCTGCGCAACGCGGCCTTGCCGGTGGTCTCCATCGCCTCGGTGCAGCTCGGTTTCATGCTCGGCGGCTCCATCGTCATCGAGACGGTCTTCGCGCTGCATGGCGTGGGATTCCTGGCCTGGGAGAGCATCACCAAGAACGATTTTCCGGTGGTGCAGGCGGTGGTCCTGGTGCTGGCCGTCATTTACGTCGTGCTGACGCTGCTGGCCGATCTGTTCAACGCGGTGCTGGACCCGAGGCTGCGGCGATGAGGCGGGCGGGTATCTGGCTCGGTGGCGGCCTGCTGCTGCTGGTGACGCTGGCCGCCATCCTGGCACCCTGGATCGCGCCGCATGACCCCTATGCGCAGGACCTCACGCGGCGCCTGGCCGTGCCTTTCTGGATGGAGGGAAGCCGGCCCGAGCACCTGCTGGGCACCGACCAGCTGGGCCGCGACTACCTCTCGCGGCTGATCTATGGCGCGCGGGTCTCGCTGATCATTGGTGCCATGGTGGTGGTGGTCTCGGGGGCCATCGGCATCACGCTGGGGGTGCTGGGCGGATTCTTCGGCGGCCGGGTGGATGATGTGGTGCTGTTCCTCATCACCTGCCGGCTGTCCATTCCCGTGGTGCTGGTGGCGCTTGCCGTGGTTGGGCTGCTTGGCTCCTCCACCACGCTCGTCGTCACCGTGCTGGGGCTGTTGTTGTGGGACCGTTTCGCGGTGGTGGCGCGGGCCACCACGATGCAGGTGCGCAACCTGGATTACGTGGCGGCTGCCTGGGCAGCCGGCAGCTCCACGCCCCGCATCCTGGTCAGCGAGGTGCTGCCCAACATCATGACGCATCTGGCCGTGGTCGGCACGCTGGAAATGGCACTCGCCATCCTGCTGGAAGCCGCACTTTCCTTCCTCGGCCTTGGCGTACCGCCGCCCCTGCCAAGCTGGGGGCTGATGATCGCCGAGGGGCGCGACTTCATGTTCTTCTCCGCCTGGGTGATCTGGATCCCCGGCGTGGCACTTTTCACCCTGGTGCTGGCCATCAACCTGCTGGGCGATGGGTTGCGCGACCTGTTCGGGGCGGCGCCGTCGTGAGCCTGCTGGAAATCGAAGGGCTGGAAGTCACGTTTGGCCAGACCGCGGCTGTGCGCGGCGCTGATTTTTCCGTGGCACGCGGCGAGACGCATTGCATCGTGGGCGAGAGCGGCTGCGGCAAATCCGTCACCTCGCTGGCCATCATGGGGCTGCTGGCGCGCGGCGCCACGCGGCGTGTCAGGCGGATGGAATTCGACGGCCGCGACATCTCCCGGCTTTCCGAACGGGACATGTCGCGCCTGCGCGGCCACCGCATGGCGATGATCTTCCAGGAGCCGATGACCAGCCTCAACCCCGCCTACACCGTGGGCAGCCAGATGGCCGAGGTCCGCACCCGCCATCTCGGCGGCACCAGGCAGGCGGCGCTGGACCGGGCGGCGGAGCTGCTGGGCCGGGTCGGCATCACGGCGCCGGGCATGCGTCTGGGGCAGTTCCCGCACCAGCTCTCGGGTGGGCTGCGGCAGCGGGTGATGATCGCCATGGCGCTGATGAACGACCCCGAGCTGCTGATCGCCGACGAGCCGACCACAGCACTCGACGTCACCATCCAGGCGCAGATCCTGCGGCTTCTGGCGCAACTCCAGGCCGATCTGGGGCTGGCGCTGCTGCTGATCACCCATGATCTGGGTGTGGTCGCGCGCGTCGCCCACCGCGTCTCGGTGATGTATGCCGGCGAGGTGGTGGAGAATGCCGCCACCGCCGATCTCTTCGCGGCACCGCGCCACCCCTATACGCGGGGGCTGCTGGACTGCCTGCCCATCCCCGGCAAGGTGGCGCCCGGCGCGCCGCTCGGCAGCATTCCGGGCATGGTGCCCAAGCTGACGCCTGGTTTTTCCGGCTGCGGCTTCCGCTCGCGCTGTTCGCTGGCGCATGAGGCCTGCGCGGCCCCCGTGCCGATGCGCGGCACTGCGCATCTCTTTCGCTGCGTGATCGACGCATGATCCCGCCCGATGGTCGCAGCGCCGAACGGCGCGGAGAGCTGAAGCGGCCCGGCAGCAGCACCCCGGCGATCGAAATCCGGGGCCTGCAAAAGCATTTCCGCGTGAAGCAGGGGCTTTTCGGCACAGCGAAGCAGGTGCGCGCGGTCGATGGGGTGACGCTCTCCATCCCCGCCGGCGCCACGCTGGGCATCGTGGGCGAGAGCGGCTGCGGCAAATCCACCCTGGCGCGCCTGATCCTCGGCCTGCTGCCGCCCTCGGCCGGTGAGGTGCTGGTGGAGGGACAGAACCTGTTGCGGCTGGATCGCCGCGCCCGCGCCCGCCTCATCCAGCCGGTCTTCCAGGACCCTTTCTCCTCGCTCAACCCGCGCCGGCGGATCGGCGACATCGTCGCCATGCCGCTGGTGGCGCAGGGCACCGCCGGGGCCAAGACGCGCGCCCGCGTGGCCGAGATGCTGGAACAGGTCGGCATCTCGCCCGACATGGCCGGGCGCACCCCGGCGCAGCTATCGGGTGGCCAGCGCCAACGTGTGGCCATCGCCCGCGCCCTGGTCCTCGGCCCGCGCATCCTGCTCTGCGACGAGCCGACCTCCGCGCTCGATGTCTCGGTGCAGTCGCAGATCCTCAACCTGCTCGGCGATCTGCGCCGCGGGCTGAACCTCACGACATTGTTCATCAGCCACAACCTGGCCGTGGTCGAGCACATCGCCGATACGGTCGCGGTGATGTATCTGGGACGCATCGTCGAGGAGGCGCCGGCGCGGGCGCTCTTCGCCAACCCCCGGCACCCCTATACGCGCGCCCTGCTGGCCTCGGTGCTGACGCCCGAGCCCGGCCTGGGCGTGCCTGATGTCGGCCTGGGCGACGTGCTGCCCGACCCCGCGAACATCCCGCCCGGCTGCCGCTTCCACCCGCGTTGCCCGGTCGCCATTGCGCGCTGCTCGGTCGAGACCCCGCCGCTGGTGGACGGCGCCGAATGCCATCTGCTGGCGTAAGCGCCACGGGCATCGCGCTGCTGGTGGCCACAGCCTTCGGCTGGGGCAGCAACTGGCCGCTGCTCAAGCTGCTGCTGACCGAGTTGCCGCCGCTCTCCGCCCGCGGCGTGTCCGGCGTGGCGGCGGGGCTGGGCTTCGCGCTGGGTGCTACGCTGTTCGGCGTCTCGCTTCGCGTGCCGGCGGGGATGTGGCCGCGGCTGCTGCTGGCCACCTTGCTGAACGTCACGGCCTGGATGGGTCTCGCGACCTACGGGCTGAGCTGGCTGGGCGCCAGCGAAGGCGCGATCGTGGCCTATACCGTGCCGGTCTGGGCGGCGCTCTTCGCCTGGCCGGTGCTGGGCGAAGCGCCGACGCCGCGCCGGCTGCTGGCGCTGGGGCTGTCGCTCTCGGGCGTCGTGCTGTTGTTCGCCGGCCAGGGGCTGGAACTGGGCCTGGCGAAGGCGCCGGGCATCGCGCTGATGGCGGCCGCACCGCTGCTCTTCGCGCTCGGCACCGTGCTGGGCAAGCGCTACCCGTTGGCCATGCCGCCGGTGGCCGCCGTGGCCTGGCAGGTAGGCTTAGGCTGCCTGCCGTTGCTGCTTCTGGGGCTTGCCTTCGAGACGCAACGCTGGGGCACGCTCTCCACCCAGGGCTGGATCTTCATGGGCTGGATGACGGCGGTGCCGCTCGGCCTCGCCTATCTGACCTGGTTCGAGGCGATCAAGCGCGTGCCCGCCACCTTCGCCACGGTGGCCATGCTGCTGGCACCCATGGTCGGCGTTGCGGGCGCGGCGATTTTCCTGGCCGAGCCATTCGGGCTGCGGGAGGCGGCGGCGATGACGCTGACCCTGGCTGGCGTGGTGCTGGCTTCACGCGGATAAGGGGGCATGTTCCCCACCGTCAAACTCCTGCCCGGCCGCGACACCCGGGCCAAGACCGGCCACCCTTGGATTTTTTCCAACGAAGTGGCGATGAACCATGCGGTGCGAAGCCTGCCGCCCGGGAGCATCGTGCGGCTTGAAGGCGATGACGGCGCGCGGCGCGGCATCTGGCAATTCAACCCGCACAGCCTGATGGCGGCGCGGCTGCTGGACCGCGACCCGGAGGCCATGCCCGATGCCGCCTGGTTCGAGGCGCGCATCGGCACCGCGTTGGCGCTGCGGCAGAAACTCTTCGCCGCCCCGCATTACCGCCTGGTGCATGCCGAGGCCGACGGCCTGCCCGGACTGGTGATCGACCGCTATGGCGATGTGCTGGCGTTGCAGGCCAATACCGCGGGGATGGAGCGCGCGACGCCGAATATCCTGGCCGCGTTGCGGGCCCTGATCTCGCCCCGCGCGGTGGTGGCCCGCAATGACAGCCCGGTCCGCAAGCTGGAGGGGCTGGAGGAGCACACCGGATTGCTGCTGGGCGATGACGCCACCGCCTGGGTCGAGGAGGGCCGCCTGCGTTTCGAGCTCGACCTGCTGAATGGCCAGAAGACCGGGTGGTTCCACGACCAGCGGGAGAACCGCGCCCGGGTGGCGGCGTTGTGCGCCGGCGCGCGGGTGCTGGATGCCTTCTGCCACACCGGCGGCTTCGGCCTGGCAGCCGCCGCCGCGGGTGCGGCGCATGTCACGCTGCTGGACCGCAGCGAGGCCGCGCTGGAACTGGCAAGCCGCACCGCCGCCGCGCATGGCCTTGCACAGGTGACGGTGCATCGCGGCGAGGCGATGGCCACGCTCGAGAATTGGCATGGCGAGGGGCAGCGTTTCGACGTGGTGGTGGCCGACCCGCCGGCCTTCGCCAAGGCGCGCCGGGACAATCCCAATGCCTTGCGCGCCTATGCGCAGCTCGCGCGCTTCTGCGCCGGCATGGTCAACCCGGGCGGCTTCCTGTTCATCGCCAGCTGCTCGCATCATGTCAGCCCCGGCGAATTCATCGACGCCACGGCGCACGGGATTTACCGGGCGCGAAGGGAGGGGCGGCTGATCTTCTCCGGCGGCGCCGGGGCAGATCATCCGGTGCACCCGATGTTGCCGGAGAGCGCCTATCTAAAGGGGCTGCTTTACGCGCTTTGAGGCGTAGCACCCGGCGGGAACGCGGCGTTAACGCGGCATGTCCATAACCTCCCCCGGACGCTTGCCACGTGAGGGGATCGTGCATGAATCTGAAGATCGCACCGGTTATTCTCGGGTTGTTGCTGGCCGTCGGTCTGCTGAGCACGGGCGCCATGCTGTACGGCGCGCAGTCGCTTTCGCTGTCGTCCCGGGCGCTGCACAGCCTCGAACGCGAGGAGCTGGCCTCGATGGTGCGGCTGAAGGCGCTGTCCGACGCCTTCGCGGTCAGCGTGGTCGATGCGTCGCACAAGCTGCGAAATGGTGGGATGGCGTGGCCGGAGGGGCGCGCTGCGCTGCGTGATGCCGCCACCACCATCGACACCGCGTGGCGGGCCTTGCAATCGGCGCGACTCTCGCCGGAAGCCAGGCCACTGATGGCCGACGCCGTTGCCCGCAAGCGCGCCGCTGATGGTGTTCTGGCCGAGATCAACCAGGCGATCGCGGCCGAGGACCCGGCCATGCTCGAACCTGTCGTCCTGCAACGGCTCTACCCCGCCATCGATCCCCTGACCGAGGCGATCAGCGCGGTGCTGGACGCGCAGATCGCGGCCGCGGAACGCGGGGTTGCCGCCGCCGCCGGCAGCGCCGAGGCTGCCGCGCTGACGCAGCAGGTCCTGGCTGGGCTGACGGTGCTGCTGCTGCTGTGCGCCGGGCTGTGCATCGTCGTGCGCGTCACCCGGCCCATGGCGCAGCTGACGGCGGCGACCGAGACGTTGTCGCGCCATGAACTCAACGTCGCGGTGCCGTATGGCCACCGGGGCGATGAGGTGGGCATGCTCGCCCGCGCCGTCGTGGTCTTCCAGGAAAGCCTGCGCCGCGCGGAAGCCGAGCGCGGCATGGCAGCGCAGGCACGCCTGACGGCCGATGACGCCCGCAACACCGCCCTGCGGGCGATGGCCAACCAGGTCGAAAGCGAATCCGGCGCCGCCGTACGGGGCGTGGAGGCGCGCATGGAGGCGATGTCGGCGGATGCGCTCGTCATGGCCGGCACGGCGGAAGCCATGGCGAACGACAGCCAATCCGTCCTGGAGGCCGCGGAGACGGCGCGCAACAACATCGAGGCCGTCGCCAGCGCCGCCGAGCAATTGGGCGCATCGATCCGCGAAATCACCCAGCAGGTGTCGAACGCCGACACCGCCACGCGGCAGGCGGCCAACCGCGCCGGCGAGGGGCGGGCGCGGATCGCGACGCTGGCCGCCGAAGTCGAGCGCATCGGCGGCATCGCCCGGTTGATCGCCAACATTGCCGGCCAGACCAACCTGCTGGCGCTCAACGCGACGATCGAGGCGGCCCGGGCGGGCGACGCGGGCAAGGGCTTCGCCGTGGTGGCGGGCGAGGTGAAGTCGCTGGCGGCGCAGACCGCCAAGGCCACCGAGGACATCTCCCGCCAGGTCAGCGAGATTGCCGCGGCGACGGAAGGTGCTGTCGCCGTCATCGGCGAGATGGCCGACGCGGTCGGGGCTGTCTCCGAATCCTCCCTGGCCATCGCCGGCGCGATGGAGGAGCAGGCGGCGGCGACGCAGGAGATTTCCCGCGCCGTTGCCCAGACCGCGGCGGCAGCGCGCGAGGTGGCGCAGCGCATCGCCGTCGTCTCCGACGGGGCACGGCAAACCGGCAACAAATCGCAGGAAGTGCGGGAACGGAGCAAATCCGCGGGCCAGGCGATCGTGACGCTGCGGGAGACGCTGGTGCGGGTGGTGCGGGAGGCGGCGCCGGAGGTCGACCGGCGCAGCGCCCCACGCGTCGCCCTGCGGCTGGATGGCGAGCTGACGGGATGCGGGTTGCCAGGCGGGGGCCGGGTGACCGTGATCAACATTTCGGCCGGCGGTTGCGCGGTGGAGTTGCCCGCTGGCCTGCTGGCTGCCGGTAGCGGTCAGGGAACGCTGCGCCTGCCATCCAGGCTTCCCGGCATAAGCCTGCCGGTCGAGGTGGTTGAAGTCGCCCAGGGTGGAACCACCCTGCGTTTGCGTTTCAATGGCCTTGAAACGCCGGCAATAAGGGGGCTGACGTCGCTGGTGGAAGGCGGCGCAAGGGCCGCCGCCTGAACCCTGAAGGTGTTAGCCTCCGGGGCCGCGAGGGTTACTTGGGCGCGAGCACCATGATCATCTGACGGTTCTCCAGGCGCGGCATGCTCTCGACCTTGGCCAGCTCCGCCAGCTCCGCCTTCACCCGTTCCAGCACCTTCACGCCCAGATCCTGGTGCGCCATTTCGCGGCCGCGGAACCGCAGCGTGACCTTCACCTTGTCGCCATCGGCGATGAAGCCCTTCATCTGCTTCATCTTGGTATCGTAGTCATGGTCATCAATGTTCGGGCGAACCTTGATTTCCTTGATTTCGACGACCTTCTGCTTCTTGCGGGCCTCGTTGGCCTTCTTCTGCTGCTCGTACTTGAACTTGCCGTAATCGGTGATCTTGCACACCGGCGGCACGGCGTTCGGACTGATCTCCAGCAGATCGAGCCCCACCGAATAGGCCCGGTACAGCGCATCGCGCGAGGTCATCACGCCCAGCATTTCGCCATTCTGGTCGATGAGGCGGACCTGGGGCACGCGGATATCTTCGTTCACGCGCGGACCGTCTCGGCTGGGCAGTTGGGGCGCAGAAGGCATGGGGCTGCGAGGTATGGGAGATTCTCCTGTTGGTGTGACGGCGTAGTTATGGCGATTCGCTCAGTCCACTGCAACCGTGCTGGTGCTTGACAAGTCGGGCGGAGTAGCCTCAGCGGCCAGAATTCTTACCGCATCGGCCAGGCTGTGGCTTTCCTGCTCGCGCCCGGGCAGGCGGCGGAGCACGACGTTCCGCTCCTCCGCCTCGCGCCGCCCCACCACCGCCAGCACCGGCACGCGGGTTTCGATGTGGTCGACCACCTTGCGGTTGATCTTCTCGTTGCGGGTATCGGCCTCGGCGCGGATGCCCGCGGCATTCAGGGCCGCCACCACCTCGCGCGCGTAATCCGCGGCGTCATCGACAATGGAGGCCACCACCACCTGGCGGGGGGCGAGCCAGAGCGGGAAGCGGCCGGCATATTGCTCGATCAGCATGCCCAGGAAGCGCTCGAAGCTGCCCAGGATGGCGCGGTGGAGCATGACCGGACGCTTTCGGCCGCCATCCTCCGCGGTATAGAGCGCGTCCAGGCGCTCCGGCAGCACGAAATCGACCTGCAAGGTGCCGCATTGCCAGTCGCGGCCGATGGCATCGCGCAGCACGAACTCCAGCTTCGGGCCATAGAAGGCGCCCTCGCCGGGGTTGAGCTCGTATTCCACGCCGGCAATGCGGCAGGCCTGCTTCAGCGCGCCCTCCGCCCGGTCCCAGGTGGCGTCATCGCCGGCGCGGGTGTCGGGACGGTCGGAGAATTTCACCCGGAATTCGGGGAAGCCAAGGTCGCGATAGATGTCGGAGAGGAGTGCCACGAACTTCACCGTCTCGTCGGCGATCTGGTGCTCCTCGCAAAAAATATGCGCGTCGTCCTGGGTGAAGGCGCGCACGCGCATGATGCCATGCAGCGCGCCGCTGGGCTCATACCGATGGCAGGCGCCGAACTCCGCCATCCGCAGCGGCAATTCCCTGTAGCTGCGGATGCCCTGATTAAAAATCTGGACGTGGCAGGGGCAGTTCATCGGCTTCAGCGCGTGGATCTTGTGCGCCTCGTCCTGGTCCTCGACGGTGGCGATGAACATGGCCGAGCGGAATTTCTCCCAGTGCCCGGATTCCTCCCACAGCTTGCGATCGACCAGCTGCGGCGTCTTCACCTCCTGATAGCCCGCGGCATCGAGCCGGCGGCGCATATAGTCCTCCACGGTGCGATAGAGCTTCCAGCCCGGCGGGTGCCAGAAGACCGACCCCTGCGCCTCCTCCTGCATGTGGAAGAGGTGCATCTCCTTGCCGATCCGGCGGTGGTCGCGCTTCTCCGCCTCCTCCAGCATGTGGAGGTGTGCGTCCAGCTCCTTCTGGTCGCGCCAGGCCGTGGCATAGATCCGGCTAAGCATGGCGTTCCGATGGTCGCCCCGCCAATAGGCGCCGGCCACTTTCTGCAGCTTGAAGGCGGTGCCGACGGCGCCAGTGGTGGGCGCATGCGGGCCGCGGCACAGGTCGATCCAGTCGCCCTGGCGATACATGGAAATCGGCACGGCCGGGTCCAGGTCGCGGATCAACTCGGCCTTGTAGCGCTCGCCACGCGCCTCGAAGAATTCGATGGCGTTGTCGCGCGGCCATACCTCGCGCTGGAAGGGCGCGTTGGCAGCGATGATCTCGCGCATCTTCGCCTCGATCGCCGGGAAATCCTCGGGCGTGAAGGGCTCGTTGCGGGCGAAGTCGTAGTAGAAGCCGTTCTCGATCGAGGGGCCGATCGTCACCTGCGTGCCGGGAAACAGCGCCTGCACCGCCTCGGCCAACACATGCGCCGCGTCGTGGCGGATGATGTCCAGCGCCTCCGGGTCGCGTCGGGTGATGAAGCGCAGGCTGGCATCATGGTCGATGCTTTCCGACAGATCCCTTTGCACCCCGTCCACCACCATCACCATGGCGGCCTTCAGCAGGCCGGGGCCGATATCGGCGGCGATGGTGGTGCCCGTCACCGCGCCTTCGTACTGGCGAACGGAACCGTCGGGCAGGGTGATGGCGGGCATGTCGAACTTTCTCAAGGTAAAGGGAGCGGACCATCGCCGCGCGCATTTGCAGGGTCAAGAGCGCTTGCCGGAGGGCTGGCTTGCGCCCAAAGCTAGGGCATGGCTCCGAATGACACCCTTCGCACCGCGATCTTCCTCGATTTCGACAATGTCGCCTCCGGCCTGGCCAGCGGCGCCGGCCCCGCGGTCGCGCATCGCTTCGCCGCCGACCCGGAGCCATGGTTCGACTGGCTGACCCGCGACACGCCGCGCCGGGTGCTGTTGCGCCGCTGCTACATGAACCCCGCCGGCTACATCGCCGACGAGGCGGGCAATCGCAGCTATTTCAGCACCTTCCGCCGCGCCTTCCAGTCGCTGGGCTTCGAGGTGGTGGATTGCCCGCCGCTGACCCGGATGAAGAACGGCGCCGATGTACGCCTCGCCCTCGACGTGATGGACGCGCTGGCCGCCCCAACGCGCTTCGACGAATTCATCCTGATGTCCACCGACAGCGATTTCGTCCCCCTGCTGCTGCGGCTGCGCGCGGCCGACCGCCGGACCAAGCTGGTGGCCCACCCCGAGGTCGGCCGCATCGTGCGCGCCGCCGCCGATGCGGTGGTCGGGCTGGACGCCCTGGCGCGCGGCCTGGGCTGGGAGGCGCCGCCGCCCGATGACGCCGGCGCCGAGGCGATGTTCGGCCAGGACGCCAATGCGCTGATCCAGGCCACGGTCGCCGACATCATGGCCGAGGCGCAGGGGCCGGTGGCGCTGGCGGCGCTGGGCGCCGAGGTCCGCGCCCGCACCGGCATGACGCTGCGCGAAAGCGAATGGGGCGGTGCCGGCTCGATCGACGCGCTGCTGGTGGTGATCGGCGGCATCGTGCGGCAGGAGGGCCCGGCCGGGGGCTTCCTGGTGCGTCAGGAATGGCTGCTGCCCCAGTCCGACAACACCCCCGCCGCCGCGATCGACCCCAGCACCGATTGAGCGCTGAGACCGGCCAGCGGCAGGTGCCGCAGCCAATGCGCGGCCGCGCCGCGCGGGGCGCAGCGCGCGGGGTCGCTTTCGGCGCCGAACAGCGCCCAGGTCGGGCTGCCGGCGACGGCGGCCAGATGCGTGGGGCCGCTGTCATTGCCTAAAGTGAAGACCGCGCGGCGGGCGATGGCGGCGAGCTGCGGCAGCGAGGTGCGGCCGACCAGGTCGCGCGCCCCCGCCTCGGCCAGCATGCTGCCCAGCATCGCCTCGGCCGGGCCGCCGCAGACCAGGGATGGGAAGGGAAGGGCGCCGATCACCTCGGCGAAATGCGGCCAGCGCTTGCCCGGGCGGGTGGGTGAGGCGCCGGGCAGCAGCAGGGCGAAGCGCTCGGGCAGATCGAAGCCTGACAGATCGCCATCGAGCCAATCCAGCTCGGGAGCGGGGAAAGCGCCGATCCCGGCCAGGCTCAGCTGCTCACGCTGGCGGTCCACCGTGTGCATGGCGTTGCGCCCGGGGTTGGCATGCGGGTGGGAGGCGCCGCGCGCCACCCCCGACCATTCCGCGCCCCAGCCCACGAAGGCCCGGTAGCGTGAGGAGCGTGGCGAGGTTTGCAGGTCATAGACCCGACCGAAGCGCCCGGCCCGCAGCCGCCGCGCCAGCCGGAACACCGCCGGCAGGTCGGTCCAATCCGGCCTGCCATCGTCCCAGACCGCGTCGAACCATGGGCTGGCCGCGGCCAGGGCGGCGAAGGGGCGGGTGGTCAGCAGGGTGATCCGCGCGCCGGGGTGATGCGCCCGGATGGCGACGAAGGGTGAAAAACCCTGCACGAAATCGCCCAGCGCGCCCAGCTTGATGACCAGGATGTTCACGCCAGCTCCCGGTACACATCCAGCGTTGCGGCCTGCATCCTGGCGGTGCTGAACCGGGCCAATACGGCCTGGCGGGCGGCCGCACCCACGGCCGCGCGGGCCTGCGGCGCCATGGCCAGCACTTGGGCGAGGGCATGGGCGAGGGCCGCCGCGTCGCCGGCCGGGCTGAGCCAGCCGGTCTCGCCCGGGCGCACCGTCTCCCGCGGGCCGCCGAGGTCGGAGGCGATGACCGGCCTTTGCATCGCCTGCGCCTCGATGACCACGCGGCCGAAGGCCTCGGCGTCGGTGCTGGCATGGATGATGATGTCGGCGGCCAGCAGGGCAGCGGGCATGTCCTCGGTGTGGCCAGCCAGGACCAGGGGGACGCCGCGGGCGTTGGCCAGGGCGCGCAGTTCGGAGGCGTAGGCCGGACGGCCATCGCCCAGCAGCACAGCGGTGGGCGGCGCGGGCAGGCGGCCCAGCGCCTCGATCAGCACCGCCTGGCCCTTCCAGCGCGTCAGCCGGCCGGGCAGCAGCACGCAGGGGGAGGCAGGAGCCACGCCCCAGGCCTCGCGCAGCCGTTGCACGCTTGCCGGGGCCACCGCTCCGGGGTCGAACAGCGCCACATCCACCCCGCGCGGGATGGTGCGGATCCGTGGGGCGGCGGCGGGGTGGCGCGCCAGGATATGTTCGCGGATGAAATCGCTGATGGCGATCACCCGCTCGCCCCTGGCCATCACGCCGTTGTAGAGCGCCTTGCCTGGGAAATTCTCATTGTAGGTGCCATGCCAGGTGGTGACGAAATGCACGCCCGTCAGCCGCGCGGCGCGCCAGGCGGACCAGGCCGGCGCGCGGGAGCGGGCATGGATGATGGCGACATTCTCGTCCTCGACCAGCCTGGCCAAAGTGCTGGCGTTTTGCCAAAGCCCCAGCTTGCGATCCAGCGGCAGGGCGAAGTGCCGCGCGCCCAGCGCTTCCAGCGCCGGCACCAGCCGCCCGCCGGCGCTGGCCACCAGGGCGCGGCCGCCGGCCTGGATCACGGCCTGGGCGATCTCCAGCGTGCCGCGTTCCACGCCACCGGCATGCAGCGCCGGCAGGACCTGGAGGATGGTGGGGAACATCCTTCTCCTCTGCCCTGACCGGCGCGGCGCGGCAAGCTACCCGTAGAGGCTGTCGATGAAGCGCATCGATGGCGGCGAGGCGCGGCGCTTGCGAAGGCCGGTGGCGGGGCTGGGCGCCTTGTGCGCCGGCGCGGGCAGCGGGTCATTGGCCGGGCAGAGCGGCTGCTCGGGCAGATCCTCGGGCAGGCACATGAAGTTGGCGGCGGCCGAGGTTCGCGCCATCAGCGCGCGCATTTGCGGGTTCTGGTCGCCACCGGGCTGCATCAGGGCTTCCATCGGGCAGAAGAACTCATGCGCGGCCGGCATCTGGCTTTCGCAGAAGCCGGCGTAATGCTCATCCTGCAAACCATAGACGACACGGATGTCGCGCACCGGCAGCACCACGGGCCCGGTCGGCGCGGTGGTGAAGAGGGCGATGAGGCGCCAGCGCGGGATGGTGGTCTCCGGCAGGGTGGGCGCGAGCAGCCAGGGCAGCGGGCAATAGACCTGAAGACAACCAGCACTCGGCGCGAAGCGGCTGCGCTTGTCCAAAAGGTTGGTCAGCGAGGAGCAGGCCTCGATGCACAGGATGTCGGCGAAGGGGTCGGACGGGTCATGGCTGAAATGCACCCACAGCCCATCGGGCAGGGTGCGCAGATGCCGACTGCCAGGAAGCTTGAGGAAAGGCTGGCAAGCCTTTGTCCAATTGTCCGGCCGCGCGCGCAGCCAGGTGCCGGGCTGCTTGATGTTGCGCGGCATGCCTGGCGGCCGTTGTGGCCATGCCGCAAGCGAGCGCCGCACGCGTGCGTCCAGCGATTGGGTGGCAGGGAAAGCGGGGGAGTCGCCCATGGGGGGAATATCACTTTCAGAACACAACCTATGAGGGAGTGAACAGGAGTGTGAGCTACCTGTGAAGTGATTTTTTACCCAGTTTTAAATAAATATTCCATCCACAGTCGCAACACATGCCCCGTGGATAGGTTGACACAAACAAGGTTTTTCAGGGCCTTGTCTGCGATAACAAGGGCTTTCAGCCGCGAGTGGAGATGGGCTGATAATCCCGCACCGGCGCGCCGGTATAGGCCTGGCGCGGCCGGCCGATGCGCTGGGCCGGATCCTCGACCAGTTCCTTCCACTGGCTGACCCAGCCGATGGTCCGCGCCACGGCAAAGATCACCGTGAACATCGAGGTCGGGATGCCCATCGCCTTCAGGATGATACCTGAATAGAAATCGACGTTCGGATACAACTTGCGCGAGACGAAATAATCATCCGTCAGCGCGATCCGCTCCATCTCCATCGCCATGTTCAGCAGCGGCTCATCCTTGATGCCCAGTTCTGCCAGCACCTCATGGCAGCTCTCCTTCATGATCTTGGCGCGCGGGTCGAAATTCTTGTACACGCGGTGGCCGAAGCCCATGAGTTTGGTGTGGCTGTTCTTGTCCTTCACCTCGGCGATGAACTGCGGAATTTTGTCAGGGGTGCCGATCTCTGCGAGCATCTTCAGCACCGCCTCATTGGCGCCGCCATGCGCCGGACCCCAGAGTGCGGCGATGCCGGCGGCGATGCAGGCGAAGGGGTTGGCGCCGGTCGAGCCCGCGAGGCGCACCGTGGAGGTGCTGGCGTTCTGCTCGTGATCGGCATGCAGGACCAGGATGCGGTCCATCGCCTTTTCCAGCACCGGGCTGACATGATAGGGCTCGGCCGGGACCGAGTTCAGCATGTGCAGGAAGTTGCCGGCGTAGCTCAGGTCGTTGCGCGGATATACGAAGGGCTGGCCGAGGGCGTATTTATATGCCATGGCCGCGATCGTCGGCACCTTGGCGATCAGCCGGAAGGCCGCGATCTCGCGCTGGCGCGGGTCGGTCATGTTGATGTTGTCATGGTAGAAGGCGGCCAGCGCGCCCACCACGCCGCACATGATGGCCATGGGGTGGGCGTCGCGGCGGAAACCGTCGAAGAACCTGCGGATCTGCTCATGCACCATGGTGTGGTAGGTCACACCCCGCTTGAACTCGGCGAGTTCGGCCGCATTCGGCAATTCGCCGTTCATCAGCAGGTAGCAGACCTCGACGAAGTCGCTCTGCTCGGCCAGCTGGTCGATCGGGTAGCCGCGATAGAGCAGGATGCCGTTGTCGCCGTCGATATAGGTGATCTTGCTCTCGCAGCTCGCCGTCTCGCCATAGCCCGGGTCGAAGGTGAACACGCCCAGTTCGTTGTAGAGCTTGCGGATATCGGCCACCGGCGTACCCAGCGTGCCTTCCAGCAGGGGTAGGGTGGAACTCTTGTTGGTGCCGTCAAGGCTCACCGTTACGGTGCCGGTTTTGGTCAAGCTGCTCATTGCTGATGCCGTCCTCTGCCGCCCGGGGCGGCGCGCCCTGGGCTTGTTCATATTGCGGTGCAGCTTAGTCCAGCCCACCGCCTTGTCCACCGAGGCGCAGGGCGCGTTTTTCGCAACCTTGCCAAAAGCGCGGGCCGAGGCCTCAGCGCGCCGTTTCGGCCCACATGCCGCGCTTGGCGATGCGCGCGGTGGCTTCGAGTGTCGAGAGCGAGGGCACGGCGCTGGCTTCGGCCCGCGCCCAGCCCGAGGCAACCATCGAGGCATTCACCTCGATGCCGCCGGCGCGGCAAATACCCAGACCGCGGCCAAAACTGTCCCGACCGTGGATCTGGCACTCCAACGCACGGTCGCGCACAAGAATGGCCAGTTCGGCCGCCGCCATGCCGCCGCAATCGGCCATGCCCGCGCAGGCCTCGCCACGCGCCGGTGCATCGACGCCATAGAGCCGCAGCACCCGGTCACCCAGATGCAGCGTTTCGCCATCCACCACCCGCACATCGCGCGCGCCGGAGTGCCAGTCCGCCGTGCGGGGAGCCGAGCCGAGCAGATCGCCGGGGCGAAGGATCGCGGTCAGCACAAGCAGCAGCCCGCCGCTGGCGAGAATGGCGAATGCCCGGCCCATACGCCGTGTGTCACGGGCCGGCCTGAAGATGCGTCGACGTCGCATCAGCGAGCGTTAACCCGGGCTGCACCCACATGGCAACCCGCTTGTTACGACATATTTCGGAAACGTGAAGCGTCAATATGTTGGCGCCCGGCCTTCACGTCTCGCTTCATGCATCCCGCCAGAAACGCTTTGATTTCTGCCAATCCGCCCAGGCGTCCAGGGCCATGTCGCGGCTGCCGGCGGCACCGGCCAGGGCAAAACCCTCGGCCAGGCCCAGGGCCCAGCCGCTGGTGCCCAGGCCCCGCACCAGGCCGCGCGCGACATCGGCATCATTGGCCAGGCCGAGCGCATCCTGGAGTTTCATCAGCCGCCGCAAATAGCGCCGAGGCGCCTGGCCGGGCCAGAGCGGGGCCAGCAATTCGGTCGCGTATCGCAGGCGCTTGGCGTCCAGGCGCAAGGCGTGCAACTCGGCCGCCGGCAGGAGTTCGATATTCTCACCGCCCCGGCGCAACCGGCGATGGCGGCGGCCCAGCACATGGGCGGCGAAATGCATCAGGTCCTCCTGCGCCTCCACCGCCTCCAGCCGCTCCGCGATCGCAATGCCGGCCCAGATGGTGGCGCGGAAACCCGGCCCCGAGAGCAGCGCGGGCAGCGGCCGGTAGCCGGCCAGCCTGGCCTTGCGCGCCGCCAGCAGCATCGGGCGCAGGCGCTTCTCGCCGGGCAGCGCCGCCTGCATCCGCACGGCCATCCCGCCCAGGAAGACATCCCAGTCCCGCGCCGGGCCGAGTGCTGCGGCCAGGGCCTTCAGCCGGCCATCGAAGGCTGCGAATTCACCCGGGCGCAGCAGCGACGCCACCGCGGGCCGGAACAGCTTCAGCACCGAGCGCATGCGGCGCAACGCGACGCGCGATTGGTGCACCCCCAGCGGCGGCGCATCGGCCCGGCAATTCGGACCATGCGTCAGCAGCGCGGCCAGCCCCTCGCGAATGGCCGCCGCCAGAGCGCCCGCGGTGCCGGTCTGGCCGGAGAGGGTAGGCATGCGGGCGGGGGCCAGGCCGGCCATCGCCGCGGCCTCGGTCGCGAGATCGCGCATGGCCGGCAGCAGGGGCAGGGTCTGGGCCATCTCGGCCCCGAACATCGCAGCGCCCTCGCCCGTCACCGCCAGACGCTGAATCGGGCGCTCCACCGGCCCGCCGCGCAGCACGCCTTGCAGCAGGGTGATCTCCAGCGTCGCGTCGCCGCGGCTGAGGCGCCGCTGGCGGCCGCTGAAGATTTCGCCTTCCACCGCCTGCCAGACGGCGCGGGAGGGGCCATGGGCGCGCAGGGCGGGGTGGCGCAGCGTGCGGTTCAGCGCCTCGGGCGGGATGATGATGTCCATGCAGGTCAAGCCGCCGGCATCGGGCCGGCCCAGAGGCAGGCCATGCTCAGGCGTGGTCCTCTTCGGGCTCATTCAGCTGATCCGCTCCGGGCAGGTCGCGCGGCGCGATGAAGCCCATCAGGTGGCCGCCGCCATCGGTCAGCCCATGCCAGGGCGCGGCCACGGCGAACTCGCACAGCGCGCCGGTCGGGTAGGCATCCCGCAGGCGGAACAACCCGGGCGAGGCGGGCGTGCTGGGCGCCAGCAGGTTCAGCGCCAATTCGTGCAGACCCGGATTGTGGCCGATCAGCAGCACCGAACGCACCGTGTCCGGCACCTTGTTCAGGGTCGCCATCAGGCTGGGCCAGGGCGCGAGGTACAGATCGTCGGAGACGGTGACGATCGGGCTGCCCTCGAAGGGCTTGAGCGCCTCCATCGTCTGCAGCGTACGCCGGGCGGAGCTGACCAGGACCACATCGGGCACCAGGCCCAGCCGCTGCATCTCGGCCGCCATGATCCTGGCCGAGAGCTTGCCGCGGCGGTTCAGCGGCCGGGCGTGATCGGCCAGGGCCGGATCGTCCCAGGCGGATTTGGCGTGGCGGAGGAGGAGGAGCTGGCGCATCGGTCAAAGGATCATGGCATGGAGTGATCCGCCTTGTCATTGCCCGCCGCCCCCCCAATTCACGGCGTCGGTCTGGAGCGGTGAAGATGCAGGGCAGGGTGGCGATTCTGGGGGCGACGGGTGGCATAGGTTCTGCCCTGGCGCGGCGGGTGGCGGCGCGCGGCGCCACGCCGGTGCTGCTGGCCCGCGACGCCGGCAGGCTGGCGCTGCTGGCGGCGGAACTGCCGGGTGCCGAGGCGCGGCTGGTGGATGTGACCGACAGCGCGGCCCTGAAGGCGGCGCTGGCCGGCCCGCTTTCGGGGCTGGCCTTCTGCGTCGGCTCCATCGTGCTGAAGCCTTTCGCCCGGACCAGCGAGGCGGATTTCCTCGCGGCCTTCCGCCTCAACACCCTGGCGGCCGCCATGGCGGTGCAGGCAGCGGCCCCGGAATTGGCCAGGGGGCAGGGCTCGGTCGTGCTGTTCAGCAGCGTGGCCGCCAGGGCGGGCTTTGCGATGCATGCCGCGATCGGCGCGGCCAAGGCGGCGGTGGAGGGGCTGAGCGTGGCGCTGGCCGCCGAGCTGGCGCCGGCGGTGCGGGTGAACTGCATCGCCCCCAGCCTGACCCGCACCCGAATCGCCGAGCCGCTGACGAAGAACGCGGCGATGGCCGAGGCGATCGCGAAGCTCCACCCCATCCCCCGCCTGGGCGAGGCCGATGAGGTGGCCGCGCTGGCGGAATTCCTGCTCGGCCCCGATTCCGGCTGGATCACCGGCCAGGTCCTCGCCGTGGATGGCGGCCGCTCCACGCTTCGCGGTAAAGGGGGCTGATGATCGCACGCCGTGGCCTGCCTCTCCTCCTTGCCCTGCCGGCTCTCCCGGCCCTGGCGCAGCCGCGCGAGCGCCGCCGCCCCCCGGCCGAAACCCCGCCGCCTGCGCCTGAGCCGCCCGCCAGCATCCAACCGCCGGCCGACCATCATTGGCGGGTGATGCGCAATGGCAGCGAGATCGGCAGCCACAACGTCACCTTCTCGGCTCGAGGCGATGAACTGGTCAGCGTCTCCGACGTCACCGTCGTGCCGCGGGTGCTGGGTGTCGTGGTCTATCGCTTCGAGCATCGCTACACCGAGATCACCCGCGGGCAGGGTTTCGTCTCCATCCGCTCCCGCCTCAACCGCAATGGCAGCGTGGTGGAGGTGAGCGCCGAGGCCGGGCCCGGCGGTGTCGCGGTGAGCGGGCCGGCCGGCATGCTGACCCTGCCGGCCAATGCCGCGCCGCTCTCCTGGTGGCAGCCGCATCGTTTCGGCGGCGCGGTGCCGATCTTCGGCAGCAGCACCGGCCGGCTGATGGAACTGCGTTGGGCGCGCGAGGCCCGGGCGGCGGGCGGGGTGCGCTGGCGCTGCTTCGGCGAGGTGGAGGCGGTGCTGGATTACGACGCGACCGGCCGCTGGGTGGGCTATTCGGTGCTGGGCGATGACGGGTCGACGGTGAGCTACAGCCAGGCATGACCGCGGGCGGCACGCTGCGCGTGGTGCTGGGCGACCAGCTGAGCGAGACGATCGCCTCGCTCGACGGCCTCGCCCCGGCGACCGACACCGTGCTGCTGATGGAGGTGATGGGGGAATGCAGCTATGTCAGGCATCACCCCCAGAAGATCGCGCTCGTCCTCTCGGCGATGCGGCATTTTTCCGCGGCGTTGCGGGCACGCGGGGTGCGGGTGCGCCATGTCCGGCTGGAGGATGCGGGCAACACCGGCACCCTGTCCGGCGAGGTGCTGCGCGCGGTGCGCGAGCTTCGGCCGGAGCGGGTGGTGGCGACCGAACCCGGCGAATGGCGGGTCGCCCAGGACATGGCGGGCTGGGAGGCCGCGACCGGCGTGCCGGTGGAAATCCGCGCCGATGGCCGCTTCCTCTGCCCGCTGCCGTGGTTCCGGCAATGGGCGGGCGCGCGCCGGCAATTGCGCATGGAGTTCTTCTACCGGGACATGCGCCGCAATTCGGGGCTGCTGATGGATGGGGCCGAGCCCGCCGGCGGGCAATGGAATTTCGACGCCGAGAATCGCCAGCGCCTGCCCCGTGGTATGATACCCCCCATGCTGGAGCGCTTCGCGCCCGATGCCGTCACGGCCGAGGTGTTGGAGATGGTGGGACGGCTCTTCGCCGGGAATTTTGGCCTGCTGGAGGGTTTTGCCTGGCCGGTCACGGCAGCGCAGGCCGAGGCCGCGCTGGCGGATTTCATCTCCCACCGCCTGCCGTTTTTCGGCGACTACCAGGACGCGATGGCCGAGGGCGAGGCGACGTTGTTCCACGCCCTGCTTTCCACCAGCCTCAATCTGGGCCTGCTGCTGCCGCGCGCCGTGTGCGAGGCGGCGGAGGCGGCCTGGCGCCAGGGCCGGGCCCCGCTCAATGCCGTGGAGGGGTTCGTGCGCCAGATCCTGGGCTGGCGGGAGTATGTGCGCGGTCTCTATTGGCTGAAGATGCCGGGCTATGCCGAGTTGAACGCGCTGGAAGCCAGGTGCCCGCTGCCGGCGGTGTATTGGGGGGCACCCACCTCCATGGCCTGCATGCGGGCGGCGATCGGCCAGACCGAGCGGATGGCCTATGCCCACCACATCCAGCGGCTGATGGTGACCGGCAATTTCGCGTTGTTGACCGGCGTGGCGCCGGCGGAGATCAACGCCTGGTATCTGGCCGTCTATGCCGACGCCTTTGAATGGGTGGAGCTGCCCAACACCCATGGCATGGCGATCTGGGCCGATGGCGGGATCATGGCGTCAAAGCCCTATGCGGCGAGTGGTGCCTATATCAACCGGATGAGCGACCATTGCCGCGGCTGCCAGCATGACGTGAAGGCGGCGGTGGGGCCGAAGGCCTGCCCGTTCAATTTTCTCTACTGGGATTTCGTGGCGCGGCATGCGGAGAAGTTCGCGGCCAACCCACGGATGGCCATGCCGCTGAACAATCTGCGGAAGATGGACCCGGCGAGGCTGGCGGCGATACGGGCGGAGGCGGCGCGGTTTTTGGCTGATCTCACAAGACGTGCCGACGCAGGTGATGCGATAACCTGACCGTCCGCGGTCAGGCTTGACCATCGCTGATACACGCCAACCCGGCCTCAAGCCGCCGAAAGGTTCGGGTGTGTGTGGATGGAGACGATCCGACCAGCCGTTCCGGAAGGTCGCCAGATTGAGTCAACCATACCACGAGCGCAGATCAACATCCGCTCGATCAATACGCAGGTCATCCCCTGCCATCAGCTGCCCGCGGAGAACGACGGGGAAGGCTTCATGGCTTTGGATCGCCTCGGCACCCTCACCCAATGTCAATGTGACATGAAGAGTGCCTGCAATCTCCGCAGATTGATCGCTGCGCAGCACAACAGAGTCGCGGTCGAGGTCTAGCACCTCGATTTCCATGCGATTGGCGAGGAGGCGCAGGTCATCGGCGATTCCCCATCTTTCAAGGGTTGCCTCATCCCGTGCCTGCTGTTCGATCACCCGCAACCTGCTGCTCATTTGTGAGGTGCCGGCGCGACGAGAAGTTTGGTTGTCCACATCCATCTTCAGGCTCCGAGTCCCAAGCCATGGCGCAACTGCCAGCCAGGGCGCTGGCTGAGGCCATCGAGACCTCCATAAATAAATTGGGGATCAATCCCCAACTGAAAGAGCTTACGCATAAAAAAATGGCGTGTAGTCGAGGAAATGACGAAGTGATGTTGCCGGGCTTCCATCGGCTCAACCCAATCCGAAGCGGGTGACGGATGCACCGAAAAAATCCCACTTTGGCTTACAATACGAGGCGACAGGGAACGCGGCACAAAGAAACCCACCTCTGTGAGAGCGAACGGGTCAATGTCGGTCTGCGACCCTACCAAACTGGACACGCCGGCACGAGTTGCGATCACGACGGCGTTTTCCGCGCCCTCTTCTTCGTGCCTTTCGCGTTCGCAGGCAAAATAGGCCGCGACAAGGGGGTTCGTCGTCCAGTCAAGGAGTCGGGTGGGTAAACCGTGGTGCTGCGCCAAGGCCAGCAATTCCCAACCGGTCAACTTCTGCAGTCCCAGGAATTCCGCGGCGCGGCGCTCGAAAGCGGCGAGCGCGCTTCGTTCAAGGCTCTCTGCGTAGCGGGCCAGCCGACCAATTCCCGGCCTTAACGAGTAGCCGGACCGATTATGGCCACGAAATGCCCAGCTTGGGTCGGCATGGGCATCAACCCAGTCGAGAAATTCTCGCCATGCAGCGTGGTTTTGTTCACGAGCAGCCATCGCCGCTCGCGTCAACGCTCCGGGCTCCCCTGAACTCAAGAGGAGAAAACGGCCGCAGCAAGCTCCGGCATCGCGTTCACGCCGTCCTCGCCCAACGCTTGCCACACCCCCCCGCGCAGCACCTCGGCCGGCCGGAACCCCGCCTTGTAGGCCATCTTGCGCGATTGCGGCACCCAATAGCCGAGATAGACGAAGGGCAGCCCCGTCCGCTGCGCCTCCTCGATCAGCCACAAGATCGCCAGCGTCCCCAGCCCCTGCATCTCCGGGGCGTAGAAGCTGTAGACCGCCGAAAGACCGTCACTCAGCCAATCCGTCAGGCAGGCGCCCAGCAGCGTGCCGTCGGGGGCGCGGAATTCCACCATGCCGGTGGAGATCGGCGTGTCCTCCACCATGGCGCGATAATCATAAAAGCCCATCGCCGCCATGTCGCCATCCTGGTGGCGGCGCTGCTGGTAGCGCTGGAAGAGCGAGAATTGCTCCGCGCTGGCGCGTGCGGGCATGCGATGCGCGGTGACGCCGGCCAGCCCGCGCAGCAGCTTGCGATGAGTCCGGCCGGGCTTGAAGCCATCCACCACGATGCGAATGGGGATGCAGCTCTGGCAGGAAGGGCAGACCGGCGAATAGGCGATGTTGTGGCTGCGCCGGAAGCCGGCGCGCGAAAGCCGGTCATGCAGCGAATCCGCGGCCGGCCCTGACAGCTCGGTCACGATCTTTCTTTCCGTCCGACCGGGCAGGTACGGGCAGGGGAGCGGGGCCGTGGTGTAGAAGAATTGCGGCCGGCGGGTGCGGTGCATGGTCATGTGTGTTGTGCCAACATCGCGGGAGCGGCCGGCGAAATCAAGCCGAAGGAGACGCCCGATGGAACAACCCCCGATTCTTTTCACCCAGCAGGGCGCGGTGGCCCACCTCACCCTCAACCGGCCGGCCCGGCGCAACGCCATCGGCGGCGGCATGGGCGAGGCGTTGGACGCGGCGCTGGCCGCGCTGGCGCAGGATCGCGCGGTGCGCGTGGTGGTGCTGAGCGGCGCCGGCGGGCATTTCTGCGCGGGGCTGGACCTGACGGAGGTGGCGGCCGGCGACACGCCCGAACAGCGTCTTGTCGCGCAGCAGACCCGCAACCGACAGGTCGGCCAGCGCTTCGAGGCGATCAGCCGGCTGCCGCAGGTGGTCGTGGCGTCGATCGAGGGGGCCGCGCATGCCGGCGGCCTGGGCTTCGTGTGTTCGGCCGATATCGCCTTTGCCTCGGCGGAGGCGAAATTCTGCGCGCCGGAAGTCCGGCGCGGCCTGGTGCCGGCGCAGATCCTGCCCTGGCTGGTGCGGCGGATGGGCCGCGCCCAGGCCAGCCGCATGGTGCTGGAAGGCCGCGTGCTGAACGCCGCCGAAGCCGCGCATATCGGCCTGCTGCACGGCCTGGCCGCCGACAAGCCGGCGCTGGATGCCATGGTGGCGCAATGCGTGGCGCTGATCGCCGAGGGCGGGCCTGTGGCCCTGGCCGAGACCAAGGCGCTGCTGGCCGCCCTTGGACCCGTCTCGCCGCCCGGCTATGCCGAGGCCGGCGCCGAAAGCTTCGGCCGCACCGCCGCCGGGCCGGAGGCGATGGAGGGCATTGCCGCCTTCCGTGAGAAGCGCAAGCCGAGCTGGGCCGCCTGAGGGCAACCTTGCCCCCATGGGGGGCGTTGCTGCGGGGTGTTGAACAAGGAACACCTCATGCGCCCGCAGCTCGCCTTCCTCGCCCTGCCACTGATTCTGGCCGCCTGCGCCAGCGAGGCGCCGCCGGCGCCACGCCCCGCGCCCGTGGTGCAGGCCCCGGCCGCCCCCGCGCCCTCGCCGATCAACGCGGCGCCGCCTGGGCTGGATGGCCGCTGGGCCGGTGAGGCGCGGCTGCAGCCCGGCCAGGGCGCTTCCTGTCGCCCGGCCCGCATCCCCACCGCCATGACGGTGAACCAGGGCCGCGCGGCGCTGGCCTTCGGCCGCGGCCAGAGGCTGGAGGGCACCATCACCTCCGACGGGATGATCAACTTCGCCAATGGCGTGGTCTCGGCCCAGGGCAATTTCCAGGGCAATCAGATGCAGGGCGAGGCGTCGCGCGAGGGCTGCGTGTGGCGGCTGAGCCTGCGCAAGCGGCTGCGCTGACATTGCGGCGGGCATGGCCCATATCGCCGGGCATCACCTGAAAGGATGCCCGCATGAGCGACCTGCCCGCCGCGATCGAGACCCTGATCATCCCGCGCGCCCACGACATAGGCGGCTTCGGGGTGCGGCGCGCGCTGCCCAGCCAGCAGCGCCAGATGATCGGGCCCTTCATCTTCTTCGACCAGATGGGGCCGGGGGAGTTCCTCACCGGCCAGGGCCTGGATGTGCGGCCGCACCCGCATATCGGGCTTTCCACCGTGACCTATCTGTTCGAGGGGCAAATCCTGCACCGCGACTCCCTGGGCGTGCGCCAGGCGATCAACCCGGGCGATGTGAACTGGATGACGGCAGGCCGGGGCATCGTGCATTCCGAGCGCACGGATGCCGCCCGGCGCGGGCAGGTGAACCCGCTCTATGGCATCCAGAGCTGGCTGGCGTTGCCGAAGGGCGAGGAAGAGCGCGCGCCCGATTTCGCCCACCATCCGGCGGCGAGCTTGCCGCTCTTCGAGGATGGCGGCGCTGTGCTGCGGCTGATCGCCGGCACCGGCTGGGGCGCGCAGGCGCCGGTGAAGACGCTGTGGCCGCTGTTCTACGCCGATGCGCAGCTGGCGCCGGGTGCCAGCCTGCCGATGGTGGACCAGCATGAGGAGCGCGGCGCCTATGTGGTGCAGGGCGCGGTCACCGTGGCGGGACAGGAATTCGGCGCCGGCCAGATGCTGGTCTTCCGCCCCGGCGACGCCATCACACTGACGGCCAGCGCGGCCGGGGCGCGGCTGCTGCTGCTGGGCGGCGCCACCATGGATGGGCCGCGGCACATCTTCTGGAATTTCGTCAGCTCCTCGCGCGAGCGGCTGGAGCAGGCGAAGGCGGATTGGGCGGCCCAGCGTTTCCCCAAGGTGCCCGATGACGCCGCGGAATTTATACCTTTGCCTGAAAATAGGAAAATACGCGCCGAATCGGGCGGAGCATAAGGCAACAAAACGAGTCCGGATGTTCTCCGGGGCTTGTGAAGGCTTTACAGCCCGGCGCGCTTGGCCTGGGCCCAGGCCGCCTCCATGCGCTCCAGCGTCGCATCCGCCGGCGCCAGGCCCTCGGCGGCCAGGGTTGTCTCCACCGCCTCGAAGCGGCGGGTGAATTTGCGGTTGGCGGCGTGCAGGGTGGCCTCCGGGTCCAGCCCCAGCTTGCGGGCCAGATTGGCCATGACGAAGAGCATGTCGCCCAGCTCATCGGCCAGGCGGGCGGGGCTGGCGGCGGGGAGTTCGGCGCGCAATTCCGCGGTTTCCTCGGCCAGCTTGTCCAGCACGGCGGCGGCGTCGGGCCAGTCGAAGCCGACACGGGCCGCGCGTTTGGTCAGCTTTTCGGCGCGCGTCAGGGCGGGTAGGGCGCTGGGAACCCCGGCCAGGGTGCCGGTTTCGGCGCGTGCAGCGCGTTCGCGGGCTTTCTGCGCCTCCCAGGCCTGGGTCTGGGCGGCGGCGTCGCGAGAAGCGGCATCGCCGAAGACATGCGGATGGCGACGGATCATCTTCCGGCTGATCGCCTCGGCCACGTCCTGGAAGCCGAACCAGCCGCGCTCCTCAGCCATTTGCGCGTGATAGACGACCTGGAAGAGCAGGTCGCCCAGCTCATCCTGCAACATCGCCGGCTCCGGCCCGGCGGCGATGGCATCAGCCACTTCGTGAGCTTCTTCAATGGTGTAGGGCGCGATCGTGGAAAAATCCTGCACCTGGTCCCAGGGGCAGCCGGTTTGCGGCGCGCGCAGCGCGGCCATGATGCTGAGCAGGCGTTCGAGCGATGTGTCGGTCATGGCGCCGGGTAGCATGACCGGCCGCGTCATGTCGCGGTCGCCGGCCGACGCAGGTCTTGTCGGCCGCCGACACGCGTCATGTCGGGCGAGGACGGGCGCTTCGTCGGCGATATGTCGCGCGGCGACAAAGGCGGTAAAGGGGGGTGTTTGTGTCGTCGGGCGGAAAGCCGCGGAAAACCGCGTTTTCCACAGGGAAAGTTATCGCATAAGATATATTATGGAAAATATTGGACAGTGGATATGTCGGGGAAAACTTCGCAGACTGGGCGGATGGCCCGCAACCGCCTGCGTCCCGCTCTGCTCGTGATCATGGCCATGTCGGGCCAGGCTTTTCCGCAGCAGCCCGCCGGCTGGCCGCGCGCCACGCCGCTGCCGCCAGGCAGCCCGTCGCCCCAGCAACCCTATGCAGCCTGGCCCGAGGATCAGGCCGAGCGCATGCGACAGCTCAACCTCCGCTTCTGCGCCAACCTGCGCATGGCGCTGCGCGGCCAGCCTTTTCCCTTTGCCGATGACGCCGCCTGCATCGCCCGTCAGCAGGCGCTGCTGCCCATGCTGTGCAGTCCCGAAGGCCGCTCCCTGCGGCGCTCCAGCAGCTTCTGCTTCTCGGCCGTCAACACTGACATGCGTTCAGGGCTGAACAGCATGACCGCTGTCTCCACACCCGCCGCCGGCGCCGCACAGGCCGCCGCCGGCCGCCCGGCCCCCGCCACGCCGCTGCGCCTCGTCGAGAATCCGCTGCCCATGCCGCGCCAGCCCGGCCCCGCCGGCGGGCCGGAGCTTTCCGCCGCCGCCGTCTTCCGCCGGGCCGAGGCGTCGATCTGGGTCGTCATGGTCGAGGCCGGCCCGGCCGAGCGTGGCAGCACGCAGGGCTCGGGCGTCGCCATCTCGCCGCGGCTCTTGCTCACCAACTGCCACGTCGTGCGCCGCGGCGGCACGATCTCGCTGCGCCGCGACGGCAGACGGAACCTGCCGGCCCGCATCGCCCATGCCGATCTGGAGGGCGACCGCTGCGTGCTGCAGACCGAGGAGGCGGCCCTCACCCCCATCGCCGGGGTGCGGCCCCATGCACAGTTGCAGGTGGGCGAGCGCGCCTATGCCATCGGCGCGCCGCTGGGGCTGACCCTGACCCTGACCGAGGGCATCATCTCCGCCACCCGGCATGGCCGCGGCCAGGCGCTGGTGCAAAGCAGCGCCGCAACCTCCTTCGGCTCCAGCGGCGGCGGGCTGTTCGATTCTCGCGGCAATCTGGTGGGCATCACCACTTTCGGAATCGGCACCAACTCCGCCTTCAATTTCGCCATCGCCGCCGAGGGGTTTTGGCAATTGCGGCCGGGGCGTCGCGCGGCGCCCTGACGCGGTTCGGTTTTTCATCACGCCGCCGCGAAGATCATCTCGCCGATCGTGACATGATGCATCACTTTTCCGCCGCTGCTCATGGCGTGAGATCAGCGCAGTTCACGTTCGTGGGAGATGCCTGGAAGTCGGATAGATTGCCGTCGTCAGCGCCGATCCATCCAAATAAACATACCGTTAAGGCTTTTTGCGAAGTCGATGCACAAGGCAGGGATGCTTGCATGTCAATGGTGGAACGGGTGTCGCTGATGGCCGCGAGCGCCGCCCAGTCAGCGGTACAGAGCGCGACCGAGCAGACCGGGCGGGCCGCCGTCAAGCCGCTGCTGCCCGCCCGCCTGCCGCGCCAGCGCCCCGCCGGCGCAACCCCCGGCGGGCTGGTGGAGCCGTTGCGCCAGGCCCTGGCCAGGCCCCTGCAGGCCGAGTTCTGGCGCAAGCATTGGCGCATGGCGCTGGGTCTGGGCCTGGTGGGTGGCGCCGCCTATGCCGCCAGCCAGCCCTTCATGGCGATCACCACCGAGAACACGGTCGTCTCGGCCTCCCTGCTGCGGCTGCGCGCGCCCATCGGGGGCGAGTTGATGGCGCCCTCCGGCGCCCAGCTCGCGCTCACCATCCGCAACCCGCTGGCCGACAACCACCGCGTCATCGACGCCCAGGCCGAGCGTGACCGGCTGCGCGCCGAACTCGCCGCCACAACCTCGCGCCTGGCCGATCTCGCGGCGCTGGCGGCCGATGTCGGCCAGCGGGCGGCGCTGCACCGCGAGGCCGTGGCCGCCCACCTGTTCCTCCAGGCGCGCGAGGCCGGCGCCAGCCGCAACGCGGCCGAGGCCCGGGCGCTGCGCGCCAGCCGCGATGCCGGTCGCTCCAGCGAACTCGCCCGCGCCGGCGTCGCCGCCACCAGCCAGCTCGACCGCGCCGATGCCGAGCGTGTCGCCGCCCGCGCCCAGGGCGATGCCGCCGCCACCCGCATCCAAATGCTGCAACAGCAGGCCGAGGCCGCGGCGCGCGGCGTCTTCACCGAGAACGGCCATGTCGGCACCGGCTATGCCGAGCAGCGGCTCGATGAGCTTTCGCTGCGCCGGATGGAGCTGAGCCGGATGGCCGATGTGCTGCGCGCCACCCTGGCCGCGGCCGAACGCCGGGTGCGCGAGGAGGAGGCCCGCCTCGCCCTGCTCAGCACCGCAACCGTCACCGTGCCGGAGGGGCTGGCGCTGTGGCGCACCCGCGCCCTGCCCGGCCAACGCGTGGCGGCCGATGAGACCATCGCCGAGGTGGTGGATTGCCGCGCCCCCTTCCTGTTGGCGGCCATCCCGCAAAGCCAGCTTTCCGGCCTGCAGCAGGGCGCGCCGGTGCGGCTGCGCCTGGCCGGCAGCCGGCTGGAATGGCGCGGCCGGCTGACCGGCTTCCTGCCCGACAGCACCTCGGCCGACAGCATGGCGGCCCTGCCCAGCCGCCCGCGCGAGCCCTCGATCCTGGCCCAGGTGGCGCTTGACCCGCCGCCGGCCGAGACCCCCTGCCCGGTCGGCCTGACCGGCCGCGCGGTGTTTCAGCGCACCGCCCTGTGGTAGCGCCCGACGCGCTGTGGGTGCCCGCGCTGCTCGCGCTGGGCCTGCCGCTGCTGGTGTTCGGCGCGCTGGGGCGGGACCATCCGGCGGCCCGAATCTTCTGCCTGGGCTTCTGCCTGTTTCTCTCCGCCCGCTACCTGCTCTGGCGCTGGCAGGCGCCGCTGCCCGGCGGCGGCGAGGCGCAGACGCTTTGGGCCTGGGTGTTCATCCTGGCCGAGACCGGCGCCATCCTGGGCTCGGCCATCGCCATGGGCTTCCTCACCCGCTCGCGCGATCGCGGCGCCGAGGCCGGGGGACCGGTCGCGCCCGAGCTGCGCGAGGCGCCGGTGGACGTCTTCATCTGCACCTACAATGAGGACGTGACGATCCTGGAGCGCACCATTCTCTGCGCCCGGGCCATCATCCATCCCGACCTTCGTGTGTGGGTGCTCGATGACGGCGCGCGGCCCTGGGTGCGCGAATTGGCGCAGGAGCTGGGCGCGCTCTACACCTGCCGGGTCAAGGGCCGCCACGCCAAGGCCGGCAATGTGAATAACGGGCTGGATGTGGCGCTGGCCACCGGGCGCGCGCCCGAATTCATCCTGCTGCTGGATGCCGATTTCGCCGCCCATCGCAACATCCTGCGCCGCGCGCTGCCGCTCTTCGCCGAGGCCGATATCGGCATCGTCCAGACGCCGCAGCATTTCTTCAACCCCGATCCGATGCAGACCGGCCTGCTCATCACGCGGTCCTGGCCGGATGAGCAGCGCTTCTTCTTCAACACGCTGCTGCCGGCCAAGGATGCCTGGGGCGCCGCCTTCTGCTGCGGCACCTCGGCCGTCATCCGGGTGCGGGCGCTGCTCGATGCCGGCGGCATGGCGACCGAGACGGTGACCGAGGACATGCTCACCACCTTCCGGCTGGAGGAGCATGGCTGGCGCACCGTCTTCCTCAACGAGCGGCTCTCGGCCGGCCTCGCGCCGGAGGGTCTGAGCGAATATGTCTCGCAGCGCGCGCGCTGGTGCCTGGGCGCCATGCAGCAGGTCCATACCCGCTGGTCCTTTGCCGGCCCCGCGCGGATCTCCTGGGTCAACCGGCTCTCAGGCCTGGACACCGTGCTCTACTGGACGGTGAGCTTTCCGGCGCGGCTGCTGCTGCTCTGCGCGCCCATCCTGTTCTGGTGGTTCGGGATACGCTCCTACGCCGCTGATAATGAAGAATTGCTGTTCTGGCTGGCGCCGCAGGTCCTGTGCAGCCTGATGGTCATGGGCATCATCTCGGAATGGCGGATCGCGCCCATCCTGTCGGATGTGAACCAGCTCATCATCTCCTTCCCCATCATCGCCACCGTCGCCACGGCGCTGGTGCGGCCCTTCGGGCGGCCGTTCAAGGTCACGCCGAAGGGGCAGACGCGCTCAGGCATCACCATCCATTGGGGCCTGCTCGCGCCTTTCGCCGTCCTGGCGGTGCTGACCGCGGGCGGCATCCTGTTCAGCGCCTCGCCCTGGAGCCCGGCGCGCCTGGCCGATGGCCACGCGCTGAACATCCTGTGGAGCCTGTTGAACCTGGCCACCCTTTTGGCGGTGATCGCCTGCTGCGTGGAGCCGCCGCGGCCGCGCGGCGAGGAGCGCTTCGCCTCCGACGAGCCTGCCACGCTGCGCCTGCCCGGTGGCCACCACCCTACCCGGCTGCTGGACCTTTCCACCCGTGGCGCCCGTCTTGCCCTGCCCGACCCTGGCGCGCTGGACCCGGGCGGGCTGGAGGATGAGCGCGGCGAATTGCTGCTCGACAATGGCGGTTTGCGCATTCCCGTTCGGCTGGTGCGGCAGGACGAGACCAGCGTGGCCGTGCTGTTCGAGGCTGATACCGAGACAAGGCGCAGCCTGATCCTGCGCCTCTACACCGGCGACTATCTCAACGAGACCGAACATGTCGCCCTGCTGCCGGCGCTGGGCGGGGCGCTGCGCCGGGTCTTCGGCTGAGCGGTCAGCCGAGGGCACCCAGCGTGTGCCAGGCGCTGGCCACCGCGCCCTCCTGCCAGCCCGGCAATTGGCTCAACCAGTCGCCGACGAAATGCACCCGGCCTTCGGGCGCGGCCAGGGCCGCGTGGTGGCGGGCGCGGTATTCCGGCGTCCATTCCGCCCAGGCGCCGGCGGCGTGCTCCATCCGCCCCCAGGCGACCGAGACCGGGTGCTCGGCCAGCCCTGGCAGTTCCGGGTGCAGCGTGGCGGCCTCGCGCAGGGCCGCCTCGGCCCGTTCGGCCGGGGTGCGGGCGGCGAAGCGCTCGGCCTTGCCGGTCTCCCAGATATAGGCGGCGATCAGCACGCCGTTCTGCGCATGGAAGCCTTCCGAGGGATACCAGAGCTGGGTGATGTCGGCGCCGGGCAGCCAGGAAATGCCGCCATAGATGCCCTGCCGTTCCCAAAAGCGCGGCGCCTGGACCGCGAGCTTGGCGGCGGGTTCATGCGGCAGCTCCGCCAGCGCCTGGCGCCGCGCCGCCGGCAGCCCCTCCAGCCGGGCGGCGAGCGGCGCCGGCAGGGCGGAAATCACGATTTCGGCGGTCTCCTCAGGCTGGCCGTGCAGCCGCACCCGGCCCTCATTCGGCACCAGCCCGGTGACCCGGGCATTGAGCCGGATGCTGGCGGGCGGCAGGGCGGCGGCCAGCGCCGCCACGATGCGGTCCATGCCGCCCTCCGGCGCCAGCGAGGTGGCGCCATAATTCACCCCTTCGGCGAAATCGGCGCTGAGCCAGAGTTCCGGGTCGACCAACGCCGCCAGCGCGATGGGCGGTCGGCGGCGGCCCGGCGCCATGCCCGGCGGCTCGGCCCAGCCGGCGCGCGAGGTGCCGCGATAGCGTCCCTGCGCGTTCAAGGCGCCGAAACCGCGCAGCATCTCGCGCAGCCTGCCCAGTTCGGCCTCGGTGAGCGGGGTTTCGAGCAGACCCGCCCCCAACGCCTTGAGCGCCAATTCGGCCACCACGCCACGGAGCTCGGCCCGCACCTGGCCCAGCGGCAGGCCATTGACCAGTGCGGCGCGGTTCTCATTGACCAGCACCCGAAGCGGCACCCCCAACTCCCGGCAATATCCCAGCATGCCGCGGTGGTGATGCGGGATGCGGGCGGGGCCGGCGTTGAAATAGCGATCTGGCGCGGCTTCGAAGCCCAGGCGCTGTTCGGGCCCATCCAGCTCCCGCACCGTGTCGCCGGCGCGCAGCGTCAGGCAGCGGCCGCCCACGCGGCCCGAGGCCTCCAGGACCAACACCTCGGCGCCCGCGCGGTGCAGCTCCAGCGCGCAGACCAGCCCCGCGACGCCCGCACCCAGGATGATGACGCGGCGGCCGGCCATGGGCGGCAGGCTGGGCCTGGGGCCGGCGGCCGAAGCCGGGGCCAGGGCGCCCAACACCGCCATCGCCGCGGCCGTGCCGCCCGCCGCCGCCACGGCGGCCAGCACATCACGTCGCTTCATGCCATCACTCCGCGTTTCTGTCTTTCAACCCGGGAAATGGCGGCGCCGGCACGCAACCCATCTCCAGACGCGGAAAGCCGCGCCAGGATGGGCCGCCGGACAGAACAGTCAATGACAGCCATAGAATATCGCGGCGGGGCTACACCCAGCCGAAATCGGAATTCTGTACGAAGCCACCATTGGCGGCGCCGACCAGGTCGGTCGTGCCGGTGTAGTTGGCATCGGCGAACTGGATGAGGACACGGGCGGTATAGCCATCGGTCGGATCGAACACCTCATAGATCGCGCCGTTCAGATGGGCCGTGGCATCGCGCACGAAGCTGAAGGTCGAGCCGACGCCAAAACCCTGCAGCCGGATGAAATCCTGCGTGGCGTGAAAACCGCCGGCGCCCTGGAAATCGATGATGCTGTCCAGCGAGCTATCCGGCCCGTTGCTGATCTCGCCCTTGGCGAAGACGAATGTGTCGTTGCCGCCGCCGCCGAACAGCCGGTCAGCACCGTTGCCGCCGTTGAGAAAATCATTGCCCAGGCCGCCAATGATCTGGTCGTTGCCCAGGCCACCATTGATCCGGTCGCCAAAATTGCTGCCGGTGATCTTGTCGTCGCCGTTATTCGCCGCGACCGTCACCCCAATCTTCGAATTTTTAAAACTTACAGTATCAGAAATACTGGTGAGCGAGAAATAACCAGACATGGATGCGGCTCCGTTGATGTTGACGGGATTATCCTACATCGACTCAGGTTCGGTCAAACAACATATTCGTGTGGGATATTGTTGAGCTTCAGTTGTTTTTATTTTCTATATTTGAGCTTGGCGCAAATTCACGCAGCGCAGCGGCGATACGGTCGCCGTCGCCGCCGGCATCGACCAGCGCGTCGGGCGGGATTGCGGCCACCGCCGCCAGCAACGCGGCATGCCCGGCGGGGGTCAGCGCCGACAGACACGCCGCAAGATGATCGATCAGGCCCGCATCGGGCAGCGCCGGCAGCAGCAGGCCGACCTGGCGCCGGGCCAGCCATCGGCCGGTTTCGACCGACGCCTCGGCGATCGGCACGGCGCCGTGCAGCGCGCTTTCGTATAGCCGGTTGGGCAGCAGCCAGCGCGAATTGGCACCGGCCTCGAAGAAATCCACCGCCCAGGCGAAATGCACCCGGCCATACATCGCCGGCAGATCCTGCCCGCGGTCATAAGGGCCGAGGAAGACCAGGCCAGGCGAGCGGGCCAGCACCGCGTCGAAATCCGGTATCGCGCTGGCAGCCGGGCGGCCGCGAAGCTCCACCTCGACCAACCCAGGCAGCCGGCGGGTCAGCTCGGCCAGGATCAGCAGGCCGCGGCGGCAGCGCAGCACGCCATACCAGCCGATGCGCCAGGGCGGGCCGGGGGCGCGGGTCGCGGGCTGCGGCGCGGCCTCCGCCGCCAGCACCTTGTTCTCCACCAGCAGCACCGGCGGCAGGGCAGCGCCATGGGTGGGGCGAAGATACTCCCGCTCGAAAGCGGGCGAGCTGACCAGGACCAGCGCGCAGCGGCGCAGCAGCCAGCCCTCCAGCCGGCGCAGCAAGGCCCCCGCCCAGCCGCGGCGCAGCAGCATGCGATGGACATCGAGGCATTCCTGCGCCAACGCAGCCTGGGGTGCGAAGGCGCGCCTGGCGGCCTCGGCCAGGGGCAACGTCTCCAGCTGGCGGGAGAGCACCACATCCCGCCCCTGGAGATGCGGCCGCAGGCGGCGCAGCAGCAGCCGCGCGCGCAGCACCGAGAACACCCGCCGCCCGAGCCGCGCATCCCGGGTGCGGCCGAGCGCGACGACAGGCCAGCCCGCCACGCTCGCCGGCGGCTCGGCCGCGCGGAAGAAGCCGATCACCACCGCATCGTCGAGATGCGGCGCCAGCATTCGCAAACGCCGCGCCACCGCCGGGTCGTCCAGGTCGTGCACCAGATAGGCCAGGCGCATCAGGGCGCCGCCAGACGGGGCCGCGGCGCCAGTCGCAACAGCAGCAGCAGCGCCACCGCCGATGTCGCGGCGCCGGCGGCGAGCAGCGCGGCCAGCCCGTCGGGTCCGGGCATGGCCCAGCGGCCGAGCATCGCGGCGGCGAGCATGGCGCCAAAGCCCAGACCGGCCTCCAGCAACGCGGCCGCCCAGCCCGGCCCCGCCTCATGGCGCGTCAGCCGGGCCAGCAGCACCAGCGTGCCCAGCACCCGCAGCCCGACCGCCCCGGCCACCGCCAACGCGCCGAAGGGTGCCGCCAATGCCACCATGGCAAGGCCGATGCCGGCGGAGGCCAGGAAAAGCCGGAACAGCGCCCCATTTCCGCCCGAGACCGACAGCAGCGCGGCACAGGCCGAGGCCAATGCCCGGCCATGGCCTGCGAGCGCCAGCAGGATCGCCACCGGCACCGCCGGCGCCCAGGCCGGGCCGAGCGCGATCGCCACCACGATATCGGCGGTGGCGATGAAAATGGCAGCCCCCGCGCCGCAGGTGATGGTGACGAGCCCCAGCGCCTGGGCCAGTGCCGCGCCGCGCTGGCCGGGTTGTTTGCGGCTGGCGAAATGCGGCTGGAACAGCGTCTGGGAAAACGTGTTGGCGATGCTGACGAAGGCCATCTCGATGCGCTTGCCGACATTGTAATGGGCGAAGGCCACAGGGCCGAGCAGCGCGCCCAGCGCCAACTGGTCCATCTGGATCAGGGCCACCGAGGTGCCGCGGGCGGCCGAGGCCGGCAGCGCCTCGCCGCGCATCGCCATGATCCGGCCAGGCTCCCAGGCCGGCGCGCGCAATGCCGATGTGCCGATGATGGTGGCCAGCGCGGTGCAGAGGGAAAGCCCGAGCGTGTAGAGTGCCAGCCCGAGCAGCGGTTGTCCCGCCGCCAGCCCGGCCAGCCCCAGCAGGGCCGCACCCGCATTGGCCATGATGTTGCGTTGCGCCAGCCGCGTGAAGGCGCGGCGGCGGGCCAGTTCGGCCTGCGGCTGCAACAGGGCGAGGTCGAGCGGGATGCGCAGCGCGGTCAGCGCCAGCAGGGCCATGCCCTCGGCCGAGGGCAGCCCGCCCGTGGCGTCGAGCAGCCCGAAGAGCAGTGCCAGGTGAAGCGGCATCAGCAGCAGGCCGCATGCCAGGAAGACCGCCATCGCCGCGGCCTGGTCGCGCCCGGTCTCGTCCTGGCGTTGCAGCATCGCCTCGTAGAGGCCGGGCAGGCCGAACATCTTCAGCAATTCGCCGAGCGCCACGGCGAGCGCGAACTGGCCGATCGCCAGCGGCGGCAGGTGGCGGGCGAAGAGCACGAACATCAGCAGCGGCAGGCCGATGGCGATGGCGCCGCTCAGCGCCGCCCAGAGCGCGCCCCCGCCCAAGCTTTTCCATCGCTGCAAGCCAATTCTCCCGGCCCGGGACCTGACCCGGGCGCAGCCGCGGGCGCGCCGCCAGTCATTGGCGGGGCGGTCAGGGGCGGGCGGTGGTTAGCGGTTCGGCCGCCCTGCCGCGCGGCACAACTGCGTGAGGGTGGCAGGCGCGATCAGCGCCCCGGTCGCAGCCGGGCGAAGATACGGCGAAGAAGGCCGCCTTGCTGTGCGTCGCGCTGCTGCCGGGCGGCCTGGAAGCGCGCCTCGCGCGCCTCATGCACGGCGGCCTCGGCCACCAGACCGAGATGGGCGATGGTGGTGGCGAAGCGCGGCTGCGCGGCATCGATGGCCGGGTGGGGCTGGTCAACCAGCACAGGCTTGGCCGTCAGATGGGCGGGCGCCGGTCTGTCGCGTCGCATCTTGTCAGGGCTCCGGGCCGGAGGATCCGGCCGAAGGTTTTCAATATCGCGTGACTATGGCGCGCCCAAGGACTGAATGTGGCGGGAATTGGGCGCGGCCGCCCTGCCACCTCGATCCCGCATATAATGAACAAGATAAAATACTCGAACCGCCCTCAGCGCATCGCGCCTTTGTGAGTACAGGCCAAATTATGTACAAAAATCAGGCTAAATTCTCAGACTTATTAAAATCAACGTGAGATAGCGGCGGCGGATTGTCTGATGGTTTCAATTTTGCACTTGGATCGTTATAAATAAACACCGGAAAAATGGTGGTTGAATGATGAATTCAGAGGACGGAACCGGCTGGGCCGGTGGGCGTGGCATCGACGACGAGGATTATTGCGGCGGAATTGTGTCGAGGAACTCGCCAGTGGGCGCCAGCGCCAACACCCTCCCCCCGATCGTCCCGCCCCCTTGGACCGGCGATTGCCGCTGCCCGTCCCGTTCCACCAACCCGGTCGGCGCCGGTTTGAAATTCGAGCAGGCCATGCTCGGTCCGCAGCGCGCCCGGCACCTGCTGGCCTCGGCCGGCCCGCGGCGCCCGGTGCGGCAGGAACTGGTGAACGCCTATTCCGAGGTGATGGGCGCGGGCGGCTGGTTGATGAATGGCGTGCCCCTGGTCATTGCCGCCTCCGGCCACCTCATCGATGGCCGGCATCGCCTGATGGCCGCGGTGCAGGCCAACATCGCCTTCCCCACCCTGATCGCCACCGGCATCCCCGAGGATATCGTCGATCTGCCGGACCGGCACCGAAGGCGCAGCTTTGCCCAGGTGCTTGAGGCCCGGGGAATCGGCCATGCCCGAGCGGTCGAGGCGCTGCTGATGCGGCTGCTGCAACACCATGACGGCACCCTGGGCAGCCGCCATGCCGGGCAGTCCTGGTCGCGCATGGAGCGCGTGCTGCGGCATAACCCAAGGATCATCGAGATCGCCGCGCAGCCCCCGCCGGCGGGCATGCCGCAGACGCTGGGGCACATGCTGTTCTTCATGGGCGGGTGCTGCGATCCCGCGGCGCTGGCCCGGCTGATGTCGGCCTTCGCCGACCCGGCGCTGCATGCGCGCGACGAACCCGGCGCGGTGTTGCGCCATGCGCTGGCAGGGCCACGGAAGGACCGCTCGGCCAATGCGCGCGCGACGCGCGAGTTGGCCTTCGCCATCATCGCACTGAACGCCGCCGTTCAGGGCCAGGCGCCGCGCCGGCTGGCCTGGTCGCCCGGCCGGCCGCTTCCGGTGCTGCAAGGCTACCCTCCCCTGCCCGGCGCGGACTGGCGCGATGAGCGGACGCCGGCCGCCGGACCGGGCGGGACAGGGGCCGCTGCCTGCGGCATCGATGTCGCTATGGTGACGCCGGCGATGGCGGCAGCCTTGCTGGAGAGCGACCACGGCAATCGGCAAGTGCTGTTATCCCACGTCGAAAGCCTGGCGCGCGACATGCGCGAGGGGCGCTGGGCGTTCAATCCGCGGCCCATCTGCCTGGCGGCAAATGGCCGGGTGCTCGACGGCCGGCACCGGCTGCGGGCCATCATCGAAGCCGGCGTCGCGGTCGAGATGCCGATCATGCGCGGCCTGCCCGAGGCGGCTTTCGACACCTATGACCGGCAGCACGGCCAGGCCCCGGCATTGGCCGAGATCCTGCCGGGCTTTGGCGACGGCGCGCTGCTGGCGGCCATGGCGAACCTGCTGTGGCGGCATGAGCGCTGCCCACCCGGCTCTCCCCCGGGAAAGGCCTCGGCGGCGGAGTTGCGCGACATCCTGGCCCAGCACCCCAGGTTGGCGGAGATGCGCACCTTTGCCCGCCGCATGGTGGCCTATGCCACGCCCTCGGCGCTGGGTTATGCGGCCTATGTGATCGAGCGCGAGAATCCGGTTCAGGGTGCCGCCTTCCTCGCCCGCCTGGACGGTTCGCTGGCCGAGCCGCCGGCGCATCCCGTCTCCCGACTGCGGCGGCGGTTGTTGGCGATGCGCCGTGCGGGAGCGGGGCGGGAGGCGGTGCTGGCGGCGGTGCTGGAATGCTTCCGCGCGGGGCGGGCGAAGGCCTAGCCGCCGCCCAGCAGCAGCGCCAGCACAACCGCCGGCGCACGCCCTTCCAGCGCCAGGCCGCCCAGCAGCAAGGATTGTCCGGGCAGGCGCAGCAACAGGCCTTCGGGCGTGTCGCGCAGCTGAGCCTCGCGCGGCGCAAAACCCTCCAGCAGCAGGCGGTCGGTGCCGGGTTCGAAATCGGTGATCCGGTCCTGCCCGGCCTCGCCCCGGCGCAGCACGAAGACGTCGCGCCCGGGGCCGCCTGTCAGGACATCATCGCCCGGGCCGCCGGCGAGAATATCGGGGCCGGAGGAGCCGATGACGCGGTCATCGCCCTCGCCCGCCTCGACGCGCAGGAAGGCGGCGGTGTGGCCGGTGCTCCAGCCCGTGATGCTGTCATCGCCGGCGCCGGCACGGATCTCGATCATGTGGCCGCGCCCGGGCATCCAGTTGTGCTGGCTGCGAATCTCCAGAGTATCGTTGCCGGCGCCGGTGGTGATCAGGCCGTGCTGGACGCGCTCCAGCATCACCCGGCTGGGGCCTGTGCCGCCCAGGCGGATTTCTACCAGCGTCAGGTCATCGGCGGTGATGGCGCCGCCATCGGCATCCTCGAGCTGCAGGTTCAGCCCAACCCAGCCATTGTTCACATCCGCCCGCCAGCTGTCGGCGGCGCGGTCATTGAGCAGGGTGATGTCGAGCCAGCTTCGCAGGCCGGCAAACCCCAGATCCTCGGGGCGCAGCAGCAGCCGGCCGGTGGCGCGGGCATGCAGCGCCCAGGTGTTTTCCGCAAGTGGCGCGCCGCCCGGCGCCAGCGGCCCCAGGCTGAAGCGCAGCCGGGGCGCGTTGTCGGGGGCGGGGGGCGTGGCGCTGGGTGCCCAGGCCCGCACCCAGTCGATCTCGATATGGCCCACGGCACCGCCCGGTGCCTCGGGCCGGCGCACCGGGCCGGCCCAGCTGCCGCCCAGCGCGTGGTTGAGCAGCAGATACATCGGCCGGTGCTGGTTGTGGCCATAGACCACATGGGTCATCGCGCCATCGACGAACCAGGCGATGCGCTCCGCGTTCCATTCCAACCCGTAGATGTGCCATTGCGTGGTGTCGATGCCGGGCTGGGTATGGCCCATCTGGAAGATCTCGCCAGGCCGGTTGCCGATCTGCTCCATCACGTCGATCTCGGGCGGCCAGGCATGGTCCGAGGGCAGCAGCCAGAAGGCCGGAAAGCCGCCGGGCCAGTCGGAGAGCCGCATCCGCGCCTCGAAATACCCGTATAACTGAGAGAAACTGCCTTCGGTGGTGATAATTCCCGAGGCGAATTCGCGCCCGCCCAGCGCCTCGCGCAGCTCCGGCCGCCATGTGCCCTGGATGCGCAATACGCCGTCGCGCCAGGAAAACGGGTCCAGACCCAACCCGCGATAGGCGCGATCGACAAAACTCTGGCCGTCATTGGCGCCCATGATGGTGCCCTCGCCCTGCGCCATGCGGGTGCGCCAGACGCCGCCCGCGGGGCTGGACCGGCCGTCGAATCGCAGCAGGCCGGCCGAAAACTCCTCGGCGAAGGTCAGGCGCCAGGCGGCGGGGGCGGGGGGAAGCTCGAAGTCGCGCGGGGACAGCTCGGCCAGGCGGCGGCCTTCCAGCGTCAGGCTGTCCTCGCCGAGCGCAAGCACAACACCGTCCGGTGTGTCCCGCAGCATCGCCCAGTCGAAGCGCCCGGCGATGATCCGCACGCGGTCCACCCCCGGCTCGAAATCTGCCACCCGGTCATGGCCATATCCCGGGCCGAAGACGAAATTGTCGCCCCCCCCGCCGCCGATCAGCAGATCATTGCCGCCGCGGCCGTCGAGCGTGTTGTCGGCGGCACTCCCCTGCATCCGGTTGGGCAGGTCATTGCCGATGCCCGACGGCCCGCCTGCATAGCCGAGATGCTGGATGTGGCGGCCATGCAGCGCGCGGTTGGTGGCGCGCTGGATCACCAGGTTCTCGACATGATCGGGCAGCAGGTAGGTGCCCTGGCCGGCATACAGGGCGGTGTCCACGCCACCATCGGCCTCCTCGATGATGGCCTCGGCCCCGCTCACCACATAAAGATCGTCGCCGGCGCCGCCGATCAGCGTGTCCGCCCCGCCCTGGCCACGGAATGCGTCCGGGCCGGGGGTGCCGCGCAGCGTCTCTGCGGCGGCGGTGCCGACCACGCTGTGTTGCGGCGCGGCGCCGGGGCGCGGCTGGGCGCGGGCCTCGCCGCGCGGTGGCACTGCCGCGGTCAGAAAGGGCATCTGCGCCTGTGCCGTGCCGGCCAGTGCCGCGCCCAGAAGCATCGCTGTCCAGGTCCGGGGAATTGTCCTCATGCCGGCTTGCAGCACGGAATGGGCCGGGAGTTGCGATGACATTTTCTTGTGTGGCGGGACGAATATTACCCTTGGGTTGAATATCCGGTCACAGGCGCGTGGTTTCATCATGCGCTGCATTGCCCGCGCTCGGCCCGGGCGTATAGGCCAGGGCTTCGCCACGGGATGATGGGAGCCGACCGATGATGCCACGCATGCTGCTCGAACTGGCCGACCGACACGCGCCAGCGGATTGGATGCTGCGGCTGCGCGCATGGCGCGCCCGCGCGCGGGGCGACAATCCCGAGCTGGAATTGCTGCCGCGGCTGCATGCCGGCGGCGGTTTCATCGATGTCGGCGCCAATATCGGCGATTATTCCCGCGTGGCGGCGTTGTGCTTCGCCCGCGTCGATGCCTTCGAGCCGATCCCCGAACTCGCCGCCAAGCTGCGGCGCGAATTGCCAGGCCATGTCACCGTGCACCAGATCGCGGCCTCCAATGCGCCGGGCGAGGCGGTGCTGCGCGTGCCGCGCCAGGGCGGTTCGGAGGTGACCGGCCTCGCCTCGCTCAACCACGCCGCCGGCGCGCCTGATATGCGCGAGATCCGCGTGCGCACCGCGGCCCTGGACACGCTGGGCCTGGGGCGCGCCGATGCGGTGAAGATCGATGTCGAGGGTTTCGAGGAGGCGGTGCTGGAAGGTGCGGCCGCCCTGCTGGCCGCCCATCGCCCGGCGCTGATCATCGAGATCGAGGACCGCCAGCACCCCGGCCGCACGCTGCGCATTTTTCGAAGGCTCTGGGAGGCGGGTTTTCGCGCGCATGCCTGGCAGGCGGAGGCGCTGGTCGAAGTTTCGCTCGAGACGCCGCATTGGGCGGGGGTGGAGGAGGATGAGGCGCTGGTGAACCGCCGGCCGGATGGCGGCTTCCTGAACAATTTCGTGTTCATCCACCCCGAGGGCAATGGGCGCCTGCTGCGGACATGGTAGGCGCCGCCATCATCGTCCGCCCGGCCAGCCCCTACCAGGCGCTGGCCTGGATGGCGGTGAGTGGCGGGTCGATCGGGATCATTCTTTCCTCCACCGGCGGACCCCTGGCGGCGCTGGGGGCTGCGGCCTTCCTCGGGCTCTGGGCGCTGGTGATCCTGGCGCGGGGGCCGCGGGCCTGGGGGCTGGTCACGCGCCATCCCGGGTTGCTGGCGCTGCCGCTGCTGGCGCTGGCCTCGGTGATCTGGTCGGCCTATCCCGGGGCCTCGGCGCGCGCCGCGGTGCAGTTGCTGCTGACGGCGGGGCTGGGGGTGCTGGCGGCCCGGCTGCTGAGCCCACGCGGCTTCGTCTCGGCGCTGGTGGTGAGCCTGGCCTTCGGCGCGCTGTTGTGCCTCGCCTTCGGGCGCTACCTGCCCGACCCCTTCACCGGCACCTCGCCCTTCGTGGGCATTTTCGCCGCGAAGAACTCCATGGCGTTCTTCATGGCGCTGCTGGTGATTTTTGGCGCGGCGGCGGCGCTCGACCGGGGGCAGCCGCTGCCCATCCGCATGGTCGGTGCGGGCGCGCTGGCGCTGGCGCTGCCGCTGCTGGTGCTTGCCCGTTCCGCGGGCGCGCTGGTGACGACGGTGCTCGCACTCGGCGCCCTGCTGGGCGGGCTGCTGCTGGGTCGCATGCGGCCCTCCGAGCGCGCGGTGCTGGCTGCCGCCCTAGGGATCATCGCCCTGCCCTTCCTGCTGCTGATGGCGGCCCTCACCGTGGGTGGCACGGTGGGCGAGGTCGCGCGCGACTTCATCACCGGGGTTCTGGGCAAGGACCTGACATTGACCGGGCGGACCGAGCTCTGGGCCCACGCGGCCGCGCAGATCGAGCGCCAGCCCTGGCTGGGGCTGGGCTATCAGGGCTTTTGGCAGCAGGGCAACCCCTGGGCCGAGGGGCTGTGGCGCGCCTTTCATATCCAGAGCCGGACGGGCTTCCACTTCCACAACACCTTCATCGACACCGCGGTGACGCTGGGGCTGGTGGGGGCGGCGATGATCGCCTGGCTGCTGCTGATGGGCGTCTGGCGTTCGCTGCGCCGGGTGCTGGTGGAACCGAGCTTCGCCACGGCCGCCCTGCTGGCCAGCGCCACCTGCCTGCTGGCGCGCGCCTTCGTCGAGGTGGACACCACCTACCCCTTCGCGATCGGCACTTTCCTGCTGTTCGCGATCAACAGCCATGGTCGCGACGAAGGCCTGACGCGCAGCGTCGCCTGAGGCATCGGCGAGCGCCCGGAGCGGCGGCTTTTCGCCCGGTTTTTCGCACTGCACAATATTAAAATTAGTTTATGAATATCACGGACATTATATCAAGTCCTAGCGACGGACTAATTCCCTATTTTGCGCTTAAGGCAGATTTCACCACTCCAAGTTGTATGGCTTGTTCCGTAAAACACTGATAATTCGTTATCTGTCTGATTTTTCCACCATAATTCGTCTCATTTTCCGGCAGCCGATCACGTTCCGTCGATCCCTCATTTGCGTGCCGAATTTCGCAATTACTGTAAATCTTCAGCTTGCTGATTATTATCCGTTAATGTCTTGTGCTCTGGCGAGAAGACTGCCGGCTGGGAGGAAGCGCCCGTCAGATGCGCCACACGACAATGACAGGGACCCCCTCATGAGCCACGCCAGCCTCGAAAACCGGGCACTCCGGACTTTTGCCCCGAGCCCGCCAGCCACGCGACAGGTCAGTGCCGAGGCCAGACGGATCGCCAAACGTGCCGTCGATATCGCCGCGAGCCTTGTCCTGCTGGCCTTGCTGGCGCCGCTCTTCCTGGCCATCGCCACCCTCATCCGCTGCGATGGCGGCAGCGCGCTCTACAGCCATCGCCGCATCGGCCGCGGCGGCGCGGGCTTTGGCTGCCTGAAATTTCGCTCCATGGTGATGGACGCCGATCTTCGGCTGGCCACGCATCTGGCAGCCCACCCCGAGGCCGCCGCGGAATGGGCCGCGCGGCGCAAGCTGCAGAACGACCCGCGCATCACCGCCATCGGCGGCTTCCTTCGCCGCACCAGCCTCGACGAGCTGCCCCAGCTCATCAACGTGCTGCGCGGCGAGATGAGCCTGGTCGGCCCCCGCCCGGTGGTGGCGGACGAGCTGCGCACCCATTACGGCCGTGCCGGCGCCGCCGCCTACCTGGCCGTCACCCCCGGCATCACCGGGCTGTGGCAGGTCAGCGGCCGCAGCGGCACGAGCTATGCCGAACGCGTGGCGCTGGACATGCGCTATGCCGAGCGCCTGTCGCTCAAGCGTGACCTTGGCATCCTGCTCCGCACCATCCCCGCCGTGCTGGCCCGCCGCGGAGCCGTCTGAGATGGACAGCCAGGGCAGGCGCGACGACGCGGCCGGCGAGGAACCGCGCGAGAGCGCGCTGAGCCTCACCCGCGCGCCGATGCCCGCGGACCGCGTGGTCGGCACCCGCATCCGTGAACTGCGCCGCGCCGCCGGGATGACCCAGCGCAGCGTCAGCGCGAAGCTCGGCATCACCAGCGCCCAGGTGCATCGCTACGAGCGCGGCATGGCGCGGATTTCGACCGGCCGGCTGCTGAAGATCGCGGATTGCCTGGGCGTGCCCATCGAGGCGCTGCTGGAAGGCGCCTGCCTCGACACGCCGCGGGGTCCGGAAAACCCGTCCGAGATTGAGGCGCTGACGCGCGCCTTCCTCGCCATTCGCGATGCGGATCAGCGCGAGGCGCTGCTGGTGCTGGCGCGCTCCATGGCCCGGCGCTCGGCCCGCGCGGCGGCGGTGGCGCCATGATGCCTCGCGTCAGCGTCATCATGGCCAACCGCAACGGCGCGGCCCACATCGCCGATGCGCTGCGCTCGGTCCTGGCGCAGAGCCTGGCTGAGCTGGAGGTGATCGTCGTCGACGATGCCTCCACCGATCCCAGCCCGCGGATCGTGGAGGAGATGGCGGCGGAGGATGCCCGCATCCGCCTCATCCGCCGCATGAGCGCCGGTGGCCCTGCCGCCGCGCGCAACGACGCGCTGCAACGGGCAAGGGGCGATTTCGTCGCCATCGTCGATGCCGATGACATGATCCTGCCCGACCGGCTGCAGACCCTGGTCACGGCGGCGGAATGGGAAGGCGCCGACATCGTCGCCGATGACCTGGTGCTGTTCCAGGACAATGCTTCGGCCCCGCCGCGCCGCCTGCTCAGCGGCGACACCCCATGCTGGATCGGCGCCGAGGCCTGGGTGCGGGCCAACCGCCCCTTCGGTCGCGGCCCGCAGCTCGGCTACCTCAAGCCGGTGATCCGGCGCGAGGCGCTCCTGCGCCACCACGTCGCCTATGATGAGCGGCTGCGGATCGCCGAGGATTACGACCTGGTGCTGCGGCTGCTGCTGGCCGGGGCCGCCATGCGGCTGCTGCCGCGCCCGGGCTACCTGTATCGCCGGCATGGCGGGTCGATTTCGCACCGCATGCCCGAGGGCGCGCTGGAGGCCTTGCGGGCGGCCGATGCCCGGCTGCGCTCGCTGCCCGCCATCACGCCCGCCATCGCGGCGGCGATGGACCAGCGGCTGCGCGCCATCGCGACGGCCCAGGCCGTGCAGGGCTGCATGCCGGCGCTGAAGGCCGGCCGGGCCGGGGATGCGCTCGGCACCCTGGCGCGGCGCCCGGCGGCGCTGCCCATCGTGGCGCGCTTCGCCTGGCAGGCGCTGCGCGGCAGGCTGGCGCGGCCGCGGCCCGCGGTCGTGGCCGACCGGCCGGCCATCACCGTCATCTCGCGCCAGCGCATCACCCCCTCGGGCAATGGCAGCTCGGCCTATCTTGTGGCGATCTGCGCGGCGCTGCGTGAGGCGGGTTTTTCGCTGCATCTCGTCAGCCCCACCCCTGGCAGCTTCGGGCGCGTGCCCTGGCTTCGGGTCGATGGGCTGGATGCGGCCTTCGACAGCATGGCGTTTCGCGGTGGCTGGCGGGTCGGGCCCTGGCTGCTGGCCACCGATCCGCGCGTGCATGCCAGGGCGGCGCTGGGCCTTGCCGCACGGCTGCTCGACCGCGCGAACCTGCCCTGCCCCGCCGCCTGGCGCCGCCCGGCACCCTATGCCATGGCGCTGCCCTGGGTGCCGGAAGACCAGCTCTTCGTCGCCCGCCATGCCCAGGGCCGGGCCGATGCCATCCTGTGCGACTATGCCTTCACCCTGCCCGCCGCTGGCTTCGCGCTGGCGCCCGCGGCGCCGGTCGCGGTGCTGATGCATGATCTTCTCAGCGCCCGCGCCGAGAGTTTCATCCGCCAGGGCGCCGCCGACAGCGTGGCCGTGCTCAACGCCCGGGCCGAGGCGGCGGCGCTGGCCCAGGCCGACATCGCCATCGCCATCCAGGCCGAGGAGGCCGAGGCGGCGCGCCGCATGCTGCCCGCCACCACCCGCGTGGTGGTGGCCCCCATGGCCGCGCGGTCGGTGGCGGCGGCGCAGCCGGGAGAGGGCGGCGGCCTGCTCTTCGTGGGCAGCGCCACGCCGCCCAACCGCGATGCCATGCGCTGGTTCCTGGCCGAGATCTGGCCCGGCCTGCGCGAGCGCCACCCCACCCTCACCATGCGCGTGGCCGGCCATGTCGCGGGCCAGCTGCGCCCGGCACCCGGGGTGGAGTTGCTCGGCCGGGTGGAGGATCTGGCGGCGCTGTACCGCGCGGCCGAAATCGTGGTCTCGCCGCTGCTCGCGGGCTCCGGGCTCAAGATCAAGCTGGTCGAGGCGCTGGCGGCGGGCAAGGCGATCGTGGCCAGCCCCGTGACGCTGCAAGGTGTCGGGCCTGTCACCCGTGCCGCCGTGCTTCCGGCCGAGACGGCGGCGCAGTTCATCGCCGGCATCGACCATCTGCTGCTTGACCCGCGGGCCCGCCGGCGCCTGGCCGAGCGGGCGCTGGATGCGGCGCGAAGCCAGTTCGATGCGCGGACCGCGCATGGCCCGCTGATCGAGGCGCTGCGCGCGGCCCTGGCCGAGCAACCGCCGGCCCTCGCGGCCCGCGCCGCATGACCGTCAACAACACCCTGGAGGCCGCGCCCGTGACCGACGACACACGCCTTCTCGACCAGACCCGCCAAGCCCCGCCCGCCCCCGCCGCGCGCCAGGGGCAGGAGAGCCTGCCCTTCCTCGCCATCGCCATCCCCGCTTTGAACGAGGAGGGCTATATCGAGAACTGCCTGCTCTCCCTGCTGCGGCAATGGCCGGAGGAGAGGCTGGACCTGATGGTCCTCGATGGCGGCAGCGGCGATGCCACGGTGGAGCGGGTGGCGCGGGTCAGCGCGCTGCACCCCTGCGTGCGGCTGCTCCACAATCCCGCTCGCATCCAATCCGCGGCGCTCAACCTGGCCGCCCGGCAGGCGGCTCCCGCCGCCGCCATCCTGGTGCGGGCGGATGCGCATTGCGTCTATCCCCCGGGCTTCCTGCGCCGCTGCGTGCGCGAATATCTGCGCACCGGCGCCACCTCCGTGGTGGTGCCCATGCGCAATGCGGCGGCACGCGACCATGCCATGCAGCGCGCCATTGCCGCGGCACAATCCTCGCGCCTGGGCAATGGCGGGGCGGCGCATCGCACCGGCGCGGCCTCGGGCTTTGTCGAGCACGGCCATCACGCGGTGTTCGACCGCGCCTTCTTCCTGGCGCTGGGCGGCTATGACGAGAGCTTCACCCACAATGAGGATGCCGAGTTCGATCACCGCGCCATCCAGGCCGGCGGGCGGATCTGGATGTGCCAGGACGAGCCGGTGATCTACTTCCCGCGCCGAAGCCTGCGCGCCCTGGCGCGGCAATATTTCAACCATGGCAAGGGCCGTGCCCGCACCTTGCTGAAGCACGGGCTGGCGCCGAAGCCACGGCAGATGGCGCCGGTTGCCATGCTGGCGGGGCTGGCCGGTGGCGCGGTCGTGGCGCCATTCGCGCCGGTGCTGGCGCTGCCCGCCCTGGCCTATCCGGCGCTGTGCCTGGGCTGGGGCGCCGCCCGTGCCGCGCGGGCCGGCGATGCGGCGCTGCTGCTGAGCGGCGCCGCGCTGATGACCATGCACCTCTCCTGGGCGGCGGGCTTCCTGCGCGGCGCGCTGCGCCGGCAGCCCCGCCCGACACAGCTCCGGCTCGATCAGCCGCAATGGCAGGATATCCGATAGACCATGCTCAATTATGCGCCGCAGGCCGGCCTCGCCCCTCCTCCCGCCGCCTCCGCCGAGTTCGCGCCCTTTGCCTGGCTGCCGGTGGGGCTCTCCTTTCTGCGCCGCAACCTCGGGCTGATCGGGCTTTGCGCGGCGCTCGGCCTGGTCGGCGCCGTGGCGTTCGTGGCCGTCGCCACCTCGGAATACACCGCGACCGCGACGCTGGTGATCGACAGCCGGCGGACCCATCCGACACGCCCTCAGCCCATCACGCTGGATGCCCAGTCGGAGAATGTCTTTGTCGAAAGCCAGGTCGAGGTGCTGCGCGGCCAGGGCACGCTGCGCGCCGTGGTCGCCAGGCTGGGGCTGGAGCGCGACCCGCGCTTCTGGAACCCCGATGCCGAGCGCGGCCTGATCGGCGAATTGCGCGCCACGCTCTCCGGCCTGCTGCGCGGCGCCGATGACCGGACCGGGTTGGAACCCGGCGCCGAGGCCCGCGCCACCGCCGCCCGCCTGCTCTCGCGCAAACTCGCTGTCCGCCGCGTGGGGATGACCTCGGTGGTGGAGGTCAGCTTCACCTCGCCCGACCGCCGCCTCTCGGCCGATGTCGCGAATGCCTTCACCGCGGTCTACATAGACCAGCAGCTCGGTGGCAATGCCGAGACCACGCGCCGCGCCGGCGGCTGGCTGGAGGAGCGCATCCGCGAGCTGCGCGACAATGCCGTCGCCGCCGACCGCGCGGTGCAGGAATACAAGGCCGCGCACAACATCATCGAGATGGGCGGCGCCCTGCTGAGCGATCAGGAGCTGACCGAGACCATCGAGCTCCTCGCCGCCGCCCGCGCCCGCTTCGCCGAGGCCACCGCCCGCGCCCAGCGGCTGGAAAGTGCCACGCCCGGCAGCGTCATCCAGGGCAGCGTGGCCGAGGCGCTGCAGAACCCCGTCATCACCCGCCTGCGGCAGCAATACCTCGAAGCCTCGCGCCGCGAGGCGGAGATCGCCCAGCGCCAGGGCAGCAACCACGGCGCCGCCGTCAATCTGCGGCTCGAGATGGCGGAGCTGGAGCGGGTGATGCAAAACGAACTGGGCCGCATCGCCGAGGTCCATCGCAGCGAGCGCGCGGTGGCCGAGCAGAACATGCACGGCCAGGAAGTCCAGCTGGCGGCCCTCATCCAGACCGCCACGCGCGCCAACGTCGAGCGCAGCGAACTGCGCTCGCTGCAAAGCACGGCCGATGCCAGCCGCGCCATCTTCGAGAATTTCCTGCAGCGCTTCACCCAGGCGGTGCAGGACCAGTCCTATCCCATCGCCGATGCGCGCACCGTCTCCGAGGCCATTCCGCCGCTGGAGCGCAGCAAGCCCAAGGGCCTCATCATCATCGCCGCAGGCCTGGCCGTGGGCCTGGTGCTGGGCGTGGGCCTGGCCATTCTACGCGACGCGCTGGATGGGCGGCTGCGCACCGCGGAGCAGCTGGCCGCGGCCTCGGGCGCCGCGCGCGTCTGGGTGGTGGCGGAAAACCGGCGGCTGCGCCTGGCCGGGCGCGGCCACTGGCTGGCGGCGGCGCGCGCCGCCCGCGCGGCCGGCCATTCCGGCCTGATCCTGCCCGCCGCCTTCCGCGAGGCCACGACCCAGCCCGCCAGCGCGATGGCCGAGGCGGTGCAGGGCCTGCGTGCAACCCTGGCCCGGATGACCGCGCGCGGCTGCGAGATCAAGGTGCTGGGCATTTCCGGCGTCGAGCCCGGCGAGGGGGCCAGCAGCTTCGCCGCCAATGTCGCACTCGCCCATGCCAGCGCCGGCCGGCGCACCGTGCTGGTGGATTGGCGCGGGACCGATGCCGCGCTGTTCGCCGGCGGCGAGGCCGGCTCGGGCTTCACCGATGCCGAGACGGGCTTGCGTTTCATGCCCATCCCTGCCGATGCCGGCGGCGATACGGCCGCGCATTGGCGGGCTGCGGCCCGGCTGATCGCCGTGCTGCGGCAGAACCACGATTTGGTGGTGGTGGATTTGCCGCCGATGTCCGGCCAGGGCAGCGTGGTGGCGCTGCATGACCTGCTGGACGGCTTCGTCCTTGTCACCCGCTGGGGCCGCACCACGGCGGCGCGGGTGAGCGAGGTGATGGGGCGCACGGCCGCGGTGGATTCGCTCTTCCTCGGCGCGGTGCTCAACCGCACCGACATGCGCCGGATGCGCCTGCACAGCGCATCCGGCCGCGCCGCCGCGGCTGACATGGCGGCCGCCTGATGCGCCTCGTATATTATCGCAAATCGGTGCCGAATTTCGGCGATGACCTGAATGCGGCGCTTTGGCCCGCGCTGATGCCCGGGCTGTTCGAGGAAGGCGCGGGCGACGCCGCTTTCGTGGGCATCGGCACCATCATCGGCATGCCGCTGCCGGGCGAGGGCGCGCTGCACGTCTTCTCCTCCGGCGCCGGCTATGACCGGCTGGAGAACTGGCAGGGCCGCGATGTGCGGTGGTGGTGCGTGCGCGGGCCGCTCTCCGCCCGGCTGCTGGGGCTGGCGCCGGAGGCGGCGCTGAGCGATGGCGCCATCCTCACGCCCCTTGCCCCCGGCTTCCCGCGAAGGGCCTCGGGCGGAAGAGAGACGCTGGTCATCCCGCATTTCCAGACCATCGCCCATCCCGGCTGGCCGGAGGTGGCGGAACTGGGCGGCTTTGGCCTGGTCGACCCACGCGGCGAGCCGGCGGAGATCGTGGCCCGCATCGCGGGGGCGGGGCTGGTGCTGACGGAATCCCTCCACGGCGCGATCATCGCCGACACCTATGGCGTGCCGTGGATGGCCTTCGCCACCTCACGCAATTTCGGCCCGACGAAATGGGTGGATTGGCGGCAATCGCTGGGCGAGGATTTCTCCTTCACCGTCGTGCCGCCGCCCGATGCGCTGCATCTGCTGGAATTCGGCCGCGCTCCCTGGCCGCTGGGCAGCGTGGTGACGATGTATGCCGAGGCCGCGATGGCCGCCTTCTCCGACCGCGTCGCGCCACCGCCACCGCCGCGACGGGCGTTGCGCGCGCGGCTGAAGGAGGTGGCGAAATCCTCCTGGCTCGCACGCCGGCTTTTGGGGTGCAGCCCGGCCCGCACCGCCGCGGCGCTCACCCGCCTGGCCGTGACCGGCGCGCCGGCCGCCAGCAGCCCCGCCCTGCGGGCGGAGATCCAGGCCCGCATGATGGGCCGTCTGCACGCCCTGGCGGCTTGAGCGCTGGGCATGGCCTGGAATCAATTTGCGGTGTGGCGCGGCATGGCCCGGCCGCGCGCGCTATGAGCAGCCGCACAGGCAGACCAAGGTTTTCATGAATTTACCTTTCCATGGGTCCGATCCGGTCAAAATTTCCGACCCGGTTCCAGGCCGACGCGCGATCCTTCTGCTGCCTTGTGCGGCAGCCCTTCAGGGCTGCGCCGGCCTGGCCAATTCCGGGCCGCGCACCGCGGCGGTGGCGGCGGGCGCCAGCCAGCTCGTCGGCAACCCTGGCAGCAGCGAGGCCCCCAGCCTGCGCTACCCGCTGGTCTCCCTCGCGCCCGAACTGGTCGATCTGCTTTCGGCCGAGGCCAGGCCGACCGGCTTTTCCCCCCGGCTGCTGGCGCGCGGCACCGAGGCGCCGCTGCTGGGGCTGGGCGACATACTGGGCATCACCATCTTCGAAGCCCAGTCGGGCGGGCTGTTCATCCCGGCCGAACCGGGCGCCAGGCCGGGCAACTTCGTCACCCTGCCGGCGCAGCAGATCGACGGCACGGGCACCATCACCGTGCCCTTCGCCGGCACCATCCGCGCCGCCGGCCGCACGCCCGCCCAGATCGAGCAGGCGATCCGTGGCCGGCTCCGGCAGCGCGCGCTGGAGCCGCAGGTCGTGGTCAGCTTGCAGGAGCGCCGCGCGGCGCATATCTCGGTGGTGGGCGATGTGAACCAGTCGCTGCGCTTCCCGCTCGACCCCGGCGGCGAGCGGCTGCTGGGTGCTGTGGCCCGCGCCATGGGGCCGAAATTCCCCGCCTATGAAACCGTGCTGACGTTGCAGCGCGACGGCATGACCGACCAGGCCGTGTTGTCGGACGTGCTGGCCGATGCGCGGCAGAACATCCAGCTGCGCTCGGGCGACACGGTGCTGGTGACGCGCGCGCCGCGCTATTTCGTGGCACTCGGCGCGGTCGGGCAGACCGCCAGCATCACCCAGCTCAACCGCCGCATCACCTTCGACGACACCCGCCTGACGCTGACCGAGGCGATCGCGCGTGCCGGCGGCTTGCAGGATGACCGGGCCAACCCCTCCTCGGTCTTCCTCTACCGCATGGAGCATGTCGGCCTGTTGCGGGCCCTGGGGGTTGCGGTGCCGGCCGCGGCCGGGCCGACCATGCCCACCGTCTACCGGGCCGATTTCGCCAACCCGTCGATGTTCTTCCTGGCCCAGCGCTTCCCCATGCGTCACGAGGATACGATCTTCGTCTCCAACGCGCCCGCCACGGATCTGGAGAAATTCCTGCGGCTGCTGCTGCCGATCGCGCAATCGGCGGGCAGTCTTGGGGGGATATGAGGGCCGGCCTTGGCTCAGTTCATCACCACGCCCGCGCTGCGCACCACCTCGCGCCAGCGCGGCAGATCGGCCTCGATGATGCTGGCCAGCACGGAACCCACGGTCGCTTCCACGGCGAAGCCCGTGGCAGCCAGGCGGGCGGCGATCTCGGGGCTGCGCAGGGCGTCGCGCAGCGCCGCCTGCACCCTGTCCCGCAGCGCGGCTTCCATGCCGCGGGGAGGCCACGATCCCGTGCCGGCTGCAGGAGGTGAAGCCCGCCAACCCGGCCTCGGCGAAGGTCGGGATTTCCGGCAGCAGCGGGTGGCGCGTGGTGCCGCCGACGGCGATGGCGCGCAGCCGCCCGCCGGCCACATGCGCCGCCACGGTTGCGATATTGAGCAACGCGAGCTGCAAGGTGCCGCCCAGCAGATCGGTCGCCGCCGCGCCGCCGCCGGGATAGGGGATATGCGTCGCCTGGGTCTGGCTGCGGAGCTGAAAGAGTTCCATGCCGAGATGCTCCGACGAGCCGATGCCCGAGGAGCCATAGGAGGCGCGGCCGGGGTTGGCGCGCAGCCATGCAATCAGCCCCGCCAGGTCAGTGGCGGGCACCGAGGGGTTCACCACCATCAGGTTGGGCGCTGAGATGGCGAGCGTGAGTGGGGTGAAATCGGCGAGCGGGTCGAAAGGCGGGCCAGCAGGTCCGAAGGCCGCCAGGAACATAGGGCACCACGATGCTGACGGGGCGGCTGGGCCAGGGCGGAGGCGAGCATTCGGCGGGCGATCATGCGGGGATTCATCCTTGCAGGGCGGTCACCCCCGCAAGGCCATCAAGCGCTATGCCGGGAAGCCGTAGAGCACCGCCGGATTGTCCACCAGGATGGTTTTGCGCAGGCCAGGGTCCGGCGCCCAATCCGCCAGCAGGCCCAGCATGTCGCCATCATTGGGCATGGCGCCGTAGTGATGGACATGCGGCCAGTCGCTGCCCCAGAGGATGCGCCCGGGGGCGGCGGCGATGACGGCGCGCGCCATGGCGTGGCTGTCGGAGTAGGGGAAGGAGGCTTCAGCCGAGATGCGGTAGAGGCCGGTGAGCTTCACCCAGAACTGGCCGTCCTTCAGCATGGCGAGGAAATCCTGGTAGCCGGGATTGGCCAACCCGCCCGAGGCCGGCTTGGCATAGCCGATATGGCCGACGCAGATCGGCAGCTTCGTGGCAGCCGCCAATTCGCGCAGCTCGGGCATTTTCTGCTCGACATGCACCAGAAGCTCGATGTGCCAGCCGAGCGGGCGCAGGATATCCGCCACCTCCCCCAGCGCCGCCAACGACTTGAAGGGCATGCCGCCCCGGTCGACCAGGTTCACCCGGATGCCGCGCGCGCCCTTGGCGTGCATGGCGGTGATGTCGGCCTCGGTCACGCCCTCGCTGACGGAGACGACGGCGCGAAGCCGTTCCGGGTGGGCCTGCGCAGCATCGAGCACGGCACGGTTGTCGGTGCCATGCACACTGGCCTGGGTGAGGACGCCGCGGGCGATGCCAAGCCGGTCATGCAACGCCAGCAGTTTTTCGACGCCATTGTCGGGGGGCGTATACCCGCGCGTGGCTTGGTAGGGGTAGCGCGCGGCGTCGAAGACATGCGCGTGGGTGTCGCAGGCCAGGGGCGGCAGGGGCCAGGCGGGGGGGCGGGGGTTTTCGTCCGGGCCCTGGCAGAAGGGGATGTCGTTCATCGCTCAATCGACCTGCGCGCCGGAGAGGCGGACGAGTTCGACCCAGCGCGGAATTTCCTCGCGCACGAAAGCCGCGAATTCGGCGGGGCTGGTCGCGGTGGGCTCGGCGCCGAGGTTGGTCAGGCGGTCGCGGATCTCGGCCCTGGCCATGCCGCGGTTGAGTGCGGCGTTCAGCTGCGCCAGCAAGGGGCTGGGCGTGGCCGCCGGCGTCACGATGCCGTGGTATTGGGTGACGAGGTAGCCGGTCAGCCCGGCCTCGGCCAGCGTGGGCAGCTCGGGCAGCGCGGTGGCGCGGCGCGCGCTGGCGACCGCGATGCCGCGCAGGCGGCCGGACTGGATCGGCCCCAGCAGCGTGGCCGTGGGCTCGAAGATCATCTGCACCCCTTGGCCCGCCAGCATGTCGTTCATGGCCGGGCCGCTGCCGCGATAGGGGACATGGACGATCTCCACCCCCGCCAGCCGGTTGAACAAAGCCAGCGCCATGTGCATGGCCGTGCCATTGCCGGCGGAGGCGGCGTTCAACCGCCCCGGCTCGGCCTTCGCCCTGGCGATCAGCTCGGCCACCGTCGAGACACCTAGCTCCGGCCGCACCGCCAGCACCAAGGGCCAATTCGCCACCTGGCCAACAAACGAAAAGTCGCGCAGCGTCTCATAGGGCTGGCGCGGGTTCAGCGCGTGGTTGATGGCCAGGACATTGGTGTTGGCCAGCATCAGCGTATGGCCATCGGGCGCCGCGCGCGCCGTGGTCTCGGCGGCGAGCTGGCCGCCGGCGGTGCCGCGATTCTCCACCACCACCGTGGCCCCGCCCCATTCCTCGGACAGGCCACGCGCCACCAGACGCCCCAGCGCATCGGCCGTGCCGCCGGGCGGTGCGCCCACGATCAGGGTGACATTGCGGGCCGGAAAGCCCTGCGCCAAGGCGGGCGTGGCCATCAGCGCGGGCAGGATGCGGCGGGTGATTCTCATGGGCGTTCCCTATCCCGGCAAAAGGCCGGCCTGGCGCAGAAAACGCCGCATGCCGGGATGGATCAAGCCCTGGTCGGCGATGGCAACGGCGGTGTTTTCCAATGTGGTCTCGGCGGCCTGGGGCAACAGGCGGGTCATGTTCTCGGCGCCGCCGCGGATGGCGGCGGCGATGCGCATGCCCACCTCCTCCGGCAGCCCGGGGCGGGCCAGCACCAGGCTCCAGCTGCCCACCGAGGCCACGGCGGCATCCTGGCCCTGATAGCTGCCCGGCGGCAGGCTCATCGGTCGCAGGTTGGGCTGCGCGGCCAGGATGCGTGCGCGCTCCGCCGCATCGGGGGCGATGAAGCGCAAACCGCGCGGCGCGGCGGCGATGGCGGCGAAGCCGGGCCAGCCGGCGCCGCCGCCCCAGAGTGCGGCCACCCGGCCATCCAGCACCATGGCCGGCCCGTCGCCGGCGCGGTCGAGCATCACGGCGTCGAAGTCGCGCTCGATATCCAGCCCCAGCCCGCCCATCACCTGCCGTGCCAGCACCACGAAGCCCGAACCGCGGGCGCCCCAGGCGATCCGCTGGCCGCGCAGCGTGGCGATGGTGCGGTGCGGGCTGTCCAGGGTCACGCCGAACATCCCGGGCTGGGCATACATCGCCGCCATCAAGGTGGTGCCGCTGCCATTGGCGAGTGCCGTCATGGCGGTGTCGCCGGCGACCAGGCCCAGATCGACCTCGCCGCGCGCCAGCAGCCCGACATTCTCCAGGCTGCCCGCGGTGTTGCGCGGCTCGATCACCAGCAGCGGGTCGGCCGAGCGCAGCCCGGCGGCGAAGGCCTGGCCATAGGCGGGGAAGCCCCCGCCGGGGGTGGCGGTCGCAAGGCTGAGGGTGAGGTTGGGGTTGTCGCTCATGCTCCATGGTGTAGCAGGGCCGGCGATGACGAACACCCGTGAAACTTTCCCCGAAGGCTCCACCCTGCGCGCGCTGTTCGATGCCGCCCCGCGCCCGGGGGTGATCCGATGGATCGGCCTGCGAACAGCGCATCGCGCGCCCATGCTGGTGGTGGAAAGCGCGCGGGCGGAGGAAGGCCGCGGCCTGGTGGGCGACCGCTGGAACGGCCGGCCCAGCGGCGCGCGCCAGGTCAGCCTGATCGCGGCCGAGCATCTGGCGGCGATCGGCGGCTATCTGGGCCAGGAAGCGACGCCCGAACGGCTGCGCCGCAACATCGTGGTTTCCGGCATCAACCTGCTGGCGCTGAAGGGGACACGATTCCGGCTGGGCGAGGCCCTGCTGGAATGGGGCGGCGAATGCCACCCCTGTTCGCGCATCGAGCAGGAATTCGGCCCCGGCGGCTACAATGCCGCGCGCGGCCATGGCGGCATCATCGCCCGGGTGATCGAAAGCGGCGAGATCCGCCTGGGCGATGCGCTGACCCGGGCCTGATCAGGCCGCCTTCACCTGGGCCAGGAAGCCCGCCACCTCGCCACGCATCGCCTGGGTCTGGCGCGCCAGCTTGCCCGAGGCCTCCAGCACCTGGGCCGCGGCCTGGCCGGTCTCATCGGCCAGGCCGCTGACCATGCCGATGCTGCCCGTCACCTCGCTGGTGCCCATGGCCACGTTCTGGACGTTGCCGCTGATCGACCGGGTGGCGTGTTCCTGCTGCTCCACCGCATCGGCGATGTGGCTGGTGATTTCGCTGACGCTGGCCACGGTCGCGCCGATGGCGCGGATCGCCTCCACCGCATCGCCGGTCGCGGCCTGGATCTGGCTGATCTGGGTGCCGATCTCCTCGGTGGCCTTGGCGGTTTGCGCGGCGAGCGCCTTCACCTCGCCGGCGACGACCGCGAAGCCCTTGCCGGCATCGCCGGCGCGGGCCGCCTCGATGGTGGCGTTGAGCGCCAGAAGGTTGGTCTGCGCCGCGATGCCGCGGATCAGCGTCACCACCTCGCCGATGCGGCCCGCACCCTCGGCCAGTTCGCGCACGACACGGTCGGTGCGCTCGGCATCGGCCACCGCGGTGCGGATCACGCTTTGCGACTGGCCGACCTGGCGGGTGATCTCGGCGATGGAGGCGGCCAGCTCCTCGGTGGCGCCGGCCACGGACTGCACGCCGCCATTGGCGGCCTCGGCGGCGCGGGCGATGGCACCGGCCTGGGCGGTGCTGCGGCCGGCAGTGCCGCTCATGGTGCCGGCATTGCCCTCCAGCTCGGTCGCGGCGCGGCCCAGCACATCCATCATCTGGCCCACGCGGGCCTCGAAGCCCTGGGTCAGCTGATCCAGCTTCTGCACCCGGACACGTTCGGACGCCTGTTCGGCGCGGGCCTGCTCGGCCAGGCGACCGGCCTCGATCAGCGCCTGGCGGAAGACCTCCAGCGTCGAGAGCATGGCGCTCAGCTCCAGCCCGCCGCGCATGACTGGCATCGGCGTCGCGTGATCGCCCGCGGCCAGCCGGCCCATCGTCTCCGTGACGGCGCTGAGCGGCCTCAGCACCAGCCGCTGGGTGCCGATCAGCCCGGCCAGGCCCAGCACCACCGCGAGGGCGAGCAAGGCGGCACCCCCGGCCAAGCCCTTCCAGGCCTTCGCCTCGGCGTCATGCGCCATGGCCACCATGCAGGTCAGGGCGGCGATGGCGATGCCGCCAACCGGTCCCATGGAGTCGATCTGGCTGTTGCGAAACTGCGCGAGGTCGCGCGCCGCGGCCTGGCCCTGGGAAAGTTGCGCGATGACGCCGGCACGGTCGCGCGCCAGCTCGCCGCTCATCGATGGCTCGGCCTGGGTGAGGGCGAGCCGCACCGCCTCCGGCGTGGCCGACAGCGCGATGGACTGGCGCAGCGCCGCCCAGGCATGCTCGGCGAAGCCCTGTTCGCCGCGCGTCACCAGCAGCCGGGCGGGCGGCATGGGCTGGGCGCTGGCCACCGCGGTGACCAGGTCCAGCACCACGGTGCCCATGGCGGTGCGCAGCGCCGCCGCGTCACGCCGGATGCGGATCAGGTGATCGAGACGGGCATCATGCAGCAGGACGCTGTCCTCGACCGAATCGGTCACCGCCAGCAGCGATTCCACGAAGGTGATCGCCACTTGCGCCCAATCGCCGGCGAGCCCGGCCTGGCGCTGCGCCAGGGGCAGCCGCACGGCGGCGTCGACCGCGGGGCGCAGCTGCGCCATGGCGGCATGGGCCGCGGCAAGACGCTCGGCCTGGGCTTGCCGGCCGATGGCGCGCAGCGCGGGCTCGGACAGGGCGAAGGCGGCCATGACATCGTTGCGGGCGCTGAGGATGCGGCCATTATCCGCGGCCGGCGCCGCGGCGGCCAGCGCGACCAGCCCATTGCCGCGTTCCAGCCGGACCGCGACCGCGGTGTTGTAGAGATGGCGTACCGCCTCGGCCGCGGCGGTGACACGCCGGGCCTCGGAGTGGCTGGTCCACGCGTTGGAGAGCGTGCTGACGCTGAAGAACAGTGGCAGCAGGGCGGAGAAGCCGAGCGTCACGTAGAGCATGGAGCGTATGGAGAAGGCAGTGTTCGACATGGGGCACCCAGGTTTGGATAGCTGGGCTTAAACCCCCTCGGCTTACCCCGCCGTTAAACCCTCAGAATTTCAGCGCGGCCTCGACAGAGGTGATCTCCGCCACCGGACGCAAGCCCTCGACGGCCGCGGCATGGATGGCCGGCGTCATCGCGCCGCAGCCATCCTCCAGCAGGGAGACGTGGAAGTCGCGCACATGGGCGTCCCTCACCGTGCTGGCGACGCCGCCATTGGTGACGATGCCGGCCACCAGCAAATGGGTGATCCCGGCGCGCCCCAGCACCCATTCCAGCCGCGACATGTAGAAGGCGGAATAGGCGATTTTCTCCACCGCGACATCGGCGGGGCCGAGTTCGTCCACCACGGCATGGCCCCAGCCGCCGGGCAGGAAATCGCCACGCTTCACGAAGGGGCGCAGGCGGGCGAGGTGGGGGCTGATGAAAGGCTCGCCGCCGCGCCCGGGGACGAGGGTGAAATGGGTGCTGACCACAAGCCCGCCGCGCGCCCTGACATGGGCCACCAGAGGCGCCAGGCGTGCCGGCAACGCGGCGATTTCCGGCGCACCGCAGCCCGCCCGGCCATAGGCGCCCCGGGGGTGCAAAAAATCGTTCTGCAGGTCGCAGAGCAGCAGCGCGGTGGTGTGCATCGCCCGAGGATGTAGCCCTGGCCCGCCACCCGCGCCAGTTGACGCGAGGCCGCTTCGGCACGACCCTGCCGCCCGACACCAGGAGGAAAGCAATCCATGAGCTGCACAGCATGAGCCAGGCCTATATCGTGGGCGCCTTCGAGCACCCCACCCGCAAGGCGGACACGAAATCCATCGCCCAGCTGCATGCCGAAGTCGCCTTCGGCGCGCTGCAGGATGCCGGGCTCTCGGTCGATGACATCGATGGCTACCTGTGTGCCGGCGACGCGCCGGGCATGGGCCCGCTGTCGATGGCCGAATACATGAACCTGCGCAATCTGCGCTATGTCGACAGCACCGATGTCGGCGGCTCCTCCTATGTCCTGCATGTCGGCCATGCCGCGGACATGATCGCGCGGGGCAAATGCGATGTCTGCCTGATCACGCTCGCCGGCCGCCCGCGCGCCGAGGGCATGCAGACCGGCACCGCGGTGCGCAGCTTCGGCTCCGGCGTGCCCGACGAGCCCTTCGAGCTGCCCATGGGCCGCACCATCGCCACCATGCACGCCATGGTCGCGCAGCGGCACATGCATGAATACGGCACGACGTCGGAGCAGCTCGCCTGGGTGAAGGTCGCCGCCAGCCACCACGCCCAGCACAACGAAAACGCCATGCTGCGCAAGGTCGTCACCGTGGAAGACGTGGTGAACAGCCCGATGATCGCCGACCCGCTGCACCGCCTCGATTGCTGCGTGATCAGCGATGGCGGCGGCGCGCTGATCGTCGCGCGCGAGGAGATCGCCCGCAAGCTGAAGCGCCCCCTCGTCAAGGTCCGCGGCTGGGGCGAGGCGGTGAAGCACCAGATGGCCGGCGCGGTGGACCTGACCTATTCCGCCAGCGTGAAGAGCGGCAAGACCGCCTTCTCGATGGCCGGCTGCAAGCCCTCGGACATCAAGTATGCGAGCATCTATGACAGCTTCACGATCTCGGTCGTGGTGCAGATCGAGGATCTGGGCTTCTGCGAGAAGGGCCAGGGCGGCAAGTTCGTGTCCGACGGCAACCTGATCTCGGGCGTGGGCAAGCTGCCCTTCAACACCGATGGCGGCGGGCTTTGCAACAACCACCCGAGCAATCGCGGCGGCATGACCAAGGTGATCGAGGCCGTGCGCCAGGCGCGTGGCGAGGCCCACCCCGCCGTGCAGGTGAAGAACCACGATCTGGTGCTGGCCAATGGCAAGGGTGGCTCGCTGTGCACCCGCCATGGCTGCGGCACCGTCATTCTGGAGGCAGTGTGATGGCGACCCCCGCATTCGACCGCAAGCCGGCCACCCCGCATGAGGACCCGGACAACAAGCCCTTCTTCGACGGCACCCGCGACGGGCGGCTGTTGATCGGCAAGTGCCTGGACACGGGAAAGACCTTCTTCCCGCCCCGCCACGTCTCGCCCTTCACGCTGTCCAACAATGTGGAGTTCGTGGAAAGCAAGGGGGTCGGAAAAATCTATTCCTGGTCCGTCCAGCGCGGCAAGGAACCCTATTGCCTGGCCTATGTGACGCTGGAGGAAGGCCCGACCATGATGACCAACATCATCGATGCCGACCTCGATACGGTGAAGATCGGCCAGAGCGTGAAGCTGGTCATGAAGCCCACCGACGGCGCGCCGGTACCGATGTTCACCCTCGCCTGAGGGGGGTGCGGGAGCGGGGGAGACCCCGCTCTTTTTTCGTTCGAATTAAGAACAAAAAAAGCACGAATTACGGCGAATTTCGCTTCACTCACACGTGAAGCGGCGCTAGGATCACACGCATAGGTGGCAGTACCGGGCAGGAATGCACGGCGGCAATTCAGCCGGCCCCGCGCGGAACGATGCCATGAGCGTGACCCTTTCCCGTCGTTCGCAAGGCCCGGCCGGGCAGGATCTCAATGGCCAGAGCGATTTCCCCGATCTCTCGGCGGATGGGCTGTATGTCGTCTTCTCCAGCGAGGCCAGCAACGGCTTCCTGGCCGACAGCAATGGCTTGGTCGACATATGGCGGCAGAACCGCGCCAGCGGCGCGCTGGAGCGCGTCTCGCTCAACACCCAGGGCCAGGCGACGGATGGCGCCAGCTTCTCGGCGGTGATCTCGGGCAATGGGCGCTATGTCGCCTTCGCCTCCCTCGCCACCAACCTGGCGCTGGGCGACACCAACGGCTTCCCCGACGTGTTCCGGCGCGACATGGACACGGATGCCACGCTGCTGGTTTCGGCCGCCCCTGACGGGCTGCCGGCGAATTCCGTCTCCTTCGCCCCTGCCATCTCGGCCGACGGGCGCATGGTCGCCTTCCTCAGCGCCGCGACCAACCTGGTGGGCAACGACCTGAACCTGTCCATCGATGTGTTTCGCCGCGACCTCGTCACCGGCCTCACCATTCTGGTCAACACCGCGGCCGATGGCACGCAGGCCAGCCTGGGGGCGATCAACCGGCCCTCGCTCTCGGCCGATGGCCGCTATGTCGCCTTCGACACCGCGGCGGCCAACCTCACCGCCAATGACGCCAACAACCGCGACGATGTCTTCGTCAAGGACGTGCAGACCGGCCAGATCCGCCGCGTCTCGGAGGGTGCGAATGGTGAAGGTATGGCCGGCACACTGGAGGGTTTCTTGCGCCCATCGATTTCGGCCGATGGCCGCTATGTGGTGTTCAGCACCGCCGCGGCCAATCTGGTGGCAGGCGATACGAATGGCCTGGCCGATGTGTTCCGCAAGGACCTGCAGACCGGCGCGATCGTCAGGGTCTCGACCGACGCGGCCGGCACCCAGGGCAATGGCGAGAGCCGCGATGCCGAGATCTCGGCCGATGGCCGCTATGTCAGCTTCACCTCCTGGGCGAGCAATTTTGTCCCTGGCGACCTGACGCAGAGCGCCGATATCTTTCGGCGCGACCTGGAGACCGGAGCACTTCTGCTGATCTCGCGGACAGCGGATGGCGAGACCGGCTTCGGCCAGTCCACAAATGCCGCGATCAGCGGCGATGGCGCGACACTGGCCTTCGCCAGCACCGCGCCCGATCTGGTCAACCCTGATGGCAACGCGCTGCAGGATGTCTTCGGCGCCACCATCGGCGCGCCGGCGGGCACCCAGACCGGCACCGAGAGCGATGACCGGCTGCTCGGCACTGCCGGCGCCGACCGGCTCCTGGGTCTGGGCGGCCAGGATGTGCTTCTGGGCCTGGACGGCAATGACTGGCTGGATGGCGGGGCTGGCAATGACACCCTGGTCGGCGGGGCCGGAAGCGACGCCATGCTGGGCGGCGATGGCGATGACGAATTCGAGGTGGATGGCCCCGGAGATGTGGTGGTGGAGCTTGAGGATGGCGGCGCCGATGTGATCTTCGTCGCCATCTCCGGCTATTCGCTGCCGGCCAATATCGAGATCGCCCGGCTGACCGGCACCGCCAACGCGGTGGTCGGCGGCGAAACGGCGGCCCAGCTGGTCGCCAACCCCATTCTGGCCAGCAGCCTGGAGGGCGGCGCGGGGGATGACGTGCTCTGGGGGCAGGGCCTGGCCGACAGCCTCGCCGGCGGCGGCGGCGATGACGTGCTGCGCGGCGGCGCCGGCGCCGACAGCATGATGGGCGGCGCCGGCGACGACCAGGCGGTGATCGACGACTTTGCTGACCAGTTCATCGAGTTGCCGGGCGGCGGCAGCGACACGGCCTGGATCATCGCGAACATGTGGACATTGCCCGAGAATGTGGAGATCGGCCGGCTCTCTGGCAGCGCCAACGTACTGTTCGGCAGCGCCGGCGGCCAGGCGCAGGTGGCCAATCCGCTCTACCGCTCGGTTCTGGTCGGCGGCGGCGGCGATGACACGCTCTGGGGCTCGGAGCTCGACGACACGCTGTGGGGCGGCGCGGGGCGGGACCTGTTCCGTGCCGGCGGCGGCGATGACTGGATGATTGGTGGCCAGGGCGATGACACCTTCGTCGTCCAGCAAACGAGCGATGTCATCGTCGAGGACGCCGATGGCGGCTACGACACGGCCTATGTCACGATCGACTATTACACGCTCCAGGCCTATGTCGAGGTCGCCTACCTGGCCGGCACGGCCACCTGGCTGAACGGCTCCGCCACCGGTGAGAACCTCGTCGCGAGCCCGGTCCTCGCCAGCGTGCTGTATGGCGGCGGTGGTCCGGACACACTGTATGGATCGCCATTCGGCGACTGGTTGGGCGGTGGGCCGGGCGATGACGTGCTGCGGGGCTATGGCGGCGCCGACCGTTTCGCCTTCAACACGCCTGATTGGGGAAATGACTGGGCGTTGGACTTCAACCCCGCAGAGGGCGACAGGCTGGACTTCCGCGACAGCACCGTCACCGGGCTCGACCAGCTCCTTGCCTACCGGGACGGCGCGAACCTCATCCTGCTGTGGAACGGCAATGCCATCACCCTGCCAGGGACCACCTCGCTCAGCGCGGCGGATTGCGTCTTCTGAACCTGCGGTTGCGCCGGCCTGTGTATTCCGCATCAATGGCCAACCATGATCCCGGAGATCAGGGGGCGCCCACCCGCCAGCGCTAAGTACCGCGCCCTTCCTCCACCGCATGGCACGCCACCTCGGCACCCAGGCTCGGCAGCAGTTCCGGCCGCTCGGTCCGGCAGCGGTCATTGGCCAGTGGGCAGCGCGGATGGAAGGCGCAGCCACTGGGAGGAGTGATGGGCGATGGCACCTCGCCACCCACCGGCGTGCGGGTCTTGCCCGTCATGTCGAGGTCCGGGATCGCCTCCATCAGCGCCCGTGTGTAGGGGTGTTGCGGCGCCTGGAAGAGGGTCTCGGCCGGCGCGAGCTCCACGATCCGGCCGAGATACATCACCCCGATCCGGTCACTCACCTGGCGCACCACGGCGAGGTTGTGGCTGATGAAGAGGAAGGTGAGGCCGAGGCGGGCCTGCAAATCCTTCATCAGGTTCAGGATTTGTGCCTGGACCGAGACGTCGAGCGCCGAGGTCGGCTCGTCGCAGACCAGGAATTCCGGGTTGGAGGACAGCGCCCGGGCGATGGATATCCGCTGGCGCTGCCCGCCCGAGAATTCATGCGGGAATTTGACGGCGTCCAGCGGCGAGAGGCCGACTTGGGTCAGCAATTCGCCGACCCGCTTCTGCTGCGCCTCGCGGCCATCAACCAGTTTGAAGGCGCGCAGCGGTTCGGCGATGATGTCCGCCACGCGCCAGCGCGGGTTCAGCGACGCGTAGGGGTCCTGGAAGATCATCTGCATCCGGCTGCGCTGCGCCGGGTCGGCGCGGGCGGTGGCCAGCGACTGGCCGTCGAAGCGGATCTCGCCGCGGGTGGCGCCGTAGAGCCCCACCACCAGCCGGGCCACGGTGGATTTGCCACAGCCCGATTCGCCCACCAGCGACATGGTGGTGCCCTTGGGGATGCTGAAGGAAATGCCGTCCACCGCACGCAGCGTCCGCCGTCCCTCGCGCGTGATCAGCCGTTGCAGCGGCGGGCGCGACACGTCGAAGAAGCGCGCGAGGTCACGGGTTTCCAGCATGGCCGCCTTGGGGGTTTGCGGTTCAGCCACGCTGCGGTGCTCCCGGCGCATAAAGCCAGCAGGCGGCGTCGGTGGTGCCGGCGGGGATCAGGTCCGGCCGGTCCACCACGCAGCGGGTGAAGACGCGGGGGCAGCGCGGGTTGTAGGCGCAGCCCTGCGGGATGGCGGAGAGGCGCGGCATCGATCCCTCGATGGCCGCGAGCTTTTCGACCCTGCGGTCCATCGGCGGGATGCTGGCCATGAGGCCCGCGCTGTAGGGGTGGCGGGCGTTTTTCACCACCTCGCGCACCGGGCCGATTTCGGCGATGCGGCCGGCATACATGACGGCGACGCGGTCGGCGGTCTCCGCAATCACGCCCATGTCGTGGGTCACCAGCATCATGGCCGTGCCCTGGTCGCGCGCCAGGCCCTTCAGCAGCGCGATGACCTGGGCCTGGATGGAGACGTCCAGCGCCGTGGTCGGTTCGTCGGCGACAATCAGCTTGGGCTCGGCGCAGAGCGCCAGCGCGATCACCACGCGCTGGCGCATCCCGCCCGAGAATTCATGCGGGTAGCTGTCGATGCGCTGGGCGGCGGCGGGGATGCCCACCCGCTCCAGCCATTCGATCGCCCTGTTGCGGGCCTGGGCGGGGTTGAGCGGCAAATGGGTGGTGATGGTTTCCACCAATTGCCGGCCGACGGTGTAGAGCGGGTTGAGCGTGGTCAGCGGGTCCTGGAAGATGGCGCCGATCTCCTTGCCACGAATCAGGCGCATCTGCTCGTAGCGCAGATTGTCGATGCGGCGGCCTTCGAGCATGATCTGCCCGCCGGCGATGCGCCCGGGCGGCTCCAGCAGACCGATGATGGCCGCACCCGTCATGGATTTGCCCGCGCCCGATTCACCGACCATGCCCAGCACCTCGCCGGGTGCTATGGAGAAGGAGACGTCATCCAGCGCCACGAGGGTGCCGCGGCGGGTGGGGAATTCGACGCGCAGGTTGCGCACTTCCAACAGGCTCATTGCTCAACCCCGCACAGGAGCGAAGCGACGGAGCGGGACAAGTTGATCAACAACATGCACATCAGCGCAGCTTCGGGTTCAGGGCGTCACGCAGCCAATCGCCCAGCAGGTTGACGGAGAGCACCATGATGATCAGCGCGACGCCGGGGAAAATGGTGATCCACCATTCGCCTGAGAACAGGAAATCATTGCCGATGCGGATCAGCGTGCCCAGCGAGGGCTGGGTCGGCGGCACGCCGACGCCGAGGAAGGAGAGCGTGGCCTCGGCCAGGATGGCCAGCGCCAGGTTCAGCGTGCCGATCACCAGCACGGGGCCGAGCACATTGGGCAGCACATGCTGCACCATGATCTTGAAGCGCCCCAACCCGATGACGCGCGCGGCCAGGACATATTCCTTGTTGCGCTCCACCAGCGTGGAGCCGCGCACGGTGCGGGCGAATTTCGGCCATTCCGAGACGCCGATCGCCAGGATCACCACGAAGAGCGCGATCTGGTCATGCACCTCACGCGGGACGGCGGCGCGCACGATGCCGTCGATCAGCAGGGCCACGAGAATGCTGGGGAAGGTCAGCTGGATATCGGCGATGCGCATCAGCACGGCATCCACCGTGCCGCCCAGATAGCCAGCGAGCAGGCCGACGGAGACGCCCAGGACGGTGGCGAAGATGGTGGCGGAAAAACCCACCAGCAGCGAGACCCGCGCGCCATACATGATGGCCGAGAGCATGTCCCGGCCCTGGTCATCGGTGCCGAGGGGGTAAAGGCGGTCGCCCTCGGCGGCCCAGGAGGGCGGCTTGAAGGCGTCCATGAGTTGCAGGGATGCCAGGTCGAAGGGGTTGTGCGGCGCCAGCAAGGGGGCGGCGATGCTGCCGGCGATGCAGATGAAGGCCACCAGCGCCGAGCCCATGGTCAGCCAGGAGCGGGTGAAGGACCACCAGATGTCGCTGTCGAAGAAGGCCTTCATCGGCCCGCCCCGGTCGTTGCAGGCCGGCACGGCCGGAAACGTGAATAGGTGCGCATCAGCGTCTGGTCCTCAGCCGCGGATCGACCGCGTAGTAGAGCAGGTCCACGATCAAATTGATCACCACGAAGACCAGCGCGATCAGCATGAGATAGGCCGCCATGACGGGGATATCGGCGGCACCCACGCTCTGGATGAACAGCAGCCCCATCCCCGGCCACTGGAACACCGTCTCGGTCACGATGGCGAAGGCGATGATGGCGCCCAATTGCAGCCCGGCGATGGTGATGACCGGGACCAGGGTGTTCTTCAGCGCATGGCCGAAATTGATCGCGCGGTTGGAAAGCCCCCGGGCGCGGGCGAATTTGATGTAATCGGTGCGCATGACTTCCAGCATCTCGGCGCGGACCAGGCGCATGATGAGGGTGAGCTGGAACAGCCCGAGCGTGACCGCGGGCAGGATCAGCGCCTTCACCCCCGACCAGGTCGTGAAGCCCGTCGCCCAGAAGCCCAATTGCCGGACCTCGCCGCGGCCGAAGCTGGGCAGCCAGCCGAGCCATACGGCGAAGGTCAAGATCAGCAGAATGCCGATCAGGAAGGTCGGCAGCGACACGCCGATCAGGCTGAAGGTCAGGAAAAACCTGCTGAGCCAGGAATTGCGGTAGAGCCCGGTATAGACCCCCATCGGCACGCCCACCGCCATGGCGATGAAGGCGGCACACAGCGCCAGCTCCAGCGTCGCCGGCGCGCGTTCGGCGATCAATTCGGCGACTGGGCGCGAAAGCCGATAGGACAGGCCGAACTCGCCCTGCACGGCGTTGCCCAGGAACGTCATGAACTGGACGAAAAACGGCTGGTCGAGGCCAAGCGACTTCACCAGCGCCTCGCGCTGCGCCTCGGTGAAATCCTGGCCCAGCATGATGCTGACCGGGTCACCCACATAGGCGAACATGGCGAAGCTGATGAAGCTGACCACCAGCATCACCGGCAAGGCCTGGAGGATGCGGCCGACGACGAAGGCAAACATCCCTAGTCCTCCCGCGGCCGGGCGGTGACCCACATCATGCGCATCCCTGACCCTCCGAACTTGTCACCGCTCATAGGGGCAAGGCGTGGCGGCGGGAAGCCTTCACCGTGGCGCTGGCGGCTGGGGCATCCCCTGGTCTGCCCAATCCTTGATCACCGAATAGCCCACCGCCAGCAAAACCGGCCCCAGGAACAGCCCGAGGAAGCCGAAGGCGAAAACGCCGCCCAGCGCGCCGATCAGGCTGAGCAGCAGCGGCAAGTCGGCACCGCGGGCGATGAACCAGGGCCGCACCAGATTGTCGGCCGAGGAAATGCCAAGACCGCCATAGAGCAGCATGAACAGCCCCCAGCCCAGGCTGCCCTGGCTGAACAGCCACAACGCCGCGGGGAACCACACCAGCGGCGCGCCCACCGGCAGCACCGAGATCACCCCGGTGACCACCGCCAGCAGCACCGGCTGCGGCACCCCGGCCAGCCACAGCCCGAAGAAGGTCATGCCGCCCTGCACCACCGCCGTGCCGACCAGGCCCAGCACCACGCCGCGGGTGACATTGCCGGTCAGTTCCAGCAGCGGCCCCGCACGGCCGCCGGCGAGGCGCTCGACCATTGCCGTGAGGCGCCTGGCGATCGCCTCGCCATCACGATAGATGAAGAAGGCAAGGCAGATTGCCACCAGCATCTCGGCCACGCCGGCCAGCAGTGACAGCAGGCCCGAGAGCACGGTCTGCGCGATGGTGGTGGCATAGGGCCGGAGATAGGACATGAGCTGCCCGGTGTCGGTGGCGACATTGCGCCACCAATCCGCGGCGATCTCACCCACGAAGGGGATGCGCGCCAGCATGGGCGAGATGTCGGGCAGGCCGCCCGAAAGCAGCCCCTCGATCCGCTCGCCCAGGCTGGCCAGCTCGTCGCGCGAATTGGCGCCGGCATAGATCAACGGCAGCACCAGCACCAGGAAGCTGACCAGCACCATAACCAGGGCCGCGGCAGTGCGGCCGAGGCGGAAACGCTGGGTCAGCGCCTGGTAGATCGGCCAGGTGCAGAACACCAGAATCCCGGCCCAGAGCAGCGCCGAGATGAAGGGGCGCACGACCAGGAAACAACCGATGCCCAGCGCCACGGCGGCCGCGAGGGCGAAGATGCGGGTTTGCAAGGCCCTGGCCTCAGGCGCCAAAGCGCGAGCCGGCGGGCGCCACCGGGCCGGATATGCCATGCGCGTCCAGCGCGCGACGCACGGTGCCATCGGCCTTGGCCGCCTCCATCCAGGCGCTGGCGGCGGCGAGTGCGGCCGGGCGGCCGCGCGGCACGGCGATGGCGGTGCCGCTGCTGTGGAAATGCCCCTCCAGGATGCGCGCGCCGGGGAGTTGCGGGGCCAGGGCTTCGAGCGATTCCCGGCCCAGCGCCACGGCCTGGGCGCGGCCGTCACGCAGGGCGCCCAGCGCCTCGGCCATTCCTGTGGCGGCGATGAAATGCGCGTGCGGGAAGCTGCGCTCGGCCGCGCGCAGGGTGGTGGTGTTGCGCACCCCCACGATGCGCAGCGGCGCCATGATGACCTGGTCCACGCGGGTCGCCTCGACACCGGGCATGACCAGCAGGGTGGAGGTGAACAGGAAGAAGTCCGGGCCGAAATCGACGCGCATGGCGCGCTGGGCGTCGGTGGGCATGAAGGCGACATCGACCTGGGCAGCGGCCACCGCCTCGGTCACCTCACCCGAGGAATTATAGGCCACGAGATCGAGCGGCAGGCCCAGCGAGGCGGCGAGCGCCCGGGCCAGCTCCACCGTCACGCCGCGCGGCTGGCCATCGGCCCCGCGCGTGGCCCAGAAGGCCGAGCCGACCTCGCCCACCCCGATGCCGAGACGCAGCCGGCCGGTGGGTGCGAGATCAGCCCCCTGGGCCAGGGCGGCGACGGGGAAGAACAGCAGGCAGCGGCGCGCGATCATTCAGACCTCCTCGACTTGCAGCACGCCCGGCAGAACCTTCATCGCCTGCATCATGCGCGGCGTGACATTGTAGCCGCCGGGGAGCGCGACCTCGATATCCTGCCCGGGCCCGAGCCTGGGCACCAGTGACACCCTGCCCTTTCCCTGGCCCTCGCGGTCCAGGATAGCGCGGATATGGGCGATGGCGGCGGCGCTGTCGAATTCGAGCCGCACGCCCTTCTGCACGCCGGCGGCGGCCTGGTCGAGGCTCTCCACCTCGAGCGCGGTGAGGCGCAGGGCGTCATTCTCCATCTTCGCCTCGGCCGTCACCACGATGGCCTGGCCGTCCTCCAACAGGTCGCGGCTTCGGTTCAGCACCTCGGAGAAGCAGGTGACCTCGAAGCTGCCGGATTGGTCGGACATCGAGACCCAGGCCATGCGGCTGCCGGTCTTGGTGTTGCGTTCCTTCTTCGAGGTCACGGTGCCGGCGAGCTTTACCCGGCGCAGCCCGGCGCGGGCCTGGTCGGCGATGGCGATGCTGGGGATGACGCCCAGCGACCGCAGCGCCTTCCTGTATTCATCGAGAGGGTGGGCGGTCAGATGAAAACCCACCGCCTCGGCCTCGAAGGCCAGGCGGTCGAGCACGGGCCATTCCGGCACCTCCGGCAGACGCAGCATGGGCGGGCCCTGCTCGACCGTGCCGAAGAGGGAGACCTGGGAGCTCGCGCGTTCCTCCGCCATCGCCTGGGCGCGGCGCAGCAGGGTCTCCGCACCCGCGACAAGCGCGGCGCGGCTGGCGCCCAGAGAGTCGAAGGCGCCGGCCTTGGCCAGGTTTTCCAGCTGCATCTTGTTGAGCAGGCGCGGGTCCACCCGCTCGGCGAAATCGGCCACCGAGGCGAAGGGCTTTTGCCGTGCGGCGACCAGGTCCTTCATCGCCTGCAGCCCGACGCGCTTGATGGCGGCGAGGGCGAAGCGGATGGCGCCGTCATCCACGGTGAATTCGGCCGCCGATTTGTTGATGTCCGGCGGCAGCACCTTGATGCCCAGCCGCGCCGCCTCCTGCATGTGCAAGGCCAGCTTGTCGGTGTTGCCCAGGTCGAGGGTCATGGAGGCCGCGAGGAAGGCCACCGGGTGGTTCGCCTTCAGCCAGGCCGTATGATAACTGACCAGCGCATAGGCCGCCGCGTGCGACTTGTTGAAGCCGTATTCGGCGAAGCGCTGCATCAGGTCGAAGACCTCGCCCGCGGTGGCATCCGGCACGCCATTCCGGGTGGCGCCCTCGACGAAGGTGGCGCGCTGGCGCTCCATCTCCTTCATGTCCTTCTTGCCCATGGCGCGGCGCAGCAGGTCGGCGCCGCCGAGCGAGAAGCCGGCCATGACCTGGGCGATCTGCATGACCTGTTCCTGATAGACCATGATGCCATAGGTCTCGGCCAGGATGGCGTGGATGGAGGGGTGCGGGCTTTTCCACTCCTCGCCATGCTTGCGGGCGCAATAGGCGGGGATGTTCGCCATCGGGCCGGGGCGGTAGAGCGAGACGGCGGCGATCAGGTCTTCCAGCCGGTCGGGCCGCATCGAGCGCAGGCAGTCGCGCATGCCCTGGCCTTCGAACTGGAACACCCCGGCGGCGTCACCGCGCGCCAGCATGGCGTAGGTTTTCGCGTCGTCGAGCGGGATTTCGGCGAGGTCCAGGGTGATGCCCTGCCCCGCCAGCAACTCCACCGCGCGCTGCAACACCGTGAGCGTTTTGAGGCCCAGAAAATCGAACTTCACCAGGCTCGCCTGCTCGACATATTTCATCGAGTACTGGGTGATCAGGTCCGGGCTGCGCGGGTCGCGATAGAGCGGAACAATTTCTGCGAGTGGCCGCCGCCCGATCACCACGCCGGCGGCATGGGTGGAGGCATTGCGGTAGAGGCCCTCCACCTGCTGCGCGATGTCCAGCAACCGGGCCGTGCTCTCGTCATTGGCGGCGAGTTCGCGCAGCCGCGGCTCGCCGGCGATGGCATCCTTCAGACCCACCGGCTTGGCCGGGTTGAAGGGGATGAGGTTCGCGATCTTGTCGACCTGGCCATAGGGCATGCCCAGCACACGGCCCACATCGCGCACCGCGGCCTTGGCCTGCAGCTTGCCGAAGGTGATGATCTGGCCCACCCGGTCGGCACCGTATTCTCGGCGCACGTATTCGATGACTTCGCCGCGCCGGTCCTGGCAGAAATCGATGTCGAAATCGGGCATGGACACGCGTTCGGGGTTCAGAAAACGCTCGAACAGCAGCCCCCAGCGCAAAGGGTCCAGGTCGGTGATGGAAAGCGCCCAGGCGGCGACGGAACCGGCGCCCGAACCACGGCCGGGGCCGACGGGAATGCCTTGTTGCTTGGCCCATTGGATGAAGTCGGCGACGATGAGGAAGTAGCCGGAAAAGCCCATCTTCTCGATCACGCCGAGCTCGTATTCCAGCCGGTCGAGGTATGTCTGCCGTGGGGCGAACACTTGCCGCTTCAGCCGTTCCTCCAGCCCCCGGCGGGCCATGTCCGCCACGGTTTCGCTCTCGCTCATCCCCTCGCCCACCTTGGGGCAGATCGGCAAAGCTGGCTTCTTGGTCTCCGTCATCACCGCGCAAAGCTTGGCGATGGCCAGCGTGTTGTCGCAGGCATCGGGCAGGTCGTGGAACAGCGCGCGCATCTCGGCCGCGGTCTTGAAGTGATGGTTGGCGGTGACGCGGCGGCGCTCCGTCTCGGCCATCGTCCGGCCCTCGGCGATGCACAGCAGCGCGTCATGCGCCTCATGCATCGAGGCGCGGGCGAAATAGACGTCATTGGTGGCGACGATGGGCAGCGCCAGGGCATCGGCCAAAGCGAGCTGGCCGGGTTCGGTGGCAGCGTCGCGCTCGGTGCCGTGGCGGTGCAGTTCGACGGCGAGGCGGTTGGGGAATAGGGCGGCCAGGTCCGCCAGCAGCTTTTCAGCCTGTGGGCGCCGGCCCTCGGCCAGGAGGCGGGCTATTGGGCCATGTGTGCCGCCGGTCAGCAGGAAAACCCCCTCGGCATGGCGGGCGAGCAAGTCCAACCCGATCGCCGGGCGGCCGGAGGGGTCATCGCCCAGATAGCCCTCGCTGCTCAGGCGTTGCAGGTTTTCGAGGCCCTGGGCGTTCATCGCCAGCGCCACCAGCACATCGGGCTGCTGGCGCGCCGCCTCGGGCCGCGGGTCGGTGGCGGAGCGGCCGAGCCAGAGCTGGCAGCCCATGATCGGCTGGACACCCTTTCCGGTGCATGCCTGGGCGAATTCCAGCGCGCCGAAGAGGTTGGCGGTGTCGGTCATCGCCACCGCCGGCATGCCGGCATCGAGCGCCAGCTGCGCCAGCTTCTCGGCCTTGATCGCGCCCTCGCTGAGGGAATAGCTGGAATGGGCGTGGAGGTGGATGAAGGACTCGGCCATGGCCCTGTGTAGCATCAGCCTGGCCGGCCCGTCGCGGGACGTCTGGCGGCACGCCGGGGGTTCGGGCAGGCTGGGAGGATGCCCGTCATCCTTGCCGGCCTTGCGGCCATGCTGCTCTATTCCGGCAGCTTCGTCGCCACCCGGCACGCGATCGGCGCGGGGCTGCAACCTGCCGAGGTGATGATGCTGCGCTACCTGCTGGGCGGCCTGGCCTGCGCCCTGGTGCTGGCGCGGATCGGGCTGGGCGGGCTCTCCTGGGGGCGAATCGCGGCCCTCACCGCGCTGGGCGGGCTGCCCTATTACGCCATGCAGGTGCTGGGGGTGGGGCTGAGTTCGGCCAGCCATGCCGCCATGCTGAACCCGGGCGGCACGGTGGTCTTCGCCACGCTGCTGGGCTGGCTTGTGCTCCGCGACATTCCCGGCCGCGGCGCCCTGGCCGCCCTGCCCCTGCTGCTGGGTGGCCTGGTGCTCGTCGCGGGCACGGTGCCGGGCGAGGGGCTGGCCTGGCTGGGCGACGGGCTGCTGCTGGTGAGCGGCCTGCAATGGGCGCTGTACGGCACATTGCTCCGGCGCTGGGGCGTCTCCGGCCTGCGATCGGCCTGCATGATCAGCGCGTTCTCGCTGCCCTATGTGCCTGTGCATCTGCTGCTCTTCGGCCTGGGCAATATGGCGGCGGTGCCGGGGGAGGCTTTGTTCCAGGCGCTCTACCAGGGCCTGGGCGTGGGGCTGCTGGCGAATGCGCTGTATTCGCATTGCTATGCGGTGATGGGGCCCGGGCGGGCGGCGATCTTCCCGCCTTTGGTGCCGGTGCTGGGCACGCTGCTGGCCAGCCTGGTGCTGGCCGAGGCGCTGAGCCCCGCGCAGTTCCTGGGCATGGCCCTGGTGGTGGCGGGCATGCTGCTGGCCGGGCTGTGGCGCCGGCCGGCCTGGTAGCGGGGGGCGCTACCAGCACACCTCGCGCCGCACCGTGCGCCAGCGCACCCGGCCCCAACGGTCACGATAGCGGAGCTGGCGGATTTCCCAGCGGCAGCGGCGGCGGCGGCCGCGGTGCTGCACATCCTCCAGCGCCGGGTCCTCACCCTGGTCCAGCCGCATGGCCGGGAGGGCGGCCCTGGCGGGGGGCGCCACGGCGAGCATGGCCGGGGCGGCGAGGCCGAGCATCGCGATGGATGCGAAAAATCCGCGGCGTTTCATGGGCATGCTCCTGGTGGTCGCATCAGGAGAACGCGCGAATGCGCCTGATGTTCGGCCCCCGCGTGAAGAAATCGCGGCGCCCGGGATCCTACAGCCCGAACTGGCTGACGAATTTGGTGTTGAGATAGGCCTCGATCGCCTCGGAGCCGCCCTCGGTGCCATAGCCGCTGTCCTTCACGCCGCCGAAGGGCACTTCCGGCAGCGCGAGGCCGAGATGGTTGATGGTCATCATGCCGACCTCGACGCCGGCGGCCAGGGCCTGCGCCGTCTTGGCGCTGGAAGTGAAGGCATAGCTGGCCAGGCCCCAGGGCAGGCGGTTGGCCTCGGTCACGACGTCAGCAAAATCCTTGAACGGGCGCATCAGCGCCACCGGGCCGAAGGGCTCCTCATTCATCGCCCGCATGTCCAGCGTGGCGCCGGCGACGACCGTGGGCTCGAAGAAATACCCCTTGTTGCCGATGCGGCTGCCGCCGGTGGTGATCTCGGCGCCCTTCTGGCGGGCATCGGCGATCAGCGCTTCCATCTGCGGCACCCGGCGCTCATTGGCCATCGGGCCCATGTTCGTGCTGGGGTCGAGGCCATCGCCCACCTTCAGCGCCTTGGCATGGCCGGTGAAGCTGGCGACGAATTGGTCGTAGACATTCTCCTGCACTAGGAAGCGCGTCGGAGACACGCACACCTGGCCGGCGTTGCGGAACTTGGCGAAGGCCAGCGTCTTGGCGGCGTGTTCCACATCGGCGTCGTTGAAGACCATCGCCGGGGCGTGGCCGCCCAGTTCCATCGTCACGCGCTTCATGTGCTGGCCGGCCATGGCCGAGAGCAGCTTGCCCACCGGCGTGCTGCCCGTGAACGTCACCTTGCGGATGATCGGGCTGGCGATGAGGTAGCTGCTGATCTCACTCGGCACGCCATAGACCAGGCCGATCACATCGCCGGGCACCCCGGCATCGAGGAAGGCGCGGATCAGTTCGGCCGGGGAAGCCGGCGTCTCCTCGGGGGCTTTGACGATGATCGAGCAGCCCGCGGCCAGCGAGGCCGAGAGCTTGCGCACGATCTGATTGATCGGGAAGTTCCAGGGGGTGAAGGCGGCGACCGGGCCGACCGGCTCCTTGATGGTGAGCTGATAGACGCCCTCGGCGCGGGCCGGGATGACCTGGCCATAGGTGCGCCGCGCTTCCTCGGCGAACCAGTCGATGGTGTCGGCGCCGCCCAGGATCTCCACGCGCGCCTCGCCCAGCGGCTTGCCCTGCTCCAGGGTCATCAGGCGGGCGATGTCGTCGGCGCGGGCGCGCAGCAGGTCGGCGGCCTTACGGAGGAGCTTCGAGCGCTCGAAGGCGCCGACGCGGCGCCAGGCCTTGAAGCCGCGATCGGCGGCTGCCAGGGCGGCGTCCAGATCCACCTGCGTGGCATGGGCAACGGTGCCGATCACCTCCTCATTGGCGGGGTTGAGCACCTCGATCTTGCGGCCCTCGGCGCCGTCGCGCCATTCGCCTGCGATGTGCAGAAGGGTATTGGGGTAACCGGCCATGCTTCTTTCTCCCGTGTGTGGGGAGAGAATGGGGCGGCGCGCGGCCATGCGCAACGCGGGGATGGCAATTGACAGGCGGGCCCGCCGCGCATGGCATGGCGGCGAAGGAGTTTTGTGGCCATGACCAGCACCCTGATCCGCGGCCGCGCGGTGATCACCCATATCCGTGACGATGAGACGCCGGAGGTGACCCTGGACGGCGCCATCCTGGTGGAGGACGGCGTGGTGGTGCGGGCCGGCCCATTCGCCGACATGGCGCGGCTGCCGGTGGATGAGGTGCTGGGCGGGCCGGATACGGTGGTGGTACCCGGCTTCGTCAACGCTCATCACCATGTCGGGCTGACACCCTTGCAGCTCGGCTCGCCCGACCTGCCTTTGGAATTGTGGTTCGGCAGCAGGCTGGCGGCACGTTCGGTCGACCTCCGCCTGGACACGCTCTATTCCGCCTTCGAGATGGTGGCGAGCGGCATCACCACCGTGCAGCACCTGCAGAACCGCCTGCCCGGGCCGCTGGAGGCGATGATCCAGGGTGCCTCCGACACGCTGCGCGCCTATCAGGATCTGGGCATGCGGGTCAGCTACGCGCATGGCATCCGCGACCAGAACCGGCTGGTCTATGCCGCGGATGAGGTTTTCCTCGCCAGCCTGCCGGCGGATGTGGCGGCGCTGGTGGCCCCGCTGCTCGCCCGCCAGACAGTGCCGCTGGAGGAGAATTTCCTGTTCTTCGAGGAGCTGCGACGGCGCTTCGGCCATGACCCGCGCATCGCCATCCAATTGGCGCCGGCCAACCTGCATTGGTGCAGCGATGCGGCGCTGGAGCGGGTGCGGCAGGTCTGCGAATCCACCGGCGTGCCGCACCACATCCACCTGCTGGAGACGCAGTACCAGCGCGCCTATGCCCATAAGCGCGCGGGGATTTCCGCCCTGGCGCAGCTCGACCGCGCCGGCCTGCTCGGGCCGCATTGCACGCTCGGCCATGGCGTCTGGCTGACCGATGCCGAGATCGAGCGGGTCGCCGAGACCGGCACCCGCATCTGCCACAACTGCTCCTCCAACCTGCGCCTGCGCAGCGGCCGCGCGGCGCTCAACACCTGGCGGAAGCAGGGCGTGCGCGTCGCCATCGGCATCGACGAGGCCGGGCTGAATGATGACCGCGACATGCTGGTGGAAATGCGCATGGTGCTGCGCCAGCACCGCCAGCCCGGCCATGACCCCGCCGATGTGCCCACCCCCGCCCAGGTGTTCCGCATGGCCACCGAACATGGTGCTGCGACAACGGGCTTTGGCGAGACGATCGGCCGCCTGTTGCCCGGAAGCGCTGCCGACATGGTGCTGCTGGACTGGCAGCAGATCGCCTATCCCTTCCTGGATGAGGACACCGATGTGCTCTCGGCCGTGGTGCAGCGGGCCAAGACCGGTGGTGTTGCCACGGTGATGGTGGCGGGCGAGGTGATCTACCGCGGCGGCGCCTTCACCCGCGTCGACCGCGAGGCGGCGCTGGCCGAGCTCGCCGCCATCCTGCGCCGCCCGCGCAGCGAGGAGGAGGAACGCCGCCGCCTGACCGCCCGCGCCGTGATGCCGTATCTGCGGGATTTCTACGCGGACTACCTCAAGATTTGAGCAGCTTGCGCACCGCGGGCGTCGCGGCGCGCTTGCCCTCGCCGGCATAGGCCTCGTGGTGGTCCTCGATCTTCGCCGGGTCGTATTGGTAGTTCACCATCAGCCCGGCACTTTCCTTCATGCCCTTGGCCGAGGTATCGGCCAGCCAATTGATCCGCTCCACGCGGGCTCCGTTGGAGAGGTGGAAATTGGCCACCGGGTCGCGCGCCCGCTTGGGGTTCCGGCCACTTTCGTTCAGCAGATAGCGGGTGCACAGGCGCACCAGAATGGGCTCCAGCACCGGGTTCAGCGCCGCATCGCGCGGCCAGTTGCGCCGCGCCATCAGCAGGGCCAGGGCGGCGGTGGGGTGGGTGGCGGGCGGCGCCGCCGCGGCCTTTCGCAGCGCCGTCGCTTCGGCCTCGCTCAGCAGCTGATCATCGGC
>JAKFUL010000001.1 GCA_021732665.1 Acetobacteraceae bacterium
CAACCGCCCCGCCCGTGGCGCGGCCGGCGCCGGCGCAGCCTGCCACGCCCGCCAGGCCCGCCCCGGCCACAGCCGCCCACGCCAGGCCAGCCCCAGCCAGGCCAGCCCCTGCCACAGCCCCTGCCACAGCCGCAGCCAGGTCAGGGCAAACCGCAGCCCAGGCCAGCACCACGCAGCCGGTCACCCCGCTGGCAATGCCGGAGCCCGCCACCGCCACCACCTTGGCCGCCGCCGCGGGCCCGCCCCTGATCACCGCCCCGCGCTTCCGCCGCGCACCGCAGCCACCCGAATACCCGGCCCGCGCGGTAGAGCTGGACCTGACCGGCACCGTGGTCATCCGCGCCCTGCTCAACCCGGAGGGCGACCCGCGTGACGTGCGCGTGCACCGCTCCTCCGGCCAGAACCTGCTAGACAGCGCCGCCGCCGCCGCGGTGCGGCGCTGGGCCTTCGAACCAGCCTCACGCGATGGCCAGCGCATCGAGGCCTGGGTCGAGGTTCCGGTGCATTTTCGCCTCAACTGACTACCAAAAACGCCCCGAATGGAGGTTGGCATGTCTCAATTGATCGAACGGTACGAAACCCTGCGCCAGGAGAACCGCCATCTGCGCGCGCGCGACGCGGCGCGGCGGTTGGGCACCACCGAGGCCGCCCTGGTCGCGCTGGGCCTCACCGGTGCCGCGACAGCGCTGCGGCCGGACTGGCCGGCCCTCTTCGTCGCCCTGCCCGGCCTGGGCAACGTGATGGCGTTGACCCGCAACGAACACGCCGTGCATGAGCGCCATGGCACCTATCTCGATGTCTCGACCGGCCCCGGCCATGTCCTGGTGCTAGGCCCCGACATCGACCTGCGCCTCTTCCCCGGGCGGTGGAGCCACGCCTATGCGCTGGGCGGCGAGCGCCCCTCACTGCAGATCTTCGACCGCGACGGCGAGGCCGCGCACAAGATCTTCGCCGTGGCCGGCAGGACCGACATGGTTGCCTGGAACCGGCTGGTCGCCCAACTCGCCCTGGCGGACGCGCCCGCCCCGCCGCAACTGCCCGCCGCGGCCGAGGCGGCGCCGGCCGAAACCCCGGTCGATGCCCGCGCCCTGCGCAGCGACTGGCTGGGGCTGCGCGACACGCATGACTTCGTGAAGCTGCTGCGCAACCACAAGGCCAATCGCCGCCAGGCCCTGCGGCTGGCGGGCGACGACCTGGCGCGGCCGCTCGCCGCCAGCGCTGCCGCGGCCACGCTGACCAGGGCCGCCGCCGCGGAAGTGCCGATCATGATCTTCGTCGGCAACCGCTCGGCCATCCAGATCCACACCGGGCCGGTGCGGCGGCTGATGCCCTCGCCGGGCGGCTGGTTCAATGTGCTGGATCCGGAATTCAACCTGCACCTGCGCGAGGCGGGCGTTGCGGAAGCCTGGCGCGTGGTGAAGCCGACCGAGGATGGCGCGGTCACCAGCGTCGAGTTGCTCGACGAGGCGGGCGGCGTGGTCGCGCAGATCTTCGGTGCCCGCAAGCCCGGCAAGCCGGAACTGGCCGGCTGGCGGGACGTGGCGTTGGAGATCGCCGAGCGCCATGGGCTGCGGGTGCCGGTGGCATGATCGGCCGTCGCGCGATTGGGCCGCTGGCGGCGGGTCTGGGCCTGGCCAGGGGCGCGCGCGCCCAGGGCCTGCCCTCGCGCATCGTCTCCGTCGGCGGCGCGCTGACCGAGACGGTGTTCGCCCTGGGCGAAGGCGCCAGGGTGTTCGCGGTGGACAGCACCAGCCGTTTCCCCGCCGCATGCGCGGCGCTGCCGCAGGTGGGCTACATGCGGGCGCTGCCCACCGAGGGGATCATGGGCATGAACCCGGATCTGCTGCTGCTGTCGGGCGATGCCGGGCCGCCCGAGGTGGTGCAGGTGCTGCGTGCCGCGCGCCTGCCCATCGCGCAGGTCGCCGATGGCGCCGGGGCGGATGCGGCGCCGGACAAGGCACGCGCCGTGGCCGCTGTGCTCGGCCGCGATGGCGAGGCATTGGCGCGCGCGCTGGCCGGGGACTGGGCGCGGCTGGACGCGCCGCTGGCCGCCCTTGGCAGCCGCCCACGGGTGCTCTTCGTGCTTTCCCTGGCGCGCGGCGCGCCGCTGGTGTCGGGCCGCGGCACCCATGCCCATGCCATGATCGAGGCCGCGGGCGGCACCAATCCCGTGCGGGATTTCGTGGGCTACCGGCCGCTCTCGGCGGAAGCCGCGGCGATGCTGGCGCCCGACGCCATCCTGATGATGGACCATGCCCTGGCGGAGGCCGGCGGTGCCGCAACCGCCCTCATGGTGCCCGCACTCGCGGTCACGCCGGCCGCGCGGGCTGGCCGGATCCTGGCGTTCGACGGCGCATTCCTGTTCAATTTCGGCCCGCGTGCCGCCCATGCCCGGCTGGCGCTCGCCCGCGCCCTGCATCCTGGCCTGGCCCTGCCCGACCTGCCCGGGCGGCCATGGACGGCGGCTTGATCCCGCCGCGCGCCGCCACCACGCCAGCCGCCCCGCGCCTGGCACGAACGGTGCTGGCCGGCTGCCTGCTGCTGGTCGTCGCGCTGCTGGCGGGCGTGCTGCTTGGCCCGGCGCGGGTCACGCCCGCGGGCCTGGCCGCGACCTTGGCCGAAGCCTTGGGATGGGCGCCGCTGCCGGCCCAGCATGCGAGCAATGCCGCGATCCTGGGCGTGGTGCGGGCACCGCGCGTGCTGCTCGCCGCCATGCTGGGTGCGGGCCTCGCGGTCGCAGGCGCGGTGATGCAGGGCCTGTTCCGCAACCCGCTGGCCGACCCGGGGTTGATCGGGGTTTCCGCCGGTGCCGCGCTGGCGGCGGTGGGCGCCATCGTGCTGGGGCCCGCGCTGTTCGGATCACGCGCGGGCGGGCTTGGGCTGTGGCTGCTGCCCATGGCCGCCTTCGCCGGCGGGCTGGGTGCCACTGTGGTGATTGCGCGGCTGGCGACGCGCGGCGGCGTCACCGGCGTTTCGACGCTGCTGCTGGCTGGTGTGGCGGTCAACGCGCTCTGCGGGGCGCTGACCGGGTTGCTCGTCTTCATGGCGGATGACCGCCAGGTGCGCGACATCACCTTCTGGATGCTGGGCAGCCTGGCCGGCGCGCGCTGGGTGCACTTGCCGGTGGCGGCCACGCTGGTGCTCCTGCCCGCCCTGGCGATGCTGGCGCTGGCGCGCCCGCTGAACGCGCTGACGCTAGGCGAGCGCGAGGCTTTTCATCTCGGCCTGCGGGTCGAGTCCACCAAACGCCTGGCGGTCGCGCTCGCGGCGGTGGCCGTCTCGGCCGGGGTGGCATTGGCGGGGATGATCGGCTTCGTGGGGCTGGTGGTGCCGCATCTGGTGCGGCTGATGCTGGGCGCCGATCATCGGCTGCTGCTGCCTGGATCGGCCCTGCTGGGCGCCAGCCTCATGGTGCTGGCCGACCTTGCGGCGCGCAGCCTGGCGGCGCCGGCGGAATTGCCGGTGGGCGTCGTCACCGCGCTGATCGGCGCGCCCTTCTTCCTGTGGCTGCTGCGCAATCGGGTTGCCGCGTCATGATCGAGGCCTGTGGATTGACGGTGGCGGCGGGGGGCCGTGAGCTGCTGCGGGGGGTCAGCCTCTCGGTGCGGCCTGGCGAGGTGGTGGCGGTGATCGGCCCGAACGGCGCCGGCAAATCCACCCTGCTGCGGTCTCTGGCCGGCGAGCTTCGGGCGCCGGCGGGCATGGTGCGTTTCGCGGGCCAGCCCATCACCGCGCTGCGGCCCGCCGAGCTGGCGCGCCGGCGGGCGGTGGTCAGCCAGGCGGTGGAGCTGGCCTTCCCGATGCGCGCCGATGAGGTGGTCAGGCTTGGCCGCCTGCCATGGTATGGCACGGCCGAGGCTGCCAGGGATGCCGAGGCTGTCGAGAATGGGCTGGAGCGGGCGGGCGTCCTTCACCTGCGCGATCGCGCCTATGCGACGCTTTCGGGCGGTGAGCGGCAGCGAGTGCAACTGGCCCGCGCCCTGGCGCAGATCGAGGGTGCGACGCGCCCCGCCGCCATCCTGCTCGACGAGCCGACCGCGAGCCTCGACGCCGCCCACCGCGTCGCCATGTTGCGGGGGTTGCGGGGGCTGGCGGCGGATGGGTTGGCTATCCTCATCATTCTGCATGACCTGAACGAGGCGGGCTATGTGGCGGACCGGGTGGGGGTTCTGGGCCAGGGGCGGCTTGTTGCGCTGGGGCCGCCTGCTGAGGTGTTGCGGGCCGGCACCATGCGGCAGATCTTTGGTGTGGCCTTCCGGGAGGCGCCGGGTGGCGGGCTGCTGCCGGATTTTCCTTGCCGAACACGGTGAACTGTCCAAGATGCTCGGCGATGCTTTCGGCGTTGGTTTTTCCTGCGCAAACGCAGCGAAGTGTTTGCTCCCGAAGTACCGATTTCGGGCAAGTGGGGTTCGAACCAGGGCAAGTGCCAACCGCGCTGAAACCGGCCTTTGACCTGGGTTTTTGAGTTCCGTACTAAAACGGCCAAGTCGGGAGATCGGGAGAGAATTGGCCTCCGGAGAGCGATTTCCGGGCTTCTCCGCGCCAAGCCAGTCAACAGGTCTGCTTCGAAAACCCCAGGAAACCTGCCACGCAGCGAGGCGGTGGGTCTGGCGGAGAGCACGGCTCGCATTTGAACTGGCGGAGGAGGCGCGACCGGATACGAACGGTCGCTGGAATGGAGCCTTGGAGGATAAGGGCTGCGAAAAGGGTCACGCACCATCATAGTGCGGTTTCGGGTGGTGTCTGGCTGCCGCCTGGAGGATAGCGTCCGCACCCCTGCCTTAACTTCGGGCAACGCGGTGAGTTGGTTCAGCAGTCGCAGAGCGCTACGCTGACAGCATTATCGAGTCGGCAGAGGAGATTTGAGTTGCCGAAATTAGCAATGAACCAACCTACCGTAGCAGTCATTGGAAGCTTTCGACAGCACTATAGCGCGGTCCTGGATGCTATCGCGGCGTTCCGCGGCGAAGGTTGGACCGTGTTATCGCCAGCAGGGTCGGATGTCATGGATCCATCAGCTGATTTCGTGAGGTTTACGACTGATCCCGCGCAGCTTTCCGACGCCGAAATTCAAGCCGTAACCCTTGAGCGGATTTTTGATGCCCAATTGGCCTATGTCGTCGCGCCAAGCGGCTACGTCGGCCGGACTACTTGCTACGAGATTGGTCGCCTATTTCAAGCCAGAAGGCCGGTGGCTTTTTCGGAGCGGCCAAACGACGTGCCAATCATGATTCCTGATCGTTTCATTGGGATTCCCGAGACCATAGCGCGCGAATTTTCTACCTCGAACGCGACCTGGATCTATCACGGCGCGACCGGATTTGTGGCGGAGAGTGAGCGGAGGTTGACAGATGGCTGAGTTGGCCCGGTCAAGCAGCCCATCAGGCGCGAGCCTTGTTGCAAGACGCAAGCTGGTCATCTGTGGAAGCATGGCCTTCTTCGGTGAGATGTGCCGGCTGCAGGATACGCTTGCTGCCCGGGGTGTACGTTCAGCACTGCCGGACGTCGAGGATGATCAGGTCGCCTGTATGGCTAGCCATCAGTACGAAGCCTTCAAGAGAGCAGTGTCGTTTGCCCATCTTCGGCGTATCAAGAACCCTAACACATTCGGAATTCTTGCGGTGAACTTCGACCGTCATGGTATTGCAAATTATATCGGACCAAGTACTTTTGCTGAGATAGCTGTCGCGGCGGTGTCTGGAAAGCGTGTATTTGTTCTCAACGAGTACCCAAGCGTGTACGCTGAGGAGCTTGGAGCTTGGAACGTTACGCCACTTAACGGTCGCCTGGATTTATTAGTCGAGGGCTATTGCGACGCATGTGCGCTGCCAAGCGCCCAACTGAACATGTTTTATGCAGCATAGGGGTGTCAGTAAGCGGCGCATTTTCGCTCATTTCTTTGACGTACATTTTTTGGAAGAGAAGGGGGTCGACCGCTTTTTAGCAAAGGCTCTCGCTGAGGCTAGGCTTGCAATACGCTTCGCAATTATGCTTGCAGATGAAGTTTTCGTTCCTGCTGCATCTTACTATGAAAGCAGTCTCTGCAAAAAGGTTCTTAATGAATTTGCTCAACACCCAGCAGGCGCGTGCATAAGACTCGCTGCTAGTGCGGCAAACCTAGATGAATTCATCGAGGATAAGGTGGCGCAATACCGTCCTGGAACTGTACAGGGCGAGGTATACAGCCAGCCATTCACCGACCTTATTTTCCCCTGGCGCCAAAGAAGACGCAGCGCAACCGCAGATATCGTTAGTGACTGGCTCCGCGCCGCATCAGATGGAGAAGCAGAAAAAATCTTTCGCTCTCTCTCAAAGCAGGTTATTCTGCCAGTCGACCATGAAAGAAGATGGCAAGATCTGCCTTCAAAATTAGGAAATTCCGCTTTTATTGTCGATAACGTAGCTCCTTTACTTTTTGGTCAATTTCAATTGCCGGCCGGCACAAGAAATAGGCTCCATTCGGTAATCAATAGATCGTATTTTCGTAGCTATGCGTTGGATCTTAAGGCTGCTGTTTTTCGTAATTTGGAGTGGATGGAGGGCGATGGATTGCTACCGTCTGGCGACCCATACAATGACATCGACTTCTTAGCACTTAAAGAAGCTTGCAGGCGTACTGGAATACTTTCAAAAATTGCGCAGGTAGCGCCAGATTCCCTTTTTGATGTCTACCAAGATCCCCGCTTCGCCGCAGCCTTGCTCGAGTCTCAAGCGCGCTCTACCGAGCGCCAGGAAGACGAGCGTAGATTTTACGGTCGCGGTGGAGCGGCAGGCGAACGCTGGGAGGACGTAGCGAGTATGCGGAATGAACCCTTGGGTACCCCATCTATCGCAGAGGGGGCCGTCGCTCGCGTCCTGATCGTTACCGCGCTTGCGCACGAGAGAAGCGCAGTCCTGGCAACATTTGATGGGTCCGACTCATCGATAGGCAACGTAGATGACCCGACAATATATACTCTAGGAACATATAAGCCGAATGGGTCTGGAAGAGCCCGCGCTGTCTTGCTCGCGACACCCTCTGATATGGGCAAGGTGAGCGCGGCCGTCGTTGGCAGTCAGGCCCTGAGGAGCTTCAAAGGCGTAGAGCACATCTTAATGGTTGGCATAGCTGCAGGCTGCCCGAACCCACTTGTGCCTGCGGAGCACGTCCGGCTAGGCGACGTCGTCGTGTCGAACAATGCAGGCATCTTGGAGTTCGACGACGTTAAGAGAACCGATGGCGGTGCGATAGAGTTTCGCGGCTCTCCGCAGAGGCCAGACAATAGAATGCTACAGGCACTAAACCTTCTGATTTCCCAAGAAGAACTCGGCCGCCGGCCTTGGGAAATGCATTTCTCAGAAGCACTACAAAGGCTTGAACGGAAAGTCGAATTTCGTCGCCCAAGCGAGGACTTAGACATTCTCTATCAAAGCGATCTGCCTGCTGTACATCCTTTAGACCCACAGCGACGCCCTGGCTGGCCTAGGATTCACACTGGTGCAATCGGTTCATCGGACATGCTGCTGAAGGACTCAGTATACAGAAATCAGTTGCGGGATAAATTCAAGGTTCGGGCCATTGAAATGGAAGGTAGCGGACTTCAGACAGCTGCCTGGGCAGCGAACCGAGGCATCATAGTGGTACGTGGCATTTGTGATTACGCCGACATGCACAAGAGCGATGCTTGGCAACGGTATGCCGCCCTTAGCGCAGCTTCGTTTGCGAAGGCCCTTGTACAAGCGCTGCCTGAAGAGTGGTTCACTTAAACCGATTATGTACAAGGGCGTGGGATCGGCCCGCAGTAATCACGACATCCACGGCGGCTGGATTTCGCCGGTGAGCCACTCGCGTGCTGATTGTGCTTTCGCAGGTCGGCCTTCCGGCGCAGGCATGGCTTCGATGCCGCGGATCGCGAGGCTCGGTGTTTAAGCGAGGGGTTGTTCGGGGCAACACCGCCCCGTGGTTCAAATAACCAGGCGCGACAGGTGGTCCAGCGCATTCCGCAGGATGGCATGGTTGGGAAAGGCGCTTGGCAGGTGGACCAACACCTTGGTTTTCGACGCGACCTCCTGTGCCGCGATGTTCAGAGCCGCAGTCGCACCGTATCAATCTGCGCGAAACGGCAGGACGATCGCGCCGGCATGGCCTTGATCTGCATCACGCTCCGACACCACGCCGCAAAGCCTTCCGCGTGAAACAGAACTTCACCGATGAGCCTTGAGAACGATTTTGAATTATTTCCACCGATATCCAAAACCCCAAAATATGCCAAACCCAAAATAAGACGAAATACCACAAAATTTTGTTGACGGAATGAAGTTTGAAAATATTAGTGAAGAAATTACAAATTATTTTCTTATTTTTATATTGCCAGCACTCAATTTTCCCTGGTTATCTTTGACCATTTCGAATGTAACCTGTGTATTATCATCAAGTCCACCGAGGCCATTTTTTTGTAGCTCAGATAAGTGAATGAAAACGTCTTTGTCTGAGCCTTCAGGCTTTAAGAAACCGTATCCTTTTATAGCGTTAAACCACTTTACTGTACCATTTTGAGTTTGGCCATTGGTCGAAGAATGCCTTGTCATGGAACGGGTATTTACGCGGAGCGTCCTGGCAAGACGGAAGCCGAAGTAATCTGCCCTGTCTCCAGACGGGCTACCGCTGCGATCCGCGGACCGGAGGCTTCGTGGATTGTTGCTCCAAGCACCACCGCGAAACACACGCGGCAATGAGGCCGAACGCTGCAAGGGCGCGGCGTCCGTCCTGCGGTCCGGATACGGCCCGAAGGCATCCTCACACCATTCCCATACATTCCCGTGCATCTCGTGCAGTCCCCAGCCATTCGCAGGCAACGAACCCACCGGTACCGTGCACCCGCGAAACTCGCCCTTCTGCCCATGGCCGTAGGTTAAGTTCCCATCGAAGTTAGCCTGTGCCGTCGTGATCGTCGCCCCGAAGCTGAACGCTGCCTTCGTCCCTGCCCGGCACGAATATTCCCACTCTGCCTCGCTGGGAAGCCGATACGTGCCAGAACGCAAACCCAGCCGATCATTGAGCCAGCCACAATAGGCCTTCGCATCTTCCCAGGAGACATTGATGACCGGCCGGCCGCCGCGCCCCCAGCCCTGGTCATCCGGGCGCTCCGCGCCGGAAGCCGGCGAGAAGCCCGCGGCCACTGCGCCATCCCATTGCGCAAAAGTCACCGCGCAACGCCCGAGGGCAATAGGCCGCGACACCGTCACCTCACGCTGTGGCCGCTCATTGCTCTTGCTGTATTCCTCAGCCTCCGGCGCACCCATCACGAAGCGGCCGGCAGGCAGCGTCACCATTTCCGGCCAAGCTTCTTCCGGCAGGCCGGCGACTGGTTCACGCCAGCGCAGCAGCGGGCCGTGCGGCGGGAAAGGCCGCTCGCGTCCGGGCAGCAGCGTCGTGGCGTCGACGATGGCCCCGGCCAGTACATCTGGTGACACACCCCGCGCGCGGCGCAGGTCGGCGCCACGCAGGTCGGCATTACGCAGCCGAAACCCCGCAAAGTTGTCACCCTCGTCGAACACGACGCCATGCAGATCGGCCCCGCGCAGGTCTGTCGCCAGGTCGAGCCCGGCGAGACGCGCCAACTGATCAAAGCTGTCGGTCTCGGCGTCGAGCACTGCAAGCATGCGGCGGATGAGCTCTTCGTCATCCGCGGACGTCATGCCTGATCCTCCTGCCAGACCTCGCCGCGGCCCACCAGGTACCTGCCCATCCCCTCCGGATCATGCGGCCTGCGAAAGATCGCGTCGAGGATGGCCCGCTTCTTGTCTGTCTTCCGACGTTTGGGTCGGTCGGCATCCCGGACATCGACCTTGCCCGCCTTGGCTTCAAGTTCGAGCAACGTCGGCGACACTGTGGCGCCCTTCCCGTCCAGCACGAAAAGACAGGCGCCCCGAGTTGGGTCGGACAACAGCAGCCCCTCCTCGCCCGACGACGGCTTGAGCAACCACCCGCCGGGAACCGTGGAGACGCCAGGAGGCAGCGTGCCGTCGATGCCAAAGATTGTCTCCGTCCGGACCTCATGGCCCTGACTATCAAAGAAGAGTTCGAGCTCTTCAAAGGCGATTTGCACCCGGCGCCCCGCCGCCTCGCGCTCCGACTGCCCGAGGATGAGCCAGACATGCACCGGGCATGGTCCAGTGGAGGCGGGATCGTTCAGCATGAGGCGGATGCGAAACTCAACGAGGTTGCGAATGGCCGGCAGGTATCGTCCCGCCTTCCAGACGCATGACGCCGCGTCGGCCTTGACCTCGCGAAGCGCGCTTGCACCGTCCGGGGCCAGCAACACAAGCCTGCCATTCCCGCGTGCCCGGGCAAAGGCGGCATCAAGCGCGGCTAGATGCTCGGCATTCTCCACGGCTTCGGCCAGCACCGTCCGCACGGCAATCCAATCGCCTTCCTTGGCCGGCGCGGAAATGCCGTCCATCCAATTTCGGATGGTCTTCGGGTCTGATATGCGCAGCTTGTTGGCCATGATCGTTTGGCTGCTGCGCTGATCCATCGGCGGCAAGTGATTATGCCAGCGTTTGTAGGCCGCGCGGAAGCTACTCGGGAAACCCGTCCTTACCAGGAATTCCCGTCTCTGCATCCCGCTCGACTGTCCGCTTTGCATGGTTTGCCTTTCCGCACTCTCCCGTTGATCCTGCCCGATCTGCCCATGCCCCTTCTAGATCCCAGCGATGGCCGCTGGGCCAAGCTTTGAAGGTGTCCCATGAAAGCTCACATCGCCAGATTGACCATCACCCCGCGAGAATGCAGGAGCATCGAAATCGAGACGGTCAACCGTCTAAAGTGCGCCGGCGGCATCCCGGAGACCCCTGAACGGCAGATCGGCCTCGCCGCCGTACTCTCCGAGGTAATCGAGGACGTCTGCCCGCGTCTTGCGCAAGGCTTCGCGCGCATGCGGTTCGAGCCGAACTGTGAAGCCCTGGTTGTGCATGGCCTGCCGACGGCCGAGGAGGTGGCTCCCCTCCTGCACCTAGCCACCTCGGCCTTCGTCGGTGAGGTGTTCAACTACGCGGAGCAGAACGGCGGCGAGCTGGAGATGCGCCTCGAACCGCGGCCCGGCTCAAAGGCGAATACGAACACCACGCGCGACGAGTTCGCCCTGCACACCGATGATGCCGCGATGCCGGAGGAGAAGCGGGTGACCTGGATCAGCCTGTACGGGGTCCGCAATCCGCGCGGCACCCTGACCGGCTATGCGCCCGTCGAGGCCGCCCTTTCCACGATCGGTTTGGCCCACATCAACGTGCTGCGATCGCCGGCTTTCAAGGTGCGGATGCCCCTGAGCTTCAACTTTGGCGACGACATCTGGAGCGACGCGCGTCCGATCCTCGGCCGCGACGAGCACGACCGGAGCACGATCGCCTGGCCCAGCTATGCGACGCGTCCCGCCGATCCGGGAGACGTCGAGGCCAAGGAGGCACTCGAAGCGCTGAGGGCCGCAATGGAGCGAGAGGTCGTTTACACGGCCCTCGAGCCTGGCACGCTGCTTATCTTTTCGAACCTTCACGGTGCCCACAAGCGGACCGCCATTGGTTCCGGCGAGCGGCTTATTCTGCGCAACTACGTCCGGCCGGACCTAAAGGTGATGCGGACGAAGGCGGGGCACGACGGCCACGTCTTTGCGCTGCGCGACCTGATCGATCTGACTGCGGGGACGGTGCGATGAATAACGCTCCCATGGTCGAAGGCTTCGTGCATCCGAATGAGGCGCTCGCGGCGGAGCAGCGGTATCGCGCCCTTCTACTGCACATTGAGGGGGCGGGGGTCGCCTTCCGCTGCCTCGCGCATCCGCCCTGTCGCAGCTCGGTGGAGAGCGCGGCAGCACGGGCGTCCGCCGGCGCCCCGGGCAGCATTGGCGCCAAGGCGCTGATCCTTCGCGGTGCCGCGCCGATCCGCTTCGTCATGACGGTCTTGCCCGGCATGCATAAGCTGCGAATCGACCGCGTCCGTGCGGTGATTGGCAAGTTCCGCTTCGCGCAGACGGACGAAATCCTCGAAGTGACCGCGGGGCTCGAGCCGGGAATGATCCCGCCCTTTGCGGCGCCGGTTTTCCCCGCAATCGGCGGGTTGATCGTGGACGAGCTGATGTTCAGCTTTCCGCTGATCGGCTTCAATGCTGCCCATGCTCAACGGTCAGTGGTGATGTCGGGAACGGAATACGCTAAGTTGGTACCACATGCGACAGTGACGGGCATCAGCGAGGCGATGTAGCCACAAGACTCCTGTCCCCCTCACTAGACAATGTCACGGCCCGGCTCCTCAGGGCCGGGTGCCAGGAGGCCAAAGTGCCGCAGCGCCTCTAGTAGCCGGAGACGCTGTACTAGAGGCAGATCGAGGGCGGTGGTGGGGATGGCGGCGAACCCGTCTGGAGCCCACCAGGCCAGCCGCCATAGGGCTGGCCAGATGTTGCCCGGTATGCCCGGGGATAGGTGGAGGGGGCGCGTTGTAGGGCGGCGCGCTCCCTCCCTGCGGAGATGTTCCTTGCGGCCCGCCGTTACGGCACTCTGCGCTTCACCACCTGCACGGACAGCGTTGCCGCAGCCAAATCGAACGTCGCCCCAGAGATGTTCCGCGCCATCACGCGCACCGTGTTGTTGGTCCAGGCGAAAGCCGTCAGGTCGATGAACCGCGTCGAACTGACCAGCGACGCCTGCGCGATATCCCCCTGCCGGGAACCGGTGACCGTCACATCGGTGAGCGCCGTCGCCCCGCTCGCCAGCGACGGCAGGTCCCAGGACACCTCTGCCTGGAACTCCCGCGTTCCCACCGGCACCGAGGGGCAGGCATAGAGCACCGCCGGCGCCACCTCCGGCAGCCCGAACAGCCGCAGCGCCTCAAGCTCAATCTGCCCGTCGAAGCCCACGATGCCGACCTGCGCGAAGGCCACGCCCGCGCCGACCCGGATCGTCTGCCGCCGGTTCAGCGACGCATCGGCCATCACCGCGCCGGCGTTCCAGCCTTTTGCTGCGGTGTTCCACTGCATGGTCGTGCCGGACGCCAGCACGTCGCCGGCGATGTTCTCCCGCACATTCGCCGCGCCGTCGAACACCCGCACGAAGAGCCGCCCGCCATCAACGCCACCGACCAACCAGTGCGCCAGAGCGAACTCCTTGGCCGAGGAGGTATCCACCACGAAGGCCATGCCGCGATTGGCATCCAGCAACAGCCCGCGGGAGGTCGCAGCGATCCCGTCAAGCCCGTTGAAGCACAGCCCCGCCAGCGTGGTCGCCGCGGTTGTCGAGGTGGCCAGCGTCGCCAGCTTCTCGACGCCGATCTCGGTGGCACTCTGCCGGAACGCTGCAGCGCGTAGGTTCGGCACCGCCTCCAGCACCCGCAGCAGCCGCGAGGCCGGCGCGCGGTGCCGGTTGTAGACGGCGTTGCCGGCGCGGTCGGCGGTCGAGGTGTAGTCCATCCGCACGGCATAGGTGTTGGCCCAGGCCACCTCGTATTCGCAGTCGGTCGCGCTGCCAGTGTGCCGCGCCACGATCGGCGAGCAGGCCTCCATGCGCAGCGCCCGACCGATGATGGCGGTGCCGTCCGTCTCGTTCAGGAAGGGGATGGCGACGTTCGGGTCGAGCTGCCGCAGCTCGAAGTTGGGCCCGTCGAAGACATGGCGATTGTGGTTATTGTAGCCGCCCGCGCCGCGTGAGAATCGGATGCCGTAGGCGGCGCCGACGTGAGGCTTAAGCTGGAGGGGCTGGCCAGCCTGGCGCGGGACCTTGCGGCGCCTTCCGCCGAAGCGCCGAGGGCGGCAGCGTGACCGGCGCCGCGCAGATGCTGACCGTGCGGGTGCCGCTGGCGGTCCGGAAACCTCGGGGCGGCCGGAAGCTGATGATCGCGCCTGCCAGCCCCACGAACCGGGGCTCCTCGGCTACGGACACCACGCTGGTGAAGGCGCTGGCCCGGGCGTTCCGGTGGCGGCGGATAATGGAGACGGGCCGCTACGGCACGATCTCGGACCTTGCGGCCGCGGAGAAGATAGCCGAATCGTATTTGTGCCGAATTCTTCGGCTGACACTTCTCTCCCCGGCGATCGTGCAGGCGATCCTCGATGGCCGTCAGTCGGAAGATTTAGATCTTCGAACTCTAACGCGCCCAATACCGATGAAGTGGCAACGGGACACCACTTCCCTCATAAGGCGTGCGCTACGATGGCCGACGATAAGATACGATTGAGTCAGGTGGTCGGGGTCTTCGGGCCTGGCGCGATGCTTGACCTGCCCGAGCGATCGGTTCTCGTACAGGGCCTCGACGAATGGGAGATGTTCGGCGCCGGCACGTTCAAGGTGATCGAGGAGCCGCGGCTTGCGCGGTTGCTTCACCAGCGGCTTGGCGGGGATGGGCGATTGGCAGGTGATCGCCCCCCGGAGCTTCGCACCCCACCGATCGACCACGGCGATCCCAAAAGGCGCCCGCTCGGGATCAAGGGGACGGTATTCCCGCGGTGGTTCGTGTGCGAGACCATTCCAGGTGTGGGATTCTGATTTACACCGCTTCTGCGGGAAACCAGGGGACCCTCGGTGGTCTGGTTGAGGTTACTCGGCGATTTGCTCGGGTGCTCACGGCGGCTCTCGATCGCGTCGGCCTTTGCTCGGGTGACCCGATATGTTCGGATCATGATCCAGCTGCCTCCTCGGACGACCGCGCTTTGCACGGCGCGGCTTGCCATGGGTGCTTACTCGTCGCGGAAACGAGCTGTGAGGCTCGAAATCTGTTCCTCGACAGGGCCTTGCTGGTGGACACCGTCGGAACGAGGGGGAGCGGCTTCTTCCAATGAAGGAACTTTGCCCAGTTCGGTCGGGTGCGCTCCAAATCGACGATTTGTTCCGAGTCCGCCTCGCAACGCATTTGAAGTTCGAACCGCGCCGTTATTCCTTGGAGCTAGACCCGGCCTTTTACCTGGGTTTTTGAGTTCCGCACTAAATCAGCGCAGTCCAGAGGTTCTGAGAGAATTGGCCTCCGGAGAACGATTTTCGGCCTTCTCCGGCTCGGGCCAGTCAACAGGTCCGCCCCGAAAACCCCAGGAAACCTGCCACTCAGGGCGGCGCTCGGTCAGGCTGAGAGCACGGCTCGCATGGGAACTGGCGGAGGAAGTGCTACCGGATTCGAACGGTCGCTACTTCGACGGGCCTGGAACACGCTCCTCAGGCCCGACCTGCTGGGTCCGGCTGACGCCTACCAGAAACCCTTATCGGCCCACTTCACGCTTTGCCGCTGCGACTGCTTCTTTCTGTATCACCAACAGATTACGCCACAATGGCAAGCGTTGTCTGGCGATCAGTTCCCCGAGCGAAGCAAGGTCTATTTCGGCGGAAGTCAGCGCGAACCTGCGGTCTTCCGCTTTCCAAAATCGCGACATGCGGCGATGGATCTTGATACGTTCGAGAAGAAATCGCATCCGAACTCTGGCGTCGATGCCGAGCGCCAGGACGACCGGTTCGGCCCGCTGTAGAAACGCGCGCGCGCTGCTCAAGGCGGCGGCTCTGCTTTCGCCCCCCGGTATCAGTCGTGCCATCGAGGACTCAAGGATCAGCAGGCTCGCTCTCTCACGCGGGTATTGGTAGAGGTGACGAGTAACGACGTCGCTCATCTGCCTGGCTTTGCGTGCAAAGAAGCCCGGCACCGGAGCCCAGTCCTTAGCCATTTGCTCCCGAGAGTACCGCTCCAGCTTCAGCGCAACACGCACGAACTGCCGCGCGGAATGTCCGCTTGCAAAAAAATGATCGCCGGAGGGGGAATCCGAGAATGCCTGCAGCCGCAAGGCCTCGGCGAGGCGAAAATAGGCCATGCTGGTCGTCAGGCAGTCGAGGAACGCGCTATCGCCGGGCCTGATTCTCCGCGTGCCCCGTGTCAGCATGCTGATGGTTGCCTCGGAGTACTTCGTGTCGCCTTCGAGAGCATATCGCTCGCCGATCCTGAAAAGGATGTCGGAAATTTCCGAAAGCTCGTCCGGTCCCCATCCCCTGCAGTCACCGCCTGACTTGAGCGCGTCGATCGCCGACACGGCCGAAGGGACGTGGACGCGGGGCTCGAAGTTTCCCGCACCTGCCGTCTCGGCCAGCTTCGCCGCAACCGACTCAATGTAAGCCTGGAGGGCGGCGGTGGCGCTTTCTCCCAGCATTGAGTGCATCTTGGCTTCGACGTCGGCGGCCGTTGCGGCGTCCTGCTCCAGCAGGGCCAAGTCCAACTGGCGCTTCGCAAGACGAAGCTTCGATCGCGGGGTATTTCCGCTCACCGGAACTGCGGCTTGCAGCGCCAAGGCGGCCTCGTCTAGCTTTCCCAGGGAGTATGCGGCCTGCGACTTCGAAATGAAGAAATCGAGGGCAATTTTCTCGGTCTTGCCGTCGGGGCTTGCGGGGAGGATGAGGCTGCCTTCGGCTTTCTGAATGAAGGTCAACGCTGCCGGATACCGACCCCAAAGCTTCCAGGGACGTTCCACGATCTGCAATATCTCGCGCTTGATCGCATCAGCGCCATAAATCCTGGAGAGGCGCCAGGCTGGCGGCCTTTCGATCAACCTTCTGTATGCAAACAGGTAGAGCCACTCCCAGAGCTTTAGGGGCTCTGTCGGCATTGCGAAATCAATGCTGCGGATGTGAGCGTCTGCGAGCTCCATGCGGCGGATGGGGACGCTCATGAAGCCGTGGTAAAGCACGCTGAGAAGGCGCCTCAGGCTGCGGACGGAACTTTGGTCTGGATCGTGCCGAAAGCTGACTGTGGCCTGGGTCAGCGCTTCTTCCGCCAGGAGACGATGAAACGTCTGGATTCGGTGAATTTCTGTAGGCAGAACGCGTGCCAGCAAGGCCCGGCGAACCTCCGGCATGGCTAAGTCCATTGCGCACGTCGAGCGGCGCTCCCGGTCAAGCGGCTGGCTGTCGAATTCCGATGGGAACTCGGCCGTATGCGCTCCACGCAATCCTTCAAAGTCATCCGACTTTCGGTCGGTCAGCAAACTGCCGCAAAGGAACTTGAGGTCCGCAATGGCGTCCGACGGATTGGGGCAAAGGGGGATCACCTCGATGGGCTTAAAGTCGGCGGACGTGACCTTCGACGCAGCGGCGATGAGCCGCCGGAGAGTATCTTCGCGGAGTCCGCCGGGTGTCGAGGCGATGAGCACGAGCAGCCAATATCGCTGGGGTGACGCGGCGTAGATCCGGTCCAGCAGCACTCGTACGACCGCAGCCATTAATGATTCGCCTGGATTGCGAGAAGATGAGCGCGACTCGTCTTCAAGCGCCCGTTGGATGTCCAGGCGGAGCTTTCGTAAGTCCTGATTGCCGTCGTTACCCTCCGTAACCAATCCCCCCTTGACAACGGACACTAGCGTATCCACCGCAAATAGCACCCCCTCTGACTGCACAGTGGCGCGAACAACACCGCCGAATATCTCCCCCACCTCCGCCTTATTCTGTAGGGGCTGAAGATCGAAGACGTCCTTCATGATCGTCTGTTCCGGCAGCGGGATCTCCAGGTTTTCCGCGCTGATGTCTCCGCTTAGCCTGGCGTCGGAGAGAATGACGATCCGATTCTGGCGGAAGCGCTCCAATTCGGCGCTGGTGTTCAGGTGGCCAAGCGGCGGCGCGAGGAGCTTGCTGACCAGTTCGAGCAGGAAATCATCTGCAATCGCCCGTTCGAGCGCTTCAAACTCCATGTCGCTGTAGGAGTACCCTTCGAAGATAAGGATGGCCGGGGTTGCCGCCATTTTTAGCCGCACGCGCTGGATCACCTCGTCCGGGTTAAGCTCCGGCCGCGCCGTCGCGCCGCTTACCTCTTGACCGCTAAAAAAGGCGTCGAGATAGGCCAGGATCTGCAGATAGCTAGGGGCGATGAAGGCCTTCGAGTGACTGACCAATGGGATGTGGAGGATGGCCCGATGGTCGTTCTCCGCGCGCATGCCAGCAATTTCGGGCACCATAGCGCGTAGCCCCTGCCACATTCCTCGCTGGTGCAGGTTGATGACCATCTTCGCTGCGGCCTTGGGGGCGAGTAGCTGCCGCAGGCGATTGATGACACTCTCGCGCTCCGTGTTGCCAACGAACTTGGGCAGCGTCATTCCGTCGACGAAAGCGTCCTGCTGGGCTGTGGCGCCGCTTAGCCAGCGGAGATAGTCATCAATCGCACGCGGACCGTGAAATCCCTTCGTAAAGAGATCGCTGGCCGATATACGTTCGGAGAGGCCCGGTGAGACCTTGTCAAGCAGCGTGGCAAGCAACTCAGGCACACTGGGATGATTGAATTTTCTTGGAAACTGAGTGTCATTGTTGAGGCGCATGGCGTTCTCGAAATCGTGCCGGCCCGGCAGAATGTCCTCCTTATCGAGCTCATACAGATTGTCATAGAACCACTTGAGCTCCTTGCCCCCACGGACCACATCCCGAATCAGGATCATTCGGAGCGCAACGCCCAGGCCATATTTAGACTTGAGTAATTCCACTGACTTGACCCAATAGTATTCGCGCACCGCGACTGTTCCTAGAGCGTCGTGGAGCCTCTCGCCATCCAGCGCATGTGCGATGCCCCACCACTTCCGCGCATCCTCGACATATTTCGATTTCTTCAAGGCGGGCTTCCCCAGGGCGGTGTCTCGCGTGAGGATGCCCATGAACTGGGGAAAATCCAACTTTTCGGCGAGCGTTTGCTGGGAGTTTAGGGATAGCGCCAGCTATGGCGGCCCTCATGGCTCGGAGCAGCGCGTCAGCATAGTTCCGCACAAAGGTTCTGGGCGAACCTGTCTTGAGCTCACAGCAGTCGTGCGAAGACCATCCGGTCCGCTTGTCCACCCCCCGCAACCACCGTGCTGGAGAATGCCGATGGCTGACCTCGCCGCAACCCATCGCCTGCGCGGTGAGCGCGACGACGCCCTCGCGCCGAAGGGCCGGAGCATCCCGCCACGCTTCAGGGACACCGTCCGGAACTACGTGTTCCAGTTCCATGCACGGCTGGTGAGCCCTTCATTTCCGGCGCCGCCGCTCTTCGTTCTGCTCGGGCCGCCGGGCGAGGGGAAGAGCTCCATGGTGGTGGAGGTGCTGACCGGGATGGGCGTGTCCGTCAGACAGCTTTCGGCCTCGGCGCTCGCGGGGATGTACGAGGGGGACAGCACGACCCCCATCATCGACGCCTGCCTCGCCCTGGGCTCCAGGACGGAACTTCTGCCAGCTCCGGCGCTGGTTCTCGACGACTTCGACCTCTCCGCCGCCCGCGTGGATCAGCGGAATGCCGGGACGATTAACCAGTCTCTGCTGAACGGCATGCTGATGAACATGGCCGACAAACCCGACCAGGTCACGAAGACCTTCGTGGACGAGGCCGGCAGTTCGCGCTCCAAGACCTTCCCGATCAAGCCCGTGATGATGGTGCTTACAGCCAACGACGGCAGCCAGCTCTATCCGCCGCTCCTGCGGCCGGGGCGCGCGCTCCTTGCCGAGTGGAAAGCCACGCCTGACGAGATGGCCATGATGCTGCAAGGCATCTTCCCATCACTGTCGGAGCAGGAAAGGCGGATCTTGGTCGGGCGTTTCCCGGGTTTTCCGATCGCGTTCTTTAACCAGGTGAACAGCGAGATGGTCCGCGCGCAGGTGGAGAGCGTCGCCGGCGCCTTGGGCGACGATGCCCTGGTCAACCGCGCGAGGATGCTCGCGATCGTCAGCGACTGGACGTTGGCTCGTAGCCACCGGACCCTCGAAGAAATCACCGAAAGGGCGGCCGAATTGCGGGCCACGCGACGGGCCATCACCAACCATATCGCTTCAGGAGGACGGCAACATGCCCATAATCGCCACGCGCGTCCGGCCTAACCTCGCGGTCAAGCTCGGGCTTGTTGCGCGCAGCAGGGTCATCTCCAACGACCTTAAGCTACTCGTGTCGCGGATCGGCGAGCGGCTGGGCAGCAACAGCGACATCACGCTCGCCCTGGAGCATATGAAGGCCAGGGTGGAGGGGAAGCTGATCAAGGGTCTCCACATCCTGCTCTACCACGGCGACATCATCGTCGTCCGCGTCTCCGCCGCCATAGATTGGCAGCAGAACGAATTCCAGATCGCCACAAGCGGCGCCCACATTCAGGGCAGTGCGACGCATGTGACCGCTTCGACGGAGCAGTTCTGCAACGCAATCCTCGACCAGTTCCTGCGAAGCATCACCCGGCACACGAAGATCTCCAGCGTGCGGGTCATCTTTGACCTGGCGGATGAAGCGATCGCGGAGCATGGCCTCGCCGAGACCATGCGAATGGCAAGGCTGCAGGCCCTGACCGCACAGGAAAGCGAACACGTCCGCTCGTTCGTGCCGATCGGGGAACGCGCCTCCTTCGCGGATCCATCACTAGCGGAGGTCACGCTCGGCGTGGATCTGGGCCGATCAAGGCCCCTCGGCTCTTTCGCAAGGCCCGCTGGCACACGCGCCATGCCGCGCTCGCAGGCGCGAGGGAGCGAGCAGCGAAATGATGCGGTGAGCGGTGACGCCGCGGCCCCCGTGCATGGTGCCTGGACGCCGGAAGGCGAGGCGCCGCCGCCGATGCGCGTGTCGGAGGACGCCGTCGTCGGCGCGCTGAGGACCGTGTTCAACCCATGTATCCCGGTGGACGTCTACGAGCTTGGCCTGATCTACGCGGTCGAACTCGGCGACGACGGCCATGTCAGGGTGGAGATGACGCTGCCCGCGCCCTCCTGCCCCCACGGGCAGGATCTGACGAACTGGGTTGAGGAGGCGGTGCGCGCCGTTCCCGGCGTCACCGATGTCGATGTCGAGATGGTCTGGGACCCGCCCTGGGACTGCAGTCGCATGAGCGAGGACGCGCGCCGCGCCCTCAACATGTTTTGAGGCACCGAGGATGAGCGCCGCGACCGACACGCCTGCCCACCGGAAGCGCGCCCCGACGCCGCTGATGCAGCGCTCCGACTCCGCAGCCAGGCGGCTGCTCAGGTTCGACGCCAGCGGCAGCGATGGGCGGCTGCTCCGCGCCACCGTCAAGACCAAGGGCTGCTTGCGATGAGCGGGCTTAATTTCGCGGCACTCGCCGGGGACTTCGAACTGATGAAGCAGCAATGGGCCGGGGTCGCCGAGGTGGCGGGCTCGCGGCTGCGCGTCGCAACATGCGGCGTTGAGAGCGCCTGGATTGAGTCGACCCTGCCCAAGGTGAGGCGGTTGATGGTCCAGGTGCAGGGGGTGGGGGCCTTCCCCAGGATCGTTGCGAAGGAGTACCCCTCCCGGTGGCCCGCGGTGCCACAGGCCACCTCCAACCTCGGCTTCCTGGTCACGTCGCAGGCCCATGCGGTGGTTTACGTGCACAGCGATGGCGGGTGCTTCGAAGGCTACCGCGAGCACGCGGACCACTTTACCGCCCTGATGATTGCCGAGGACGGCACGTACTTCGAGGTCGGGGGCGCGCCGCTCTTTCGCCGCGATGGGGAACTGATGCGCTTGCGGCAGAGCCCCGCTGTCGTGGTGAAATTCGAGCTTCCAGCAGGGCGACGGATCGAGGCCCTGCCGGTCGCCCGCGGGGTTCGCGTCGCCGAGGCCGTCTTCGCGCTTGGCCAGAACCAGGCGCAGTGGGTGATCTCGCCCGGGCAGATCCTGGAGAGCGGGACCGACGAGGCGACGGTCTCGACCACCTGCGAGTGCTTCCACGGCTTCTGTGGCGCGCCACTCGTCAACGCGGCGGGGGAGCTGGTCGGGTTCGGCGCTCGGATCGCATACGAAGATTACGTGACGGGCCGGCCGGCCGTGCGGCGCTACGGAATCGGGCGGTTCAGCCGCCTCTCCCATCTGCTCGCGGACGTTGTGGACTTCCGCTGAAGGAGATCTTCCATGCGGGTCTACATCCACGATGACCCTGGAGAGGCTAAAGACGACGCCGCGCGATGGGTGTCGGGCCAGTTGGATGGCTTCCCGGCCGGCGAACTCAGCACCGGCCGCGAGACCTATCTCTATCGCGGTGGTCCGGAGGCCTTCGAGAAGGCCAGGCTCGATCCGGAGTACAGCCTGGTCCAGCGGCTTTTCGCCGATGGGCAGCTGGTCGGCTATGTGACCTGCCGGCTAAATCAGCCGCCCGCGCGCCAAATTGCCGAAGTTCTGGTCCTGCAAAGATTTTGCGGCCCGGAGACCTGTGTGTCGGTCCTGCTCGGCTCAGAGGGCGCGGGAGACGGCCATCATGACGCGCTAAGCGGGTGCATCTGGCCGGACCGTTTTGGGGCGGTGGCGCACCGTGTTCCGCTGCGCGTCTTCCCCTCGCTCTCTGCACAGGACGCAGTCCACATTATCCATAGCAAGACCGCCGACCGGGCCGTCCAGTTTCTTGGCAGCATCGGGGCCAGTATCAGCGACGACCTACGGCAAGTGTTGTGCGAACGGTGGGGCGAGGGAAGAAACCGGCAGCGGCTGGTTGACATCATCGCCCTGTACAGTGTCACTCACTATTCCCTCTTCGGTTCGCCTCGCCTGCATGCCGATTCGGCAACATGGCCGTTCGATGATCCCGTCTTCCCAGGACTACTTGATGACCAGGCCGACTACGAAGTCGGATCGGAATTTCACCAAATGAGCATGGTAAATCTTCTCCGGCATGTCGCCTTCGGTGCGAAGCTGATCCGTGTCGATGCGGCGCAGGAGCGCGCCCTTGAGGAACGACTGCTGAACCTTGGCCAAGCCATGACCACGTGGCCCGGACACGCCGATCCCGCATCGTGGGTGGGACGACTCCAGGATGGCCGGGAACTGTTTTGTACCGGCTCAATCGTTGTGGGCGATTGCCGGATCTACACAGTCCACGTCAAGGACGGCCTGCGGCTCGGGCAGGCAGCTTATCGCGATCACCGGTTCAGGCACTACATCGGTGACGTCGCCGCCCAACTTTGGAAGGCCAACGACCACGCGCATTTTCTTGTCCCGGAGGAGCAGCGTGGCGTGGGCTTGATCGTCGGACAATAGGAGAAAGACATGACGACCGAACGCAAGAAGGAACGCCTGACAGACGCGTTCTCGAAATCCGGTGATGGCGGACCTTCAAGTGTATCTGGCGGCGATCGGCTCGCGCCTGGGATGGCCACTTACCATCCGGAAGCGCATCAGGAGCGACTATCGGACAAGCCAGACTTGCTGTTCATTCCACATTCTGTTTGTGAACAAATCAACGGAAAGGAATTTCCCAGCTTTGCCGCACTTCGACAGGAAATCAACAGAACGTGGGCTAGGCTCGCAAAGTCGGGGCAAGAGGACTGTCAACAGTGGTCCGAGGAGAACATTCAGCGTATGCAACAAGGAAGGAACCCGCTTGCTGATGTCGAGGATCAACGCGGAGGACGACGGTCATACGAGTATGACCACTTGGCTGAAATCCGCGACCGAGGACCAGTATATCATTTGAACAATCTTCAGCTGAAAGCGCCAAACGGCCATGTACTCAAAATACAAAGGACATTCAATGAGTTTTTTGGTAAGCGGAGATAGGCTGCCTTATTCACGTGTGCTGACGGGCGTGCTGCAAGTCTCCGATCGGCCATAGACTTGGATTGCGGCGCTCGAAACTAGCTGCTCTCGGAGAACGTGCCCGTCAAGATTGAACCTACCCCGCCGCTGCCCGGCCTGTCACGGGTCGGCGGCAAGCCCCTGGTCGCTGGCGTCGATGGCGGGCGTCTTTGCTCCGATGGCGGCGTGCTGGCGCTGCGCGAGATCGAGCGCCACCTCGGCATCGCCGACCGCATGGCCGCCTTCCTCAAGGACCCGCGGGTGCGGGAGGCGGTCCGGCACAGCGTCGCCGACATCATCCGCTTTCGCCTGCTGATGATCGCCGCCGGCTACGAGGCCGGCAACGACGCCGATCTACGCAAAGGCAACCGAGGGACCAACGACGACAGTCCGCCATGGGGTCCGGTTCGCGTCATCGATCTGTGTACGAGGAACCGTCGCGCTGACGCTCGCGCCGCGGAGCCCGGGCGTGGGAATTGCGATTGACCGACGCTGACCTCGGCGGCGATCTTGCCGGCGTCGGGGACCCGGACCCAAAAGCGCGGGGACCGCCGGAGACGCTGCACGAGGGCCAGATCGAGGGCGGTGGTGGGGATGGCGGCGAACCCGTTTGGAGCCCACCAGGCTGGCCGTCATAGGGCCGGCCAGATTTTAAGAGGCGGAGGGGGCGCGCTGCTGGAGGGCGCGCGCCTTTTCTACGGAGATGTTCTTCGGGGCGCGGTCAAGGCACCCGACGCCTCAGCGGCTCCAGCAACAGCGTCGCCGCCGCCAGGTCGCCAGTCCGTGCCGCGCTGACCGTCGCGTCTGTCTGCGCCTACGCCTTCTCCACCCGCACCCGCAGCGTTCCTGATGCTAGGTCCAGCGCCCCAGCCGTCCCATTCTGAAACCGTGCGCTGACCGACCCCGCGGCAGAAACCCAAGCCGACAGCGTGATCCCCTGCAAATCCAGGCTGAACGACGCCCGCACGAAATCCCCTAGCGCCGCGCCGCTGACCGCGACCGTCGTCGTGGCCCCCGCTCCAGCCGACAGGCTCGGCGGATCATAGGTGGCGCTACCGTCAATGATCCGCGGCCCTATCAGCACCCATGCCGTGCCGTTCCACGCCCATTCCGCCAATGTTGCCGCGTCGTAAATCACCAGCCCGGTGAAGGGCGCATAGCTCTGCCACGCCCCGCCGATCCGCTGTACCAGCCGGTTCGCCCAACCCGACCATGCTCCGGTCGGCGCCGCGCCGGCGATCCAGGCCTGCCCATCGGCCGGGCTGCCCGGGGGCGTGTTGAGCCCGACCTGCTGGACGGTGGCTTGCAACAACGCATCAATTCGGTTCAGCCCCTGCGAATGCGCGAGTTCCTTCTGCGCCTGTCCCACCGCAATATAGGGCAGGGCCAGGCGCGGCGTGGTCGATCCCGACATGCTCTTTCCTCAGATTGTGGCGACGCGTGGCGCGCCGCGCCCGACCTCGGGGCTGACCTGGTAGATGCGCACCGTGAGGCTGGCCTGCGTGCCGCCGAAATCCGTTACCTGCTCGGCCGCCAGGTAGGTCGCCGCCGCGGTGGTCAGCCCCGTGATCGTGCGGACCACCGTGCCGCCGCTTATGATCTCGACATCATACCGCTCTGCAGTCTCACCCAGCGGCACATCCACCCCATCCGACCAGGCCGACGGGATTCGAGACCGTCTCACCCAGGTCAGCGCGATGTCGCCACCCCCATTGCGGCTGGCCGCGACCATCACCGGAGAATACGGCTTCAGGGCCTCGCAGGTGTTGGTAAAGCTGACGGACGAGACCGATGTGTCGAGCTGGTAGAGGCTCACGCTCTTGTAGAAGAACGGCACGGCGCGCACCAGCACGAACATGGCGATGTAGTCCTCGCCGAGGCGCGCCTGCACCCTCGCGCGGGACTGCGCGCCAATGGCGCGCCGGTCCTTGGCAGTCAGCAGGCCGCGGCTGGTGCGACTGGAAGGCAGGGCCAGCACGCCGACGCTGCGTCCGCCCCGGCGGTTGGGGATATAGACAAGGCCGGGGAAGGCCCTGGGCTGCAGCAGGGCTCCGCGGCCGTCGCGCTGGTTGTGCAGCGGGACGGCAAGGGCCCGGGCATTCTTAACGCGGATGGTCGCGCCCTCGCCGAGTTGGCGAAAGATGCGCTCGGCAGATGGGCCGCGGGGATAGATGCTGCCGGTCGGCCTGAAGGAGAGCTTTGGGGCCGCCGGGAAGGCCTGGGAGCCGATGATGTTGGGCAGGCGGGTGCTGGTGGTGCCGGCGCGAATGGCGGCGCGGATGTCGGCTTTGGCCTGATCGGTGGCGACGATAACCGCGCGCTTTACTGCGGTCAGCACCTTCTGCCGCAGACGGTCAGGTGCGGCGTTCAGCGCCGCCCGGTCGAAGGTCAGGCTGATCGCCATGTCCAGCCTCCCGCTTTGCCAGACCCGCATGCATCCCGGCGTAGAAGGCGGGAAGGAGTATTGCGGCCGCAGCCGCGGAACAGCCGCCGGCCGTGGCAAGCGTCATCGCTCCGGCAATGTCACCTTCAACCTGGGCGAACCCGCCACGCAGCGCCGCCATGCCTGAGTGCCAGACTGCCCAGCCTTCTGCCGTCTGCGGCTGGTGGATGGTCAGTGGGCAGGCATCGCAGGTGCTGCCGCATCCAGCGCAATAGTCGCGCCCGTCGCTGAAGGCCCATTCAGCGCGGGCGCGCAGGCGTTTCCCTCCGCGTCCAGCCGCAGCACCGGCGCCTGATAGTCGCGCAGGAAGGCATGCGCCATGTCGGCATGGCGCATGAGTTGGTCGGCCATGTCTGGCGACCACGGTTCGTGAATGCCGCGCCAACCGGTGATGGCGTGCCGAGCCAGGCCACGCGCCAGGGCGGCGATCACCTGACCTTCGCGCACGTCGGGCGCGTTCAGGTCAGGCAGGTCGTCCAGCGGCAGGCCGACCTCGGCACGCTCCTGCCGTGCTTCGCGCAGGCGAGTGATCGTGGCTGTGGCGTGCGCCTGAGCGGTGGCCAGCACCGCTGCCGACAGCGGCCTGACCGTGACGACCACGCCGTGCGGCAGCGGGAGGTCGTAGGGTTGGGTGGGCAGGTTTAGGCTAATCATAACGCATACTCCGTTCCTGTGTGATGGTAGCGCAGCACGGCGGCCAGAATTGTTGAGCTGCAGATGGAAAGCGCCGAGCCTGTCTGGGCGGCAGCCATGACGACGGCGGTGACCGGCCGAATTTCCAAGCGCCTGCCGCGCGGCAGGTCGAGCCAATACGGCTCGACGGGGACGTCGAGGGTGAGCATGAGGTTTCCTTTTGCGTCGAGTTCGGGGCGCGATCGGCTTCACTGCGGTGGCGTACGTGTCGGCGGCGTACCGCTAAAGGGAACTATCGTGCGCGCAACAAGGCGCGAAATCCCCTATCGAGACCTTCGCCTATGCGTTAATGTTCCAGGGAATAGAGAGCCGGGGCGCAGCCATGACCGTGTCAAATGTTGAAATCTCCGTCCCATCCCTCAAGGGTCCTGCCGCGAACCAAGCCCTTGACACGCTGTTTAGCGAGTTCCGTCGCGACCCCGATTTGAATAAAGCCCTTGATATGGACCAGACCGGGGTCCGCCGCACTGATGACGAAGCCCAGGATTTTGGCGCCACGCTCGTAGCCGTCCTGGGTACCCCAGCCGTGATCTACCTTGCGATCGCGATTAAGAGGTGGGCCGAACGTACCGGGACTGTAGTGGTCGCGAATGGGGTCGAGATCAGAAATGTTCGTAGCGAAGACATCGCGAAGGTGGCTGCTGCGCTTGCGTCCACCTCGCCAAAGCCAGCCGCTTCGAAGCCGGGCGCAACTCCAAGTCCCTCGCAACCGAATGGAAAACCCTTGACTCGAAAGCGGCCCACAACCAACGACAAGAAACCCGCAGTTTGAGCGGCTCATGACTGCTTTCTCCGATAGCGTGGCTGTCATCCTCGGCGCTAGCGAATGGCCGTATCACGAGGATCTCGGCGCTCACAAATCCTTCGCCAACAGCGCCAGCGCCATCTCCAAATATCTGCAGCAACATGGCATCGCCGATATTTTAACGCTCTTCGATGAGGAGCTCTCGCCCGACGATGTCGTCTCCCGCATTCGTGCTTTCCTAAACGAGGAGAAAGCTGTCGCCAGCCGAACCATCCTGCTCTGTTACGTCGGCCATGGCGGGGCGCGGGACGGCAAGTACCTCCTTGCCCTACGTCGAACAAAAAAAGATGATCTCGAAGTATCTTGTTTAGGCATACGTCATGTGGCCAGGGTCCTCTATGACGTCGCGGCCGACAAGCGGCACATAGTGATCCTCGATTCTTGCTATGCTGGCGCGGCCGATCGAGAATTCATCGAAATGAATCTAGACGACGCTGCCTCACTTATGGGTACCGAGCTTCGCGACGAAATGCCTGCGACTGACATGAGGTGCGGAACCAGCCTCTTTTGCGCCGCCAGCCCTGTGAAAACTGCTATGGCCCGCAAGCAGGACGAGTTCACCATGTTCTCCGGCGCCTTGCTCCACGTCCTGTCGACGGGCGATCCGCACTCGGGCGAGGCCATGACCCTGGACCGTGTAGCGCAGTTAGTTGAGACACGAATCCGGACCAGCTTTCGAAGTAAGGCCGTCCGACCTGAGCTACGCAGCCCTCGGCAGGACAACGGAGATATCCGCCACCTCCCCTTTTTTCCTAACCCGTCTTGGAAGCGAGACCCTAGCCTTGCCGAGTTGAACGAGAAGCGAGCCGCCCTCGCGACCCTCGAACGCGATACGGCCCGCCTGGCACACGAACTAGCTTGGGAACGCGAGGCTGAAGTCTTAGGCTGGTATGAGCTGCGTGAAGCCCGAAAGGAGATCGATGCCTTCGGCGACTCCGTCGAAATCCACCGCGGCGTGGGCATTCATGGCCCGGCGACCGGCGAGCGATCCGAAATTCCTTATCATTGCGTTTCTAATTTCGACCTCGGCACATGCGTCATCGAGGAAATATGCCATCTCGGCCCAGATGGAGGTCCGGTCGAAAACCTTCCGCAGCCCGGCAGGAATGTCAGCGGAACGGTTGACCTAGTTCCGCCGGCTACGGTGGCCAACGTGCACCCCGGCTTCAGTCTCACAGTCAGGATGATGAACAACTTCGCCGTGACCAAGGAAGATGCAAACCTTCGCGGTTTAAACGGGCCGGAAAGTTCATACATACAAGTACTCTTCCCTGCTCGGTTCCTGCGCATGGCCATTACATTCCCGGAAGGCTACACACCATCGGTGCGGCCGGTGCTCCAGGTCGACGAAGTGACGAACGACCTAGGTTCGGGACCGTCGCGTAAGTCAATCGCCGAAACTGCACGCCTTCGCCACGCCGTGCATTTTGATCAGCAGCGCGGTATCGCCGTGCTTGCCATCGAGCGTGCGCTTCCGCGGTTCCGTTACAACTTGAAATGGTCGCTGCCCAATGCGCCGAGACCCGGCCCCGCGGCGATCCGAGCCCGGGAGCAGATCCGCGCCCTCATCCGCTTGGAACGGGGGAAGCGGGGCGAGGCCGGGCTTCAACTCGCCCAACGCCGGGACGCTATCTGCGCGGATCATTTTGGTTGGCGGCAAGACGATCCGAGGACGGTAAATCTCTCCCTTTGGATCTTCGACGAGAAACGGCGCGTGGCCAAAATGATTTGCCAGGTCCCCGAGATTGACGGTACGATCGAACTGCCGAGCGGCGCCGGCGTTGTTGGCCGCGTCATGAAGCGCCGCCGCGCCATGTTCGTCGATACCAGGGACGCTGCCAATGTCGGCATTTACCGTTCTGTGCCGAACCAGCCCGATGACCGGTTTATCCTTTGCGTCCCAGTACCACTTCCTACTCACGCCGACGCACCGACAACCGTGAACGACCCCAGCGTGCCCTGTGTCATAGCAGCGTTGACTTGTCTCGACGACACGGGCAATCTTGAGCGGCTCGCATATGATCACGGGTCTGAAGGTGACGTCGCGGATGACCTGATGAAGCGAGTGGTCTCAGACATTGTGGCCGCCGCCGTCGTTGTCATGGCTCGCCTTGTTTAGGCTTCCACAATAAGGAAATCGCAATGCTTCTGAAACTCGCCCCTGGTGTGTTCGAGCTCCAGGACTGGACCGCTCCCGCCATCGCTCAGGCTGTTGCGAAGCCTGAGAAGAGCGCAAAAGGCGGTAACAACAGATCCGAGCCCATCCATAGCGTAGCCACGCCAGCCCGGGCGACCAAGCTCCCTCGCAAGCCCTAACCGGAGCATGCCCGCCCGCGATTGAAGTGCTTACGAGAGCCACTGGATTGGAGCGGCCAGTATTGGCGCCGTTGATCATTGGCTCGATAGCTTGCGTCAGCAGATTTCGATCCACAGAAGATTTTTTCCTAAAACTCAGATTACGCGTACTCCGGCCCAGCCTGCTGATTCCGCAGCACCGCGGTCAACATGCGCGTGGCGGTGGCGTTGAACGCCGCTCTGAAATCGAAGCTGGCCGACACGCCTGCGGGCCCCTGGATCGGCGTCTTGGCCAGCGAGAGGTAAACCTCGTGCAGCGTCATGGTCAGGCTGCGGTTCGCATCAATGGTGAAGGCCAGCGCGAACTCCGCCGAGGTTCCGTTCTGCGCCTGCGTCAGCAGCGTGCTGTTCTCGAAGCGCACCGTGATCTGGCCGGTGCACCGCGCGATGCCGGGATCCACGCCCTCGATGCGGCGATCGGCCCTGATGGTCCGCACGGCCTCCATGGTGTTGGAATAGTTGATCCGCGCACCCGTCACCTGCGCCAGCGCGGACCCGCTGCGGGTAATGGACCCCTGTGCCTTGTTGAAAGCGGTGTAGGCCGCGCTGGTGGGCGTGCCCGCGCCTGTGGTGCCGGTGCGCGTCGATCCCTGGCCCAGCAGCCCAAAGGTCGCCGTGGCCGCGCCAGTGGGCGTGAAGTCCATCTCCATGGTGTCGGCGCGCACGCCAGTGCATAGGTCGAAGCTCGGCACGTCTGGATAGGCGATCTCAATGCTGTTCGAGGGCAGCGTCGCCCCGCCGGAGCCGAAGGTGTGGACGAAGTTCGGGGTGCTGCCGGTGGTGACCGGCGCGCCGAGCAGCAGCCGAAGCCAGTGTCCGAGGTTGATAAGGTCGACCGGCACCACCGCCTGGCCAGCGACCGTGACACCGTCCTGGAAGGGCGCGCCGGCATCGCGGTTGGTGCCCACGCCGATGACATCGACGTCGAGCAGCGGCTGCTCCGCGCCCAGATCGCAGGACAGGAACGGCATGCGAAGGTAGTTGCCGGTCGCGGCGGTGCCGTAGGTGGTCTCAGGCTTCATGAAGAGCCGGCTGTTTGCGCCAATGGCACGAGGCATGGGTAATCTCCTGCGTTACGCCAGAGGCGAGCTGGCGACGGTGAACCAGAGCGTGACGGGCACGGACGCTGCCCTGGCCGCTGCCGCGCCCTGGAACTCCACGTCGGTGAAGGTGGCGCCGCCGGGGTGCGCCCATTCGACAGCGCCGCCGAGGGTGCGGTCGGCAGTGATCGCCGCAGCAATATCGACGAGCATCCCGTCGAGCAGCATGTTGCGTGCGGCCGGGGTGGCGCCGCCGACGGTGACCTCGACCTCGGCGCGGTGCTCTATTTGCCAGGCCAGCGGCGAGAGGATGGGCGTCTCCTCGACGGTCTCCCCGTCGCGAACCACGACCAGGCCACCAGCAGGGATGCGCTGCGGGATAGTCTCGCCCCGCAGCACGGTTGGCGCCGGGCTGCGGCTGGCCAGCGCGGCGGCAAGGCGAGCGTGCAGTGCCTCAATGGCTGTATTGCGCATGCTCATGACTTACGGCCCACCAAACCGGCGATTGAGCACGCGCAGCAGAAGGTCGTGCAGCGCGGCATAGCCCAGCGTGCCGGCCATCCAGGCGACGGCGAACAGCCACCACCCATCGAGTTCCAGCGCCCGCGCCACCAGCCAGGCGCCGGTGCCGAGGCTGCCGCCTGCCAGGGTGTGCAGCAGGAAGGCGCCGCTGAGCATCGGACGACCGGTCGAGGTCAGCCGCGCCACCGCGCCCAGCGCCCCGAGTGCACCGGCCAGCAACGCCTCGCCTATCATGGAACCGAAGCGCTCGGGGTCGATCATGGTGTTTCTCCTATCGGCGGCAGAAAACGCGCCATGCGATGCCGGCCGCATCTCGCTCGGCGTGCTGGACGGTCAGGGTGGCGGCGCCAAGCGTGAAGGTGTCGTCCGGCTCGATGCTGGGTAGGACGGCGATCGCCACGGTCAGCACATCGCTGGCTTGGATGAGATTGGTGCCGAACGCGTCGCCCAGCCTGTCGGGCGCGGAGCGAACCACGCGCATCGGCACGGGTGCGCCCGTGCCACCGGCCCGATAGATGGCACCCGTGCCGATGTTTGGGTCCGCGGCAAGCACGTCCATGGCCGCGCCGAAGGCCGTCCCGCTCACGCCGGATAGGCCTGGCGATCGAGCTCGAAATGCGGCCCATCGCGAAAGCTGGTCCAGTCGCCGCCCCAGACCAGCTTGACCCCCTCGGTCTCTGCAGCAGCCTTCATGGCGACAGCGATCTGGCGATACAGCGGCCAGTCCCAGCGGATTTCACCGGCCTCGGGCGCGCCGTCGCCGTCATCCAGCCAATAGGCCAGATCGACGGCATGGCCGGTGAGGTGGCGCGAGTTCAACGTGCGGGACGCGCCGGCTTTCACCAGTGCCGCCTGACGCTGTGGAGTGCGCAGCCCTTCGGTGACGATGAAGGGGGCTGCGGCACGGGCGCGCTCGACGACGCGCGCCAGATCGGGGTGGACGCCGGCGAGGCGCTCGCGATCGCGGGGAAGCAGCATCACGTGCCGGACGCCGGAACGCGCAGCAGCACGGCGCGGACGGTGGTGTCTGCGGCGAGCGCCGCCAGCGCGGCCAGGCCCACCTGGAAATTGCCGGTGGCGGTGGTCGTGAGGCGGCGGTTGGTGTTGTCCCAGAACAGCCGCGCGCCGGCGGTGATGGCCAGCGCCGGTTCCTTCGTGATGTCGAACACGCCCTTGGTCTGGCATTCGATGACGGCGTTTTGCGCGCCATCGACGGCAGCGACGCCAAAGAGCGCGCCGACCAGGACGCCCTGGCCCGAGGTGACTCCGCGGCGGCACCGATGGCTCAAAGGCGAGCGACGCGGCGAAGGATGAACTGGAGGCGCTGCTGCTCTTCAAGCGCGACCTCGGCAGCTACGTGCGGGCCTATGAGTTTCTCGGGCAGATGTTCGACTACGGGAACACCGACTTCGAGAAGCTCTACCTGTTCGCCCGGCTGCTGCTGCCCCTGCTTGACTATGGGCGCGAGCGTGAGGGGATCGATCTTTCAGCGCTGCGCCTGACGCATCACAAGCTGCGCGACTTGGGGCAGCAGAAGCTGAACCTGGCGGGCGGGGAGCCGGCAGAGGGGCTGAGGCCCGTGACGGAGGTAGGCTCCGGCCAGATCCAGGACCGGCAGAAGCAGCTTCTGGCCCAGATCATCCAGGCCTTGAACGATCTGTTTGAGGGGGAACTCACTGACGGGGACCGGGTCGCCTTCGCCGAGAGCGTGCGAACCAAGCTGATGGAGAGCGAGACGCTGCGGGCCCAGGCCGTGGCGAACACGCGGGAGCAGTTCGTGAATTCGCCGAACCTCCGGGAGGAGCTGCTGAACGCCATCATTTCGACAATGGAGGCGCATGGCAGCATGAGCCGGCAGGCGCTGAACTCGGAAGCGATTCAGGCCGGCCTGTTGTCTGTGCTGCTGGGGCCGGGGGCACTGTGGGAGCGCTTGCGGCGTGGGGACGAGGCGCCACCAACGCCGCCCTGATCCCGAAACAGGCGGTGGCGAAGTCCAGCTTTCGAGAACCGTACTGAAGTGTTCGCTCCCGAAGTACGGATTTCGGGCAAGTGGGGTTCGAACCAGGGCAAATGCCCACCACGCTGAAACCGGCCTTTGACCTAGGTTTTTGAGTTCCGTACTAAAACGCCCAAGTCAGGAGGTCCGGAGAGAATTGGCCTCCGGAGAGCGATTTTTCGCCTTCTCCGCGCCGGCCCAGTCAACAGGTCTGGCCCGAAAACCCCAGGGAACCTGCGACTCAGCGCGGTGCCTGGTCTGGCGGAGAGTGCGGCTCGTATGGGAACTGGCGGAGGAGGTGCGACCAGATACAAACGGTCTCAAGGCTGGAGCCTTGGAGAGCAGGCCAGCGGACATCGTCGCCCATCGCAGACCTGAGGACTTCGGCGAAGCGATGTGCCTTCGGCGGGAATTTCACATGCACCTCTCAGGCCCCACACGACCGCCATCCGATGTAGACGATTGAGGTTGGTACAATCCTGGCGACCGAGGCAGCCAGCGTTCATTGCCAGGCCGCCGCGCGCCAAAGAACACGCAGGGCGATGGCGAAAAGGCAGGCGGCAAAGACGCGGCGCAGGAGCGGCACCGGAACCCGCGATGAGAGGCGCGCGGCAAACGGCGCCACAACGGTGGCTGGGAGGGCCAGCAGGATCGCCGCGCTCAGGCTGACGTAGCCGAGGGAATCAGGAGGCAGGCCGGGCCTGCCGTAGCCCAGGGCGGCGAATCCGAGCGTCGCTGGCAGCGCGACCGCGATATTGAAGACGGCGCCGGCACCGACGGCGCGATTGATCGGCGTGTTGAAGAGCCCGAGGGCCGGGCCGCTCAACGTGCCTGCGCCGATCCCGAGGCCGGCGGACAACCCGCCGATGGCTGCCGGCGGCAGCCAGCCCAGCGGCGGGGCCGGTAGGCCGGAAGCCAGCACGCCGCGAGCACCCGCCATCATCTGAATGCCAAGCAGAATGGCGACGGCAGCGAAGGCGCCGACCGACAGCGAGGCAGGAATCAGGGGTGCCAGCCCCAACCCGAGCAGCGCGCCCACCAGGAGTGCGGGCATCCAGGCCCGCAGGATCGGCTGATCGATGGTCCCGGCCGCAGCGTGGGCCGCTGCCGCCGCCAGTGAGGACAGCAGGATCGCCGCCTGCGCGGTGCCGATGGCCAGCGCGGCGCGATCGGCGTCTGACATGCCGCCTGCCGCGAAGACCTCAAGCAGCACCGGCACGGCAATGACGCCACCGCCAATGCCGAGCAATCCCCCGACCACGCCGATGGCCGCGCCAGCCAGGACGAAAGCCAGCAGGGTCCAGCCGCTGTAAGTGACAAGGATTTCCAACATGCTGACTTGTGCCGCCAGTCGAGAAACGGAACAACCTCATGGCCACTATCGCCGGTCCGATGTGACGGCGTTGCAATGAGACGTCAGCGTGCCGTGAAGCCGAACATCGGCCGCATCCTGATCCCGATCCAGCAGCCCGGCATCGCGGCGGCGAGCCACACGAAGCCGTGCAGGCTGCCCGATGATGCGCCACCGAGGAAGGCGCCGACATTGCAGCCGAAAGACAGCCTGGCGCCCACCCCCATCAGCAGCCCGCCCAGCGCCGCCCCTGTGGCACCGCGCCAGCCGATCGGCGTGCCGTGCCGCAACCGGCCTTGCCCTGCCGCAGCGAGAAGGGCACCGAGCAGCAGCCCTACATCGGACAGCGAACCGTGCATCGCGAGCAGCGGACCGTCGAGCGCTTCCCGTGTCCAGCCGGACGACCAGAACTCGAAGCCAGAAAGGTCCCATCCTAGGGCTTGCAAGGCTTGTGCGCCCCAAAGCGTCAGGCCCATCGTGATGCCCCAGGGCGTGCCCGAGACGAGGAACAGCGCCGCGGCGCCGGCCCCAATCACCGCGCCTGCCAGCAAGCGCTCGCGCGACGGCCGCGCTCCACGCAGAACCACCATCGCGCCGAGGCCGAGCAGCACCTCGGTCACCACAAGCCCGCCCCAGGGGCCAAGCAGGGCAGGCAGATCGATCTCGCCAAGGCTCGGCAGCCGGAGTGCGGCGGGGAGCATCAGGCTGCCCAGCACGCCGCCGAAGCAGAAAAATGGCAGAGCTACCCACATCCGGCGCGACCCCTGGCCGGCCGCGACCAGGGTGCCGGACCCGCAGCCATTGGTGATCTGCATGCCGATGCCAAAGATCGCGGCGCCGAGCAGCAAAGGCAGCCCGATGGGCGCGACGAAGCGCCCATAGCCATCCACCAGCATGCCGAAAGGCAGCACGACCAGCGCTGCCACCGCGGGCACGATGAAGGCTGCGCCGAGCGTGCGGCCATCACGCTCCACGAGCAGCGCGCGGAAGCCGCCAGCGAAACCGTAGTCAAGCCATACGAACATGGCGCCAAGCAACATCGCCACGGCGAGGACCGGCAGAAGCGCCGCATCGCCGATGCCGGAGACGCCCGCAACGGCCAGAATGGTGCCGGCCACCCCGAGCAGGAGGCCCGCCACTTGGACGCGCGGCGGCTCGGCCGAGAGCGCGCCCGCCACGCTATTCAGCGGCCTTGCGGACCAGAGTCTCGATGAAGGCCTCGGTGTCGCGCTGGCCCTCGGGCGGGATGGTGACGCCGTGACGGGCAAAGACCCGCTCCGCGATATCCGCCCCGGTGCTGCGGGTGATGAAGGTCCGGCCTTGATTGTCCTCCCACACCAGGACACGCATCGGCAGATCGATGGCGAGCGTCGGGTTGGCGGCCATGCCCGGCGTGCCGGCGCGCGGATTGCCGAACAGCACCACCGTGCGCGCCCGCAGCGTCATACCGGCATCGCGGGCTGCCGCGGCGTGGTCGACCTCGGTGAAGACAACCCAGCCGGCCTCGCGCACCGCGGCCAGGAAGCGATCGAGCGTTGCGCGGGTCCCATGCGCGCTTGGCGTGGTCACGAGACCGGCTTGCTGCGCATCCGCGGAAAGGCTGGATGCGAAGATCGTGAGCGCCGCGCCGAGGAAGATGGTGCGGCGCCTCATCTGGTGTTGGTATGGTTCATAGTTAAAAACTCATCCCTGTTCATATTGCACGGCTGCTTCTCGACGCCTCTCAGAATCGAGTGATCAACTCCACCCACCCATCCGGCAGCGCCGCTGTCAGCACCGCCTCGACCCGGCGATCCAGGCCGCTCAGCATGGCCACCCCAACCAGTGCCAGCACGCCGCCCAGCGCCGGCCGGCCCCAGCCCCCCGCCTTGGCCAAATGCCGACGCAACGCCGGCATGGCACTGCGCGCCACTGTGCCAAGCGCCAGAAGCGGCAGGGCCGCACCCAGCGCGAAGGCCGCCATCACCAAGGTCGCCTGCGCCGCCGTCCCGGCCTGAGCGGCCAGCCCCAAAGCCGCGCCGAGCGCGGGCCCGGTGCAGGGTGCCCAGGCCACGCCCAGCACAACGCCGAGCCCGAACTGACCACCGAGCCCCTGCGCTGGCATGCGCTGCGCCAGGGCTGAGATAGGTGCCATGATCGCTTCGCCCGCCATGGTCAGGCGTGTGGCGAGGCCCGCGACCAACAAGGCGAGGCCCGCCAGCAGCAGCATCACCGCGGACCCGATCCGCAGCACCTCGGGGTCGAAACCGATCGACGTCGCCAGCAGGCCAAGCACAACGCCCAGCCCAGCAAAGCCGATCACCAGGCCACCCGCCAAAGCCAACGGCGCCAGGCGATGCTCGGCGGTCGCGGCGCCGAGCACGATCGGCAGCAAGGGCAGCACACAGGGCGACAGGCTGGCGAGGATCCCCGCCAGCCCCGCCAGCAATAACGTTCCCATGGCCGCGGCGTCAGACGGCGCGGCGGATCAGGTCGCGGATCTGCGTCGCGTCGGTTACGCCGATGATGCGGCCGCGTTCCTGCGTACCGTTGAAGGCGATGATCGTGGATTGTTGCCGCACGCCGAGGCGGCGAAGCGCGTCCTTCTGCGTGTCGAAATCGACCGTGAGCAACAGCGCTGATGCCAGCGCCGGCTCCGCCAGGGTGGCGGTCACATGCGGCGCCTGGGCGCGGCAGGTCGGGCACCAGGGTGCCGTGACCTCGACGATCAACGGCCGACCGGCGGCCTGCGCCGCGGCGAAGGCGGCGTCGGACCAGGGCGCGCGCTCGGCGGCGCGGGCGGTCGAAGCAGCGGCAGCGACCCAGCTGAAGGCGAGGGCCGCCAGCAGGGGGCGGCGGGGCAGGTTCGGCATGGCGGTCTGTCTCCTCCGTGGCACGGGCGCACCCGCTCGCGTCGAGCTTCGCTGAACTTCGATCGAAGGTTACGCAGGCCGAGCAGAAATTTGGATCTTGCCCGCAATCGCAGATGTTCTAAAACGATCGCTCTAGAATTAGGAATATCGCTTCCTGATGGCACGCGCCCGTGAGTTCGACGACAACGCGGTCCTCGACGCCGCAACCGACCGCTTTTGGCGGCAGGGCTACGCCGCGACCTCGGTGCGCGACCTCGGTGAGGCAATGGGGCTTGTGCCGGCGAGCCTCTACAACGCCTTCGGCAGCAAGCACGCGCTTTTCGCGTTGTGTCTCGACCGCTACCTCGACCGGAACATGCGCGAACGGATCGAGCGCCTGGAAGCGAAGCAACCACCGCGTGTGGCCATCGAGACCTTCCTGAACGAGATCGTGGCGCGTTCGCTCGCCGATCCGCGCGGCTGCCTGCTGGTCAATTCGGCGCTGGAAGTCGCCCCGCATGATGCGGAGATCGGCGCCGTCATCGCGGCAAGGTTGGCGGAGCTGGAAGCCTTCTTCCATCGCTGCGTCATCGCCGGGCAGCGCGATGGCAGCATCACCGCAGCGCCCTCGGCGCGCGACCTCGCGCGGCTCCTGCTGACCACGGTGATGGGCCTGCGCGTGCTGTCACGCGCCAGGCCGGAGCCTGCCCTGCTGCGTGGCGCCGCGCGCCAGGCGCTGACGCTGCTCGATCCACCAGCCTGCGCAAACTGACACAGGAGACGCCGCCATGATCCGCTTCTATTTCCACCCAACCCCGAACCCCGCCAAGGTCTCGCTGTTCCTTGAGGAAACCGGGCTCACCTATGAGGTCGTTCCGGTCGATACCAGCAAGGGCGAGCAGCATCTGGCCGCCTTCCGCGCCGTCAATCCCAACGGCAAGCTACCGGCCATCGTCGACACGGAGGGGCCGGGCGGCAAGGAGGCGCGCGTCTTCGACTCCACGGCGATCCTGCTCTACCTCGCGGAGAAGACCGGCCAGCTGCTCGGCACGCCTGAGGATCGGCCGGAACTGCTGTCCTGGCTCGCTTTCCTCGGCACTGGCCTTGGTCCCTTCTCCGGCCAGGCGGTGCATTTCCAGTTCGCCGCGCCCGAGGGGTTGGACTATGCGCGCAACCGCTACCGGCGCGAGGCGGAACGGCACTACCAGGTGCTGGAAGATCATCTGGCCGGACGCGACGTCATCGTCGGCGACAGCTTCACCATCGCCGACATCTCCGCCTGGGGCTGGATCGACCGGGCGTCGCGCGTGCTGAAAGGCGATGGCGATCCGCTCGCGGCCTATCCGAACATCAAGCGCTGGTTCGCCGCTATCGACAGCCGTCCTGCCGTGGCGCGCGCGAGGGCGGTCGGGCAGGACCATGAGTTCAAGAAGGTGCAGGACGAGGAAGCCCGTCGGCACCTGTTCCCGTCCAACTATCCACCGGCTGCGTAGAGCCACCCCAAGCGCGTTTGGAAGCGAACATGGCAGATACCCCAGAATATACGCCACCAAAGGTCTGGACCTGGGCCAGGCCCAATGGTGGCGCCTTCGCGAGCATCAACCGGCCGATCGCCGGCCCGACGCATCACAAGGAGCTGCCGGTCGGGCGACACCCACTTCAGCTTTACTCGCTGGGCACGCCGAACGGCGTGAAGGTCACGATCCTGCTCGAGGAGTTGCTCGCACTCGGCCATGCCGGCGCAGAGTACGACGCTTGGCTGATCAAGATCGCCGATGGCGACCAATTCGGCTCGGGGTTTGTGGCGGTCAATCCGAACTCCAAGATCCCCGCTCTGCTGGACCAAAGCGGACCGAAGCCGATACGGGTGTTCGAATCAGGCTCGATCCTGCTCTATCTCGCGGAGAAGTTCGGCGCTTTCCTGCCGACCGACATCGCAACCCGCACCGAGGCGCTGAACTGGTTATTCTGGCAGATGGGCAGCGCGCCGTATCTGGGGGGCGGCTTCGGCCATTTCTACGCCTACGCGCCGACCAAGATCGAGTATGCGATCGACCGCTTCGCGATGGAGGTGAAGCGGCAGCTCGATGTGCTCGACCGGCGGCTGGCCGAGAGCCCGTATCTCGCTGGAGACGACTACACGATCGCCGATATCGCGGTCTTCCCTTGGTATGGCGGCCTGGTGAAGGGCTGGTCCTACGGCGCGGCGGAGTTCCTTAGCGTGCAGGACTACACGCATGTCCAGCGCTGGGCCGATGCCATCCTCGCGCGGCCGGCGGTGCAGCGCGGCCGCATGGTGAACCGGGTGCGCGGCGAGCCGCATGAGCAGCTGCTCGAACGCCATGATGCCAGTGATTTCGAAACCAGGACGCAGGACAAGATCGCGGATGCGCCGGCGTGAGCGCCGCCCATCGCCGCCACTTCCGCTCTGTCTAACCAAGAAGGACCTACTCCATGACCGAGACCCTCTCCGGGCAGCTTGAATCCTATAGGGCTGGCTGGCGCGCCCGCGTTCCTACTGACCGCCAAGCGGTGATGGACGGTCATGTCGCGCATCTCGCCGCCAGCGGCATCGCAAAGACCGCAAAGCAGCTCGGTGACCGCGCCCCCGCCATCCAGCTGCGCGACCAGCATGGCGCCGAATTCGACGTGGCAAGCCTGCTCACCAAGGGGGCCGTCGTCGTCACCTTCTATCGCGGCGGCTGGTGCCCGTTCTGCAACATGGAGTTGAAGGCCTACCAGGCGGTGTTGCCGCGCCTCGCCGCGGCCGGCGCCAGCCTGGTCGCCATCAGCCCGGAGAAGCCGGATGACGTGGCTGATACCGCGACGAAGAACGAACTGAGCTTTCCCGTGCTCAGCGACATCGGCCATACGGTCGCCAAGGCCTTCGGCGTCCATTACGCCTTCACCGCCGAGGTCCGCACCGTCTACGACGGCTTCAAGCTCGACATCCCCGGCAAGAACGGCACACCGGACGACTGGTCACTGCCGCTGTCGGCGACCTATGTCATCGGCAGGGATGGGACGATCCTCTTCGCCGATACGCGCACCGATTACCGCGAGCGCACCGACCCCGAAGAGATATTGCGGCTGCTCGAACACCGGGCTGCGGCCGAGTGACGTTTCATCACGCGACAAGGAGCCCTGGATCATGACCCACACCACGAAGCTTGCCGCCGGCGCGGCCTTTCCAGCGATCACCGTGCCGCGCCTCGGCGGCGGCGAAATCGCGCCGGCTGCGACCGCGGGCTGGCGCCTGCTGATCGTCTATCGCGGCAAGCATTGCCCTCTCTGCAAGCCCTATCTCGGCACGCTCGATAAGCTGCTGGAGGAGTTCGAGGCCGCCGGCGTCTCAGTCGCCGCCATCTCCGCCGATCCGGAGGAGAAGGCTGCGGCCGACCATGCCGAGTTCGGCTGGCGCTTCCCGCTGGGCTACGGGTTGACCGTCGCGCAGATGCAGGCGCTGGGCCTGTATATCTCCAACCCGCGCTCGGCCCAGGAAACCGACCGACCCTTCGCCGAGCCCGGTCTGTTCCTGATCAACCCGGCGGGCGAAGTGCAACTGATCGACATTTCCAACGCGCCCTTCGCGCGGCCGGACCTCGCGGGTATCGCCCGCGGCGCCAAGCGCATCCAGGAGATGAACTACCCGATCCGCGGCACGCTGGTCTGATCGCGCCATGCTGACCGGCATCCGCGCCTGCGTCTTCGATGCCTACGGCACGCTGTTCGATTTCGCTTCGGCGGCGGCCGGCTGCGCTGACGTGCTGGGCGACAAGGCGGGTCCGCTGACCGCGCTTTGGCGCGACAAGCAGCTGCAATACTCCTGGCTGCGCGGGCTGCAGGGCCGCTACGTGCCGTTCTGGCAGGTCACCGGCGACGCCCTGGACTTCGCGCTGGAGACACTTGATCTCCCGGCAGACGGGCCACTGCGCGAGCGTCTAATGAATCTGTACCGCACGCTCGGCACATTTCCCGAAGTGCCTGGCGTGCTCCGCGCGCTGCGCGAGGCAGGCTTTGCCACCGCCATCCTATCGAACGGCTCGCCGGACATGCTGGCAAGCGCGGTGGAGGGCGCCGGGCTCGCCGGGGCCTTCGATGCGGTGATCTCGGTGGATGAGGTCGGCAACTTCAAGCCGGACCCTCGGGTCTATCAACGCGCGGTCGACCGGCTCGGTGTCCCGGCGGAGGCTATTGCCTTCCAATCCTCCAATGCATGGGATGCGCATGCAGCGTCAGCGTTCGGCATGCGCGTGGTGTGGTGCAATCGCTATAGCCAGCGGCGCGAACGGCTGCCCGGGATACCGGACTACGAAATCCATAGCCTTGCCGAGCTGCCGGCATTGCTTGCGACACAGGGATAGCGCCGAGATCGGCGATGCGGCGGCGTCGCCCACCGCAGTCGCTATCGAAGCCCGGATTGCTGGTTCTCTGGCTTCACCCTCGCGAGGCGGACCCGGCGACGCTTGGCTGATCTACGGATCGCGGAATGTGACCAACGTGGCGCAGCTTGCTTATGCTCTCGGTCGATGGGGACCCGGACCCGAAAGCGCGGGGACCGCCGGAGACGCTGCACGAGGGGCAGATCGAGAGCGGTGGTGCGAATGGCGGCGAACCCGCTGGTGCCCACCAGGCTGGCCGTCATAAGGCCGGCCGAAAGGGATGGAGCGTGCCCAGCATGATGGCACCGCTGGGCACGCTTATCCGCCTCTAGCAGGCTGGCCAGGTCACGGCACCCTTCGCTTCATCACCTGCACTGACAGCGGCGCCGCGGCGAGATCCACCGTCGACGCGCTGACGTTCCTCGCGGTGACCCGGACGCTGTTGTTCGACCACACATGGCAGTCGAGCACGAAGGCGATGCTGCTCGTGTCGAGCGACGCATCGGCAAAGTCTCCCCGCCGCGCGCCAAGCACGGTCACGTCGATGTTCGCCGTCGCGCCTGCCGTGAGGCTCGGCAGGTCCCAGGTCGTTTCCAGCGCCAGGCTGCGCGTCCCGATCGGCACAGAGGGGCAGGCATAGAGCACCGCGGGCGCCGCCTCCGGCAGCCCGAACAGCCGCAGCGCCTCGAGCTCGATCTGCCCGTCGAAGCCCACGATCCCCACCTGCGCAAAGACCACGCCAGCACCCACCCGGATCGTCTGTCGCCGGTTCAGCGACGCGTCCGCCATCACAGCACCCGCGTTCCAGCCCTTCGCCGGCGCGTTCCACTGCATGGTGGTGCCGGAGGCCAGCACGTCGCCGGCGATGTTCTCCCGCACATTCGCAGCGCCATCGAAGACCCGCACGAACAGCCGCCCGCCATCCGCGCCCCCCACCAGCGAATGCGCCAGAGCGAATTCCTTGGCCGAGGAGGTGTCGACGACGAAGGCCATGCCGCGGTTGGCATCCAGCAGCAGCCCGCGCGCGGTCGCCGCGATCCCGTCCAGCCCGTTGAAGCACAGCCCCGCCAGCGTCGTCGCGGCCGTGGTCGAGGTCGCCAGTGTCGCCAGCTTCTCGACGCCGATTTCGGTGGCGCTCTGGCGGAAGGCCGCAGCGCGGAGGTTCGGCACGGCCTCCAGCACCCGCAGCAGCCGCGACGCCGGCGCACGATGCCGGTTGTAGACGGCATTGCCGGCACGGTCCGCGGTCGAGGTGTAGTCCATCCGCACGGCATAGGTATTGGCCCAGGCCACCTCGTATTCGCAGTCGGTGGCGCTACCCGTGTGCCGCGCCACGATCGGCGAGCAGGCTTCCATGCGCAGCGCGCGCCCGATGATGGCGGTGCCGTCCGTCTCGTTCAGAAAGGGGATGGCGACGTTCGGGTCGAGCTGCCGCAGTTCGAAGTTCGGCCCGTCGAAGACGTGGCGGTTGTGGTTGTTGTAGCCGCCCGCGCCGCGCGAGAAGCGGATGCCGAAGCGGTCGATCGTCGGGTTGATCCCGGTGGCGAGGGCGAAGTGGCCGCCATAGTAGCGCACCGAGGTATTCCAGGCCGTCGCCGTCTCGGCCCGGATGTCGAGCCCGTAGCGGTTGTTCAGGATGCGCAGCAGATGGAAGGTGCTGTCCTCCACGCCACGGCCATCGCCCAGCGTGCGCATGCCGATGGTGAAGCCCGAGACCAGGCGAAGCTCCACTACCGAGGCATCGATGTTGCGCACCAGGATGCCGATATCGGCCTCGGAGGCCCAGTCGGATTGCGTCTGCCGCACGACCTGCAGCCCGGCATAGAGCTTCTCGCCGTTGCGCGTGGTGCCGCCATCACCGAGCGTCAGCACGGTGGCCGGGGCGTTGGCCGCGCCGGTGTAGCGGATGACGCCGCGCATGATCAGCCCGCGCGCGCCACCGCCCAGCGTGACGCCGCTGCCGACATTCCATGTGCCGGGCGGGATCACCGCGAACTTGCCATCAGCCGCTGCCCGATCGAAGCAGGACTGGATCGCCGCGCGGTCGTTGGCCACGCCATCGCCGAGCCCGCCAAAATCAGTCGGCAGCACGGCCTCGCGGTCGCGCAGGTACTTCGCGAAGTCGCTCTTGTTAAGGTTGGCGTTGAGGACCAGCAGGTCGTCGATCCGTGCCGGCATGGCGTTCTCCGATCAGAGGGCGGTGGCGGTGACCGGGCCGGCGAAGGCAGAGACGTTGCCCTCGGCCGAGACGCTGCGGAGCCAGTACCAGCGGGTCTGGCCGGTAGTGAGCCCGGTGCGGTCCCAGGACAGCGCGGTCGGCTCGCTGGCCAGCTTGGTCGCGGCGGCGAGGCTGGCGCTGCTGGCCTCGAAGACCTGCAGCCGGACCGCATCCACGGGAAATCCGCCCGACAGGCGCACGCCGCCGGTGATGCCCGTTGCGGCCAGGCCGGAGGCGGCGGCCGGGACCAGCGCCTCCCGCCAGCCCGACACCGCCCCGCTGCGCGCCTGGGCGCGCACACGAAAGGCGGTGGGCTCCGCGGTCGGGATGGCGACGGCGGTGGCGCCGAAGCCACCGGCATAGCCTTGCCAGACCGCGACCGAGGTGGGGCGAAGCTCGATCTCGTAGCCGGCAAGATACGCCGAGCCCACAGCCGACCAGGACACCGCGATCGCCGTGAAGGTCACCGCCACCGGCGTGTCCACCAGGATCGCAGGCGGCGCGGCAATCACGCCCGGGTTCGGCAGCACCACGGAGGGGTTCTGTCCGGTGGCACGCTCGTCGACCGCCGGGTTCCACGCCCAGACGGCGGGATCCTCCTCGGCCAGTTGCAGGTTCACCCCACCATCGGGCGCCAGCGCCCAGCCGGTTACCCGGGCCGGAAAGGGCGTGAGCCGTTCGAGGGCCACCGTCACCCCATCCCAGGGCCGCAGCCGCAGCGCCGAGAGGTTGGCCTGCATCGCCACCTCGCGCTGGCGGCGGTTGCGCTCCAGCTCGATTTTCATCAGGCGCTGCACGGTGGCTGCCGAGGTAGTGAGCGGAAACTCCATGTCCCGGTAGATCGCCTCGCCGCCATCCTCGGTGACGTAGTTGCTGGCGAGCAGCGGCGGCGCATCGGTCGGCTGCCAGGCGGCGGCCGGCTCGACATAGACGGCACGCACCCCGTTAAAGAGATCCCGCCGCGGGCGCGAGCCCACGATGGTGACGTCGCCGCGCAGATCGTCGGAGGTGAGCGTCGCAGCCGGCAGCGCCGGCGCCCCAGCATGGATGTAAAAGCGCCCCCCGCTCACCACCAGCGCGCCGGCCATGGCAGCGACCAGCTTGCGGGTGATCGCGATCTTGCCCTCGCCCAGGGTGACGGCGCCGTTGACGGTGTAGCGCCGCTCTGCGGTGCCATCGCGCCGGCCCATGATCTCGTCGCAGATGTTGGCCGCGGCCATGAGCGCCGGCAGGTCGATGTCGGCCCAGGCGGCGCGCCACCCAAAGGGCGAGGTCAGGTACCAGGCCAGGCAGAGCGCGGGATTGTCGGACCAGCCGGTGGCACCGGTGCGCGGATCGAGGATGGTGTCCGCCCCCTCGATGATGGCGGAGAGGCTGGGTGCGCCGGAGGGGAAGGCCTCAGGCCGGAGCTTGAGGCGCACGGCGAGATAGGCCCGCCCTTGGCCACGATGGGCCGCCGTCCATTGGCCGCCGGTGTCGGCGACGAGGTTGGCGTTGGCCGCCTGGCCGGGATCGCCCAGCGCGCGGTCGATCCGGAGCAGGCCGGCGAACTTCGCATCGGTGGAGGCGGTGCCATTGAGGAACACCTCGCCGATGGCGCGCACGCGATGGGCGGCCAGGACCACGACGACGTGGAGAAAGCCGTCGGCACGGCCCTCGTCATCGGTGGCGGAGTGCAGGAACACGACGGGGCCAGAGGTGCGGCAGCGGCCAAAGACGATCTGGTGCTCGGTGATGGGCTGGCGGAAGGACTGGGTGCGGCCGGCGCCTGGCGTGCGGGGATCGAAGCCGGAGCCTGGTCCTGTGTCGGTGCCTGGCGTGACGTTGGCGCTGCGGGCGGCGGAGGGCGACTTGGGGCGGAAGACGGCGGCACCCACGGCGGAGACCACCAGGGCGGCGCCGGCGGCCGCCACGGCGCCCAGGACGCCGCCGCCGATGACGGCCGAGGCAGCAGCCCCCGCAGCGGCAGCGATGAAGGGGATGGCGACAGGCATCAGCCAACCCTCCAGGCGATGGTGCAGGCGGTGATGGGGAGGCGGACGAGGCCTGCGGGCCCGATGAAGGCGGCGCGGCCTGCGTCCAGCACCACGCCCAGGCGGTCGGGGTTACAGGCCAGCACCACGTCGCCAGCACGGGCGAAGGCGACCGGCACGCGTGGAAAGCCGGCTGTGTCGGCCATCGCGGCGAGGGTCGGGCGATGTCGCCAGGATGGCCGCTGGCCCGTGCAGGCCACCACCGCCGCCATGGCGAAGCGCCCGCAGTTCCAGCGCGCCGCGTCGAAGGGCCGATGCTCCGCCGCGGTGATCAGCGCCGCGAGACGTTCCGGCCAGTCCGGCAGCCGGTTCACTGGATCGGCAGCCGGATCTCCGCCTCCTGCAGGGCGGGGACGTACTCGAAGAAGCGATCGCCGGGATACTCGGCCTGCTGGTCGGCATCCGTGTAGCGCCGCACCTCGGCCCGCTCGAGGTCCACCAGCCGGCTCTCGCAGGCCAGCGCCACGGAGGGCTCCGCGCCGTCGGTCACCTCCATGGTGTCCATCAGCCCCGCCCAGAGCGGGAACGGATCCGCCACGAAGGCGCCCTGCGCATCGAGCAGCGCGCCCCACAGCGTGACCGGCCGCAGCCGGTAGCTCCGCTCGGCCAGGGCGATATCCACCACCTCCTGCGGCACGGGCGACAGCGCCAGCGTGAGCCGCACCGCGCGCAGCTCCACCGTCTCCTCGACATCCGAGATGGCGCCGATGCTGCCAGCGCCCTCGAACACCTTCCCGGCCCAGTCGAGCGGGCCGAGACCGGTCCAGACGCGAAAGGGACCGGTGGCGAAGTCGAGCTCGACCAGCACCACCGGCGAGGCGATTGGCGCGGTGGCAGCAGCCGCCGCCTGATTGCTGAGGCGTGGGGTGCCGGACATGGCTACAGCGCCTCCTCCAGACGGATGGTGACGGCCGCGAAGGGCCCGGGGCGCGTCGGGTTGGCGGCCTCGTCGTCGGAGACCAGCCGCATCGGCACGCTCGGCAGCGACAGGATCAGCGGCTCGCCGACCACGACCGCGGCGCGCAGCGGCGGGGCGATGGCGATGGTGGCGGTGCCGGCGCCGGAGGCGGTAACGGCGGCGGTGGCGATGTAGAGCCGGCCGCCAAGGCCGATGTAGTCGCCGGCGCCGACCGCCACGGTGCTCGGCCACCAGCCCTGCGTGACGATCGACAGCGCGCCGCGCGGCGCGCCGGCCGCCAGCGACGGATTGCCGGAGCCCACCACCAGGCCGGTGCCGTCCGTGAAGATGGTGGCGTCCGAGAAGCTGTAGGGCCCGGTCGGCACATCGCCCTGGCTGCGCGGATCGCCGGTGCGGTATTCCCGCCGCCAGTCCCAGATGCGCACTGTGTTGGCGGAGCCGGCGAGTGCCGCCAGCAGCCCGTCCATCACCCCGGCCTGCACGCGGCCCAGCGGCTCGAAGCTCGCCTCCGCCACCCAGCGTGCGCCCTCCCGCCGCAGCACCTGCGTCGCGCGGGTGACGGGGGAGACAAAGCGCAGGGTGTTGTGCTGCAGGTAGAAGCTCAGCCGCGACGGCCGCAGCACGCTGGGCCAGGCGTATTCCGTCATTGGCCTATCCCCGCACGATGGAGGTGGCGCTGCCGCCGCGGCGGATGGCGTCGAGCGTGGCCGCACTGGCCTGACGCACGATCTGCGCCGAAAGCACGCGCAGCCGCGCCTCGACGCCGGCATCGGCGCCGCGCGCATCGATGGTGATGCTCTGGTTAATGACGGGTCCACCTGGCGCCATGCCGTTGGGCAGCACGGTGCCGCTGCGGTTCGGCACGAACCATTCGGGCCCGCGCTCGCCGACGATGTAGGGCTGGCCACCCGCCACCGGCCCACCCTCGGCGCGGAACAGCCCACCCAGCGCCGAGCCGATCCCCGAGAAGATCGAGCCGAAGTCAAAGCCGGCCACGCTGGAGGTGACCGCCGTGCCGAGCGGCTCGGTGATGGTGCGGCGGACGACGATGCGGGCGATGTCCTGCAGGATGCCCTGCAGCACCTTGGAAAAACTCTCGCCCTTGATGATCGCGTCCTCGAAGGCCGACGAGAAGGTCAGGCCGAGTTCCCGCGCCGTGTTGCTGGTGCGCTCGGTCGCCTGCTGCACGCGCTGCTGGCTGCGCTCCAGCTCCTCCAGCGCGGCATTGGCCTCGCGCGAGACGGTCTCGTCGGGGATGGGCTGGCCGATGCGTTCGGAGCGCTCCACCAGGCGGCCGAGGGTCTCCAGGCGGCGGGTGTAGCGCTCCTGGGCGTTCTCGTTGTTCTGGATCAGCCGCTCGCGCTCGCGGATGATGTCGTTGATCTCGCGCTCGGCCTCGCGGTCGGGGCGCGGGATGGATGCCACGCGGCGGGTGGTGCCCTCGATGCGGCGCAGCGCCTCGTCGCGCTCGCGCAGCGCCAGGGTTTCCAGGCGGGTGCGATCGGCGGCGGTGATGCCGCCCGCGGCCTCCGCCTCGCGCAGGCGGCGGACGCGGTCGTCGTATTCGCTGTTGATGCGAAAGCGGTCGTCGAGCGCCTTGCGGAGTTCCTCCGCATCCGCGGCCGTGCGGCGGCGGCGGGCCTCCGCGGCCTGCCCAGCCGCGGCCTCCTGCTCGGTGCGCTGGCGCTCGCCCGCGGCCTGCTCGCCGCGGGTGATCTCCTCCGACAGCTCCTGGTACTGGCGGCGCAGTTCCTCCAGCCGGGCGGCGCGATCCACGCCGGCCTGCTGCTGGGCGGCGCCGACCAGCCCGCCCTGGATTGAGCCACGACGAGGCTGGGAGCGCAGGCTGTCGCGGCCGTCGTTCTCCGCCTCGAGGCGGGCAATCTGAGCGCGAAGCGCCTCGGCCTGGGCGCGGCGGTCGGCCTCCTGCTCGCTGGGCAGCAGCAGCCCGGAGCCCCGGCGCACGCCGTCCAACACGCGCGCTGCACCGGAGAGAGCACGCGCCAGGGCATTGGACAAGCCGATGGCCTGGTCGAGCCGGGCGAGGAACTGGTCGGCGGCGGCGGTGAGCTGGCCGAATGCGCGGCCGACCGAGAGCGGTGCGCGCTCGAACTCGCCATTCAGCCGCTCGACGGCGCGCAGCAGCGCGGGGAAGACCGTGTCGGCGGTGAGCTTGCCCTCGGAGCCGAGCTTGCGCAGTTCGCCGATGGACACGCCGAGCTCGCGCGCCAGCGCCTGCGCCAGGGTTGGTAGGCCTTCCAGGATGGACCGCAGCTCGTCGCCCTGCAGCGTGCCCGAGGCCAGCGCCTGGGCGAGCTGCTGCGTGCTGGAGGCGATCTCCTGCTGCGACGCGCCCGACGCGATGGCGATGCGCTGCAGACCGCCGACCAGGGTGGCGACCTGGTCGGAAGTGGCACCGATCTCGCGCGCGGCGATCGAGAAGCGTGCGAAGGCGTCCACGCTCTCGCGGACGGCGACGCCGGTCTGCAGGCTGTCGCGATACAGCCGGTCGTAGATTTCGCCGGCGCGATCGACGGAGCCCAGGGCGGTGTTCAGCCGGCCCATGGACTGGGTGAGCGCGTCGCCGGCCACCACCACGGCGCGCAGCCCGGCGGCGAGGCCGGCGATCTGCACGCCGCGGACGGCGACGTCGAGCAGGTCCAGCGCGCGGGAAGCGCGATCGGCGCCGCCCTGGATGCGCTCCAGGCTGCGCTGGCCGGTCTCGCCGACCTCGCGCAGCTCCTGCTTGACCCGGGCAGCATCGTCCAGCGACAGCCGGACCGAGACGCGGCGCGTGCTATCCGCCATGCGTCGCGCCTCCTGCGTCGGTGGGGTGGTCAGGGCCCGGGGGGATCGGTGCGGCGCGCGGCGCTGCCTGCGGCGAGTCCCATGCGCAGGGCGAGCAGCAGTTCGGCCATCGCCCAGCCGGAGGCGCCCATCTCGCGGGCGGTGGCCAGCGCCGCCGGCAGGTCGAGATCGAGGCCCGCCATGGTCGCCGTGGCGCAGGTGGTGCCAGCAGCCCAGCACGCCGCGCCCTCGACGCTGGCCGGAGCGTGCGCGGCGTAGGGGCAGGCCAGGCCGCAGTCGCGATCCAGCGCCGCGCAGCCGCGGCAGTAGTCAGGGCCCTGGCCGAAGTGCCACTCGGCGCGGGCCCTTAGCCGTTTCCCTCCAGCGCCACGGCAGCGACCGGGCCGGTGGCGCGATCCCAGAAGGCGGCGGCCATCTCGTCCATGTCCATCAGGCGCTCGACCGCCTCGGGGGAGAGCGGCAGCGGCTTGCCGGCAGAGTCGCCGACACCCTCCCAGGCGGTGACGGCGTGGCGGGCGAGCGCCTTGACCAGGAAGGCGAAGGCGAGGCCGCGCGCCATGTCGGGGTCGAGCTCGGCCTCGGCGGCCCGCAGCGCGCCGAGGCGGCGGGCGGAACCGGCCTGGGCGGCCGCCATGACTGCGGTGGTGACGGGGCGGATTTCCACGCGAACGCCGCGGGGCAGGTCGAGCCAGTACGGCTCGACGGGGAGGTCGAGGGTGAGCATATACGACTCCGGTCGTTGAAGACGTGGAAGCAGCTGCGTTAAGCGGTGGATCGAACTGCGCCTTCGGACCCTGACCCATGCGGCATCCGGTGCGGCTTTTGCTGAGTCTGAGGACGAGTTCAGGATTGGCGATCGCAGCAGTGTTTTCGAAAATCCAGAAGGCAAAACTTCAAATCTGCAGAGTTGAAATCGAGTAGAGTTCACCCACCGTAGCCACAAGGCGCAGCGCCGGCATGAGAAGGTGGTTATCCGCGATCCGCTGCCGCCTGCCCCCATTCAACTGGAGACGGCGGCTTTTCGACCCCGCGCAGGAAATCCCGATACGCCTTGATGTCCTCATTGGTCGGAGGCTCTCCCGTGGGGAGGTTCCGAAGGCCGTCAGCAATTTCACGTCGGCTCAATTCGCCGCAGATATAATGTTCGTTTGAGAGTTCGTACTGCATTGAACCGGTATACAGATTGATGCGCGCATAGCCCGGCGCGTAAGCTGGACCGGGATTTTTCGCAGTCCCTGCTACCTGATGCTTTGCGATGGCAACCCGTAGATGTTCCAACTGCGCAAAAAGCATGGAGATACGACGCAGATCCTCGTTGACCTGGCTGATAATTGAGGGGTTCTGAAGCACGATTTCCAGTTCGCGGGCTTGCCTCAGTCGATCATGGTGCCGGTAAGGCAACTCTCTTCGAAGAGCCGCAATACGTAAGGGAAGACCGCCACTCTCGTGGAGCCTGACGGCGCGTGCAGCATTTTCTCGCCATGTGCGCAGCAGCTCATACGCTGCGAAGATCCACATCTGTGACTGGGCACTAATGAACCACATGAGGTCCAGGGGCGGCCGGTCATCGCTCATCTTCTGATGTAGGAGCTCCTGCTCTTGGTGCATGAGCCACTTGTCGACAATCCCGATGTTATGAGCCTGCTGGTACAGCCAAGTGTTCCCGCCGAAGAGTGCGAGACTGCCAAGAGCATGCGGGATCTCAAATGCATTGATTTCGCTGGGATCCCGATACAGGACACCATCATCGTCCTGGTGATCCCCGCCACTGGGGCGCTCCGGCGTATCGCTCATTGTTCCGTCTCTACCCTCAACGCTGAGGACAACGATAAAGTCCAGGCACCGAGACACAATGACAAAAATAGGCGCGCATGCGCGAGTACTTGAGATGAACGCCAACGCCAGCCGGCGTTCGCTCTGGCTCCTCAGTGCGTCGCGAGTAAGCAAGCGGCAAGCCGTCATCGTCGCTCGCAAGGGTCCAGCTCAGCGCCGGGTCACTGAGTGGCTTCTTCGACAGGCACACGTGCCCCGCAGGTCAACGAGACGATCCGATGTATAGTCCAAAGGCCAGATCGGCGCGGACTGCGCGCTCACGCGTAATCCGTCCCCGCCTGCTGGTTCCGCAGAACCGCCGTCATCATCCGCGTCGCCGTCGCGTTGAACGCGGCGCGGAAATCAAAGCTGGCCTCCACCCCAGCCGGCCCCTCGATCGGGGTCTTGGCCAGCGCCAGATAGACCTCGTGCAGCGTGATGGTCAGGCTGCGGTTGGCATCGATCGTGAAGGCCAGTGCGAATTCCGCCGAGGTGCCGGCCTGTGCCTGGGCGAGCAGCGTGGTGTTCTCGAAGCGCACGGTGATCTGACCGGTGCAGCGTGCGATGCCGGGATCCACGCCCTCCACGCGGCGGTCGGCGCGAATCGTGCGCACCGCCTCCATCCCGTTGGCGTAGGTGAGTCGCGCGCCGGTGACCTGCGCCAGTGCCGCTGCGCTGCGCGTGATGCTCCCCTGGGCCTTGTTGAAGGCGGTGTAAGCGGCGCTAATCGGCGTCCCGCCGGACGTGGCACCGGTGCGCGCCGAGCCCTGGCCCAGCAGTCCGAAGGTCGCCGTCGCCGCGCCGGTCGGCGTGAAGTCCATCTCCAGCGTGTCGGCCCGCACGCCGGTACAGACGTCGAAGGACGGCACGTCGGGATAGCCGATCTCCATTGCATTGCTGGGCAGCGAGGCGGCACCCGAGCCGAAGGTGTGGATGAAGTTGGTCGTGCCGGTGGTCGTCGGGGCGCCGAGCAGCAGGCGCAGCCAGTGCCCGATGTTGATCAGGTCCACCGGCACCACGGCCTGGCCAGCGACCGTCACCGTGTCGAGGAAGGGCGCCGCGGGATCCCGGTTGCTGCCGACGCCGATCACGTCGGCATCGAGCAGCGGCTGCTCCGCCCCGAGATCACAGGACAGGAACGGCATGCGCCGCCAGTTGCCGCCAGGCGCCGTGCCGTAGGTGGATTCGGGAAAGGTCAGCAGGCGGCAATTCGCGCCGATGGCACGGGGCATGGGCTTTGTCCTTGAGGGGGATCAGGCCAGCGGCGAGCCGGCGACGGTGAACCAGAGGGTGACGGGGATGGACGCCGCACGCGCCGCGGCCGCACCTTCGAACTCGACATCTTCGAAGGACGCGCTGCCGGGCTGTGCCCATTCGACGGCGCCGCCGAGGGTGCGGTTGGCGGCGATGGCAGCGGCGATATCCACCAACAGTGCGTCGAGCAGGGCGTTGCGCGCGGCGGGCGTGGCGCCGGCGACGGTGATTTCGACCTCGGCGCGATGCTCGACCTGCCAGGCCAGTGGCGAGAGGATCGGCGTTTCTTCCAGCGTCTCGCCGTCGCGGACGACCACCAGCCCGCCAGCGGGAATTCGCTGCGGGATGGTCTCGCCGCGCAGCACGACTGGCGCGGGGTTCCGGAGGGCCAGCGACATCACGAGCCGGCTGTGCAGCGCCGCGATGGCAGTCTCGCGCGCGCTCACGCTGACCTCCCGCTCTCGCGTTCCCAGGCCGCGACGAACCGTGCGGGAAGCCGCCGCAGCCCGCGCTCGGCTGCGCCGCGCACGTCGAGCCGCTTGGCGAGCTTCACCTGGGGCAGCAGCAGAAACATCGGCACCATCCCCTGCTCCAGCAGGCCGCGCGCCCAGGCCTCGCGCCCCTTGCGGTTGGCGGTGCCGACCTCGGTGACGCCACCAGCCACCAAGCGGGTCCTGCGCCGCCGCCCGGTCTGCTCGCCCTGGCGCAGCGGCAGGCACCAGACGAACCCTCGGCCCGACTTGAAGGGCCGGAGGAAGGCCTGCCCGGAGGCGACCATCTGCGCCGGCGTGACCCGCATGCCTTTCTCGCCGCGTCCCCGGCGGCCACGCGCCGCGTTGAAGCCGGTCGGGATGGCGAGGAACTTCCCGCCACCCTTGGCGCGGATCAGCGCGCCGCGCTCGAAGGCGTCGATGACATTCGGCACCTTGGTGAACAACAACCCCGCCGGCCGCAGCGACTGCCCGGACCGTGGGAAGATCATCGACCGCCAGGCATTGGCGATGCCGCGCGCGTTGCCCGAGAAGGCGGTGGTGACCTGCCGGCGCAGCTCGGCCTTCACCTGCTCGGTCTCGGCGCGGATCGCGGTCATGGCCGCGCGCTCACCCGCGCGGACCTCATCCGCCAGCACCTTGCGGAGATCGCCGACGATGCGGGCGCCGAGGCGCATGGATCAGTGTCCGCCGAATTTGCGGCTGAGGATCCGCAGCAGCAGGTCATGCAACGCGGCATAGCCCAGGGTCCCGGCCAGCCACGCCACGGCGAAGAGCCACCAGCCGTCGAGCTCGAAGGCATGCGCGATCAGCCAGGCGCCGGTGCCGAGGCTGCCGCCGGCCAGCGCGTGCAGCAGATAGGCGCGGGTCAGCAGCGGTCGGTCAGTGCTTGAAAACCGGGCCATCGCCCCGAGCGCACCCAGGGCGCCGGCGAGCAGCGCCTCGCCGACAATGCCGCCGATGCGTTCGGGGTCGATCATGGCGGTGCTCCTATCGGCGGCAGAAGACGCGCCAGGCGATGCCGGCGGCGTCGCGCTCGGCGTGCTGGACGGTCAGGGTGTCGGCGCCGAGCGTGAAGGTGTCGTCCGCATCCACGACGGGCAGCACGGCGATCGCGACGGTCAGCACGTCGCTGGCCTGGATCACGCTGGTGCCGAAGGCGTCGCCCAGCCGGTCCGGCGACGAGCGAAGCACGCGGAGCGGAACCGGCGCTCCGGTCCCACCCGCGCGATAGCTCGCAGTCGCGCCGATGTTCGGATCCGCGGCCAGCGCGTCCAAGGCCGCGGCAAAGGCACTCATGCCGGCCGCCGCAGCCGCCAGGCGAGGACGCCGACCACCGCCGCCACGATGACCGCGATGGCGACGGCCGGAGCGAGCGTGCCCAGCGCCTGGATGGCCGGCGCCGCCTGCGCGACGGCAGTGGCGATGCCCGCGGCACCCACAAGCACAGCCCCACGCCCGGTGCCGGTGATGGCGGCGACCTCCCGCAGCGTTGCCGGTGCTGCCGGCGGCACCCCGGCCAGGGTCAGGGCCCGATCGATCACCGCGGCCGGATAGGCGAGGCCGGCGCATTCATGGTGGATGATCGCCTCCACCAGCGGGCGGAGGTGATCGTGCCGATGCAGGTCGATCGCATCGTCCGGACCGACGGCGATCCGCCGCGCCACCACCGCGACATAGGCCGCGGTGTCGTTCTCCACCTTCGGCGCCCAGCGCTCGATGATCGCGCGCGGCGTGCGCAGCTTGTGCCGGTCCTGATAGGTGACCAGCAGGGCAGCCAGCGCACGGATGCCGAACTCATGGCTGGTGAAGCGGCAGAAGCGTCCATCCGACGGCGGATCGGCCAGCCCCTGCCATTTGTTGGCTGGGACGTGCTCGATGTTCCCCGGGTTGCGGTTGCGATAGCCCCGGGTGGCCTTGGGATCGACGCTCATGCGCCGGACGCCGGAACACGCAGCAGCACGGCGCGGACGGTGGTGTCCGCGGCCAGCGCCGCCACCGTGGCGAGGCCCACCTGGAAATTGCCGGTGGCCGTGGTGGTGAGGCGGCGGTTGGTGTTGTCCCAGAAGAGGCGCGCCCCGGCGGTGATGGCCAGCGCCGGCTCCTTGGTGATGTCGAAGACGCCCTTGGTCTGGCATTCGATGACGGCGTTCTGCACGCCATCGACCGCGGCCACGCCGAAGAGTGCGCCGACCAGGACGCCCTGGCCGGACAGGATGCCGCCCGCATAGGGGACGGCGACGGCCAGGCTGTTGCCTGGCTGGACGTAGTTGCGCATGGGGATGAGGTCTCCAGAAACGCAGAAGGCGCCCGGTGGGGCGCCCTCTGCATGGGTTCATGATGGAAGGAAGGAAGCCGGGCTCAGATGCCCGGGTTGAACCAGGCGCCGCGCCAGTCGATGGCGCCGACGCCGAAGTCGAAGATCACGCTCACCTCGACGCCATCCACGCCCTGGACGTTGCCGGTGGTGACCTGCGGCCCCTCCGCACCGTTGAGGTAGCCGTAGACGTAGACCGGCGCCGCGAAGGGATCGGAGAACAGGTACCAGCGGTTGGCCGGGATGAGCGGCTCGACCAGCGGCTGCACGAAGCCCGCATAGACGTTGGCATTGCTGGTCTGCGTCGCCTGCACCGACACCGTGAGCTGCCGCGCGGCCAGTTCCTGGTTCGGCCCGACCAGCAGACGCATCTGCGATCCCACCGCAATGGGCAGCCCGTCCAGCGTCCGCTGGCGCATCACCGCCGCACGCCCGAGCGCGAGATTGCCCAGGTCAAGCAGCGTGCCGGCGGTGGCCTTGTTCAGCCGCGCGGCGCCAGTGGCAAAAACTGGCGCGGCGCCGGTGACCAGCGTCGGGCCGTCGCCGGTGGCGCTGTTCACCAGCGCGTAGGCCGTGGCGTTCTCGAAGTCGGCGACGCGCCGGCCGATCATGCTGGCGAAGTCGGTGAAGGCGCCGAGGTCGTCGTTCACCAGCATCTGCCGCGTGACGCGGATGCGGCGCGCGAAGGTCTGCAGGAAGACCAGCTCCTGGCTTTCCGACATGGTGCCGGCCTGGATCTCGCCGTTCTCGGAGAGCGCCACGAGGTTGGGAAAGTCGCCCACGCGCAGGTGGCGGTGCGGCTTGAAGTCGCGGAAATCGCGGCGGAGGAACAGCGTGCGATAGGTCGGCTGCGCGGGGGCGTAGGCTGCCAGCAGCATCTTGTTCGCCGCGGCCGAGAGCAGCGCCGGGAAGTCGCTGGTGGTGTGGAAGGCGCGCTCGGCGAGGATGGTCGGGTTGCGGGGGATGTTCCGCTCGCCGCGCGCACGCAGCAGTTCGCCCATCATGTCGGAGGGGCGCCAGCCCATGAACTCGACATGGCGGCCGGCGCCAGGACCGGTGCTGGGCACCTGGTAGCCGGGCATGGAGCGGGCGGCGAGCGCCTCGGCCATGGCGTCGAGCAGGCTGGTCGGGTCGTCCTGGCCGGGGCCGGTTTCGGGGCGCGCCGGCAGGGAGGGCCGCGGCGCGCTCTGGGCGAAGGCGTCCCACAGGCGGCCACGCAGGACCTCGGGCGAGATGCGGTCGCGGATGGCTGCCTCGCGCATGGCGTCGAGCATGTCGGGGGTCACCAGGCCGCGGGCGCCGGCCAGCACCGGCTCATAGGCGGCGATGCGCTCGACGGCGGCGCGGTCCGCCTCGGCACGGATGGCGTCGAGGTCGGGCGCCGGCGGCGCGGCGCGCGTGGGCTCGGGCGGAGCGGTGGGCGGGGTGGCGGGTGCAGTGGTCACGGGGATCTCCTGTCTCTGGATGGCGGGCGGCGCAGGCGGCGCCGGTGCGGGATCCGGCGAAGCCGGCGTCGTCTCGGTCATGGTGGGTTCCTCGGTCAGGGCGGGTTCGATGGCGGTGGCGGGAGCGCCCTGATCCCCCTCGCCACGGATCACGGCCAGGCCGTCCACCGGGACGGGCACGATCGAGATTTCGTAGGGCTCCCAATCCACGGCGCGGTGGATGGTCTGGCCGGTGGCGGCGTCGGGTCGCGGCTCGTAGCGATGCACCCGGTAGCCAACGCTGACAGACTGCAGCGTGCCGTCGGCCACCCGCTGCCAGACCGGCTCCACATCATCGGCGCCGCTGAACTGCAGCGTGGCGTAGCCGCGGCCGGCCTCGAGGCGGGCGGTGGTGACACGGCCCAGCACATCGCGCGTGCCGGCGCGGCGGTGGGTGTCCAACACCGGGGCGCGGCCGGAGCGCAGCGCGTCCATGCGCACCGCCTCGGGCCGCATGTCGAGCTCCTCGATGATGGGGCCGAGCGGCGGGACGAAATTGCGGGCCCGCGCGCCGGTGCTCCACACCACCTCGACGGTGCGGGCCGCGCGATTGACGGTGACGGGGGCCGCCAGGGCGCGGCATGCCACGATCGACTGCCCAGCGTCGGGCATTCGATCCGGCGCGGGGGTGCCTCCGCCCGGTTCGATCGGTTCGGTCATGTGCGAGTGTCCTGGGCTTAGGGCGCCGTGAAGCCCTGTAGGTTGGCGATCACCACCGCGCTGGCCGTCACCGCCTGGATGTTCAGCGCGGCATTGGCCGTGGTGCGCAGTGGCGTCGGGAAGTCGATGTTGGTCGGCCCGAGATTGGCCGGCAGCAGCGCGCGCCAGACCGGCGTGACGCCGTCGCGGATCTGGAACTCCGTCGCGGTCGCACTGGCGTTCTGCACCTGCATGCCCGTCACGTAGCGGCGGATGCCGGCGCCGCCGGCGGCCTGCACCGGGGTGTCGCTGCCGGTCGCGATGCCGGCCAGCGGCCCGGCATAGGTCCAATCGGCCTCCGGGATGGCATAGGGCTTGGTGACGATCGCGCCGATCAGCGTCGCCAGCAGGTCGACGCCGCGCGCGGTCGTCACCGCCACCGGGTTCGCCGAATAGCCCGTGGCTGCCAGCACCGGTACCGCGCCTGCCGTGTTGCGCACCTGGCCGCCGACCACGCTGAGCGCAGGAGCCGCAGCGGTCAGCACGTTCACGCCGATCCCCTGGCCGGCGACGGCATTGGCGCGGCCGGCGGTGATGGCGGTGGTGAGCTCGGCGTAGTCGGAAATCGAGACGAATTGCAGCCGCAGATCGGTGTTCGACGCCGGCGCCAGGTTGCGGCTGATCGTCGCCCAGCCGGTGTTCACATAGGCGCCGGTGAAGGTGGAGCCGACCAGGTCGAAGTTGTTCGCGTCAATCACGGTGATGATGAAGGTGCCATTCGCCCCCGGCACGCCGGCGACATTGGCCACCGTCACGGAGTCAGAGGTCGCGTAGCCATGCGCCGCGCGGGTGATGCGCACCGCGCTGCTGCCGTTGTTGGCCACCGCCGAGATGCCGTGAAAGACCTGCCGGTTCCGCACGCGAATGCGAAAGCGATAGAGCGCGGCGGGGTCGGGCAGCTGTTGCTGACGGGCGTAGGAGTTGGCGCGCAGCCCGGTGCCGTCCAGCGCCCGGCCGTGAAAATAGCATTCGTCGCTATTGGGCTCGAGCTCCAGCACCGACCAGCCGGCCGGGGCCGTGGTGGGGATGGTGACGCCAGAGGCGGTGCCGAGCCGCGGCGCGCCATCGCTGCCCACCTCGTAGTTGGCGAGCGTGGCGCTGATGCCATCCAGGCGCCATGCGACGATGTTGCGCTCGTCGGGCACGCCTGTTTCTGGCGTGACGCTGACCAGTTCCAGCCACGCGGTCTGGCCGGCGATGCGCTGGCTGAGGTTGAGCGCGACCATCGCGCGCAGCGGCAGCATGAAGCTCTGGCGGCTGAGCAGGACCATCTCGTCATCCAGCGTGGTGCCGGTGGAGATCTGCGCGCTGCCATTGGCGATGGTGAGGAGCATGCCGCTGCCGGTGGCGAGCACCTCCCAGCGGGTCGGGTTGAGGACGTCGCCCGCGAAATTGTCGCGGAAACGCCGGCGCATGCTTTTGACCTTGAGCATGTCGTCGGCCCAGTCATAGCCGCCTGGGATCATGAGGGTGCTCCTGGATTGGGGGCGGCGCCCGCATCGGCCGACGCATCAGCGCGGGGCGAGGCGGCACCGGTGGCGGCGATCTCGATGGCGGCGAGCTGAGCCGCGTCCTGCGCGGCGCCGGATTTGGCGACGCGGCGGGGATCGCTGTCGAGCGACAGGCCAGCCTCGTCGAGCAGGGCATTGGCCTCGCGGATCATCTCGACCACCTGGCGGAAGTCGTAGCCGAAGGCGCCGACGGCCTCGGGCTGCGGCACGAAGCCGGCACGGACCTGCGCGATCAGCGCCGTGGTGTCTTTCAGCGGGTCGATCATCTCGTGGGCGGGCGGGACGTGTGAAAGGCCCTCTGGCACCTCGGCACCCCAGAGCCCGAGCAGTGCCCCCTGCGCATGGAAGCGGTCCGCGATGGGCCGCACCAGCATCGGGATGAGCATGCCGTACTGGACCTGCTCGCAGAGGCGACGGAACTCGATCTTGCCGGCGCGGAGCGAGGAATAGTTCGCCTGGCTCAGATCGCCGGCGACCTGGTCGTAGGTCAGGCCGGCACCGACGGCGGAAGCTTCCAGCGCGCGCCGTGCGAAGGCCGCGTGCGATCCACCACCGGAGGGATTCACCACCTCCACGGATCCCATGCCGCGGCGATAGAGGATCATCCCTGGCTCGAAGCTTTCGACCGTGCGGCCCTGCGCGTCGCGCAGCATGCCCGACGCCGGGCCGGTCATGGCGTCATCGCCATCCTCGGAGACGACCGCGGCGAGGCAGGCCTCGATCTTGGCCTTCATGAGCAGCGCGGCCTCGTAGTCGCCCAGGTCGCGCAGGCGAGTAAGTACCGGGGCGAGCCAGGAGACGTCGCGCAGCTGGCCGGGGCGCCGCTTGCGGTAGATGTGCAGCACGTCGCGGGCGGGAACGCGCTGGCTGCTCAACCAGGTGGCACCGCCCGGCAGAACCCAGGAGGCACCCGGGTGCACGCGATGCAGCCAGTAGCCCACCGGCTCGCCGGCCTCACCGAGGCCGATGCCCTGCAGGGTGGGGACGCCCTCAAGGACTCCCTGCCGCGCCGTGTCGAGATGGTCGCTCTCCAGCACCTGCAGACGGAGGCCGATCGGGTTGGCCGGCGAGATGTCGGCGGGGAGCAGGCGGACGAAGCATTCGCCGCTCTCCACCACGGCGCGCATGACCAGGGCCTGGAGGCCATAGAGGTCGAGCCGCCCCTCGGCATCGCAGGCGGTGCTGTCGGACCAGCGCCGCCAGGCCTCGGCGTGGGGCTTGTCGGGCCAGCGGGTGGTGATGCCGGCGCCCACCGCGTTGCCGGTCCAGAGATCGACGATGCGGGCGGCGTAAGGGTCGTTGCGCACGGCATCGCGGGCGCGGCGCGCCACCGTCGGTGCGGCGGCGCCGACCTCGGCCGTGGCGCTGCTGCCGGAGGCCGCCCAGCTCGAGGCACGGCTGTCCTGGGCGGCGGCATAGCCACGGAAGGCGTGCCAGGCATCACGAAGGCGCCCCATCACTTGGTTCCCTCACGGGAGAAGCTGGCGAATGTGACGTTGGGGCGGCGTGCGGCGGTGTTCTCGGCGGCATGGAGCACAGACAGCGCGCGGCCGAGCTCATCCAGCGAGCGGTATTCCACCGTGCGTCCGTCGAAGGTCACGCGCGTGGTGCCGCCGGTGAAGGCTGCGGCCAGGACGGCGGCGCGGGTGCCAGCGGGCTGCGCCAGCGCCCAGGCGAGGACGGTCGGGTCCATGATCGTCCTCCCTTCAGCGAAGCCAGTTGCTGCGCGGCGCGAGCCAGCCACGCGGGCGCTGCGTGTCAGATGCGGATGGCGCCGGCGCGGCCTGCGATGGCGGCGGCGGGTCAGCGACATTCCCAGCGGCGGGAAGTTCGCTCACCCGCAGCGGAGCATCGGCGATCTGGTCCCGCAGCTGCTGCCAGAAGCGTTCACCGTAGCGGTCGGCACCGAGCAGCCAGAGCGCCGCACGGGCGAGCACCGCGCAGTCCAGCGCCTCGTTGCGTTCCCGCAGCTTGGCCCACTCCTGCCGGGCAAAGCCGCGGCGATCCTTCGTCGTGCGCAGCTGCTCCGCGACCAGCTGCTTGACCCATTCCACCTCGACCGCACGCGGCAGATGCACCCAGCCGGGCGGCAGCTCCTCCGCGTCGCCGCGGCCGAGCCAGAGCCGGCGATAGAGATCGGCCTTCCAGGTGGAGACCGACACGGTCCACAGCTTGAGGCCGCGCCGTAGCTTCTGACCGTTCACCAGCGCATCTACCGGCGTCGGGCCCTGCACCGGTTGCGCCCGGTTCCAGCCATCGATGCCCTTGGTCGGCGCGATGCGCGGATCCCGCAGCCGCCGAAGGTGGCCATAGACGGCGGCGGTGTCGCGGCCGCCGGTGTCGACGCAGAGCCTGGCGATGCGCATGGCACCGCCACCCTGACGGGGCCAGTCCCGCGCCAGCACCCGGGCCAATTCGTCCCAGGGCTCGCGATCTCGCGGGCTGCCCTGGATCACCACGTGGTCCACGAGCCAGGAGGAGAAACCCTCCGCCCAGCCCCAGACGTCGCATTCCAGGCGATCGTCCTGGACGTCGACGCCGGCCGTCAGCACCAGTGCGCCGGTGGGCACCACGCCCATGGCGAAGTCCTCGCGGCGCTCGACCAGGCGTTCCCAATCCGGCGCCTCGCCCTGCTCCTGCCAGGTCTCGCCCAGGACCGTGTTCCGAAACGTCTTGATGTCCTCGGGCTTGCCCTGCGCCGCCTCCCAATCGCGGGCGATCTGCTCCCAGGAGAGCCAGCCCACCGGCGAGTAGAGCGCCGAGATGTGGAAGCCGATGGTGTGCGGATCCTGGCCCTCGGCCGTCGCGCGCCATTCCCCGCCACTGAGCATCGCGGTCTTGTCGTGCTCCTGCATCGGATGGTCGCAGGCGGTGCAGTGATACCGCGCCGTCTCGGGCGCGCCCTTCTCCCAGAGCAGGCGCTCGAAGCGCAGCCACTGCATCTCGCCGCATTCGGTGCACGGCACGAAGAACCGCCGCTGGTCGCTCGCCAGATACTCCCGCTCGATCCGGCTGCGGCCGGCGATGGTCGGCGTGCTGACCAGGAAGGCCTTGCGCCGCCAGCCGAAGGTCCGAGCGCGCGCCTCGGCGAGCGCAATGGGGTCACCCTCACCGGCGACATCGCCGGGATAGGCGTCCACCTCGTCGAGGAACAGGAACCGCGCCGTCATCGAGCGCAGCCCGACCGCGCTGTTGGCACCCGTCAGCACCAGGATGCCGCCGGGGAATTCCTTCGACAGCATGGTGTTGCCGGAATCGCGCGCGCGGGCCGGGGCGACACGCTCCCGCAGCGCGGGCGTCTCCTCCAGCAGCGGGTCGATGCGCTGGCGCGAGAACCGCTTGGCCAGCTCGACGGTCGGCTGCACCGCCAGCGCGGGTGCTGGCACATGGTGCATGATGTAGCCGAGCCAGTTGTTTCCGCTTTCCGTGGCGCCGACCTGCGCCCCCTTCATGAACACGACGCGCCGCGCAGGATGGACGGCCGACAACGCGTCCATCACGTCCTTGAGGTAGGGCGTACGGCTGGTGCGCCAGGGACCGGGTTCCGCCGATGCGCGGCTGCCAAGCATGCGATGCCGCTCGGCCCATTCCGAGACGGTGAGTTGCGGTGGCGGGCGGAGCATGGCGCCGACACGCCGGCGCACATGCTCACGGCTGCGAAGACCGGTCCCCTCCGAGGCCTGCTGGGTCGAAGCGATCGGCCGCCTCCGTCAGCAGGTCATTGATGTGGCTCTGCAGGATGGTCTGCAGCAGATGCGGATCGACGCTGATCTCGGCGGCGATCAGGCCTGAGACGCGAGCCGGCCAGTTCAGCAGCGCGTCACGCATCGTGCTGCCGATCTCGTCGAGCGCGGCATTGGCCTCGGCAACGTCCAGCAGTCGGCGCTTGGTCTCGTCGAGCGAGAGGCGCTGCGCCTCCACCTTCAGCGCGAGCTGCGCGACCTTGAGCCGGGCGAAGGGCGTGCCCTCCGCGCCGGCGCCGCTGGCCAGGGGTGAGCGGGTGGGATCGGCGGTTTCGGTCAGGCGGCGGCGGGTCTTGTCGATGTCCCACTGGCCGTCCGGCTCGCGGGCGATGCGGTTGGTCTGTTCTGCCTTGCGCAGGGCGGTGTCACTGACGCCGAGGCGCCGCGCGGCCTCACGGGTCGAGGAGGTCAGCTCGGGCATGGCGGCGACCTCCCGCCGCGCGTGGTGGCGATGCCGGCCTTCTCAGAGGGGACGAAGGGCGCGCTGGCGGGCGGCTTCAAAGGCGGTGATGGCAGCGGACCAATCCAGCGTGGCGCCTTCACCGAGCATCTGCACCGCCGCGAGCGTCACGCGGCGGCGCGACCAGTAGTTTCCGTCCAGCGTGGCGAGCCATCCCGCCAGCCCCTGTGCGGCGAGGGCAGCCGCAGCGGCTGCGACCTCTGCCTCGCTCGGCGGCGCTGCGCGGCCCATCGTCACGTGCCGGCCATCCTGCGCCAGGATGATCCAGCGTCGCTCCGCGAACTTTGGCTTCTGGTCCATCTGCATCCCCGTCTCGGCGGGGCGTGATGCCCTGCGCGTAACGGACGATTCGCGCTGTGTCGGGGCGCAGCCAACTCGATAAGGCGCCGGGAATCTGATTGATCCCCGGCGCTCCCGATCATGTTCAGTGGCGTGGCTGAGATGCTTCACTCCGCCAGGGCGTAGACGGTGAAGGAACCCTTCGCGCCCGTCTTGTTCGGGCCGACCATCCGCTCGCGCGACTTCACCTCGACCGCGTGGCCCTTCTTCTTCAGCCCGGCGAAGAACCCGCGCACCGTGTGCTGCGCCCAGCCCGTGGCCTCGGCGATCTGCGCGACCGTCGCCCCCTCAGGCCGGCGCAGCATGGTCAGGACCTGCTCCTGCTTGGTGCCCTCGCGCGGCTTGCGCGGCGCGCCGGGTTCGCGGGCGATCCGGGCGGGCTTGCCGGCGAGCAGCGTGCGCAGGGCTTCCATCGGCGCGTCCAGGGCGCCGATCATGTCGCTCTCGCGGTTCGCCTCGTCATCCCAGGCGGCGAGGATCGCCGCGGCGGCGTCGCGCAGGTTGGCGCGTGGCGTGGCGGCGGGCGCCGCGAGGGCCTGGTCGAGCATGGCGATCTCCTCCGTCAGGGGCGCGGCCTGGGCGGGCTCGGCGGCTGGCGCGGGGCTTTCCCCCGGCGTGGTGCCGGGCGCCACCGTGCGCGCCGTGTCGGGCACGCTGCCCTCGATGCCGGAGCAGTCGGGCTCGCCGGGCTGCGCGTCGCCCTCGTTCGGGTCGATGCCGATGGCGCGAAGCCCCTCGTCGGTGATGCGCGCCACGATCCAGGTGCCGTCGTCATCCTGCCGCCAGCGCAGCCCGACATGCTCCCGCGGGGCGTTGATCTCGGTGAGCAGGTTGTTCTTGATCAGGCTGCGGAAGACCGCGTTGCGGGCCGCGAACGGCAGGGTCTTCGGCGCACGGGCGAGGCCCATCTCGTGCTGCGCCGCGGCGCTCAGGATCACGCGCTGGGTGTCGGAAAGCTTCGTCATCGTGGTGGTCTCCGGTTGCGGGTGCCGGTCATCGGCCCCTACTGCCGGGAGCCCCGCCGGCGTCGCCGATCGGGGCGGAGCGGGAGTGGCCCGCGTCAGGCTTCGTATTCGCCGCGGCGGAAGTGCTGGTCCGCGATGTCCTTCAGCTTCGCGGTGGCATCCGAAAGCCAGGCTGCTTCACCCCAGAGCACCGTCTCGGGGTCAGCGCCGAAATGGTCTGCGCTGGCCTGCTGCAGTTCGGCGAGGAGGGCGTCGAATTCGGCCTTCTTCGCCAGGAAGGCTGCGAGGCTGTTTTCCTGGTTGCGGGTGGCGCGGGCTTCGCGGTCGGTCATGGTCGTCTCCGTCGTGGTGCAGGGCGGGGTGCTCTGCGTGTGACGGACCATTCGCGCTGTGCCGCGCACGAGCCAAGCAAGATGCAGCGTTATCTTGTTGCTATGATTCGGCTTTCTCGATCATCAATCGCGCCGCGGCGACAGCGGCAAAGATGCGATCATCACCCTCCAGAACCGCGGCTTCGCCGGTCGTCTCCTGCCAGCGGCGCACGATGACGTCGGCATAGGCGGGATCGATCTCCAGCAGCACGGCGCGCCGCCCCGTGCGCTCCGCCGCGATCATGGTGGTGCCCGAGCCACCGAAGCAGTCCAGCACCGTGTCACGCGGCTTGCTGCTGTTGCGGATGGCACGCTCGACCAGCGCGACCGGCTTCATGGTGGGATGCAGGTCGTTGCGCGCCGGCTTGTCGAAGTGCCAGACATTCCCCTGGTCGCGCGCGCCGCACCAGTAGTGCTGGGCGCCGGCCTTCCATCCGTAGAGCATGGCCTCGAACTGCTGGTGGTAGTCGGCGCGCCCGAGGGCGAAGGTGTTCTTCGCCCAGATGATGGTGCTCGACCACTTGCCGCCCGCCTCCTGCCAGACGCGATGCAGCGTCGGCCATTCGGAGGAGGACATGCAGACGTAGCAGGCGCCCTTTGTGACCGAGAGCAGATTGGCCAGTGCCGGCCGCAGGAACTCGGGAAAGCCACCGCCGAGGGCGTCATTGGCGATGGTCATCTTCGCAGCCGTGCCGCCCTCGTAAGCCACGTTGTAGGGCGGATCGACGAAACCCATGTCGGCCAGGTGGGCGGTTCCGAGGGCGCGCTGCACGTCGATCAGCTTCGTCGCGTCGCCGCACAGCAGACGATGCTCGCCGCAGCGCCAGAGGTCGCCGGTCCGGCTGACCGGCAACACCGGCGGCGGCGGTGCATCATCGGCATCATCGCCGAGGCCGGCATCGGCCGCGGCCAGCAGCCGATCGAGCTCCATGCCGGAGAAGCCGAGCACGTCCAGGTCGACCACCGCCTCGTCGCGGATGCGGGCGATCTCAGCGGCCAGCAGCGCCTCGTCCCAGCCGGAGTTCAGCGCGATCTGGTTGTCGGCCAGGCGTAGCGCACGTGCCTGCGCGGGAGAGAGATGGCCGAGCCGCAGCACCGGCACCGAGGCGAGCCCGAGCTGCTTCGCCGCCATGACGCGGCCATGGCCGGCGATGAGCACGCCCTCTGCGTCGACCAGCACCGGGTTTACAAAGCCGAACTCGGCGATGGACGCCGCGATCTGCGCCACCTGCGATGGCGAATGCGTGCGCGCGTTCTCGGCGTAGGGGACCAGCGCTGCCACCGGCATGGCGGAGACCACGAGATCAGGCTGCATCGGCGGTGACCTCCATCCGCGCCGTAGCCACGGCGTCGTATTCGCGGCCATCATCCGCCAGCGTTACCGGCAGGTCGGGATGCAGCATCCGCCATCGGGCGACCGCCAGGTCGACATAGGCGGGCGCCAGCTCGATCGCCCGTACGCGGCGGCCGGTGCGTTGGCCCGCCAGGATGGTCGTGCCGCTGCCGCCGAAGGGCTCGAACACCGCATCGCCCTCGTCGGTGTAGGTGCGCATGAGGAACTCCGGCAGCACGACCGGGAACACCGCGGGGTGCTCGGTCTCGATGCCACGGCCCTTGTGGCGGGTAAGGCGCAGCACGTTGTCGGGGATGCGGAAGTCCTGCACCGGCAGGCCGGCATGCTGGTATTCCGAGATGGTCCCATCGGCGGCGCGCAGCCCGCTGCCCTTGTTCGGCGTACCGGCCCATTTGCAGGGGACGATCTTATTCGCCTGGCGGGCCTGGCGGTTGAAGTGGAAGACGAACTCGAAGGCAGGTGCGAGCCGGCCATTCCAGTCACCCGGCAGCCCGGGTCCCTGGTCCCAGGTGTATAGGCCGAAGCGCCGCCAGCCGCGGGCGCGCATCCAGTCGAGCCAGCCGGACCAATAGGGCTGCCATTCATTGTCGCGGTGGATCAGGCCGAGGTTCACCAGCACCTGGCCGTGCGGCCGCATGGCCGCGTCGAGGTGCTGGAACACACCCTGCATCAGGGCGTCCCAATCCGTACCGCCGCCGGTGGTGTAGTCTCGCTGATTTCCGTAGGGCGGGCTGGTGAACAGCAGCGCCGCGCGGTCGTCGCCCATCACGCGCGCCACGCTGGCGGCGTCGGTGCTGTCGCCGCAGAGCAGGCGGTGCTCGCCCAGCAGCCAGAGGTCGCCGGGACGCGTGACGGCCTGGCGCGGCGGCTCCGGATCGGCATCGGCGAGGTCGTCTGCCGTCTCCTCCGTATCCGCCGCGCCACTCGCGCCGTCCCCCTCGGGGGCATCCGCGGACAGAGCCTCGGGCGCGTCGCCGTCGGACACGGCATCTCCAGCCGCCGCGAGGATGTCCGCGAGCTCATCCGCCGAGAAGCCGAGCGCACCGAGGTCGATGTCCTGCACCGCCTGCACCGCGGCGAGCGCATCGCGCAGCAGCGCCTGGTCCCAGGACGCATTCTCCGCGATACGGTTATCGGCGAGCCGCAGCGCCTCCTTTTGCGCGGCGGAGAGGTGCCGCAGCACGATCACCGGCACCTTGGCCATGCCGAGCGCAGACGCCGCCTCGAGGCGCCCGTGGCCGGCGATCAGAACGCCGTCCTCATCAACCAGCAGCGGGTTGGTGAAGCCGAAGGCCAGCATGCTGGCCTTGATCTGCTCCAGCTGCGCGGCGCTGTGCACGCGGGCGTTGCCGGCATGCGGGCGCAGCTCCGGCACCGGACGCAGCAGGATTTTCGCCGCCATCCAGGGGAGCGTCATCGGGCCATCCGGATCTGGGAGTGGGTGCAAACCATGCGGCCCGCGGGTGCAAACCTGGCGCGGCATGGTTTGCGGGCTATCTGTTTGATCGCACGGGGAAAGGCTGCAAACTGCAACCCTGTTTTATGGCCTGGCGCTAGCGACCTAGCGCGCTTCCGCCCCCCGCATACAGCGGGGCCAGGAAGGACCCTGCGGCTCGAGAGCCACAGTGGCTGATCAGAGGTCGAGTGGCTCGGGAGCCACGAGCGGCAGCCGCAATTCAACGACTATCGAGAGATTACCCGATGTGAGTTTCAGGCATCAACACGACATTCTTTCGCTGCACTTCCTTCTTTCTCGCTTGGTCGTTTGGCAAACCTTTAAGCGAAGAGGTCGTCCTGGTCCTTCGATGGACGGCGATGCTTGGCGCGATGCTCCGCGCGCGTCTTTGCGAAGTTCTCCGCCATGAGGATCGCGTGAGCATCTGCGAATGTCTGTAGCATCGCCCGTGCGTCGTCCTCGCCGGGCATCGGCAGATCGCCGATTGCATATGGCTTCACCACACGACCACCGCCCTCGATGGGCTGGCCTAGGTCAAGGATGGTGAGCCCTACGTCCTCGAAGTCGCTGTCTCGCGCCTTCAGCAGGAAAAGGCGCTGGAGCATTCCAAGCTGTGCCAGCGAGGGCGCTGCGCCACGGCGCGTTTGGAGCCAGAACAGGCTCGCCTTGCCATCTTCGACCGCCAAGAGGTCTGCCGCGATTCTCACTCCGAAGCCAGCAAGGAAATCGAAGAGCCAATTGGGCGCATCGTGAGCGCCGATGGTGCGGTTGACGTGGTGGTGCCAAACGGCTTCGACGATCTCCGCATTCGCATCCCTCCCGAGAGGCCTGCTTGCTCGTCGCACGTCGCGAAGCAGAACCTCCAAGGGGAGATCCCGGGTCAGCGCGAAGCGGGCAGCTGTGCGCGCCGGGTCATTCGAGAATGCGGCTGGGCCGCCAAGCAGCCAGCGCCGATATGACTTCGCCATATTCTCAGGTGTGTTTGCCGGAAAACGAACGAGGTCATGAGCGGGGGGGACGGGGAATCGCTTCATGCAACAAGGCCTAGCACGGAGTCGTGTTCTTCGCGCAAGCCCTCTTTTGTTCGGTGCCAGCACAGGAGCGGCGACCGGCCCAAGTACTTGCAGTTGGGCCTGGTTTATGAAGCGGTTTGCGTCGCAGCGATTCGCTCGAAGTGGCGCCGAATCGCCTCGTGCGAGATGCGCATCCCAAGAGTTACCCGTCCGCCAGGCGAGTTCCACACGATGTCCCACGGGCCGCCTGGTGCATGGGTCATTTCTGACAGTTCGAAAGCATGGAGATGTCCATACGCGGCGAGAATATTCGAGAGGAAACGTCGTACATCTTCGGTAATTTCTGGCTTTACGATCTCTCTAGTCTGCTTGACAGGATCGAAACGCTCAGCGCGGCGGGTTACGGGCTGCGAGCCCGAGTCGCGTAGACTTTCCCACACGGATCGTAATACAGGTCCATCTTTCCAGGCTTCGAATTCCTGCTTCACTAAAGGCTTACCGTGCTTCGCGCAGTACCATCCGTGAGCGTAGTAGATGATTTTATGGACTGCCATGTGCGTGAGCGATGCTCCGCTTTCAGCAGCGAGATCGAGCAGGGCATTCGCGACTGCACGTGCGTCGTATGTCAAGTCTGCCCTCCCTCGTTGATTGCTGGCGTCCTCGTGCGGGGGTAGGGCGCGGACCTGGAGGCGCTGTCAAGCCCATAGTGGGCTGCCAGCACGCCCAGCGCCGCGACCAGCATCCCCTGCGCCTGCGTCGCCGGCACTGTCCGGCCACCCCAGCCCTGCCGCATCGCCCATTCCCGGACCGAGCACTCCAATCCGACAACATGCCAGACGCAGCTACCGGCCGCGCTGTCGGAGCCGCCGAGCACCTCCATGGTGGATGCGACCCTGTCCCTGGCCGCGATCTGCTGTTCCGTGATGCAGTCGCCTCTTCCACCCACGATCCGGATCAGCGGCATGGCGCGAAGGCCGTCCAGCATGGCGGCGCGGAACTGACGCCGGAAAATCCCGCCTGCCTCGAACATTTCGGCGGTGATGGTGCCGTTGGCCTGCATGGCGCCCAGCGTGTCCACAGCCCGGCGATGGGCGACCGGCACGCCCGTTTCCGGATCGGCGGTCCGCACCGCCTCCCCGAAGCCACCATGCTGGAGCCGCCACTTCGAGGGGCCGATCGACTCCTTGGGCTTCGTGGACTTCGCCTTCCGCTTACCGGCCATGGTTCTTCTCCTGCTGCCGCGGGCCCCAGCGGCGCACGGCTTCGTTCTGGATTGCCTGGCGCAGCCAGGGATCGGTGATGTCCTCGAGGTGCAGCGAGACGACGCCCTGCTGCTGCCAGACACGGCGGCGCAGCATTTCCATCTCGGGCGTGGTGGTGGCGCTGCAGGTGCCGCGGTCGAGGCAGGAGCGCGGCAGGCGGGGGGAGCCAGGGAGCGCCATCTACACAATCCCCCCGGCGATCACAGAACTCCCGGCTATCCTATTGATATATATATTTTTGTTATTTTTGTTATTATGTACTGCGAGGTGTTGTCGTGCTCCCACGCGTGTGTGGGGCGAGGTGTCCCCTTCGTGCCCGCGCACGAAATAACAAAATTCACAAAAGCCTGATTTCAGTGGTTTAGCGGGGGTGGTCGGGATTTTGTTATTCATCGCCCGCGGCCTCCTCGGCTGGCGTATCGCCTGCTGGCGGCACCAGGACGTAGCGGGAGCCAGCCGGGCGGCCGGGACCGCCGGACGCGGGCGCAGCGGTTTCGATGACCGCGCCGTTTGTCACCAGCGCTTCGATGACCTCGCCGAATTCCCGCGCGGTCAGCTTCAGCCCCTTGTGGAACATGTCGCGCCGGCTACACGGGCCGTGCTTGCCGATGATGTTGATGGCCTTGTTCAGACGCTTCTCGAACTCGCTATTCGCCAGGAAGCGCTGCGCGTCGCGCAGCACGGTCCGCGTGCAGTGCTCGGCCAGCGCCCACCCCCAGGCCACGTCTGGCTCGGTGACCTGCGGACGCGCCGGATCGCGGCTGATGGCGCAGATCAGCGCCAGCTTGCTGGCGTTCTCGCCCAGGCGGTTGACGATGGCGGCCTGGGGCGTACCAGCCACCTTCTTCGCCCAGACGTCTTCCTCGGCCAGCTTGCGATCGTGCAGCGCTTCTGCTGATGCCGTCATCGGGACGGTGTGGGGCGCCGCCTCCTCGGTGGCGGACATCGGCACCACATGCACATCCGGCAGGTTGCCTGGTGGAGGTGGGTCGCCTGCGCCGCGGGTGATCGCCTTCAGGGCATCAAGCAGGGCGGGTGGCGGGGCGATGATGCCTGCATTCGGGTTCCGCTCCGGCCGGTCGGTGTCGGTGACGAAGACCAGGAAGCGTGCGAGCGAGCCGTCCATCATCGCGCCGCCTTCCAGCGCCTTCCAGAAGGTCGAGGGCGTGGTGGTGCCGAAGAAGCAGACGCAGGGCTGGTGGATGTCGACGCGCGGCGCGTCCTTCTTGTTGGCGTATTCGGTGCCGCGGTAGATGCCCTTCGCCCGGCTGTAGAGCTTCATCAGCTCGGACCAGATTTCGGCCTTGTGCGCAGGCGCCCTGCCGCCCGTGACGGTGGCGAGGAACAGGCCGAATTCGTCGATCTGGAACAGTCGGGCAGGATGCTGCTCCAGTGCGGACAGCATGCCGCGACCGGAGGCCAGGTTTTCGCCGCCGAGGTAGCGATCCAGCTTGGCCAGGTCGAAGCAGCGCCGGATCACCTCCGGCGCGTGATCCTTGCCGCCGCCGCTTTCCGCCACGGCGGCGATGTACACGTTGGTCCGGAGATCGGTGCGGGTGCGGTACTGCCGCCCGGCCAGCGCTCCCACCGCGCAGATGGCGGCGCCGAGGGCGAGAAAGGGCTGGGGCCGCAGAGCGGATCCCACGCATTCGTCCACCAGCATCTGCAACACGCCGCCGGGCTGCAGGATGGTGGTCGGCACGGGAAGCGGCGCGGCTTGCTGCTTCGCCCGACTGGCGTCGAGCTTCGCCAGGAGCGCCGCGGCAGGGTGAATCTCCACGGGTGCGGTCAGAGCCGTGGCATCCGCCCTGGCCAGCATCGCCGCTGCAGGATGCGGCTGTGCGGCGCGCTCCGCGACCGCGGCATTCAGCGTGATTTCGGGTGGCGGAATCCAGCCGCGGTCGATCGCCCAGCCATAGATGCTGCCTGCGCCGATGCTGTGCGGTCGGAGCTTGGCCCAGCGGCGCTCCGCGGTGTCCGATTTGCCTGATGTGCCGGATTTGCCGCTCGACTTCGACCAGTCGAGCCAGAGCTCGCGCCCTTCTTCACCAAGCGCCGCCTTGATGGCGTTGCCCATGGTGATCCACGATGCGCCGTCGAGATCCTCGTTTGGGAGATAGGCCAGCGCTGCCTTCACCGCCTCGAGGGTGCCGCACGGATCGGACGGGCCGCGCCAGGTGGCATCATTGGACGGAAGGTGCAGAGAGCGCGGACGCAGCTCGGGCGGAATCAGCGCATGGGCACGATCGAGCCAGGCCATGGCCGCCGCCTCGTCCAGCACGGGCAGCTGCGCGAGCGGGGTGTCGAGCAGGGTGTCCTCAGGCCAGACGTAGGGCTGCCCGGTGTCGGGGTGCACGGCATGCGCCACGAACTGCTGGCCGCGGGCGAGGACCTCGAGCGGCAAGCGCTTGCGGCCAGCGAAGGGCGTGGCGGCGCGATAGACCAGCAGCCGCTTGGGGGCGCGGCCGATGCGCAGGCAGGGGGTGTCGCCAAGCATGGAGGTGGCAAGCTCGGCGATCTGGATGGCCAACGCACCGTCCAGGATGTCGATGTCGATGCCCACCACGGCGCCGGTGGCGATGCCCACGCCGCATCCGGGCCAGCGGCGCCAGATATCGACCTCGAAGGGCTTCGTCGGCCGGTCGCAGTGCCGGGTCCAATCGGGATAGGGCGACCATTCCCCGCCAGTGAACCGCCCCGGCACCTTCGTGCCCGGCATGATGGGGATGACCGAATAGCCATTGTCGACCAGGCGCTCGCCATAGTCCGCCATGAAGGAGGGGTCGTCCGTCATTCGCTGCCACGCTCCTGTGCGGCAATGGCTGCATCGCAGGCACGCTCCAGCCGCAGGATTTCGGGATAGAGCGCCGCAATCTGCTCGGCAGCGCGCTGGAGCGCCTGTCGCGCCCTCTCCAGCTCGGCGTGAATCCCGCGTGCCGGACCACGAATGTCCGACGCGAGATCGCCGACATGGTGCGCCGCCCTCGCCCAGGGCGGCTGCTTCGCGCGTGGACCATACGGTTTGCGCGGCGCAGGGGTGACCTTGGTCGCGAGGCCGGCCCGGACCTTCTCCACGTCCCAGGTGCCGTCATCTTCCCGCGCGATGCGTCCAGAGCGTTCGGCGTTCTGGATGGCGGTGTGCGAGAGTCCGAGGCGGCGCGCGACCTCCCGGGCCGAGGTGACGCCGCTCATGGGCGGCCACCCGCAGCGAGCGGCGGCGCCGAATGGCGACCCTGATCCAGCAGGCGAGCAAGCTCATCCTGGTAGGCGGTGATGATCACCTCCAGCAGCGTCAGCCATTCCGCTTCGGTCAGCACTGCAAGGTCGGTCTTGCCGATGCTCTCCAGGTATTCGCCCGCCATGGGGCTGGCCGCCGTGATGGCGGCAATCTCGTGCTCGTCGGGATCAACCACGCCCCACCTCCGGCAGAGCGCGCTCATGCAGCGCATGGAGCAGGCGGGCAGCGGCTCGCTGGTCCGCACGCGCGGATCGAACCAACCAAAGCCGCGGGCGGTGCGGAGGCGACAGGCGGCGCATCTCACACGAACCTCGCCGCGGCGATCTCGGTGTACTGGCCGGCGGGGCGCACCTGGATCGCGATTGGACGGCGCAGCTGGTCGAGCTGTGCCAGCGCCGCATCCACCGTCGCGGGGGGCGGGAGATTGCCGGCACGCCGCCGCCACCAACCCAGCGCCTTGTCGCGCGGAAAGCCGGTGTGCTCGAAGCAGACCCATTCGCTGTGCCGCGCGAGGCCGCATTCGTAGGTGACGCGCAGAGATGCCGGCTTTCCGGGCTTGTCGTGGCGCGCGTAGGTGATGCCGGTCACGTCGCACCAAGCCGCCTGGATCTGCGTCGACAGCAGCGCGTTCGACGCCGCCTGCGGCGCGACCTTCACCACCGGCGGCGGGAATTCGTAGTCGCATTCGATGCAGTGCCGCGCGCTGGCGTGGTTGATGGTCTGGCATTCCGGGCAGACCTTGATCGGCGCCTCGCCGTCGCCGGCGGGTTCCTTCTTGCGGCCGTCCACGGTGTCGATCGGACCGTGCCGCGCCGTGTTGCCGGCGAAGTCCAGGACCAGGCAGTCATCCTTGCCCTCGGCGAGGCGCGTGCCGCGGCCGACCATCTGCACGTAGAGCCCCACGCTCTTCGTGGGGCGGAGCAACGCGATGAGATCGGTGCCGGGCGCGTCGAAGCCGGTGGTCAGGACATTGGCGTTGGTGACGCAACGCAGCCGCCCCGCCTTGAAGGCCGCCAGGATGCCGTCCCGTTCCGGGCCCGGCGTGTCGCCGGTGACCGTCTCGGCCGAGATGCCGTGCTCGCGGATGGCGTCGCGGACGTGGCGCGCATGGGCCACGCCGGAGCAGAACACCAGCCAGGAGCCGCGGCCTTCGCCGTGCTGGACGATCTCGGCCACAGCGGCGCGCGTGACCTCGTCGCGGTCCACGGCCGCCTCGAGGTCCTTGGCAATGAACTCGCCGCCGCGGGTTCCGACGCCACCGACGTCGAGCTGCGTCTCGGTCCGCTTCGGGACAACCGGGCAGAGATAGCCCTGCTGGATCATGTCCAGCACCGGCACCTCGAAGGCGATGTCGGTGAAGAGCCGGTCCTTCCCCTCGTGCAGCATGCCGCTGTCGAGCCGGTAGGGGGTGGCTGTGAAGCCGACCACCTTCAGCAGGCCGGCATTGATCTCGTTCAGCTGGGTGAGGAACGAGCGATACATGCCACTGTCGCCGCGACCGAGCAGATGGGCCTCGTCGATCAGCACGAGGTCGCAGCGCTGCACCTGCCGCGCGTGGCGGTGGATTGACTGGATACCGGCGAACAGGATCTGCGCGTGGATGTCGCGGCGAGACAGCCCTGCCGAGTAGATGCCGGCCGGCGCGTCCGGCCAGGCGCGCAGCATGGCCATGAAGTTCTGCTGGATCAGTTCCTTCACGTGGGTGAGGATCAGCACCCGCGTGTCGCCATAGGCGGCGATCGCCTCGCGGGTGAAGCCAGCGATGCACAGGCTCTTGCCGGTGCCGGTCGGCATGACGACCAGCGGGTTGCCGCTGCTGGCCGAGAAGTAGTCGTAGAGCGCCTCGATGGCGGCACGCTGATAGGGGCGGAGGGAGAGGGTCATGCGGATACCTCGTCCCCAGGGCGGTTCCGCCCGGCGTATTCGCCGCGGACCTTCCACTCGCCGCACCAGTCGCTCTCGCTGAAGGTGCGCGGCCAGGCCGTGAGCAGACCCTGCTCGCCGCCCATGTCCTGGCCGTCGCTGCAGATGCTGATCGAAGGGATGGCCGAGGGTGCGCGCCGGCGGCACAGCCCCTCATCCTGATAGCCATCATCCGACCGGCTGGTGGCGAGCTGCCAGAAGACGCAGGTGCCGCAGGCGGCCTTGCGCTCGATGGCGTGGAGCATCGGGCTCATGCCGCCACCCCGTCACGCCATTCGGTGCCGTCCGGCAGCAGATAGCTGACCCAATCCTCACCGGCGTCGATCTGCTCAGCCGCCACGAAGTCCGGCAGATACAGATGCGCCGCGCAGCCGGCCTCCTGGTCGCGCCGGTCGAGTGGGGCGGCGTGCCGGGCGCAGTGCCAGTCGCCACCCGGGGCGGGCGACGCATGCAGGCAGGACCGGCAATGCCGCTCCGGTGCCGCGCCGGCGTGGCAGACGGCATGGTGGTCGCAGAAGCGGCACTGCCACCAGGACGCGTCCTGGCTGATGCGGGCGGGCGGTCGGGCGGCACCGATGACGCGCTCGGCCTTCGCCAGGATGCGCAGCCCGGCCTCGGCATCGTGGCGGATGCGCTCCTGGTAGAGCTCGTCCGTGTCCTTGCAGACCGCCAGGTAGAAGGCCCGATCGAGGCCGGCGAGCTGCATGTAGGCCTGCATCTGAGCCCAGTGCAGCGGCTTGGAGGCGGCGACGCCCTCGGCCTTCAGCTTGGCGAAGGACTTGGCGCTGTGGGTCTTGAATTCGCAGACGTGCCAGGTGGTCGGCGCCTCGGGCAGACCGATCGCCACCGCGTCCATGCTGCCGCCGAAGTGGCCGGAGGCATCGCGCAGGTTCCACTGGCGCCCCGTCGCGGGATCCAGGTCCAGGACGGTGACGCCGATGCGGCGCAAGTCGGCGACGAAGCGGGCCTCGGCCAGATTGCCGGTGTCGAACAGCCGCAGCAGCCGGCCGGTGTGACGCACACGCGTGGCCCAGCGGAACGAATACCAGATGGCGCGCTCGCATTCGGTGCCGATCAGCGAGGCACCGAGATGCGCGCGATAGCCGTTGTCCGCCGTCGCCTCATATGACGAGTAGATGGAGGTGACGGTGGGGGACGCGGGCGGAGGAAGGGCAGCCATAACCTGATCCTGGATCGAGGGAGAGAGGCCGGCAGGCGCGAGGCCTGCCGGCTGGTGATCAGGCATTGCGGCGCCAGGGCGGGGTCGCTGCGGCACCGGCGCGGGCGGCCGGCGGAGGCGCGGCAGGCGTCGGACGGGGCCCCGGGCTGGCAGGGCGGGGGGCGGTGCCAGTGGCTGCACCGGCGTTGGCCGCGGAGTAGCCAGCCACCTTGTTCCGCGCCTCGCGGTAGACGCCGTACTTGTCGTTGCCGGCCGGCTCGACCTTCAGCGTCACGATCAGCGGCTTGAAGTGCAGCTGCTCGCTGTCGCTGACATGTACCTGGCCCACCGCGTGGCAGATGGCCGACAGAGTGCGCTGCGCGATCTCCACCGTCTGTTCGTTGCGGTTCACCAGGTTCAGCTGGTCGAAGATCTTCCGGCGCGCGGAGGGGCCCTCCAGCACTTCGAAGACCAGCTTGAGGAGCTGCCCATCGCCCGCTTTCGTCGGCAGCATCTCGCTCTCGATGAGATGCGCGAGGTACTTGCCGGGCGGCAGCACCTCGAGCGGGACAGCGGGGGCGACTTCCGTCGCGTCAAAGGTTCCATTGAGGGATGCCATGGGTCAGCTCCGGGCTTCGGTGGTGGAGGCGGGGGCGGCGCCGGGCGGCGTCGCGTAGAAGGGGATGCCGGCGGCGAGCTCGGGCCAGGACAGCGGCAGCGTCTCGGCCAGGCCGAAGCGGTTCTTCGCGAGGAAGGCCGGCCGCTCGGCGGTGTGGAGCAGGCGATCACCGCCGCTCACGCCGCGGACCACCTTCTTGTTGAAGCCGACGTCGGACTTCAGCGTGCTCACGCGATAGTTCGCGAAGAGCACGGCATCGACATGCTCCTGCACCAGCGCGGAGGCGCTGCGGTGCAGCTTCGGCTGGTAGCGGTCGTAGGGTTCGGTCTCGGGGCTGTCGAAGCGCCGGATCTCGGCGTGCGCGATCAGGATCACGCCCATCCCGCGCTCGTCGCGCAGCGCATTCACGCCGTCGAGGAAGCTGCGCCAGGTATCCAGCGCGGCGAGATAGCCTTTGCCGTAGCCGAAGGATTCGATGTCCGGCTGGTTGTGCGTCTGCGCCGTGTGCTGCCAGACCAGCGGCTCCAGCCAGTCGAGGCTGTCCACCACCAGCGTCTCGAAGTCGTGCGCCTCGGTGTAGAGGCTGCCGAGCGCCTCCATCACCGCGTCGAAGCTGCGCAGCACGCCGAAGGTGGCGGCGTTGATGGTGCCGAGCCCGTCCTCGGTCTGCACCACCACCGGCCGAGGCGCGGAGGTCGCGAAGAGCGTCTTGCCGACGCCGGCCACGCCATAGGTGAGCAGCCGTGGCGGGCGCGCGTCACCACCGCGCCGCAGGGATGCGAGGGAGATCGCCATCAGTGCGCCTCCTGCTTCGCGGCGCGAGGCTTGGCCTTGATGACGTCGACCTTGATGTCGCCGCCGACGCGCGCGACGACTTCGGTGAAGCTGTCGAGCGTCGGCTCGAAGGCGGCGACGTCCTTCGCGCGGGCGACGGCATCGCCCTGCAGCGGGATGACCACCTGGATGCGGAGTTCATGCGCCATCACGCGGCGTCCTTCTGTTCGAGGGTGTAGGAGGGGCGCCCGGTGGCGACGGTGCGCGCCGGCTCGAAGACCGCACGGATGCGCGGCGGCCAGGCCGTGAAGCGGCTTTCCGGCACGCGGATCTCGGTGGTGACGTAGTCCGCGGGGTCCTCGCCCCACGCCACGATGGTGGCGACCGCCGCGGCTAGCTTCGGCTGGTCCCACACTGCTTTCTTCGGGAGGTCGGCGACGACCTCGAAGGCGTCATCCGCGATGCGGACGCGGCCGGTGTCCTTGCCCTCGGCGCGACGGGCCGCGGCGGCGGGGGCGCCGTAGCGGGCATGCAGCGCGTCGTGCAGCAGGTCGGCGAGGTGCTTGGCGTCAGCCTTCAGCGCCCCGACCTCTTCCAGCAGCAGCGCCAGATGATCGACGGGCAGGCGTGCGGCCTGCGCGGCGTCCATCTCGCGCAGCTGCGCCAGAGTCGTTCGGTTGGTCATGGTGGTCCCGTTCAACGAGGAGGTGCCCGGCTGGATGGGCGATGCAGGCGGCCGGGCGGGCGCGGGCATCGGCATGGGGATCGCGCTCACGGGATGGTCGCCAACTCGGCGAGCCAGAGGAGCGCGATGAAGCCGCCGGCCAGCAGCGCGCCGCCGGCCAGGTTGCGGAGCGCTTCGCCGATGGCGTGCACGCGGCGGGCGGTGCACGGGCTCACGGCGTCACCTCGCCGATCGCGTCGGGCGACGGCAGCGGGCCTTCCTCAGCCTGGCGAGCGCGGTGGGCATGCTCACGGTCGGCATCGGCGTCGGCGCAGCGCACGCTGCGGCGCGCGATCTCGATCCAGACGTGGAGCGGCAGGACCACCATCGGCGTGGCGCGATCGCGCCAAAGGAACAGCGCGTCGTTGCCGCCGAGCCAGCGCTCCAGCGTCTTGAAGCCGTCGCCTTCGCCGCGGGCCTTGACCTCTGCCTTCACAGGCTCGGCGCCGCGGACATAGAGATCGACGTCGGCGCCGTTGCCGCGATACCGAACGGCGCCGGAGAGTGGCACGCGCTCGGCGCGCAGACCGCACTTCGTGTGGATGTCGACGATGGCGCGCTCGCGGCGCAGGCCCTTGTCGCGGGAGGCTTTGCCCATGACCGGCCTCACGCCGCCTGCCGGTGGGTCTGCATGATCCGGCCGAGGCGACGCAGCAGCCCCCCGCGGCGGATGCAGTCGCCACCATGGTGGATGAGGTACTCGCCGGCCTCGTCGATCTCCTGCGGCAGGAGGTGGCTCGGCAGCAGCGGCACGAAGGCGTTGCGGCTGGGCACGAACACCTCGCCGCGGCCGATCTGCTCGACGGTCGCCCGCGCATCCTGCGGGAACATCTCCATCTGCTCGGCGCGCAGCCCCTCGGCGTGGTCAACGCTTTCGGCGCTGCGCTTGAGGTCGTCGCGGATCAGCTTGTTCAGCGCAGTCGAGAGCACGACGGCGAACAGCTGATCATCCTGGCGGATGGTCTCGGATGCGCTGCGGACGATCTCGCCCACGATGGCGGGGACGTTGCCGCGGTGGTGGACGCTGATGCGGGCTTCGCGGATCAGCGTCCGCATGCGGTCATGCGGAGTGGTCATGTTCGTTCTCCAGGGCGTTGATCCAGAGCGGCAGCCGCTGCAGCGCCTCGCGGGCCTCGCCGCGCAGATCGGCGAGCAGGGCTCGCGGGCTGCGGCCGGCGAGCGACGCGAAGTCGGTGGGCAGGGTCGCCACGGTGAGGACGGCCGCCGTCCAGTCGGCCCAGTCGGCGCCGATCGGCGCGACCTTCGGCGGTTCGGGCGCGGGGGCCGGACGCTTGGTGCGGGTCGGCTGCGGGCCGAGCGTGGCCTCCAGCGCGCCGCGGACGGCGCCGCGCAGCCCGGTCATGGTCGGCGGCGCGCCGTCGGCGCGGGACTGCGCGAAGTAGGCCTCCATCGCGGCGCGCCCCGCGGCCTGGGCCTGTTCCTCGCGACCGCCAGCCAGTTCCTCGTAGCGGTGTGCCGTGCTGGTGGAGATGCCGGCATCGGCCAGGGCCTGGGCCTTCGAAATTCCCACCGCTGGGAACTTCGAGCCACCGCCTGAGCCGCCATGGTCTGCGCGTTCCAGCTCCCGGCTCAGCTCACCGATCCGGACGCAGGCGCGCAGGTGGATCTCGCGCACCCAGACCTCGAGATCACGGTCGTCGCGCTGGCGGGCATAGGCGGCGAGCGCCGAAGCCTTGTCTCGGATCTCCGAGGCTTCATCGATGCGGGCGCATTCGGCCAGCGCGGTGCGGGCCTGCTCGTAGCGGACCAGCGCGGGCATCAGGCGGTCACCGCGGCCGGTACGTCGGCATTGGACGGCTGGGGGGTGCTGGTGGCGTCGCGGGTCTGCGCCGCCTCGAAGGCCTCAATGTCCTCGAGGCGATAGGCGACGCGGCCGCCCAGCTTCAGGAAGGCGGGCCCCTGGCCCAGCCAGCGCCAGCGCTCCAACGTGCGGGGGCTGAGGCACCAACGGCGCGCCACCTCCGTCTGCGTCAGATGCTTCACTGTCATCGGAGCTTCCCTCGCGCTGGTTCGAACAACCGCGGGGAAGATCGCTTCAGGACAGGGAGAAGAAGGAGGTGGGGTTAGGGAGAAGAAAAGGGAGAAATCGGCCTACAGGTCGAAGCCCCAGGCGCCCTTCACCGAGGAGAGGTAAGGCTTCAGGAGCTTCCACTTCGCGGCACCAAAGTGTCGGTGCAGTGTGCCGTGGTCGGTGAGCTCGCAGATCGGCACGCGCTTGCCGGCATAGAATGCGTCGACCAGCTTGCGCATGGCCGCGATGTGGGCGTCCGACCTGAAGAGGATCGGTTCGCCGCCGTGGATGCGGAGGCGTTTTCCATCCGGCGATAGGTCCAGGGGGCCTGGGACGGCCGCGACTGCGACACCACGCATGCGGGCGTCCAGGATCTCGCCGCTCACGGCCAGGCAGTCCTCCGCGGCCAGCACGTCGCGGATCGGCACCAGGATCGTGCCAGGCAATGTCACCCCCCGAAGACGGGCGGCGCGACTGGTGCATAGGATGATCACGTCCCGCGGATAGGGTCGTGCCTGCAGTGCGGCCGCGACCTGGGCCCGCACCGCGGCGTGCCACATTCGGCGCGCGAACCATGTCTGGACACGCGCCGGGCGCTTGCCCAGGCGGGCATCGCCGATCTCCCAGAGCAGCCCCTCGATCAATGGCCGTGGCGGGCGCGTCGACGGCACAGCCAGATCAGATGCGAGCGCGGCGATGGTGCTGGCGATTTCGATCCGATACCGGGTCAGCCGCGCAGCCGGCACAGCGATCAGTCCACCGGACGGGCTGAAGTACGCGAGCCCGCCCGCCTTCTCGGATCGAATCAGCGTCACCGGCGCGTCGTCATGATCCGCAAGCGACGCCGAGACGGTCTCGTGACCGTGGGGCACCAGCAGCCCGCATGCGCGCAACATGCCAACGGGGCCGGGCGACATCTCCGCCACGGCCCCGTTCAGAAAGGGCTCCTCCAGGTCCAGCACCTCGAGGAGCAGCGCGACAGCCTCGGCGGAGAGCCGGGGCGGTTCGTCAGACATCCCGCAGCATCCGCCAGCGCTTCAGGTACTTCTCACCGACCAGGCGCTCGCGGTCGGTGCGGTCCTTCAAATCGCAACCCTTCGGCATGGAGATGGTGACCGGCAGCGTGCGACCGCCGCGTACCCCTGGCGTCGCGTGGAACTTGATGGTGAAGCGGGCCTGCGTGACCTTGTAGCCGCCGGCCAGCGGATCGGTTTCGCCGAAGCGAGCCTCCGCCATCTGCCAGATGCTGCGCTCGGCGCCGCGCATGCATTCCAGCGTCACGCGCTCGCCCTGCGTCTCGTAGGGCATCAGCCGCAGCAGCGTGACCTTCACGGATTCGATGTTGTCCTCGACATCGTGCGGGAAATCGAAGGGCTGCAGCAGGTGGTCCAGCGAGTACTGGCGGATGGGGATGCGGTCGCCGTCGAACGGCGCGCCCAGCATGTGCTCGGCGAACAGCCGCACCAGGTCCTCGCGGGTCTCCCGTGCCTGCGCCACCACCTCGATGGTGCCGGAGGCGGGCTCGTAGGTGATGGCCGCCTCGACCACCGGGCGGAAGGGGAGCCGGTCCAGCTTGCCGTTGACGAAGGCGCGCCGATCACCGGCGCGGCCTTCGCGGTAGATGGCGACCTGGATCAGCGCCGCGTCCTCCCCGTCGAGCGAGGGGCGGGACCTATCGCAGATCTCCACCTCGACATGCTTCGTGTCGAAGTGCGTGGCGATGGCCGCCTTGAATGCCGTGTAGGGATCACCGTCACGGGGCACCGTCAGGCCGGGCAGGCATTCGAAGCCGTCCCACATGCGGCCATAGCGGCGGTCATCGGCATAGCGGACTTCCTCCGCATGACCGAAGCCGGCAGGGTCCTTGAGGAACATCCACAGCGCCCGGGCATGCGCGTTTTCCAGGGAGTCCAGAATGTCTGCAGCATTGGTGATCGAGTAGAGCGCTGCCTGGCCGGATTCGTCGGTCATTGCACCGACGCGGTCGGCGTCGTTCATGACGCGCAGCCGCTCGGCGTCGTGCATGGCATCCACCGCCCGCAGCAAGGGTGGCACGACCACGTTGGCCGCACCCTCCCACACCACATCGGGCGGCATCTCGGCCTGGATGAACGTGAAATATGAGCGGAGCGACGCGGGGGGCGTGCTCCGGATGAAATCCGGGACTGTCGGCACAGGGGGTCTTTCGATCAGGGCCACGCCGGACAATCCGGCGCTCCGCTAATCGACGTATCAAGAATCGGTGTGCGGGCACAAGCGAAAAGATACGCACAGCAGCGTAGTCCTGTCGGGTCAGCCGAAGAGCGTGGGAGGCCCAGCCGAATCGGCCAGGAGACCGAGCTTGCGCAGCCGAACTCGCGCCGCCTCGGCGGAAACCTGGAAGCTGGCCATGACATGCCGCTCCGCTTCCTGGGCCGCCGGCGTGCCAACCGCTGCCACGCCGTGGATCCCTTGGCCTCGGAGCAGATCCCCAACCGCCCGACGCACCTGTTGGGCCGGCATCAGGATGGCGCCGCTGAAATAGCCGGCCTGCCATTCCAGCCAATCGAACTCGCTGGTCCCCATCATGCTGTCGCGCTTGCAGACTGTCCGCGGCTCCGCGCGCGCGGCCTCAAACATGTGCGGCGGCGCGGCGAAAAGCTGATCAAAGACAGCCCGGTGGTAGAAGGCGTGGCCCAGTTCATGGGCGAGCGTGGTGCGGAGCCGATTCTGCCGATTGGCTTGCTCGGTCAGCTGAATGGAGATCAGGACCAGCGGCGGTTCGTCTGGCAGGAAGCACGTCATCCCCTCGACGTCGTCGCCCTCGTCGGAGAGGTCGGCATATTGGTCCAGCCTGCTGCTGTGCTGGTCGACCAGCACCGTGAGGTCGTCGGTGGAGATCGGGAAGCGGACATTGCCGTGGCGCTGCTGCAGGAAGGCCGTGACCAGGCGCTCGCAATCGCGGTCGATCTCCGCGGCACGCAGGAAGAGCCTCTGCGGGAATCGCCCCGATTTATCGATCGACCAGCTCGCCACGCATGCAATCCTATTTCGAGAGGGCTTTACGGAACGCCTTGAAGGCCCTGACCCTGGTTGCCGAATCGGTCGCGGCGGCGCGGAGGTCCTCGGGGATCTTGCCGGCCAGGACGAACAGGTCATCCGCGTCCACGGATAAGGCCCGGGCGAATTCTCTGATGAGCTGGTCGGAGGTCGGGCTGCGGCGGTCGTGCTCGATGTCGTTGAGGTATTGCGGCGATATCGATCCCGTGCCGTCCTCCTTCTGGACAGCGGCGGCCAGGTCCTTCTGGCTGATCCCCTGCTTCTTCCTGGCGGCAATGATGGCCTGTCCCAGGGTGGTGGTCGGCGTTGTCATCGCCCTTGCATCCGGCGAAATCCTTGCCTGTGGCACTTAGCGGAGTGGCGTAGTCGGCTGCTAAGTCCTACGTCAAGCCGCGAAGTTGGACGTGGCGAAGGATTTAGCTTCCGCGATGGGACCCTGCGCCGGCGCCGATTCGCGGCGCCACGACCCGGGTCACGCTGAAACCGGCAGGGCAACGCCCTACGCGCGATTTCGCAGCGGTGCTTTTGTTCCCGCGGGCCTTCTCTAAGAGATTGTTTTCGCTGTTCTTCTTGGTTGGGCAACACGATCTTGCCTCCCAGCCATGCCACCGAACCCCGCCAATCCCCACCTCCCGCCGCACCTCCGAGAGGTCTGTGCCATCCTGGCCGCCGGCCTGCTGCGGCTGCGCAGCCGCGCTGCCGAGGAAGCTGTTCGCGAGGCTGCTGACCAGGGAGAGCGTGGCCTACACTTCCCGGCACCCCAGCGCGTGGATGCGAACCGGACCAACCGGAGACCCGCATGACACGCGCCACCAAATCCAATGCCGGCACCGCGCCGGCGCCAACCATCCCTGCCATTCCCCCAGCCGACGTGCTTGGGCGGCTGGCGGCCCTGAAGACTGCCGCCACGCCGGACCTGAAGCAGCAGTGGCGGGAGCTCTTCGCGGCCGAACCGCCGCCCTACAATCGGCGCTTCCTGGAGAGCCGCCTGGCCTACCGCATCCAGGAACTCGCCTATGGCGGCCTGAAGCCCGAGACGATCCAGCGCCTCGAGGCCCTGGGTGAACAACTCGATGGGGGCAATCCCGTCCTGCGGCGCATCCGCGGCGACGACAAGCCGATCAGCGGTACGCGGCTGATCCGCGAGTACCAGGGCGTCGAGCACTGCGTGACGGTGCTGCATGACGGCTACGAGTATCAGGGTCGCCCCTACCAGTCGCTCTCCTCCATCGCGCGCGCCATCACCGGCACACGCTGGAATGGCTGGCTGTTCTTCGGCCTGAAGAACCGGAGGGCCGCGGCATGAAGCGCAAACCCGCCGCCGACGCCGCCATGCCGGCCACGGTGCGGAAGATTCGCGCCGCGGTGTACACGCGGAAATCGAGCGAGGAGGGCCTCGACATGGAGTTCAACTCGCTCGATGCCCAGCGCGAGGCATGTGAAGCCTATATCATCAGCCAGCGCTCAGAGGGCTGGGTGCTGGTGCGCGATCGCTATGACGATGGCGGCGTGTCCGGCGGCACCCTGGACCGGCCCGCGCTGCGGCGCCTCCTGGCCGACATCGAGCGCGGGCTGATTGACGTGGTCGTGGTCTACAAGATCGACCGGCTGTCGCGCGCGCTGATGGATTTTGCCAAGCTGGTGGAGGTGTTCGACGCCAACAGCGTGACCTTCGTCTCGGTGACGCAGTCGTTCAACACGACGACCAGCATGGGGCGGCTAACGCTGAACATCCTGCTCAGCTTTGCCCAGTTCGAGCGCGAGGTCATCGGCGAGCGCATCCGCGACAAGGTGGCGGCGTCGCGGGCGCGCGGGATCTGGATGGGTGGCTTCGTGCCGCTCGGCTACGACGCGCGTGATCGCAAGCTGCTGGTGAACGAGGCCGAGGCCGCGCTGGTGCGGCGGATCTTCGAGGGCTTCGTCGAGACGGAATCCGGCACGAAGCTGGTGCAGGCCCTACGCGGCGAGGGTGCCACCACGAAGCGCGGCCGCGCCTTCACCAAGAGCGACATCTATCGGGTGCTGAGCAACCGGACCTATCTCGGCGAGGCGATGCACAAGGGGAAGTCGCATCCCGGCGAGCATGCCGCCATCGTGCCGCAGGCGATGTGGGACGCGGTGCACGCCCTGCTGACCCTCAGCCCGCGGATCCGCGCCAACCGCACGCGCTGCCAGACACCTTCGCTGCTGCGCGGGCTGATCTTCGGCAGCGATGGGCGCGCCATGTCGCCCACCCACGCGCGGGGGCGGCGCGGGCAGCAATACCGCTACTATGTGAGCCAGTCCGTGCTGAAGGGCAGCGCGGCGGACGGCCCGGCCATCGCGCGCATTTCCGCCGCGGAGATCGAGAGCGCGGTCATCGCGCAGGTTCGGGGGCTGCTGCGCCAGCCGGAGGTGGTGCTCGGGGCTTGGCGCGCGGCACGGGCCTCGGCGCCGGACATGACGGAGGACGAGGCCCGGCTGGCGCTGGAGCGGCTGGACCCGCTTTGGGAGGAGCTGTTCCCCGCCGAGCAGGCGCGGATCATCCGTCTCCTGGTCGACCGTGTGGACGTTGGGGCGGGAGGTGCCGACGTGCGGCTGAAGCTGGAGGGGCTGGCCAGCCTGGCCCGGGACCTCGCGGCGCCGCAGGCCGAACCGGCAAAGGCCGCAGCATGACCGGCGCCGCGCAGATGCTGACCGTGCGGGTGCCGCTGGCGGTCCGGAAGCAGCGGGGCGGGCGGAAGTTGGTACTGACGCCGGGCGGCATGGCGCCCCGCGGCGCCTCGGCTGCGGACACCACACTGGTGAAGGCGCTGGCCCGGGCGTTCCGGTGGCGGCGAATGATGGAGGCGGGCCGCTTCGCCACGATCGACGAACTGGCGGCGGCCGAAAAGATCAACTCGTCCTATGTCTCGCGCCTACTCCGGCTCACGCTGCTGGCGCCGGACATCGTCGAGGCGATCCTGGACGGGCGGCAGCCGGCGGCGATGACGCTGCCGGGGCTGATGGAGCCCTATCCGGTTGAGTGGGAGGGCCAGCGCGATTTGATCGAGCCCGCCAAACCGCAACCCGCTGTGGCCACGACTGACAACAAAGGACGGAAGCCGACCCGTCGAGTGCGCGGGCGATAGATGTCTCTATCGATGTTCCGCGCTGAAGGCACCACCCGAGACATGTCGTAGGTGGGTTTCTGATTCTCAAAACGCCACGAGGTTCTTGTCACACGAAAACGAGTGAGCTAGACTCGTGTTCAAATACAGGAATCGATCATGCCGCGCCCTCGCTCAAGCAATCCCAGATCCAATGTTGCGAACGTTCGCCTAACGGATGAAGAGCACGCGGACATGGAGAATTGCGCAGCGCGTCTCGGCTACAAAAATATCTCCGAGTATCTGCGGTCTCTTCATGAAGCCGCCCACAAGAACGTCGCCAAAGATAAGTCCGAAGGAGCCGAGACTGAGGACGTGGCGAATATATACCCGAAAAAACTCGTTCGTTCGTTCCACAAGACAAGCCTGGGCGAAATCATGTGGGGGGATAGCCGGGCCTGGTTGCTCAACGTCGCCAAGCCTGGCTCCGTTGATTTGATCATGACGAGCCCGCCTTTCGGCCTAGTGCGGAAAAAAAGCTACGGCAACGAGGACGCAGATTTCTATTGCGATTGGTTCCGCCCGTTCGCTGAAGGCTTCCGGCGTGTCCTGTCGGATCAAGGGAGCCTGGTCATCGATATCGGGGGCTCATGGATACCTGGGCAGCCGACCCGCAGCCTGTATCACTTCAAGCTTCTTATCATGCTAGTCGAGGAGTTCGGTTTTCATCTCTGCCAGGAGCACTACTGGTGGAACCCCTCGAAGCTTCCGTCGCCGGCCGAATGGGTCAACATCCGCAGGATCCGCGTTAAGGACGCAGTCAACTCGATTTGGTGGCTTTCCAAGACGCCCTGGCCCAAGGCCAGCAACCGCCGCGTCTTACAGCCTTACAGCAAGTCGATGCAGGACCTTCTTGCGAACGGCTATGTGGCGAAGCTCCGTCCATCGGGCCACGACATCTCCGATAAATTTTCGCGCGACAACGGCGGCTCCGTGCCGCCCAACTTGTTGGCCGTCGCCAACACGGAATCCAACGGGCGTTATCAAGACTATTGCAGAGAGAAGAACCTCCCAATTCATCCCGCCCGCTTCCCGGCGGCATTGCCTGAGTATTTTATCCGAATGCTTACTGACGCTGGCGACTTTGTGGTCGATCCGTTTGGCGGATCATGCGTGACAGGCGCTGTCGCCGAGGCGCTTGAGCGCAAATGGACCTGTTGCGAACTCGATGAGGGGTATCTTGCCGGCGCCATGGCACGCTTCATGCCGCGCCCGCAGCCACTCCCGAATGGCAAGGAGGTGGTTTATGAGATTGCCCCGCCTTGCGCGCTGCCACTCGATTTGTCGCACAAGCTTCCGGCTGATGGAGGCCGCAGCCGTCCCCCCGAAACAGGCAAGACGTTCGGCGCAATCAGTGGCGAAGCCTCTCAGCCCAAGCGCCGAGCTGGCCTTGCCGGATAGAGGCGAAGTCGCAGATCATTGGCACGTCCGCCGGCAAAGGCTCAGGTGCCGCAAGGCCTTCCAGCCCTTGGCTGACCGCCACCAGGCTCCGCCCGAGCAGCGGGCCAGTTTCCTCGATTGGGTGATAGAGTCGTGCGTAACGAACCAATTGTTCGACGGCGCTACGCACCCGGTCGGATGCATCTTCTGCCGTGAGGTATTTGACCTCGATGACGGCCGCCACACTGCGGCGGTCGTTGTCGATTACCACGAGGTCCGGTCGGTCTGACGATGCCGAGAGGCTGTAGGAAGCCAGGATGTTGCGGACGACTTGTTCAGAAGGTTCGATCTCTGGCGGCCGATAGAGGTCTGTCCGCGATTGCCAATAGACCGCGTAGCGCCCGACGCGCGCGATCGGGATACTGGTATCGCCCATGAGCAGATTCAGTGTGAGTGCCCCACCCTCACTTGCTGCGAGAGCTTCGGCGACGCTGAACGCGATCGCCAGCTCATACCGCCGCCAGGTTTCAAGGGGAGCCAGCAATGTGTGCCGCAGCAGGGTTGCGATCGTCTCAGGATCGCCGGCTTCGATCCTCAACAATGCCTCGTAGGCATCGCGCGCGCGCCGATAGATCTCCCGTCGTGACCGCCCCGCCTCAAGCAATGCAGATGCGCCAGGCCGCTTCGCCGCCAAGGTGTCCGCTGCGATAAGACCGATCGCTTGGATACGACGAACCTGTTCCAGGGTCTGGACGTTTGTCGTGACCGTCTCCCGATAGGATGCACTTGCCGGCAACATGGCCGTGAAACGCATCCCGAGCGACCACGCTTGCATCAGTACCCAGATCAAGACTTGGTTCGGGCCGGAATGGTAGGAACGAAGCGGTTCGTCGCTAACCATGGCCGTGGTGAGTCCTGTCATGCGCCGATGCAGCAAGGTAGCACGCGCATCAATCCGGCCCCTCACCATGCCGTCTTCGATCCGGCGCGTGGTGCTCAGCATCGATTGGATTTCATGGCGATGCTGAAGGACGTAAATCGCGAGATCGCGCACGACTGGCGAGAACGCCCAATGCAGCCTCAACAGGTCCCGATCACGTGCTGCATCAACATACGGCCGCTTGGCACCAGCTTCGGCTGCTGCCCGAAAATATCGCAGGAGGAATCTCGCGATATGGTCCGTGATTTCGGAGTCGTCGACGAATACCGCCATGGTTATATGGCGACGCTGAGTAGCCTACGACTGAGCCCGATTGCTTCGATACTCTCGGGCGGCAGGGCGAGCGCACCGATCACCGCGTTGATGATGCCTTCCGCTTCATGCCTGAGGATGCCATCCAGGATCGGCAGGAAGAACAGATCGAAGGCATCGAGATAAGCCGTCTTGAGATCGCCCACCGGAGGTCCTAGGAGGTCAGCCTCTGGTTCCATGATGCGGATCGCTTTGATGGCGTCGATGACCGGCGCCGGCCCGATGGTCCGGACAAGGTTGACGGCATCCCAGATGGCCGCAAGCGGCGGTGTTCCGGCCGAGGGTGCCGCCTCCTCCTTCAGAACTTTCTCAACGTAGCTCCGCACGAAGCCTGCCGGGTTGCGCGGAGCATCGACATATATCCAGCCGAACCGGCGGCTCAGGGCATAGCTCATCTGGTAGAGCGACGCCTTATCCACGGAGTTAATGGTGGCAATCAGTCGCCATGCCGTCCCCGGCGCGAACTCATGGATGGCCGGGTTCTCTTTCCACTCCGGGAGGATTTGATACTGCGGGCTCTCCGCTTCCGCCACGACAGTCCGATAGGGCAACGTCGTCGCTTGACCCGACAGAACCGTAAAGAGGGGGCCAATCACCTTGTCGATGTCGCACCGATTGAGCTCGTCGATGACGAGCGGCCGATCGAAGTTCTGCAGCAGGACGCCCGGGAAGAATTTCACGGTTCCGTTCGCAAGCGGCTGGTAGCCGCCGATAATATCTTGCGAGCTCCAATCAGCCGATCCTGTGATTAAGACCCATTTGCGTCCGTTGAGGACACCCGCTACGCGACGAGCAAGCGTTGTTTTGCCCGTGCCCGGCGGCCCGTAAAACATCAGGTGTTGCTTGCCGCCATTCACTGCCGCCTCAATCTGGCGATAGACGCTCGGATCAATGCCAATGAGATCATCGAAGGGCGGCAGCTTGAGCAGTTCGCCATTCACCAGCCCGCCCGTATCTTCACCTTCAGCATCGGACGCTTCGAGCGCAGCGGCTACGCGTTCATGCCGGGTCGTGGTACCGGCGCGGTCATACGCGGCGGCGATCGCGGCCTTTAGTTGATCGCGATCGTCCTCATCGAGGAGGCTGAAGACGGGAACAGGCTTACTCATCGGAGCCTCCGGCCGGCGCGACGTTGATCAGCTTCCGCAGCGCTTCCGTGGCATCGCGATACGAGACGGTTTTTGAGGTTCCCTCGACACTAAATGAGAGTTGCTCTTCGCCCGTGTTGAGACAGAGGAGCCCAGCAAAGATGTAGGGCTGTCCCCGTTTCATGTAGGAGAGGATTCCGGTTTCAGTGTCGAGGTTATCGAACGCTTCGCCCGAGGAGCCCGGCTCTAGCCCGCCCGGGAAGCAGAACAGGAGCAGCCACTCCCATCGCTCGGCCTCTTGGTACTGGCCTTCCCCAAGCTTGATGATCGGCAGGATGCGGACCGCTAGTGCACCAGAATTGCCGCCTTTAGTGTTGGCGTAGCCAATGACGCCTGCCCGGTGCTGAACGGGCACGCTTGCCATGAGGTCCGGCCCGGTCGCGTCGAAGTGAATGAGCCAACGCGGCGGCTTGCTGGTCACGAAGGTAACGTTGGCCCAGAAGCCCGTGGTCGGATCGATTGCTCGCTTTTGATCTAGCTTCTTGAGGTCCCGGCCAGATTGATTGAGCTGAAGGCCGCGATCCGTCAGGTAGGTATCGAGCCATGATGTGAAGTCTTTGACGCTGCCTTCGCGCAGCGTCGTGAACCAGAGATTTTTGGTGTCGTCATCGTAGAAGTCGATTTCCTGCGTGCCGCGTTCGGCTTCAAGTGCGGCACGGATTTTCGAGATCGCACGGTCGTACTCCCCGAGGCTCGGCGAGCGGGACTTGATCACGTCATCAGTGCCGAGCTTGCCTTTCAGCGACGCATAGATTTGCCGCTTGTGATCCTTCGAGAGGTTCCGTTCGAGGTGGTCCGGGAACAAGAAATATAGGATCGCCCCCCGTACCAAACGCCGGTCTGAGCCACCCTGGCCGTCGAGCCAGTCCATGAAGGACCACGGCACGTCCTCCTGGACAAGCCGCCCTTGTTCGGCCGGAGGCAGGGATTTGAAGGCGACGAAAACCCGGATCAGATATTCATATTCGGATGGTCGATGGGTGAAATACGCTGCTCCGGGATGGCCGACGCCGTGCAGATGCGCGTCATCGAGGAAGGGTGTGTCCGGAATACCTTCGCCTGACCAGGACCACACCTTGGAAATCTGATCCCGCTTAGTGGCGCCAGACAGCGTGCGACCGCTCGGGAAGAGGTGCAGGAACCACAAGACTTCGGCTGCAAGTTGCGTGGTAGCCGCCGGCGCGCCCCTGAGCTGCTCTTCCAGCTTGTCGAGGAAGTCGCGCTTACCGGCGATCGGATGATCGGCATAACGCGTCAGGAGGTCGCTAAGGTTTGGAAGCGTCCAGAGCGCGTGATCGGTCAAGATTGAGGCCGAGCCTAGAAAACAGCGCTCCCGCCAGGCATCTCCAGCTGCCAAGACGGGGCTAACTTCGGGATCACCAGTCCAACGAGACACTCTTCCTCCGGGAAGCTTTTACTTCCAATAAAAAAATCACTTAAAAACCTATCTCGCTTATTAGATTAGAACTCAGCGGTCTATGGGACCAGCGTCGCGACCAAGCGACGAGGACGATGATGTCGTGAACGGCGGCCATGCGCAACGACCCCCTAGACAGAGATAGGCTGTCAGCGTGGATAGCCCGGGTATCTCACCGAGTCATCGGGCGGGTTGAGCATCGCATGCTGCCCGCCGGCGGCAGCGGCGCGGCCCGCCCTCGGCCTCGACTGCGCCAATAAGCTGGTCTCCAAATGGGCTGGAGCGCGGTGCGGACCATAATGCCGGCACTTTCCTTTGTTTCGGTCCTGGCACCAGGATGCCTCTCAATGAACGTCTCTTCCTGCCCGCACGGAGTCGCCGCATGAACCCGCCGCTGACCGAGGCCGTGCTGGGCATCGCGTGTGACCGCGGCGCCTGGCCGGAGGCCGCGAACGCCGGCGAGGCCGCTTGCGGCACCCCCGTGCTTGGCCCGATCGGGCTGCTGCGAGTAATCGAGACGGCGCTCGGCCTGGGCGGCCCCGAGGCTCCGATGGCCACCCGCCTGGCGGCCTGGCGCGCCAAGCTGGAGGCAGCGGGGGCGGGGCGCTTTTGGGACGAGAGCTTCGCGCAAGACCCCCTGGCGACGGCCGAGTCGCTGCTCGCTTGGCGCGATGGACTCGTCGAGGCCGGCTGGCAGGCGGCAACAACGCCGGGTCTACCTCGCCTGCGCGACCTTGCCGACGCCGAGCTGGCCGGACCAGCGCTCCCGGCCGGGTATCCCGACAGGCTGGCCGCTGCACTCGCGGAACTCACCTCGGCAGCGCCGCGGACGCTCGTGGCGCGTCTGCGCCTGCTCGACGCGCGGGAGCACCTGCCGCCCAGCCTCGCGCGGCTGGTCGCGGCGCTCGAAGCGCGCGGCACGCTGGTGGCGACGGAGGCCGAGCCGTTCTCGCCCGCCCTCGGCGATCTCGGCGCAGCGCAGGACGCGCTTCGGATGGGTGCCGGCGCGCAGCTCACTGGTGATGGCCGGTTTGCGCTGTTGACCGCTGAGACCGAGACGGCCGCCGCCGAAGCGCTTGCCGATTGGCTCGCGGTCGGCGGCGCTGCGGGCCGCACCGCGATCATCGCCGACCGCTCGACCGCAGCGCTGGATGCTGCGCTGGCGCGGCGCGGTCTGCCCGCGCTCGGGGTCTCGCGCGCATCGCCGCAGCGAGGTGTGCTGCAACTCCTGCCGCTGGCCCTGGCGACGCGCTGGCGGCCTTTCGACGCGATACGGATGCTGCAACTGCTCCAGGCGCGGCCCTCGCCTTTGCCGCGTGAGATCCGCCACGTGCTCGCGAACGCGCTGGTCGCCGCGCCGGGCCGAGGGGGGCCGGATTGGGGGGCGGCACTAACGGACGGAAAGGCCGCCTTCGCCGCGCGGCTGACGACCGAAGAGGCCGACACGCCAACCCGCAAGGCCGCGCCACGCCTCACGCGTGCGTTGGCGCGTGTGGCCGCGCTGGTCGAGGCGCCGCTGGAGGATCCCATCGCCGGAATGCCGGTCGAGACGCTGCGCGCCCTATGCGGCCTACTAGCAGCCTGGGCCACCGAGCAGGGCCGCGGCGAGGATCCGCTGTTCACCGCGCTGGCTGGCGCCGCCCGCACGCTGGCCGAGGCGGCGCTGGCCAGCGGCCGCTCGAACATGCCGCGGGTCGAGTTGGAGCGGCTGGTCGGCGTGGCGCTTGAGAACGGCGTGCCCGATCCAGCAGTGGCGGAGGAGGCCGCGCCCTGGTTCCTGCTGCGCGACCCGGCGGGGCTGTGGGATTATGTCGATACCGTCGTCTGGTGGGGGCTCGGGCAGCCGAGCCTGCCCGCACGGCGCCCCTGGAGTCGCGCCGAGAGCCTTGCGCTGGCCGGAGTTGGCGTTGCCCTGCCCGAGCCCGCGACGGCGCTAGCCGCGCTGTCTGCTGGCTGGCGGCGGCCGCTACTGTTCGCGCGGCAGCGTGCCCTGCTGGTCGCCGTACCGGAACCGGGAGCCGCCGACGCCCGCCGTCACCCGCTGCTCGACGAATTGCGAGAAATGCTGGCGGGCGCGCCGTCGGCGGTGAAGCCCCAGGCTGAGCCCCTGCTCGGCGACCCGGCCGCAAAGCTGATGGGCACGAAGCTCGCGCGTGTGCCTCTGGAATCCGCGGCTCTGCCTCAGGCCCGCGCGGTCTGGACGATACCCGCCAAGGCAGTGTCGATACGTCCAGTGGAGTCCGCCTCCTCGCTGGAGCGGCTGCTCGGCTGCGCCTATGGCTGGGTCGGTCACTATGCGGCCCGCCTGCGGCCCGGTCGTGCGGCGGAGGTGCCGCAGGGCGCGCAGCTTGTCGGCCTGCTGGCGCACCGGCTGGCACAGGAGATTTTCACGCCGGGCACGCCGCCAGCGCCGGGTGCAGCCCGGGCGGCGGCCGAGGCAAGGCTGCCAGGGCTGCTCGACGAGATGGCGGCGCCGCTGCTCGCCCCTGGGGCGGCCGGGGAGTTAGCACGCCTGCGCACCGACCTGCCGCGCGCGATGGAGGCGCTGGCGTTGCTGATCGCCAAGCACGGCCTGACCATCACCGGCACCGAGGTGGCGCGGGAGACCAAGGCGGCGCTGGGCCCGGGCCAGGATATCGCCGGCACGATCGACCTGCTGCTGGCCCGCCCGGACGGCCGCGCCGCCGTGCTCGACATGAAATGGGCAGGCACAGACCGCTATCGCCGCGCCGAGGTGCTCGAAGGTCGCGCGGTTCAGCTCGCCGCTTATGTCGGGCTGGTGGGCGCGGGTGAGGATGCGGGCTTCTTCATGCTCGCGCAGTGCCGTGTGCTGGCCACCGACGCCTCGCTCTTCGGCGGTCGGCCGGCGCCGGGGCTGCCCGATACCTGGCAGCGCACGCTCTTGGCGCGGCAGGCCCGACTGGCGACCATCGGTGCCGGTACGCTGCACGCGATAGGCATCGGCTGGGACGACAGGAAAAAGCCCGACGATCCCGATGCTGCGGCGGTCCGGACGAACCCACCCTGTCGCTACTGCGCGCTGCCCAGATTGTGCGGCAAGGAGGCGATGCGATGAGCGGCGCGGTGCATGTCGTCACGGCCTCGGCCGGGACCGGCAAGACCCATCGGCTCGAGACCGAGGTGCAGCACGCCGTCACGGACCGGCATGTCGAGCCCGAGGCGATCCTTGCCGTTACCTTCACGCGCGACGCCGCACGGCAGTTGTTGGAACGCACCCGCGCCCGGCTGTTGCAGGTCGGGCAGCGCGACCCGGCGCAGCGCCTGCTCGGCGCGCGTATCGGCACGGTGCATGGCGTCTTCGGTGGCCTGCTCGCCGATTTTGCGCTGGAGGCTGGGCGATCACCTTCGACTCAAGTGGTGGCGGAGGGCGCCGGCAGCGCGCTGTTCCGCGTCGCCGCGGATGCCGCGATCGGGCGCCACGCCTCACGGCTTAACCCGCTCGCCCGGCGCTTCGGGCATGACGCAACGCGCGCCGACTGGCGCGAGATGGTGCGCGAGGTGGTCGATCTGGCGCGCCAGAACGGGCTGCATGCGACGGCGCTGGCGGATTCGGCCGAGGCATCCTGGCAGGGGCTGGCGGCGGCGCTCGAGCCCCTGGGGAAGGATGGCACGGCGATGGATGCCGCCTTGGCCAAGGCGCTTACGGCGGCGCTGAAGCAGCTGCCCGGCGGCGACACGACAGGCAAGACCGCCACCGTCGTCGAGACCCTGCGCGAGGCACAGCTGGCGCTGGAGGAGGGCGAGCTGTCATGGCCGCTCTGGGCGAAACTTGCCAAGCTCGATCCCGGCGTTGCCAGCGTCGCGGCAGTTCAGCCGGTGGTCGAAGCGGCGGCGCTGCATGGGCAGCACCCGCAGCTGCGCGCGGACCTCGAGGCATTCATCCGCGGCGTCTTCGCCTGCGCTGGCGACGCCTTCGATGCCTGGCAGGCCTTCAAGGCGGCGCGCGGCTTGGTGGACTTCTCTGACCAGGAGGCCGCCGCCTTCGAGATGCTCGCCCGCCCCGCCGCCGCGGCACGACTGCAGGAAGAGGCCGGACTGCTCCTGGTGGACGAGTTCCAGGACACCAGCCCGATGCAGCTCGCGTTGTTCCTGCGGGTGGCGGCCTTGCTGCCACGCTCGCTTTGGGTCGGCGATCCGAAGCAGGCAATCTACGGGTTCCGCGGCACGGATCCAGAATTGATGCAGGCGGTGACGGCCGCCTTGCCGACCCGTACCGGCGGCACGCGCGACAGCTTGACGGATATGCGCCGCTCCCGCCCCGCGCTGGTACGTTTCGTGAACGACATCTTCGGCGACGCCTTCCTTCCAGCGGTGCCTCGGGACCAGGTGGTGGTGAAGGAATGGCGCCCGGAACAACCCGGGCTCTCGCCCGCGCTCGGTCTGTGGAGGCTGCACGGCAGGAACACGGCGTTGGCGGCGAACGCCCTCGCCTCGGGTGTGGCGGCAATGCTCGCGGATCGCGCTGCCTGGCCCGTGCCTGATTGGGATGGACGCGCGCCGGGCCTTTTGCGCGGCAGCGACATCGCCGTGCTCTGCCGCAGCAACGACAGCGCGCGGGAGGTGGCCGAGGCCCTGGCGGCGGCCGGGCTGAAGGTGGCTCTGGGCCGTGGTGGCCTGCTAGGCCGGGCAGAATGCGCGATGGGGCTGGCAGGACTGCGCTGGCTTGCCGACTCGTCGGACAGTGCCGCCATGGCAGAACTCGCCCATCTGGCCGAGGGCGATGCGGAAGCGCCCGCTTGGCTCAATGCGACGTTGACCGCGGCCGATCCGCATAGCGCCCTGGCGAAGTATGTCCCGGGGCTCGCGGCGCTTGAGGCGCTGCGGGACAGGCTGGACGCGCTGACCCCGGCCGAAGCGCTCGACGCCGCGATTGCAGCGCTCGGCGTGCCGGTGCGGCTGCGCGCCTGGGGCGATGCCACGTCACGGCTGGCGAATCTCGAAGCGCTGCGCGGGTTGGCGCTGGGCTATGAGGAGGAATGTGCGCAGGGCGGCCTGCCCGCGACAGCTGCGGGTCTCTGCGCCTGGCTGGCAGCGGCGGAGGCGGAAGAACCCGCAAGCCCCGACCCGGACGCCGTGCAGGTGATGACGGTGCACAAGGCGAAGGGCCGCGAATGGCCTGTGGTCGTGGTCGCCGATCTGGATTCCGAACCGAAGGGGCGGCTGTTCGACAAGCCGGTTGCCATGCCCTGCGCGGGTGCGCTCGATCCGATGAACCCGCTGGCAGGCCGCTGGATCCGCCTCTGGCCCTGGCCCTATGCGAAGCAAGTCAAGGATACGGCGCTCGATGCCCGCGCCGAGGCTACATCTACCGGAATAGCCGATGCCGCGCAGGCACAGCGGGAGGCGGTGCGCCTGCTCTATGTCGCGCTGACCCGTGCACGGGACTGGCTGATCCTCGCGCCGCGCGTGAAGGCGGCGACGAAGAAGGAGCCGGCTCGGCTTCAGACACGCTGGCTGGACATCCTTGGCGCCCTCGCGCCCCGACTGCCGGTGGCAGATGAGCTGCCGATCCGTTTGGGCGACGTGGACCACGCCTGTTCGGTGCGAGATCTGACCGCACCTGAAGAGACCGCCGTTCCGTGCGAGGCCGCGCAGTTCGCGCCCGTGTTGCCGATCGCGCCCATGGTCGCCCTGCCACGCTTGATCCGCCCGAGCGCCCTCGCGGCTGGCGCATCACCTTTGATGTTTCCCGTAACACTCGGCCCACGCCTACCGTTCACCGGCACCCCCGATATGGTAGCGGTGGGTGAGGCGGTGCATGGCTTCTTCGCTGCCGACCGGCCTGACGCCGCGCCGGCACTGCGCGAGGCCCTGGCAGCACGGCTGCTCCGCTCCTGGGGCGTCGCGGCACTCTCGCCGGCTGACGTGGTGAAGGGCGCGGACCGGCTCTGGGGCTGGCTGGCGCAACGCTGGCCAGGTTGCAACTGGCGGACCGAAGTACCGGTCTTCCAGCGCATCGGGATGCAGCGCCTGTCTGGACGCGTCGACCTGGTGGTCGAGCATCCGGAGGGCCTCGTCGTGCTCGACCACAAGACTTTCCCCGGCCGCCTCGACGACTGGGCATCCCGCGCCGCAGCCCACCTGCCGCAACTACGCGCCTATGCCGGGGCGCTGGAATCGGCGACGGGGCGGCCGGTGACGGGGCTGGTCCTGCACCTACCTGTCGCGGGCGTGGTGCATGAGGTTGGGGTTTCGTGAGCGGGTCGCGCGGACCGTGGTCCGCCTCCGCTGTTGGAGGCGGCGCGCCGCGTCGCGGCTCCATGCGTATCGATGAGGAACATGTTTGAACATGTGATCCGACTGACTGAGCGTACCTCTGGTTCGCTCTCGAAGTACGGATTTGGGGCAAGTGGGGTTCGAACCAGGACAAGTGCCGACCGCGCTGAAACCGGCCTTTTACCTAGGTTTTCGGGTTCCGTACTAAAACGCCCAAGTCAGGAGGTCCGGAGAGAATTGGCCTCGGGAGAGCGATTTTCGGCCGTCTGCGCGTCAGGGCAGTCAACAGGTCTGCGCCGAAAACCCCAGGAAACCTGCCACTCAGCGCGGCGGTCGGTCAGGCGGAGAGCACGGCTCGTATGGGAACTGGCGGACAGGGTGGGATTCGAACCCACGATACGCTTTTGACGTATACGCACTTTCCAGGCGCGCGCCTTCGACCGCTCGGCCACCTGTCCGAAGAGCGCTGCTCATAAGGCCAGCGCCGCGCCCCCGCAACCCAGGCGCCGAAACTCTACACGGCTAAGCGCCTGGAAATTTGACGTTGTTCGTCCAGCGGGGGCGAGATCAGAGGAAACGCTTTCAAAACCTGCTGATTGATCGTGGCGATGCCGGTTGTTTTCTTTGCGCGCGCGAAGAAGTATTCCTTCCCATACGGCGCCGCCATTTGAAATGAAACAAAATCAGGATCATACCGATCTGAAGGCAGGCGAACGCGGAAAATATGATTTTGGTGAATGCACAGCGGAAGTTGATTTCGCCAGCACGCTCCCCGGCCAAGCTTGTCCAGATCACCACCTTCTGTCAGTAGCAAATCTTCGTCCCGAAGCGACCACTTCTCAATTTCTTTTCGCGTCGCTAAAATAGTCTTGACATCATCGAGTGCCAAATATCCATCTTGAACATTCGCGACGCGTAGATAGGGAACCTCGATCAGATCTGTTTCAGATGTTTTTCGACCGAGCGTTATCCCTGCTGCGATATCGGCGACTTCTGCCAACGGGTGAACCGTAGAAAACATCATAGTCCGAACAGCCGTCCTTTTGCCTCGTTAATGACTTGCATCGGCTTGCCGACTGTACGCAGGGCATCCAAGCCGCCAGCCAGCTTGATCTCCGGCACTTCCCACAAGGCGCGCGTTTCCAGCGCCTCGGTGCCCCCATTGGCGAACTGTGTTCCAAGGCCCTTCAGAACGATGGCCGCCTTGGCGTCCATGCCGTCGAACCAGGGTTGATTGCCCGACATGTAGATTTCACCGCGCTCCGGCCGCCGAAGCGCCCGAGCGCGATAGCCGTGATGGCCGAAGAAGTCGTAGAGGTCGAATTCGGCCATCTGATGGATCTCGCGGATGACGTCGGGGCTGAAATTGTCGTCCAACAGATGCTTGATCAGGCTTTGGCGCTTCTGCGTCTCGATCCATAGGGCGCGGAAATCGTCCAGCATATGCGCCTCGCGGATCACCCGTTGGATGACCTCGCGCCGGTACTCGTCCACGGGAATCGGCGTGTCACGACCATCACGTCGACTCAGGATGAAGCGGCCCTGCGGATTGATGAGCACGGACTTGCCGCCGATTTCGGCCAGTCGGGCGATGCTGGCCGCGACCTGCCGCAGCGCCGCATTCAGTGGCCCCGGGGCCGGCGGCGCCTGGAGGGGGGTAGGTACGCGACATAGGGGCCATCGACTCCGGCGGCGCCACGGCGCCAGCCGTAGACGTCCAAGTGTTGATCATTGTGCCCAAGGATAAACCCGCTGTCATCCATCGCGCGGCCGGTCCGGGCGAAGTTCAGGCTGGTCTGCGTGGCTCTTCCCGCTGATTCGAGCCCATTGCATCATCGCAAGTATGCCCCGCCGCCGTGACATTCTGAGCGCCGTTTCGGCCGTGGCGGCGCGGGTGGGCGCCGTTGCGCCGACGCCACCGACCACGGCGATGGTGGCAGCCCCTTTGGCCGCCACCGCAAAGCCGGCACCGTTGCCCCTCGGGGACGCCTCGGTCGTCGGCACTCGGTACCACGCCGCCCCTCGCGTCGCCGCGCGGTTGCGGGCCGTGCACCAGACGGCCGGCTTCCTGCAGGAGAACAGCCTCAAGCGGTGCGCTCTCCCACACGCCGTCGGCGACGAAATGATGAAGTTGGTCATAGCCAAGCTCACCATCACGGGCTGCCATCGGCTGGACACTCTTGCGGTCACCCGGGCCAATCAGGCCCGCAATGTACGCTGGGCACAGTCGCATCCGGGTCTTGTGCAGCAACGCCGCCAGAAATGGCGCCAGCCAAACCTCCAGATCGCCACGCCAGTCGTCCGACATCGCCACCATCCCGTAAAGCTGGCTCACTACGAATCAGGGAAACCGCTCCTTGGGAATCTGGAAATCAGATTTATGCCAAAGTAGTGCTAGAAGCGTTTCACCGAAAGGGAAGACACCCGGCCCTCAGCCGAAACCATAATCCCAGCCGATCCCTTGGCAGAGGCCGCGGCCCATCACCGCCTCCGGATCCCGCCCGCGCAACCAGGGCAGATCCCCCATGAAGAAGGAGACGCATTGCCGGTGCCCGGGACGAGGAACAGCGCCGCGGCGCCCGCCCCGATTGCTGCACCCGCCATGAGTTTCTCGCGCGACGGCCGCGCCCCACGCAGAACCACCAGCGCGACCCCTGGCCGGCCGCGACAAGGCGGCCGGACCCGCTGCCATTGGTGATCTGCATGGCTACGCCAAAGATCGCCGCGCCGACCGGCAGCGGCAGCCCGATCGGCGCGACGAACCGCCCATAGCCGCCCGGGTGCTGCGGGTGATGAGGGCCCGGCCTTGATCGTCCTCCCACACCAGGACACGCATCGACAGATCGATGGCGAGCGTCGGGCTTGGCCGCGGCCCTGCACCTTTTCGGTGACGCCGACAGTGCCGGCGGCGGCAGCTGCCTGTGGCACGTGCTCGGCCTCGTGTGCTCCCTGCGGGAATGGGCGATGCGGCTGAGGTGGTCGGGACGCGCGGTCCATCGCGTCCAGGCGCTGGGCATCATGCTCACGGCGCTCGGCGCCCTGGGGTTGCGCGCCCCCGGCGGCCGACGGTAACTCCCCGGCCCATCCACCAAAGGAAGACAGTCATGACCGACACCATCATCGGCACCGGCGCCGAGGCCACAGCCGGCCAGCACATCACCGTGCATTACACCGGCTGGCTCTACGACCCCTCGGCGAAGGACAACAAGGGGCGGAAGTTCGACAGCTCGAAGGATCGCGGCGACCCGTTCCAGTTCACGCTGGGCGTGGGCCAGGTGATCGGCGGCTGGGACCAGGGCTTCACGGGCATGAAGGTGGGCGGGCACCGCACGCTGGTGATCCCGCCCGAGCTTGGTTACGGCGCGCGCGGCGCCGGCGGCGTCATCCCGCCCAACGCCACGCTGCTGTTCGAGGTCGAGCTGCTGGGCGTGGGCTGAACCCTACCAGGGCCGGGCGTTCGGCCTGAGGATCGAGCGGGTGGTGGTGGCCAGGTTGCGGGGTTCGGGCGGCGCCATGGCGGGGCGTTCCATCCGGCCCCAGCCCGGCGCCTCGGCCACCACGCCGTCGCGCATCACCACACGGCCGCGCACGATGGTGGCGGTGGGGCGGCCGATGGTCTCGTGCCCCTCGAAGGGGGTGAAGCGGCTGAGCTCGCTGTGCAGCTCGGCGCCGCGGATGGTGCCGCGCAGGCCAGGGTCCACCACCGCGATATCGGCATCGGCGCCGGGCTGGATCACGCCCTTGCGGGGGTAGAGGCCGAAGGCTTTCGCCGGTGCCGCGCTGGCCATGCGGACATAATGTTCCATCGTCATCCGCCCCTCATGCACCAGAGTTAACATGAGGCGCATCGACGTCTCCACGCCGGGGAAGCCGCAGGCATTGTCCCAGAAGCTGGGGTGCTGGATTTCCGCCATGGCATGCGGCGCGTGGTCGGTGCCGAGGATGTCGATGGTGCCGTCCAAAAGCGCGGCGAGGATGGGTTCGCGCTGGCGGCCCTCGCGGATCGGCGGGTTGAGGCGCGCCACGCGGGCGGCGTCGCCGGTCAGGTCTTCGGCGGCGATCAGGACGTATTGCGGGCAGGTCTCCACCGTCATGGGCACGCCGCGCGCCTTGGCCTCGCGAATGATGGGGATGGAGCGCATGCAGCTCTCATGCACGATGTGGATGCGCGCACCCGTCCATTCGCTGAGGGTGATGGAGCGGTTGAGGGCTTCCAGCGCCACGATGTCGGCGCGGGCGGAGAGATGCGCGAATTCATCATCGCGCCCGGCGGCCTTCATGCGGTTCTCGCGCCAGAACAGCATGGGCGAGTTTTCCGCGTGGATGGAGCAGCGCAGGCCGAGGGAGGCCAGGATTTCGAACCCCTCCAGCACCGCGCCGTCATTGGGTGCCGGCAGATTGCCGGTGGTGTTGCCCAGGAAGAGCTTGAAGCCGATGACGCCAGCCTCGGCGAGCGGCTCGATGGCGTCGAGCGCGCGTTCGTCGAGCAAGCCATAGAGGCCGTAATTGACCACGGCCTGGCGCTCGGCGGCCTCCCGCTTGAGGGCGAGGGCCTCCAGCGACCAGGTCGGCGGGTCGTTGTTGGGCATGTCGAACACCGTCGTCACACCCCCGGCCGCGGCGGCGCGGGTGCCGGTGCGCCAGTTCTCCTTCTGCGTCATGCCCGGTTCGCGGATATGGGTGTGGACGTCGATGGCGCCGGGAATGACGTATTTGCCGGTGGCGTCCAGGGTTTCGGTCGCGGGTGGGGCGAAGCGGGCATCGCCCACGAAAACGACCAACCCGTCCTTCACCGCCACATCGGCCAGGAAGCGACCGGTCTCGTTCACCACCGTGCCGCCGGTGATCAGCACATCCGCGATCATGCTCAAATCACCCATCCCCCATCGACGGCCAGATCCTGGCCGGTGATCTGGCGCGAAAGATCGGTGGCCAGGAACAGCACGGCATTGGCCACATCGGCATCGGTGCTGATCCGGCGCAGCGCGTATTCGGCTGCGTGTTTTTGCCGCGCCGCCTCGGCGTCGATACCCTGCTGCGCCACCATCGTCGCCCGCACGGCCTCGAAGCGCGGCCCCTCCACCATGCCGGGGCAGACGCAGTTGACGTTGATGTTGTGCGGGCCGAGTTCCAGCGCCGCCGATTTTGTGATGCCGCGCAAACCCCATTTGCTGGCGGAATAGGCGGCACGCCCGGCCCGCCCGCGCAGCCCGAAAGTGCCGCCGACATTGACGATTTTTCCCGCGCGCGCGGCGATCATGGCGGGGGCGAAGGCACGCATGGTGAGGAAACAGCCGGTGACGTTCAGGCGGAGGATTTCGTCGAACTCCTCCGGCGTCGTCTCCCAGAAGGTTTTGCCCAGCGGACCCCGCCCGCCGGCGATGTTCACCAGCGCGTCGCAGCGGCCGAAGGCTGCCAGCACCGCCATGCCCATGGCGTCCACGGCGCTGGCGGAGGTGATGTCACAACCAAAGATCTCGGCGCGGCGGCCCATGGCGATGATCTGCGCGCGGACCGGCTCGATCGCCGCCGTGTCGCGGCCGACCAGGGCGATATCCGCACCCTGTTCGGCCAGCAGCAGCGTGCAGGCGGCACCCATTCCCTTGGCGGGGCCGGTCACGACCGCCACCTTGTCCTTCAGCAACATGTCCGGCCCCTTCGAATCGGCGGGCATCAGGATCAGCCGAACAGCGCGTGATTGTACAGATCAGCCACGCCATTGGGCCGCATGATGATCGGCGTGCCGCCGCTGCCACCCCCATGGGGGCATTGCCGGCGGACGGAGGGGAGAAGGAAACCGATTTCTTTGGCCTGGGCGCGGGCGGAGCCGGGTGCGGCGAAGGGAAGGGCTACGAGTTGCAGACCGTCTCTCCGGGGTGCTTGACGGAAAGGGTCGCGCGTTGAGCATGCCGCCCATGGAAAAAATCTGGCTCGATTACGATCAGGCGGCGTTGGACCGCGCCTATGACCAGCGCGCCTGGGCGCCCGATGCCGCCGAATGGGTGGCGCGCTATGGCCGCGACACCGCCGCCGCGCGGGCGGCGCATCCGCCGGAGGTGCATGATTACGGCGCCGGGCTGCTGGATTTCTACCGCGCGGCGGAGAACACCCGAGGCGTTCATCTGCACCTGCATGGCGGCGCCTGGCGGCTGCTCACGCGCGGTGATGCGGGAATGGCGGCACCCGCCCTGCTGGCGGCGGGGTGGGATATGGCGGTGCCTGACTTTGCCCTGTTGCCGGAACACCGGATGCCCAGGATGGTGGAGGATGTGGTGGCGGCCTGCCTCTGGGCTTCGGCGCGCGGGAAGCTGCATCTCTCCGGCCATTCCTCGGGCGCGCATCTGGCGGCGGTGGCGGCGACCGATCATCGGTTGGCCGGGCGGATCGCGTCGCTCACCTTGATTTCGGGCAGTTATGATTTGGAGCCGGTGCTGCTCTCGGCGCGCGGCGACTACGTGAAGCTGAGCGCCGCGGAGGCGCATGCCTTCAGCCCGATCCGCCATGTCCAGCGCATCACGGCGCCCGTGGTGCTGGCGCATGGCGATGCGGAAAGCCCGGAATTCATCCGCCACACCCGGGCGATGGGCGCGGCGTTGGCGGTGGCGCCCATCGCGCTGGCGGGGACGAACCACTTCGCCGCCGCCTATGCGCTGGCGCGCGGCCCGGTGCATCAGGCGATGCTCGCGCTGCGCTGAAAGCGGTGCTGTCTGAATAAGCTGCAGCCGGCCGATGCCGGCGGCGCGCCCGTCGTCGCGGTCGTCGAGCAGTCCGGCCCCGGGGGGTTCAGTGGAAGAACCGCCCGGAATCGATCACCACCGTCTGCCCCGTCATCGTCCCGGTGCGGCACATGGTGACGACCATGTCGGCGCAATCATCCTTGTCGGCGGCCATGCGCAGCAGCGATCCGGCGGCGGAACGCTCGACCTGTTCGGGGCGAAGATTGGCGGTGGCGCGGGTGCCCTCCAGCAGCCCCGGCGCCACGCAATTCACCAGGGTTTCCGGGGCGAGCGCCACGGCCATGCAGCGGGTGAGGTGGATCAGACCGGCCTTGGACACCGCATAGGCGATCGAGGACCCCGTCGGCCCCAGCCCGGCGACAGAGGCGATGTTGACGATCCGCCCGGCACCTTGTGCTTTCATCACCGGCGCCACCGCTTTTGTCAGCAGCATGGGGCCGGTCAGGTTCACCGCCATGATCTTCTCCCACAGCTCGGGGGTCAGATTGTCCAGGTCGGGGAAGGGCACGGCCTTGTTGAAGGCGGCGTCGTTCACCAGGATGTCGAGCCGGCCGAAGCGCGCGGTGACGGCGCCGACCAGGGCGGTGATGGCCGCACCGTCCGTCAGGTCGCAGGCGAAGGCGGCGGCGTGGACCTGGTATTGGCTGGTGATGTCGCGGACCACCTCTTCCGCCTGGTCGCGGCTTTGCGCGTACATCACGGCGATATGCGCGCCCTGTTTGGCCAGGGCGTGGCAGATGCGCTGCCCCAGGCCCCCATTGCCGCCGGTGACGAGGGCGACGGCGCCGTTGAGTTCCATGGGGTTGCCTCCTGCTTATCGTGGCAGGGTGCTACCCGTGGTGGGGGGCTGGCAAGCGGGGCGCGGTTTGACGGCGTGGCGGGCGCAATCCTAGGGTCTGCCAGGACATCGGCTGGGAGGCGCTGCGTTCGCGCATCGGCGCCAATGCCGCCACCGGGCGCGCCTTCAACGCGCTGGCGGCGATCGAGGCCAGTGCGGACGGGCGGACCAATTTTATCAGGAGGCCACATGGCCAAACACCGCTTCACCCCCACCCGCTACCACAACACCCTCGGCACGGCCGAGCCCTGTTTGCATGTGTCCGACGGCGATACTGTGGTGACGGACACGGTCGACGCCTCGGGGCTGGATGCCCACGAAGTCACCGTGGCCAGCCGGCCCAACCCGATGACCGGGCCTTTCTTCATCGAGGGCGCCGAGCCGGGCGACACGCTGGCCGTGACCATCGAGCGCCTGACGCCCAGCCGCGCCACCGGCTGGACCTATTCGCCCCTGGCCGTGTCGGTGCTGGATCCAGCTTCGATTCCTGACCGGCCGAAGGTGGAGCGCGCGGTGTGGCGGATCGATAACAATGCCGGGACGGTGCGCCTCGCCGAGCCGCCGCCGGGGCTGGAACACTTCGCGCCCGCCATCGCGCCGATGATCGGCTGCTTCGGCGTCGCACCCCCGTTGGGTCAGGCGTTTTCCACCGCCACCTCGGCGCAGAATGGCGGCAACATGGATTACCGGCTGTTCGCGCCCGGGACCACGGCGTGGTTTCCTGTCTCGGTGCCCGGCGCGTTGTTCTATCTCGGCGATGGTCATGCCTGCCAGGGCGATGGCGAGATCGTGGGCACCGGCATCGAGACCTCCTTCGAGATGGAGGTGACGTTGAAGGTGCTGAAACGCAGCATCAACTGGCCGCGGGGCGAGACCGCCGACGACATTTTCACCGTCGGCAATGCGCGGCCGCTGGACCAGGCGCTGCAGCACGCCACCACCGAAATGTCGCGCTGGCTGGGCGAGGATTTTGGCCTCGATGCCCGCGCCGCCGCCCATCTGATGGGGCAGGTGGTGCGCTATGACGTGGGGAACGTGTTCAACCCCGCCTATACGGTGGCGTGCCGGATCGCCAAGCGCTGGCTGACCCGGGCGTAGCTATTCGGCGCGGATGCCGGCTTCCTCGGCCACGCGGCGCCAGGTCGGGATGTCCTCGGCCAGGCGGGCGGCCAGGGTTTCGGGGGGCGAGAGGACGGCGATGGCGCCGAGCTCCGCCAGGCGGGACTGGAAAGCCGGCTCGGCGCGAATGCCGGCGAGTTCCGCGGAAAGCCGCGCGGTGATGGCGGCGGGCAGGTTTGGCGGGCCGGCGAGGGCGAACCAGTTGGGCGCGACATAGCCCGGCACCGCCTCGATGGCCGCGGGCACGTCGGGCAGGCTGGGGATGCGCGCGGGGGTGGTCACGGCCAGGATGCGGGCGCGGCCATCGCGATGCGCCGGCAGGGTTTCGACGGTGGAGGCGAAGACCACGTCGATATCGCGCGCCAGCAGCGCGTTCATCGCAACCGAGGCGCCGCGATAGGGCACATGGGTGAGGCGCACCCCCGCCATGGCCGCGAACAAGGCGCCGGAGAGATGGTTGGAGGAGCCGATGCCGGAGGTGCCGTAGGTGATACCCCCGGGTTCGTCGCGCGCGGCGCGCAGCAGGGCGGCCAAATCCCCCAGCCGCGCCTCCGGCCGTGCCACGATGGTGGTGGCGATATCGGCGACCAGGCTGAGCGGCGTGAGGTCCCGGCGGGGGTCCAGCCCGCCCTGCGGGTGCATGGCCGGCCAGATGGCCAGCGAGGAGGAGGTGAGGACGAAGGCGGTCCCATCGGGCGGGCTGGTCGCCACCAGCCGCACGCCCAGGCTGCCGCCGGCGCCGGCGCGGTTCTCGATCAGCACGGGCTGGCCCAGGCGGTCGCGCAGGCGCTCGGCGAGGAGGCGGGCGACGACGTCGACCGGGCCACCGGGGGTGAAGGGGACGATCAGGCGGATGGGCCGGGTGGGCCAATCCTGCCCCTGCGTCTGTGCGAGAGCGGGACGCGCCAGAAGAATTGCGGCCAATGCGCGGCGTGGAAGCTGCGTGCCTTGCCCTGCTGTTCCGTGCATCACGGCGCTGGCTCCTGCGTTTGCCCCCCATCATCGCGCCATGACCCGCGCTGGCAAGCGGAAGCTGTCATCGACAGCGTGTGGCGCCGCGCTCATTTCGCCACTCTCGCGCCAAAAGACGACCCAATGCCGAGAATCCGCTTTCGCTGATTGACGATCCACCGCGTAAAGTTTACTCAAAATTTGCGTGAGAAAATATTTCTTTAGCAAAAACACCAGCAGCCAACTCGCATTCCGCATCCATAGGAGGCGAGGAAAGGATCCTTGACATGATTGGTACGGTAAAGCGTTTTGCTATGATTTGTATAATTTCTCTTGGTCTGCCCGCATGCGCTACGATTACAACGGGTACCAGCCAGAGCATTTCCGTGCTTACCGAGCCAGCCGGGGCGTCTTGCACCCTGACGCGCGACGGAAGCATTGTCGGCGTGGTCAACCCCACCCCGGGGACAATCACCATCAGCAAGTCCACCCGCGACATCGCGATCCGGTGTACCCGGCAAGGCAACCTGCCCGGCGTCGCCAGTGCGACCCCGCAATTCCAGGCCATGACCGTCGGCAATCTCCTGATTGGTGGTGTCATCGGTCTGGGCGTCGATGCAGCCTCGGGAGCGCTGTCCTACTACCCGGCGAATGTTCTTGTCACCCTGCCGCCGGAATCCTTCTCCAGCGAACAGAGCCGCGACGGGTTTTTCACCCAACGCGCCGCCGACATTCGTAGGCTCTACGACGAGCGTGCGCTGGCCCTGCGCAGTTCCTGCACACCAGGCGACCGCCAAACTTGCGAGGGCCGAACCGCTGCATTGGAACGCGAACGCGATGAAGAGCTCAGGCGCCTCAACGCACAGCGGTTTAGCGCGCCCATCGGCGGCTGAGGCCAGGCGGGGCCGGCCACACGTCGCCACGCGCGTCAACGCGTGCCGAAAATCCGGTCCCCCGCATCGCCCAGCCCCGGCAAGATATAGCCGTGTTCGTTCAAATGGCTGTCGATGGCCGCCGTCCAGATGCCGACCTCCGGATGGCTGCCATGGAAATGCGCGATGCCCTCGGGCGCCGCCAGCAGGCAGACCATGCGGATGTCCCGACAACCCCGCTCCTTCAGCCGGTCCACCGCCGCCACCGCGGAATTGGCGGTGGCCAGCATGGGGTCGAGCACGATGACCAGGCGCTCGGCCACATCGGGCGGGGCCTTGAAGTAGTATTCCACCGCCTGAAGGGTGGTGGGGTCCCGGTATAGGCCGATATGGGCCACGCGCGCCGAGGGCACCAGGTCCAGCATGCCATCCAGAAACCCCACCCCGGCCCGCAGGATGGGGGCGAAGACCAGCTTCTTGCCGGCGAGGATGGGCGAGGTCATGCGCGTCAGCGGCGTCTCGATCTCGGTCATTTCCAGCGGCAGGTCGCGCGTGACCTCGTAGCAGAGCAGCATGCCGATCTCGTTGACGAGGCGGCGAAAACCCTGGGTGGAACGCTCGACCTGGCGCAGCAAAGTGAGCTTGTGCTGGACCAGCGGGTGATCGACGAGATGGACATCGGGCATGGGCAGAATCCTCAGAAAACGGTACCGTCGCTGGTGACGCGCAAGGGGGGGCCGCCATCGGGCCGGGCGGCCGCGGCCAGGCGGCGGCCGGCGGACCAGCTGCCGCCCTCCAGCATGCGGGCCAGCGGGAAATCCGCAGCACTCACCCCCAGGCGGGCACGCACCAGCGGCGCCAGGCGGTCGAGCAGCGCCACGGTCAGCGCGCGCCAGGCCACGATCAGCGGCGCGTCGGCCGCGTGTTCGCGGCCGGCATCATCCGGGTCGCGCAGGGCGATCACGCCCATGTCGAAGAACAGCCCGCCATTGCGGTATTCCGGCAGGCCGGTGAGGGTGTCGAGATCGACCACCGCCACACCAGCCGCCTGCAACGGCTCCACCAGCGAATAGCTGAGCCATTGCGACAGCTTGTGGAAGGGGATCAGCCCATCGCCGGGGATGGAAGGATGCGCCCAGGTGTCGCCCAGATTCACCCCGTCCCGGCTGATGCGGCCGGGCCAGATCGGGCCGAGATGCTTCAGGACGGCGATGAGGATGTTGCGCGCCGGCAGGGGGTTTTGCGCCGCCAGCATACCGAACAATGCACCGGGGCGGGGCATGGCGGTGCCGAGGCGACGCAGCAGGGCGGCACGTCCTTCCAGCCCGACCAGCGAATTTTCGGATGTGACCTGGAAGCCGGCGGCAAGCGTCCCGGCGGAAATGCCGGCCAGTGTCGCACCATCGGCCCGGCCGGGCGCGCCGAAGGCCCCAGCTGCGAACATGGCCAGGCTGGCCGCCGCCAGGCCCTCGGAGCGCGAGAAGACCCTGCCGTCGCTGTCCCGCCAGCGCCAGCCCATGCCCGCCCCGGCATCGAGCAGCACGGAGATGATGGCGAGGTCGAAAGCGGCCGGGCCGTGTTGCTCCGGCGGCAGGGTCGCGCGCAGCGCCTCCCACCGCCCGGGCGGGAAGTGACGCCAGCGGGCGTGGAAGGGCACCTCCAGGCTGGGATAGTTCTCGCGGATCACCTGGGCCACGAAATCCGCCGTGGGCGCCATGCGTTGGGCGTGCAGGCGCCAGCCGGGCAGCGCGTCGCGCTCGGCCAGTTCGAAAAGCACCCCGGCCCGCTCGCGCACCGCCTCGGGGGTCAGCAGCTCCTCGGTCACATGCTGTCCAGCGGGCGGCCGATGGTGTCGCGCAGGGCCGCGGCATCGGGCAGATCTTCGGAGAAATAGCCGGCGGCTTTCTTGGCTTCCATTTCCACATTGGCGTCGGGGGGGACGCGGTCCTCGGGGATGGGAACGCGCTCACCGACATCGATGCCCTGACCGACCATCGCCTCGTATTTCATGTTCGACATCGAGACCAGGCGGTGGATGCGGGTGATGCCCAGCCAATGCAGCACATCGGGCATGAGCTGCTGGAAGCGGGCATCCTGCACGCCGGCGACGCATTCCGTGCGCTCGAAATAGGTCGCCGCCTGGTCGCCGCCCTCCTGCCGCTTGCGGGCATTGTAGACCAGGAATTTGGTGACCTCGCCCAGCGCCCGGCCCTCCTTGCGGTTGTAGACCACCAGGCCCACGCCGCCCTGCTGCGCCGCCCGCACCCCCTCCTCGATGCCATGGATGAGGTAGGGGCGGCAGGTGCAGATGTCGGAGCCGAAGACGTCCGAGCCGTTGCATTCGTCATGCACGCGGCAGGTCAGCGGCACGCGGCGCCTGGCCAGATCGGCCACCGCGCCGAAGACGTAAACCGAAATGCCGCCGATGGGGGGGAGGAAGACTTCGAGGTCGGGCCGCGTCACCAGCTCGGGATACATGCCGCCGGTTTGTTCGAAGAGGGTGCGGCGGAGGCTGTGTTCGGGGGTGGCGAAGCGCGCGGCGATGCCGGGGAGCCACCAGACCGGATCGACGGCGATCTTGGTGACCGAGACATCGCCATTGGCGTGCAGGATTTGGCCATCGGGCTTCAGGCTGCCCTCGGCGATCAGCCCGTTCAGCTCGGCCATGTTCAGCCGTGCGCGGGTGACAGCGATGCTGGGCCGGATGTCGATGCCCTCGGCGATCGCGCCATCGAAGACGGTCTGCGCGAGGTGGCCCCAGGGGTCGAGCGAGACGATCTTGCCGGGCTCGCTCCATTGCGGGTGGGGGCCGATCTCGGCCACCGGATGGGTATTGGCGAGGTCCGGCCGCTGCAGGGGCGAGAGCGTGCCGGCGGAGACGGCCAGCGCCCGATACACCGAATAGGAACCGCCATGGGTGCCGATCACGTTGCGGTCGGCCAGGCGGGTGGTGGAGCCGATGACCGGGCCGCGCTGCGTGGGCGTGGCCGCGGCCCAGGCCAGCGGCCAGCGATGCGCCATGCCGTCGGGGTGGGAGGTCAGGCGGATGTGGCGCGGCTGGTTGCTGCTCATGGCATGCAGCTTGGCGCAAGTGGGGCCTGGATCAAGAGCCGGGATCAAGAGCCGGGGGGGAGAGAACGGCGCGGCGTGGTCCGCCGCGCCGTGGCCGCGACTGCTACCGCGCGCTCATGCCCTGGTCGGTCAGGGTGACGTCGGTGATGCGGCAGATATCGATCTGACGCAGTTCGACGGCGCGGCCATTGTCCAGCACCGCGCGGAAATCGTAATTGCCGGAATAGGCGGCGGCGAAGCGCTTGCTCTGCCCGGCGGGCAGCACGCCGGCGCCCAGCTCGTCGCGCGTCCAGCGCGGATTGCGCGAACTGTCGAAATAGAACTCCATCACCGTCCGGCTCGAACGATTGTGGAAGGTGAAGCGCGTGTCGCAATTCTGGGCATAGGCGGGCGCGAGGGCGGTGGCGGCCAGGAGCGGCAAGGCGAACAGGGCGCGGCGAAACATGGGTTTTTCCTCTTTCGTGTGATGACCCTTCGATGCTGGCGCCATTTCGGAGGGCGAACAAGAGGATCGGCGACAGCATCGGCGGCCGGGGTAAAGACTTGATGAGGGATGCCGGCCGGCGCCCGGGGCCTCAGGGATTGTGGAGATTCTCGCGCAGCGTCGCCCCGGCATAGGCGGTGCGGAACAGCCCGCGGCGCTGCAATTCCGGCACGACCGAGGTCGAGAATTCCTCGAATGTGGTGGGGAAGGTGGTGGGGGGCAGGATGAACCCGTCGCAGGCGCCGGAGCGGAACCAGTCCTCCATGATGTCGGCGATCATGGCAGGGGTGCCGGCGATGAGCTCGCGCGGGGTGCGCACGGCCTGGGCGAAGGAGATGCCCCTCGCGGCCGCCACCTGCATCATCCGGTCGCGATGGCCCTGCACGCCCTGGTTTCCGCCCTGGGCCTCGATGGCCTCGGGCGTTTCCAGCAGGGAGAGGTCGGCGGCGACGGCCCAGGAGGCGGCGGCGAGGACCAGCTCGGGGTCGGCCAGCGATTCGAAGAGGGCGGCTTTTTCGCGGGCGATGCTCTCCGTTTCGCCGATCACCAGGGAGAGGGTGGGCAGCACCGCGCAGGCCTCGCGCGGGCGGCCGAGGAGGTCCATGCGGCGATGGATGTCGGCGCGATAGGCAGCCGCGTCCTTCTTCGTGGCGGGGGAGCAGAAGATCATCTCGGCCCAGCGCGCGGCGAAGGCGCGGCCGCGCTCGGAGGAGCCGGCCTGCAGGATGACCGGGCGGGTCTGCGGCGAACGCGGGATGGAGAGCGGGCCGCGGGTGCTGACATGCCGCCCGGTGTAATTGGCGTAGCGGATTTTTTCCGCATCGGCGAAAACGCCGGACGCCTTGTCCATGACCAGCGCGTCCGCCTCCCAGCCCTCCCACAGCGCGTCGCAGGCCTCCATGATCTCATCGGCGCGGTCGTAGCGAAGATCTTTCGGCGGCAGGGATTCCGGGCCGCAATTCTGCGCCTCGAACTCGCGTGCCGTGGTCACCACGTTCCAGGCGGCGCGGCCGCGGCTGATCAGGTCGAGCGAGCCCAGGGCGCGGGCGATCTGATAGGGGTTGTTGAAGGTGGTGGAGAGGGTGGCGCCCAGGCCGAGATGGGTGGTGACGCGGGCCATCAGCGGCAGCAGGATCATCGGGTCGAGCATCGAGGTCTGGCCGCCGCGGCCGGCGTAATCGGCGAAGCTGTTCTTGTAATTGTCGGGCAGGCCCAGGCCATCGGCGAAGAAGCAGGCATCGAAGACCCCGGCCTCCAGCACGCGGGCAATGTGCTCCCAGCGGCTGGGCTCGAAGATGTCGTGCAGCGTGGCGGTGGGATGGCGCCAGCCGCCGGGGTAGCTCGCACTCGGCCCGGTCTTCATATAGGCGACGAGGTGCATGCGGGTCTTTGGGGTCATGGCGTCAGACATCCAGCCAGCGCAGCGAGCGGGGCGGCGGCAGGTCCGGATTGGCGGCCAGCATCCGCGCCCAGACGGCCTGGGTGATACCCTGGGCTTCCTCGATCAGCGCGAGTTCATCGGTGACCAGCAGCTTGCCGTCGCGCAGCACCCACTCGCCATCGACCATCACCGATTCCACCGTGCCGGGGTGGCCGTAATGCACGATGTTGCCGACCAGGTTGGTCACCGGCCGCAGGCTGGGGGAGTTGAGATTGAGGAGGGTGATATCCGCCTTCTTGCCCACCTCCAGGCTGCCGATATCGGCCTGCCGGCCGATGGAGCGGGCGCCGTTGCGGTTGGTGGCGTCGAAGATCGCCTCGGGCTGCGGCTCCACGCCCTGGCTGCCCTCGGCGCCGCGATGCACGATCAGGCCGATCTTCATGGCGTGGAACATGTCCTCGGTCATGTTGTCGGTGCCGAAGCAGATATTCACCCCGGCCCGGCGGATGGCCTTGGCCAGCACGGGGTGCGGGCCGCGGCGCGAACCATTGGCCGGGCAATGCACCATCTGCATGCCGTGTTCGCCCAGCAGGGCCACGTCGGCCTCGGTCAGGTAGGTCCAGTGGGCGCCGACGACGTCCGCGCCGGCCCAGCCGTGGCGGGCGAGGTATTCGGCGGGGGTGCAGCGGTATTTCTCGCGGATCACCCGCACCTCCTCGACCGATTGGGCGAGGTGGATGGTGCGGGGCATGTCGTGCGCGCGCGCCAACTCTGTGAGCTTTTCCAGGTAGGAGGGGGTGCAGTTGTCAGTGGCGTGGGCGGCGATCTGGATTTGCAGCCTTCCGTTGTGGGTGTTGTGGAAGCGGGCGATGCCGTCCCTCGTTCGGTCGAGAAAACCCTGACCGAAGCCTGGGTCCTCCGACCAGTCGCCGTGGCGGATTTTGAGCGTGTTCACATCGGCGCAGTTCTCGCTCAGCACCAACCGCACGCCCAGGCCCGCCATGGCATCGGCATAATCCGGCACGTGGCGGAACGGATCCACGAAGGTGGTGGTGCCGGAGCGGATGCCTTCGACGATGCCGAGCATGGCCATGACCGAGCGCTCATGCGGCGTCATTGTGTAGGACACCGGCGACATGTAGCCATAGACGGCATTCCCCGCCCAATCCTCCACCGTCGCGCGCAGCACGGTGAGGATGGTGTGGGTGTGGCTGTTGACGAAGCCGGGCAGCACCGCCTTTCCGCGTCCGGACATGCGCGGCAGGTCCGGGTGCGTAACCTCGATCTCCGCCGTGGGGCCGATGGCGGCGATGCGGTCGCCGCGGATCACGATGCCACCGCGATCCAGAATGGTGCGGTTTTCATCCTGGGTGACGATCACTGCATCGGTGACAAGCAGGTCCATGGGTCGGGCGCTCCGGGCTGGGGGCCACGGTAGTTGCTGGGGGTTTGGGCTGACAATACGCTGGACAGGGTTCGATCGGGGGGCTTTGGCATGCGCGGGATGGTGTTGGCGGCGGTTCTGCTGGCGGGGGGTGCTGCTGCCCAGACACTCAGCATCGGCGTGGGCGGGGCCTTCACCTCGATGGACCCGCATTTCCACACGCTGACGCCCAACAACGCGCTGAACAAGCATGTCTTCGACCGCCTCGTGCGCACCGATGAGGATTTTCGTTTGATTCCCGGCCTGGCGGAGAGCTGGGAGTCGATCGGCACGAATGTCTGGGAATTCCGCCTCAGGCGCGGCGTAACCTTCCATGACGGCAGGCCCTTCACCGCCGATGATGTGGTGTTCAGCTTCGAGCGGGTGCCGAATGTGCGCAATTCGCCCGGCAGCTTCACCATCTACACAAGGCAGGTGCAAAGGCTGGAGGTGGTGGATGACCACACCATCCGCATGCACACAAACGGCCCCAACCCGCTGCTGCCGAACTGGATGAGCGGCATTTCCATCATCAGCCGGGGCCTGGGCGCCGATGTGGACACGGCCGATTTCAACTCGGGCCGCGCCGCCATCGGCACCGGGCCGTATCGCCTCGTCAGCTACACCGCCGGCCACCAGGCGGTGCTGGAGCGCAACCCGGGCTACTGGGGTGGGCCGGAACCCTGGGCGCGGGTGAATTACCGCATCATCGCCAATGACACCGCGCGCATCGCGGCCCTTCGCGCCGGCGATGTCGATGTGATCGACGCGGTCTCGACCCGCGACGTGGAGGGGCTGGCGGCCAATCCGGCGATCCGCATCGCCAGCCGGGCGGCGCTGCGCAACATCTACCTGTATCTGGACCATGCGCGCGACGACACCCCGGGCGTGACCGGCCCGAATGGCGAACGGCCGGTCGCCAGCCCGCTGCGCGACCAGCGCGTGCGGCAAGCCTTGTCGCTGGCGATCAACCGCGATGCCATAGTGCGCCAGGTGATGGGCGGCCACGCCTCGCCCTCCGGCCAGTTCCTGGCCGCCGGGGTGATGGGGCATGACCCGGAGCTGCGCCCCGACCCCTTCGACCCGGCCCGCGCGCAACGCCTGCTGGCCGAGGCGGGGCTGCCGCAGGGCTTTCGCGTGGTGCTGGCGGGGCCGAATGACCGCTACGTCAATGACGACCGGATCATCCAGGCCATCGCCCAGATGTGGGCGCGCGTGGGGGTGCGGACGGAGGTGCAGGCGATGCCCTCCAATGTCTATTTCAGCCGCTCGGCGCGCAATGAATTCTCGGTCGGGCTGCTGGGCTGGGGGACGGGAACGGGCGAGCCGGACAGCCCGATGATCGGGCTGATCGCGACACCCAACCCGGCGCGGGGACGCGGCACCTCCAACCGCTCGATGTATGCCAACCCTGCCTTCGACGCGCTGCTAGACCAGGCGCTGGTCACCCTCGACACGGGGCTGCGCGAGGCGATCTACCGCCGGGCCACGCGCGTGGCGATGGAGGATTACGCCATCATCCCGCTGCACCACCAGGTGAATATCTGGGCGGCGCGGCGCGGCCTGCGGGTGGTGGCGCGCAATGACGAGGAGACCTACGCCATGTCGGTGCGGCCGGGGGAATAGGCTAGGAGCATGATGCGTTGAGGCGGAATCGCCGAAAACGCTGAATCATCCTCTCAGCAACGGCTGGGCCATGCGGAGTGAACGCATGTGAACGCAGCGTGGCCTAGCGCCGCCCCTTCGCCGGCTTGCCGCGATGCCGGTGCGGGCCGGCGCTGGGCTTGGCCGCCCCCCCCTGGCGCAAGGCGAATTGCAGGCTGCCGGTCATGGCATTGGCCTCGCGCAGGGTCACCTCCACCGCATCGCCGAGCGTAAAGCGCAGCCCGGTGCGGCGGCCGACCAGGGATTGTGTGCCAGGATCTTCGTCCCAGCGATCCTCCGGCAGGGCGGAGAAGGGGACCATCCCCTGCGCGCCGGTCTCATCCACGGCCACGAACATGCCGAAGCGGGTGACGCCGGAGATGCGGGCGGGAAACACCTCGCCCACCCGCGCGGTCATGAAGGCGGCCATGTAGCGGTCCACCGCGTCACGCTCGGCCGCCGCCGCGCGGCGTTCGGTGGATGTGATGGCGTCGGCGATCTCGGGCATTTCCGCGGCCTCGGCCTCGGTGATTCCGTCCGCGCCGAGTTTCAGGCCGCGGATCAGGGCGCGGTGGACCATGAGGTCGGCATAGCGGCGGATCGGGCTGGTGAAATGGGCGTAGCGGGCCAAAGCGAGTCCGAAATGGCCGATATTGTCCGGCGCATAGGCGGCCTGGGACTGGCTGCGCAGCACCGTCTCATTCACCAGGCGCTCATGCGCAGCACCCTTCACCATCTCCAGCACATGCGAAAAATTGCGGGGGTGCAGCTGGTTGCTGGCCGGCATGTTGATGGCGAATTGCTGCAGGAATTGCCTGAGCCCTTCCATCTTCTGGTCCGAGGGCCGGTCATGGATGCGGTACATGGTGGGCTGAGCCAGGCGCTCCAGCTCCTCGGCCGCGCAGACATTGGCGGCGACCATGAACTCCTCGATCAGCTTGTGGCTGTCCAGGCGCGGGCGGGGGGCGACGCCCAGCACCTCGCCCTCGGGGCTGAGGACGACGCGGCGCTCGGGGATGTCGAGTTCCAGCGTGCCGCGGCGTTGGCGGGCGCCCAGCAACGCCTCGAAGGCGCCGTAGAGGCGGGCGGTATGGCCCGGCTCCAGGTTCTGCGGTTCATTGTCGGAATCGCGGGCGGCCTGGAGCTCCTCATAGGTGAGGCGGGCCACTGAGCGCATGAGGCCGCGGCCGAAGCGATGCGAGGATTTCTCGCCATCGGCCGAGAAGCGCATCTCCACGAAGAGGCAGCCGCGATCCTCGTTGGGCCGCAGGCTGCACCAGCCATTGGACAGCGCCTCGGGCAGCATGGGCACCACGCGGTCGGGGAAATAGACCGAGTTGCCGCGCCGCCGCGCCTCGCGGTCCAGCGCCGAGCCGGGCTGCACGTAATGCGCCACATCGGCGATGGCGACGAGGACGCGCCAGCCGGTGCCGTCGCGCTCGGCGAAGACGGCATCGTCGAAATCGCGGGCGTCCTCGCCATCGATGGTGACCAGCGCGGTGGTGCGCAGATCGGTGCGCTTGCCCTTGGGCGTGGCGCGGGCTTTTTCGGCCTGCTCCACCGCCTCGGCCGGGAATTCGGTGGGGATGCCATGGGCGTGGATGCAGATCAGCGAGACCGATTTCGCCTCGCCCATCCGGCCCAGGATTTCGGTGACGCGGGCGGGCTTGGGGCCGAAATGGCGGTGGCCGGCGGGGGTGGGTTCGGCAAGGACGATGTCGCCCTCTTTCGCGCCGGCGCCTTCCAGACTCCACTGGCCCTTCTGCCGGCGGTCGGTGGGGATGATGCGGCCGTTCTCCACGACGCCGAGAATGCGCGCCGGGGCCTCGGCCGAGGCGATGCGCTTGAAGGTGCGGCCCTCATACTTGCCGCCACCGAGCGGGCGCAGCCGGGCCAGGACGCGTTCGCCGGGGGCGAGGGCGGGCTGGCCGCGTTCTTCGGGGCGCATGTAGATGATCGGCGGGCGGCCCTCGCCCTGCCAGTTCAGCGGGCGGGCCAGGGGTTCGCCATCGGGGTCGGTGCCGAAGATTTCGACCGGGAGCATCTCCGGCAGGCTGTCCGGCCGGCGCTCGGGCCGCGGGTCGCGCGTCCCGCGCTCGGCACTGGGTTCGCGCGTTCCGCGCTCGGGGCGGGCAGGCTTGGGCCCGCGATTGCCGGCGGGGGTGGGCACGCCCGCATCCTGCATGCGCGACAGCAGCGCCCGCAGCTCGGGCCGCTGTTCGGAGGTCAGGCCGAAATGCCGGGCGATCTCGTTGCGGCCGACCTTGGCGCGGGCGCCGCGCAGGAAGATCTGCAACGCCTCCACGCTGGGCATGGGCCGGGGCTCGGCGCCCTCGCGCTCGCCCCGCCTTTCGGCGCGGGAGGGTTTGGGCGGTGGCACATGCGGTGGGGCCGCGTGGGTGTCGGCCACGACACGCATCGTGTCGCGTGCCGGCGCGGGCTTGCGGAGGCGCGCGGGGCGCGGCCCCTCGCTGGCGACGCGGGCGGCGCCGGCCTCCATGGCGGCTTTGCGACCACGGATCGGGCGCGGTTTTTCCACCGTGTCGAAACCGGCATCGCGTGGGGCGCCGTGATTGCGGCTGCGCGGTGGGCGGGGTTTTTCCGCCGCTGCCTCGCGCGCCGGGCGGGCGCGCGGTGCCTCGGCGGCTTCGGCCGCGCGGCGGGCGGCGGCGGCTTCCTCCGGCGGGCGGGGATAGCCGGGGGCGCCGGATTTCTTGCGACGCGCGGCGTGCGGGTCCTTGGTCAATCCCTTGGCCGGCTTGGTGCCGGTATAGGGTTTTTTTCCGCGGGGCGGGGGGCCTGGGCGCTTCACGCCTTGGCCGCGGATTTTTTGGCCGCGGGCTTCTTCGCCGCCGGCTTCCTGGCGGCGGGTTTTCGCGCGGCAGCGGGCTTTTCGGCCGCCTCGGCCGGCGCGGGCTTGGCCTTTGCCGGCTTGGCCTTCGCGCGGCCCTTGGCGCCCTTCAACGGCGGCAATTCCTTGCCCTTCTCGGCCAGCAGGGTCACCGCCTCATCTAGGGTGACCGCCTCCATCTCGGTGCCGCGCGGCAGATTGGCCACGCGCTTGCCATGCATCAGGAAGGGGCCGAAGCGGCCACGCCGCACCTCCACCTTCTCGCCATCGGCGGGGTGCATGCCCACCACCAGGCCCCGCGGCTTGGCGTCGGCCAACAGCGTCACGGCGCGGTTGAGGCCCAGGCTGAGCACATCATCATCCTTGTCCAGCGTTTTGCTCAGCGCGCCCATGGTGATGTAGGGGCCGAAGCGGCCGAGATGGGCGACGATCTCCTCCGCGCGCTCGGGATGCACGCCGACGATGCGCGGCATCGACAGCAAGGCCAGCGCGCGTTCCAGCGTGATGCTGTCCGGGTCCATGCCGCGCAGCAGGCTGGCCCGGCGCGGTTTGGTCGGTTTGCCCTTCTCATCCGTGCCCGGCTCGCCGAGCTGCACATAGATGCCATAGGGGCCGCGGCGCATGGTGATGTCCTGGCCGCTGACCGGGTCGGTGCCCAGGTTGCGCAGGCCGTCGGCGAAACCGCCGCCGGCCGCATCGCCCTCGGCGCCCGGCACGGCGAGGGGGCGGGTGTAGCGGCATTCGGGGTAGTTGGAGCAGCCGATGAAGGCGCCGGTCTTGCCCAGCCGCAGCCCCAGCCTGCCGGCCGAGCAGGCCGGGCAAAGGCGCGGGTCGCGCCCGTCATCGGCGGCGGGGAAGAAATGCGGGCCGAGATCATCATCCAGCCGGTCGATGACGTCGGAGATTTTCAGCTCCTTCGTCGCCTCGATCGCCTTGGAGAAATGCTCCCAGAACGCCCGCATCACGGCGCGCCATTCGGCGCGGCCGCCGGAGATGTCGTCGAGCTGCTCTTCCAGCCCCGAGGTGAAGCCCGGGTCCACATAACGCTCGAAAAAGCTGACCAGGAAGGCGGTGACGAGGCGGCCGCGGTCTTCCGGGATGAAGCGGCGCTTGTCGATCTTCACATATTCCCGGTCCTGCAGGACCTGGAGGATGGAAGCATAGGTGGAGGGGCGGCCGATCCCCAGCTCCTCCATGCGCTTGACCAGGCTGGCTTCGGAATAGCGCGGCGGCGGCTGGGTGAAGTGCTGGGTGGTGGTGACCTCGCGGGTCTTCACCGGCTCGCGCTCGCGCATCGGCGGTAGGGTGCGGTTGTCGTCATCCTCCGCCTGGGCGGCGGCGAGGCCGGCGCGGCGGTCGGCCTCGGCGTCGTCGGCATCCTCGCGATAAAGCTTCAGGAAACCATCGAAGGCGATGACGCTGCCATTGGCGCGCAGCTTTGTCCGCCCGGTGGGCTCCACCAACTCGACCACGGTTTGGTCCAGCTCCGCGCTCTGCATCTGGCTGGCGACGGCGCGCTTCCAGATCAGCTCGTAAAGGCGAAGCTGGGGGCCGGAGATGTATTGCGCCGCGTCCTGCGGCCGCAGGCCGACATCGGTGGGGCGGACGGCCTCATGCGCTTCCTGGGCGTTCTTGGCGCGGGTCGCGTATTCGCGGGCGGCGCCGGGCAGGTAGTCGGGGCCGAATTCGCTTTTGACGTGGTCACGGATCGCCGAGATGGCGTCGCGCGACATCTGCACGCCGTCGGTCCGCATATAGGTGATCAGGCCGACGGTCTCGCCGGCGATCTCCACACCCTCATAAAGCTGCTGCGCGAGGCGCATGGTGGCCTGGGCGCCCATGCCCAGCTTGCGCGACGCTTCCTGCTGCAAGGTGGAGGTGGTGAAGGGCGCGGGCGGATTGCGCCGCGTGCGCTTCTTCTCGACCGAACCCACCGAAAAACTCGCGGCCTCCACCGCGCGCTTCGCCGTCTCCGCCAGCGCTTCTGTGTTGAGGTCGAACTGGTCGAGCTTTTTGCCCTCGTGATGCGTCAGGCGGGCGGGGAAGGGCACGCCGAGTTGGGTCAGGAAGCGGCCCTCGACGGTCCAGTATTCCCGCGCCCGAAAAACTTCGATCTCTGCCTCGCGCTCGCAGATCAGCCGCAGCGCCACGCTTTGCACCCGCCCCGCGGAACGGCTGCCCGGCAGCTTGCGCCACAGCACGGGCGACAGGGAGAAACCCACCAGGTAATCCAGCGCGCGGCGCGCCAGATAGGCCTCGATCAGCGGCGTATCCAGCTCGCGCGGGTGCGCCACGGCGTATTGCACCGCCTTCTTGGTGATCTCATTGAAGGTGATGCGGCTGACTTGCACCCCCTTCAGCGCGCCAGTTCGGAACAACATGTCCTTCACATGCCAGGAAATCGCCTCGCCCTCGCGATCCGGGTCGGTGGCGAGGTAGAGGCGCTTGGCGCCGCGCAGCGCGGCCGCAATGGCGCGGACCTGCTTCTGGCCCCGCTCATCGGCCTCCCAATCCATCGCGAAATCCTCGTCCGGGCGGACCGAGCCGTCCTTCGCCGGCAGGTCGCGGACATGGCCGAAGCTGGCCAGGACGGTGAAATCACCGCCGAGGTATTTGTTGATGGTCTTGGCCTTGGCGGGGCTTTCGACGACGAGGACGTCTGGCATCTCGGTTCCAGAAAGGGGGCCTGGCAGCGCGCCTCAGGGCAGCGCCACCCGGTTGCCCGGAAGGGTTTGGACACGCCCCTCCAGCTCGAGATCGAACAGGATGGCGCGCAGGCTTGGGGCCGATAGCTGGCAGCGGCGCGCAAGCTCGTCAACAGAGATCGGTGTGGGGCCAAGCATTTCAAGCACTTGGGCCAGGTCGCCAACAGGCGCCGGGGCCTCCTCCACCGGTTCCGACGCGAAGGCACGGGGTTGGAAGAGGGGTGCGGCGGAGGGGGCGAGGGGCAGGAACTCCAGCACATCGGCCGCGTTCTCGCACAGATGGGCACCCTGGCGGATGAGGTCGTTGCAGCCCCTCGAGCGCGGGTCGGCCGGGCTGCCGGGCACGGCGTAGAGCTCGCGGCCATAATCCAGGGCCAGGCGGGCGGTGATCAGCGTGCCGGATTTCTCCATCGCCTCCACCACCACCACGCCAAGGGCGAGGCCGGCGATGATGCGGTTGCGGCGGGGGAAATGGCGGGCGACGGGATGGGTGCCGAGTGGCGCCTCGGTGACCAGCAGCCCGCCCTGGTCCGCCACGCGCGCCTGCAGCAGGGCGTTCTCCGGCGGATAGGCCACGTCCAGCCCGCCGGCGATGGCGGCTATGGTGCGGCCCTTGGCATGCAGCGCGCCCTGATGCGCTGATGCGTCGATGCCGCGCGCCATGCCGGAAATGACGCACAGGCCCTTCAGCGCCAACTCATCGGCCAAATCCTCGGCGATGCGGCGGCCGGCGGCGGAGGCGTTGCGGGCGCCGACGATGGCGACCGCGCGCGGCGCAAGGGCGGCGACGTCGCCCAGGGTGATGAGGACGGGCGGCGCGTCGGGCAGCTCGGCCATCAGCGCGGGGTAGCCAGCCTCGCCCAGAAAGAGGAAACGGCCGCCGATCGAGGTGGTGGCCTCGATCTCCCGGGCACAATCGGCCGCGGGCGCGGGGCGGAACCGCTCGGGGTTGCGGGAGAGGGCGGCGATGGCGGCTGATGCGGAGCCGAAGCGCTCCAGCAGCCGGCGATGGTTGGTCGGGCCCACGCCCTCGCTGCGCGCCAGCCTCAGGCGCGCAAGGTCGGTCACTTCCCTTCGCCGATCCGGGGTTCCGTCCCGCGCGCGAGGCGCTCGATATTGGCCTGGTGGCGCCAGGCGACGAAGGCGGCGATGACGAGGATGCCGATGCCCACCGGCCCCGGCGTGAGCACCACCGAGGAGATGACCGAGGCGCCCATGGCCGAAAGCGAGGCCAGCGAGGAGATTTTCCGGAGTTTCGCCACCAGCAGCCAGATGGCGCCGGCCACCAGGAAGACCGGCCAGGCCAGCACGAGGAAGACGCCCAGCGCCGTCGCCACCCCCTTGCCGCCACGGAAATTCAGCCAGGGCGGCAGGCAATGGCCGATCACCGCGGCGACGCCGGCCACGACATCGGGCCCCGTGCCGATCAGCGCATGGGCGGCCCAGACGGCCACGCCGCCCTTGGCCGCATCCAGCAGCAGGGTTGCGGCGGCCAGCGCCTTGTTGCCGGTGCGCAGCACATTGGTGGCGCCGATGCTGCCCGAGCCGATTTGCCGCACATCCCCCAGCCCCGCCGCGCGGGTCAGGATGAGGCCGAAGGGGATGGAGCCGAGCAGCAAGCCCAGGATCGCCGCCAGTATGGCTTCGAGGATCATGCGGAAAACACCTTGCGGCCGGATTTGAAGGTGGCGGTGACACGGCCCTCCAGGGCGCGGCCATCGAAGGGCGAGTTCTGCGCCTTGCCGGGAAGCTGGCCGTCCTTGACCTGCCAGGCGCGGTCGAGGTCGAACAGCATGAGGTCGGCAGGCTGGCCGACCGCCAGGCGCCCGGCCGCGATGCCCAACAGCGCCGCCGGGCGGGAGGTCAGCAGGGCGAGGGCTGCGATCAGCGACAGGTCTCCTGCATGCACCCGGGCCAGCGTCACCGCCAGCAGGGTGGCCAGCCCCGCACCGCCGGCCTCGGCCTGGACGAAGGGCAGGCGCTTGTCATCGGCGTCGCGCGGCTGGTGGTCGGAGACGACGGCGTCGATCGTGCCATCGGCGAGGCCGGCCACGACGGCGCGGCGCTCCTCCTCCGGCCGAAGCGGCGGGCTGAGCTTGGCGTAGCTGCGATAGCCGGTGATGGCGTTTTCATTGAGGTCGAAATAGGGGGGGGCGGTGTCGCAGGTCACCGTCAGCCCATCATGCTTCGCGCGGCGGATCAGATTGATCGCCTCGGCCGTCGAGACACGGGAGAAATGCACATGGCCGCCGGTGAGGCGGGCCAGCGCGATGTCGCGGGCGACCATCATCGCCTCGGCCGCCATGGGGATGCCGGGCAGGCCGAGGCGGGTGGCGAGCTCGCCCTCGGTGGCGGCGCCATTGGCGAGGCTGGGTTCTTCCGGGTGCTGCACGATGAAGGTGCCGAAGGCGCGGGCGTAGCTCAGCGCCAGGCGCATGGTACGGGCGGAGGCGATGGCATGGGCGCCGTCGGTAAAAGCCACCGCGCCGGCTTCCCTGAGCAGGCCGAATTCCGAGAGTTCGAGGCCCTTGAGGCCGCGGGTGGCGGCGGCGTAGGGCAGGATGGTGAGACTGCCCGTGGCCTCGCCACGCCGGGCGATGAATTCGACCAGGGCAGGGTCGTCCAGCACCGGCTGGGTATCGGGCAGGGCGCAGATGGTGGTGATGCCGCCGGCGGCGGCGGCGAGGGCGGCGGAGGCGATGGTCTCGCGGTGTTCGGCGCCGGGTTCACCGAGCGCCGCGCGCATGTCGATCAGGCCGGGGGCGAGGATGCGGCCGCCGGCGTCCAGCTTTTCGGCGCCATCGGCGGCGGCGCCGTTCAACGAGGCGATGCGGCCATTTTCGATCAGCAACGCGCCGGGGGTGTCGAGCCCGGTGGCGGGGTCGATCAGGCGTGCATTGTGGATCAGCAGCGGCGCGGTCGTCATGCTTGCGATGGTGTCATGGCGGCGGCATATTGACCAGATCATTGACCAGAAAGGGTGGGCGATGAAGACGGTGACCGTGTATCAGGCGAAGGCGCATCTGTCCTCCCTCCTCAATGAGGTGGAGGCTGGCGGGGAGATCGTGGTGACGCGGCATGGCCGGCCAGTGGCGCGTATCCAGGGCGTGGGGGCGCCGCGGCGGCCGCGGCAGGCCGGCGCCTGGCGTTCCAGCGGGGCCTGGGAAGGCTTCGTCTATGATCACGCCGTCTTCGCTGCGCTGACCGAGGCGGAGCTGGAAGCCGAGGGCTGGAACGGGTGAGCGTCTTCGCCGATGCCTGCGCGCTGATCGTGTTTTTCGGCCAGGGTGGCGTCGGCATGTCGGCCAGGGGATTGGCGCTGATGCGCGAGGGCGAGGTGATGGTCTCGGCCATCACGGTGTGGGAAGTGACCCGCAAGCAGCGCATGGGCAGGCTGCCGATCCTGCCGCAGGCCTGGGCCGAGGATTTTTCCGGCAGCCTGATGGCGGAGGGGTTTCGCCTCATGCCGCTCACCGCCGAGGTGGCGGAGGCGGCCAATGCGCTGCCGCCGCATCATGCCGACCCGATGGACAGGATGCTGATCGCCGCCGCTTTGGCCGAGGGCGCGGGGGTGGTCACGCTGGACCGGGTCTTCGCGCGCTATGGGGTGGAGGTGGTCTGGTAGGCCACCGGGTATTTTTCCATGAAGACGCGGGAAAAGCTGGCCTGTTCCTCGCGATGCGTCTCGGCAAAGCCCAGGCGGGTGTAGAGGGCGATGTTCTCGACCATTTTCTCGTTGGTGTAGAGCCAAAGGCGGGTGTGGCCGCGCCGCAGCGTCTCGGCCTCGGCGAAGGCGATCAGGGCGCGGCCGATGCCGGTGCCGCGGGCGCTTTCGGCCACCGCGATATTGTCCAGCAGCAGGCCCTCCTCGGTGTCCTCCAGCACCAGTACCGCGGTGTCGGGGATCAGCCAGGCCTGGCCGGCGGCGATGCGGGCCTCGTAGTCATCGCCCATCGGCGCGGGTTCGCGGCCCAGGCGCGGGACGTAATGGGCGTAGGCGGCGCGGACCAGGCTGCGCAGGGCGCTGGCCTCCCCCGCGACGGCGAGGCGGGGGATCACGAGTTCCGCCTGAGGCCACGCGCCAGCACATCCAGCACCGCCATGCGCAGGGCCACGCCCATCTCCACCTGTTCGCCGATCACCGAGCGCGTCGGGTGGTCGGCGATGGCACTGTCGATCTCGATGCCGCGATTCATCGGGCCCGGGTGCATCACGATGGAATCGGGCTTGGCGAAGGCGAGTTTTTCCGCGTCCAGCCCGTAGAACCGAAAGAACTCCCGCGCGCTGGGCACCAGCCCGCCGGACATGCGTTCGCGTTGCAGGCGGAGCATCATCACGACGTCGGCGCCTTCCAGGCCCTTTCGCATGTCGTGGAAGACCTGCACGCCCAGGCGCCCGACCTCGGCCGGCAGCAGGGTGGGGGGGGCGATCAGCCGTACCTCGGCCCCCATGGCGCCGAGCAGGTGGATGTTGGAGCGGGCGACGCGCGAATGGGTGATGTCGCCGCAGATCGCCACCACCAGGTTGCGCAGATCGCCCTTGTGGCGGCGGATGGTGAGTGCGTCGAGCAGCGCCTGGGTGGGGTGTTCATGGGTGCCGTCGCCGGCATTGATCACCGCCGCCGTGACCTTCTGGGCCAGCAGCGCGGGGGCGCCGGACTGGCCGTGGCGGACCACCAGCAGGTCGGTGTTCATGGCGTTCAGCGTGCTGGCGGTGTCGAGCAGCGTCTCGCCCTTGTTCACGCTGGAATTGGAGACCGACATGTTGATCACGTCCGCGCCCAGGCGCTTGCCGGCGATCTCGAAGGAGGTGCGGGTGCGGGTGCTGTCCTCGAAGAACAGGTTGATGAGGGTGCGGCCGCGCAGCAGGTCGCGCTGGGTTTTGCCCTGGCGGTTGAGCAGCGCATAGGATTCGGCGAGGTCGAGCAGCGCCGCGATATGCGGGGCCTCCAGGCCTTCGATGGCGAGGAGGTGGCCGGAGGGGAGGATAGGATAGGAGAAGCTCACAAGAGACGAGCCTACCCCGTGCGGCGGCGCTACGGAACCCTGGGCTTCGCGCTCTGGCGCATCGTCGCCGTAACCAGCCCTGGCCAGGCGTGGCGCCCGTCACCACGCGGCAAGCAGGGGCGGCGGGGTGACGCATGGTGGTCTCCGGCCCGTCAGCCGGGCTCAGCGGCAGCTATAGGCAAGGCCGCTGGTGATGGCGTTGGTGTAATTGGGCCCGTCCAGGCCGGTGCGCAGGAGAACGACATTGCGCGTCTGCCCCGCTGGGATGTCCACCTCGCGCATCGGCTGCGGGCTGGGCAGGCCTGTGCTGCGGAGCATGACAAAGACCAGCATCGGCTGGCTGGACAGGTTGCGCAGGTCGATCGTGTATTCCCGCACCGTGGCCTGGTTGCGCGGCCCCTCGACGTTGGCGCTTGTTCCCACGCGCATCAGCACCGCGCCTGTGCCAAGGCGGCCGTCGCAGGCCAGGCCTTGCGCCATCGCGGGAAGGGCGGTGAGGGTGAGGGCTGCGGCAAGTAGCAATGGACGCACGGGTTTCTCTCCTTGTTGGCAAGGGAAACCTCGCAGATTCCCTGGCATGGCGCCATTCGGCTTCAGCGATCGTGGCGATAGGCGGGGGCTTTCGTCGCATCCAAGGCAGCCTGCAGCGTGTAGGCCGCGGCCGCCGCATCCACCGCCGCCGCCCGCTTCGACCTTGTCACATCCGCCGCGATCATCGCCCGGTTCACGGCGGCACTGGAAAGCCGCTCATCCCACAGCGCCACCGGCAGCCCCGTGGCCTGGCCCATCGCCATGGCCCAGTCCTTCGCCGCCTGCGCCGCCGGGCCGAAACTCCCATCCATCCCCAGCGGCAGCCCCACCAGCAGCCCGCCCACCCCCTCCTTGGCGGCAATGCGCGCAACCTCCGCCGCATTCGCCGCCAGCTTGCCGCGCGCGATCGACCCATAGGGCGAGGCCAGCATGAGCGAGACATCGCTGAGCGCGACCCCGATGGTCTTCGACCCAGGGTCCAGCCCCAGCAGCCGCGCGTCGCGGGGCAGGCTTGCACGCAGTTGAAGCATGGTGAACAAGGCCATCGCTGATCTTATGCCCCGAGGACACCCGATAGTCATGAGCGTGGACATCGCCACCATCAAACGCGTCGCCACCCTGAGCCGCATCCATGTCGAGGAATCGGCCCTGCCGGGCCTGGCGCAGGAAATCAACGGCATCCTGGGCTGGATCGAGCAGCTGCGCGAGGTGGACACCACGGGGGTGGAACCCATGGCCGGCGGGGGTGCCACCGCGCTGCGCTGGCGCGAGGACGCCGTGACCGATGGCGGCCAGGCCGACGCCGTGCTGGCCAATGCGCCGGACCGCGAGGGCGAATATTTCGGCGTGCCCAAGGTGGTCGAATAATGCGCCCGACCGATCTTTCCCTGGCTGAGGCCCGCGTCGCGCTGGACGCGAAGCAGATTTCCGCGCGCGAGTTGACCCAGGCCTATCTGGATGCCATCGCGGCGCTGAACCCGCGGCTGAACGCCTACATCACCGTGACCGGGGAGGCCGCGCTGGCCGTCGCCGATGCCTCCGACCGAAAACTGGCGGCCGGCCAGGGCGGGCCGCTGGAGGGCATTCCGCTCGGCATCAAGGATTTGTTCTGCACCGCGGGCACCCGCACCACGGCCGGCAGCCGCATCCTCGGCGATTTCACGCCGCCTTATGAGAGCACGGTGACGAAGCAGTTGCTTCGCGACGGCGCGGTGTTCCTGGGCAAGCTGAACCTGGATGAATTCGCCATGGGGTCCTCCAACGCCACCTCGGCGTTTGGGCCGGTGGAGAACCCCTGGTCGCGCGGCAATGACCCGGATACGCGGCTGGTGCCCGGCGGGTCTTCGGGTGGTTCGGCGGCGGCGGTGGCGGCGCGCATGGCGCTGGGCGCGACGGCGACCGACACCGGCGGCTCCATCCGCCAGCCGGCGGCGTTTTGCGGCGTGGCGGGGATCAAGCCGACCTATGGGCGTTGCTCGCGCTTTGGCGTGGTGGCGTTCGCGTCCTCGCTGGACCAGGCGGGGCCCATCGCGCGGGACGTGATGGATTGCGCTGTGCTGCTGCGCTCGATGTCCGGCTTCGACCCGCGGGATTCGACCAGCGTGGACATGGCGGTGCCCGATTTCGCCGCCGCCGTGGGGCGTGGCGTGAAGGGGGTTCGTGTCGGCATTCCCAGAGAATACCGGATGGAGGGCATGCCCTCCGAGATCGAGGCACTGTGGAGCCAGGGGATTGCCTGGCTGCGCGACGCGGGGGCGAGTATTGTCGATGTCTCGCTGCCGCACACGAAATACGCGCTACCGACCTACTACATCGTGGCGCCGGCCGAGGCTTCGTCCAACCTCGCGCGCTATGATGGCGTGCGGTTCGGTGCCCGGGTGGCCGGGGGCGATCTGACGGAACTGTATGAGCGGACCCGCGCGGCGGGGTTCGGTGCCGAGGTGAAGCGGCGGATCATGATAGGCACCTATGTGCTGAGTGCCGGGTATTACGACGCCTATTACCTCAAGGCGCAGCAGGTCCGCGCGCTGATCAAGCGCGATTTCGACCTGGCCTGGGAGACATGCGACGCGCTGCTGACGCCGGCGACGCCGAGCGCTGCCTTCGGGCTGGATGAGAAGCAGGATGACCCTGTGGCGATGTATCTGAACGACGTGTTCACGGTGACGGCGAATTTGGCCGGGCTGCCGGGGATGGCCGTGCCGGCGGGGCTGGATGGGCAGGGGCTGCCGTTGGGGTTGCAGATCGTCGGGCGGCCGTTCGATGAGGAAGGGGTGTTCGCGGTGGCCGGGGCGGTGGAGCGGGCGGCCGGGTTCACCGCCAAGCCAAGGGTGATCGCATGACCTACATGATCGACGGCTATGAACTCGTCATCGGCCTGGAAGTCCACGCCCAGGTGACGTCGCAGGCAAAACTCTTCTCCGGCGCCGCCACCGCCTTCGGCGCCGCGCCCAATTCCCAGGTCAGCTTCATCGATGCCGGCTTCCCCGGCATGCTGCCCTCCATCAACGCCGAATGCGTGGCCCAGGCCGTGCGCACCGGGCTCGGCCTCAACGCCCAGATCAACCTCTGGTCCCGCTTCGACCGGAAGAATTATTTCTACGCCGACCTGCCCCAGGGCTATCAGATCAGCCAGTTCGCCCACCCCATCGTCGGCACGGGCGAGATCGAGATCACGCTGGAGGACGGGGCGAAAAAAATCATCGGCATCACCCGCCTGCATCTCGAACAGGATGCCGGCAAGTCGCTGCATGACCAGCACCCCAGCAAATCCTTCATCGACCTCAACCGCTCCGGCGTGGCGCTGATGGAAATCGTCTCCGAGCCCGATATGCGCAGCCCGGAGGAGGCCGGCGCCTATGTCGCCAAGCTGCGCCAGATCTTGCGCTATCTGGGCACCTGCGACGGCAATATGGACGAGGGCTCGATGCGCGCCGACGTCAACGTCTCCGTCCGCAAACCCGGCGAGCCCTTCCGCACCCGCTGCGAGATCAAGAACGTGAACTCGGTCAAATTCGTCATGCAGGCGGTCGAGGTCGAGGCGCGCCGGCAGATCGAGCTGTGGGAATCCGGCGAGGAAGTCCACCAGGAAACCCGCCTCTTCGACACGGCACGCGGGGTCACGCGCTCCATGCGCTCGAAGGAGGATGCGCATGACTACCGCTACTTCCCCGACCCCGACCTGCCGCCGCTGGTGCTGGAGCAGTCCTGGGTCGAGCAGCTGAAGGCCTCGCTGCCTGAACTGCCGGACGCCCGGCGCGCCCGCTACGTCGCCATGGGCCTGACGCCCTATGACGCGCATGTGCTGACGCTGGACCGCGAGACGGCGGTATTCTTCGAGACCATGGCGCGCGGGCGCGACGCCAAGCTGGCGGCCAACTGGCTCACCGGCGATTATTTCGCCGCACTGAACCGCCTGCGGCGCGACATCGCCGACCCGCCGGTTTCTGCCGGGCATATGGGCGAGCTGCTCGACCTGATCGCGGACAAGACCATTTCCGGCACCATCGCCAAGCAGGTCTTTGAGCATATGCTGGAGGGCGAGGGCGCGCCCGGCGGCATCGTGCAAGCCCGCGGCCTGAAGCAGGTGACCGATACCGGCGCCATCGAGGCCGCGATCCGCGCGGTGATGGAGGCCAATGCCGACAAGGTCGCCGAATACCGCTCGGGCAAGGAGAAGCTCTTCGGCTTCTTCGTCGGCCAGACGATGAAAGCCATGGCCGGGAAGGGCAACCCGGCGGCGGTGAATGAGTTGGTGAAGACGATGCTGGCGGGCTGAACCCGCGGCGGTCAGGCCGCCTTGGCGGGCGCGACCAGCGCGCTTGCCGCGTCCTGGCCGATCCGGGCGCAGAAATCGCCGAAACCCTCGCCCGGCGCGCGGCCATGGGCGAAGGCGGCGAATAGCGGCGCCAGCGTGGCGCCGATCGCCGCCTGCGCCACCTTGTCGGCCACCGGGAAATTCAGCCGCGTGCCCTCGAAATCGCCGCCCACGAACAGCGTGTAGACCCCGGGGGCGCGCCCGACCACGCCGATATCGCCGGCATAGGGCCTGGCGCAGCCATTCGGGCAGCCGGTCAGTCGCAGCGAGATGCGCTCGCCCAGCAGGCCATGGCGTTCCAGCGCGGCCTCCACATCCAGCAGGATGGGGTGGTGCGCCCGCTCGCCCTCGGTCAGCGCCTGGCCGCAGGTCGGCAGCGCGGTGCAGGAGAGCGACCAGCGGCGCAGCGGGCTCAGCGCCTCGGCCGGGGTGACGCCATGGGCGCGGAGCACCGCATGCACCAGGGCGCGGTCGGCATCGCGGACATCGGTCAGCAGCAAATCCTGTTGCGGGGTGGCGATGGGGTCTGGGCCGAAGCGGCTGATCACCTCGCGCAGCGCCGCGCGCAGATTGCCCTGCACCCGCCCCGAGGGCACGGGCAGGCCAAGCCACCAGCGTCCATCGCCCTGCTCATGCCAGCCCAGCAGTTCCGGTACGGTGAAGGCGGGCAGGGCGGGGGCGGGCGCCAGCTTGCGGCCGAGATCGGCCTCCAGCCGGGCGCGGACCCATTCCACGCCGTTTTCGGCGACGACGTATTTCAGCCGGGCATGCTTGCGGTCCGACCGGTCGCCATGATCGCGCGAGAGGCGGATCACGGCCTGCGCCGTCTCCAGCACCTCGTCATGGCCGATCAGCGCCACCGGGTCCGCCAGGCGGGGATAGGTGGCGGGCTTGTTGTGGGTCATGCCCATGCCGCCGCCGATGGTGACGATCCAGCCTGCATCGACGAGGATGAAGCCGAGATCATTGGTCAGCACATCGGCGGTGTTGTCGAGGGCATGGACCAGGCCGATCTTGAATTTGCGCGGCAGGTAGGTGGGGCCATAGAGCGGTTCCTCCGCCGCGCCGCCGACCTCCTCCTCATCGAGGAACAGCGTGTGGTGGGCGCGCGAGCGGGGCAGCAGGGCGGCCGAGAGCATGATCGCCGTCTCCTCCAGCCGGGCATGCGCCGCGTCGCGGATCGGTGCGGGGGTGGTGGTGACATTGCGCACGACATCGCCGCAGGCCGCCATGGTGGTGAGCAGCGTGTTGTTGATGGCGGCGATCGCGGATTTGAGATTGCCCCGCGAAACTGTGTGGAATTGCAGCCCTTGCCGTGTGGTCAGGCGCAGCGTGCCATCGGCGTGGCTATCGGCCAGCGCGTCCAGCGCCAGCCATTGCGCCGCGGTCATTCGTCCACCCGGTGCGCGCACCCGCACCATGAAGGACCAATCCTTGTCCTCGCCCGCCTGCTTGCGCTGGGTGGCGGTGTCACGGTCGAACTGCTCGTAGGTGCCGTGGAATTTCAGCAGGGTATAGGCGGATTCGGAGATGCCGCCGCGCGCGGTTTCGGCATTGAGGGCGGCGGCGATGTCACCGCGCAGGCCCTGGCTTGCAAGCTTGATCCCCTCCGCGCCGCTGGGCTTGCGGGAGGGAGGGGCGGGTGTGGCGGCCATAAAACACATTCCGAGTTTGTGTTTTGTGGATATAACGCCACAGAGCGCGACGTCAATCTGGCGAATGGTTAAATGAACGGCTCGCCCAAGGGCAAGGCCGAAAGCTGCCCCTGCTTCTCGTTGCTGAAGCCAAAGGATTCCACCATATCGGACCGCGCCAGCGTGCCGCGCGTCAAATGCCCAACCCAGTAATTGAAGCCATCGATGTCCGGCTCGCGCCCCAGCGCCTCGAGATAGAGTTCGCGCACGAACTGCTCCTGCGACTTGGCCTCGAAGCGGCCCAGGAATTCGGCGGATTGGCCGAACAGCTTGGCCAGGTCCTTCGGCGCCAGCAGCCCGCGGGTGAGGTTGCCCATCCAGTATTCATAGCCGTCGCGCTCCGGCAGCCGGTCCAGCGCCACGTCATAGATCGACGAGACGATCTTGGCGTAGGGCCGCTCGAGCCAATAGCCGGAGGGGTTGGCGGCGGCGAGATTGTCGCGCGCCACATCCCAGTTGGCGAAGGCCAGTGCCACGCTCCCGCGCGAGCCGCCGCCGTCGAGCACGCCTTTCCAATACTGGATTGCCGCCTCGCTGGTGCTGCCGCCGTCGGTGTTGGTGTAGAGCTGGCGGACGTATTGGTCATTGTTCAGAGTGCCGTAGCGGCCCTGGTACTCGCCGCTCGCCAGCAGAATGGTGGCCAGCTGCTCGCTCCCGATCGCGCCCGAGTCGAGATCGCTCGTGAGCTGCCAGAGAAAGCTGCTTTCCACCGTGCGCCCCAGCACCGCCTTGTAGACCGAATTGGCGAGGACGACGTTGCCATCGGCGCGCATGTCGATCACGCCATTGAGCAGCTCGATCCGATCCAGCTTCGGCAGCCAGACCTGCTCGGCATTCTTGAGGGTGATGCTGAACAGCTCGCCACCGTAATCATCGATCCGGTCGATCTCCCAGGCGCCGCGCGCGGCCCAAACCGTGGCCGCGCTCTTGTAGGAGAAGCCCGATTTGGTCTCCCATGGGTCGAGCACATCGAGCACGGATTGCTCGCCCGCCGGCGATTCCACGCGGATCTGCAACCGCAGCGCCGCCGATTGGTGGCCATCGGAGACATCGACGGTGATCACCCGGTAGGGGCCGTCGCTGATCGCCAGCGACACGCCGTCGCGCAGCTTCAGGCTGTCGCCGATCACCTCGAACATCCATGAATCCGTGTCGCTGATGCTGAAGCTGGCCAGGGCGGTGCTGTCAGGATCGCTCACCGTCAGCTGGCCGATCACCCCGCCGGGGACGCCCGGCGCGACCGAGCCGCCGCGATAGAAGGCCAGTGCCTGCGGCGGGGTGTCGTCCACATCGCCCACGCTGAAGGACCAGCTGGTGTCGCTCACCGCCTGGGTTCCGTCGGTGAGGAAGGCGCGCAGCGAGAAGCTCATGACCGGCGCCGCCGCCACCCGGCTGAAGGCCTCGTAATCGGGGGTTGCGATGTTGGCGAGCAGCACCGTGCCGCTGGAGGCGTCGTACCAGGCCTGGATGAACAGGTCCGCGCTGCCGACGATGTCGACAAAGGCGATCTGCGCGGGATCTCCCAGCAGCTGCAGGGAGGCCGCCCAGCCGCCAATACCGGCATTCTCCATCAATAGTGACGGCAGGCTGCCGTCGAAGCGCATCGTCCGCATTTTGCATCCCCGATCGTCCCAGGCCAGGAACATACCGATCAAGGGTTGCCCGGCCGTTAACCCGAGATCGCCCTCGGCGCTGGCGCCGCCGCCGCGGGCGCGATAGGCTTGGCCGCTAGCAAGAGAGCCAGCCATGGCCGAGACACCACCATCCCCGCTTCCGCAATGGCTGCTGCCGCAAGCCGGGCGCCGCGCCGCCTTGCGGGCGGGGCTGGCCGCGGCCGCCGCGCTCGCCATCCCCGGCTGCGCCCTGCCCGTGCGCCAACCCGCCGTGCCGCGCGGCCAGGGCGGGCTGGCCAGCGTGCTGGGCGTGCCGGGCGAACGCTTCCGGGTGGAGAACGGCATCGAGCCGTTCAACCGTGAGGCGATGGGCGCCTTGCAGCGCAGCGCGCAGCGCCTGGGTGTGACCGATCTCCAACGCCTGCCTCCGCTCAACCTTCTGGCGATCTCCGGCGGTGGCGAGGCGGGGGCCTTCGGTGCCGGCCTGCTCTGCGGCTGGACCGCGCATGGCAGCCGGCCGAGCTTCGACCTGGTGACCGGCGTCTCCACCGGCGCGCTCACCGCACCCTTCGCCTTCATCGGCCCCGATGGCGATGCCGGGTTGCGGGAGGTCTATACCCAGGTCACGCTGGCCGACATCGCGCGCTCGCGCGGGCTGCTCGCCGCCCTGCTGGACGACGCGCTGGCCGATACCCTGCCGCTGCTCGGCACCGTCCCACGCTATCTGAACGAGGGCATGCAGGCGCGCATTGCCCAGGGCTACCGCGAAGGCCGCTCGCTGCTGGTCGGCACCACCGATCTGGACGCGCAGTTGCCGGTGATCTGGAACATCGGCGCCATCGCCGCCTCAGATCATCCCGGCGCCCTGGCGCTGATCCGCCGCGTCCTGCTCGCCTCCGCCGCCATCCCCGGCGCCTTCCCGCCGGTGATGTTCGATGTCAGCCTCGATGGCCGCAACTACCAGGAAATGCATGTCGATGGCGGCGCCATCAACCAGGCCTTCCTCTATCCGCCGGCGCTGACCGCGCCGCGCCGCGAGTTGATCGCGCGCGGCCGCCCCGTGCGGCCGGCCAATATCTACCTGATCCGCAACGCCAGGCTGGACCCGGAATGGGCGGCGGTGGAACGCCGCACGCTGGGCATCACCGGCCGCGCCATCTCGACCATGCTGGCGGCCAGCGGCTTCAACGACGTGCTGCGGGTCTGGGCGCTGGCGACGCGCGACCGGATGACCTTCAACCTCGCCTTCATCGGCACGGATTTCGACGTGCCGTACAACGCGCCGTTCGACCAGGCCTATATGCGGCCGCTCTTCGACAATGGCTTCAACCGGGCGCGGCGCGGCTTCGAATGGGCGCATGAGCCGCCGCTCATCGATGGGCAGCCGGTGGGGCCGGGCCAGCCGCCGCGCTGATCAGGCGTGAGGGCCAGGGGGGAGAGCCAGGG